>JAIBEZ010000010.1 GCA_019459485.1 Prolixibacteraceae bacterium
GCCTTGTCAATCTCTCCCGAACCTTGCCGTTTTATCAGCCTGCAAAATCTTGCTCTTTACTCCCAACTCTGTCGATGAACTCTTTCGTTTTTAGCGGCTGCAAAGGTATTTTTCTTTTCTTCAACTCCAAAACTTTTTAAATTTATTTTGAAACTTTTTTCCAGATACTTCCCTTTACTTACCCCCTTGCCTCCGTTGCCGGATAACATACTTTCCTTTGAAAGCGGTCGCAAAGATAAAGGCTGAATCAACGTTTCCAAATAAAAAACCACAAAAAATCAACAAAAATCTGACCCTGATATCCTATATTTTCACCTTCAACAAGTTACAGCGACCAACTTTTCAGGAAAAATTAAAGATGACGACCCGATTTAAATGAAAAAGGCCACCCATGGGCAGCCTTTTAGATTTATTGCAGGAATAAAACGTCTTATTGCATCTCGTATTTGTACATTCCAAGGTCGCTCAATTCAGATGAACGAATAAATTCGGCGTTCGCTTTGACTTGTGCTTTTGCGAAATTGATGTAATTTTTTGCCGATTTCAGGAAAGATGCATCACGATTGGTATCAAGCAAAAGGAGATAACTCATGACGATGTGACCTGCCATTTCTACCAAACGTCTCGCGTGAAAATCAACAAACTCGTTGTCGTCCATTCCTGTTACCTTTTTAACTGCCTGTTCGTAATCATCTGTAAGGATAATTAATGTGCGGCGCATATATTGAAGTTCAGGAGAAACCTTTTCGGCTTCGTACACCCTAATCTGGTTTAAATAGGCGCCGGTTGTAACGCCTCTGATGGCCGCCACCACCTGTAACTGGGTAGTTCCTTCGTAAATTGAAGTAATACGGGCATCACGGTATATACGCTCAACCGGATAATCCTTCATAAAACCGGAACCGCCATGAATCTGAATAGCATCGTAAGCAAGCTGGTTGCTGTATTCGCTGGCCATCCCTTTTACCAAAGGCGTATAAATATCAGCCAGTTTCTGATACATCTTCATTTCATCACGCTCCGCTTTATCCAGCTTACGTTCTTCCGAAATGTAGGCGTATGCCTTGTACATATCGACAAAACGGGCAGTCTCGTATAATAAAGAGCGTGCAGCATCGAGTTTTGCCTTCATTGTCGAAAGCATTTCATATACGGCGGGGAAACGGATAATGGCTTTGCCAAACTGCATACGTTCTTTTGCATAGCTCAACGCTTCGCGGTATGCTGCTTCACAAATCCCCACTGATTGGGCAGCGATTCCAAGGCGGGCACCATTCATCAAGGCCATTACATATTTAATCAGGCCCATTTTGCGATCTCCGACCAACTCTCCGGGTGCATTTTTGAATACCAATTCACAAGTCGGAGAACCGATGATACCCATTTTGTGCTCGATACGACGAACTGTTACACCACCGTTTTGCTTATCGTAGATGAACATCGACAAACCGCGACCATCTTTTGTGCCTGGTTCGGAACGCGCCAAAACCAGTGAAATATCTCCATCGCCATTGGTAATAAAGCGTTTCACTCCGTTAAGCAACCATACTTGTTTCTTTTCGTCCCAGGTGGCTTTTAGCTGAACGGCCTGCAAATCGGATCCTGCATCGGGTTCCGTTAGGTCCATTGCCATGGTTTCTCCTCCGCAAACCCGTGGAAGGTATTTGGCTTTTTGTTCTTCGGAAGCAAATTCGTTGATGGTTTCAGCACAATCCTGAAGTCCCCAGATGTTCACAAAACCGGCATCGGCACGCGAAACAATATCCGCAGCCATAATATAAGGTACGTTTGGGAAATTTAATCCATCGTATTTACGCGGCAGCGACATCCCCATCAGGCCAGCTTTGCGCAGGGCATTGATGTTGATTTCAGTTCCTTTGGCATAAACAACATGCCCATCAACCACATGAGGGCCTTCCGCATCAATACTTTCAGCATTGGGACCTACAATATCGCCACAAATTTCGCCAACTACTTCCAATACTTTATCGAAACTATCGAAAGCATCCTCGTAATCCATCGGGGCAAAATCGTATTTTTCTTTTTCTGTGAAATTTCTTTCCTTCAACCGAACGATCTTCTCCATTAAAGGATGTTGAAGATGAAATTTCAGTTCTTTATTGTCAGTATAATAATTTGCCATTGTGTAGAAGGTTTTATTTTGAATTCTTTTTATAAAACTTGATCATTTTTGGAATGATTTCAGAAACATCGCCATTGATCACATAATCTGCAACCATATTGATCGGCGCTTCAGGATCGGTATTGATGGCAATGATCTGAGCAGATTCTTCCATCCCTGCCCTGTGCTGAATTTGTCCGGAAATACCACAGGCGATGTAAAGTTTAGGTCTGACAGTGATGCCTGTCTGGCCAATCTGGCGTTCGTGATCTGTATATCCTGCATCAACAGCAGCACGCGAGGCGCCCACTTCTCCGCCAAGAACTTCAGCCAATTCATATAAAAGTCTGAAATTTTCTTTCGATCCCATTCCGTAACCACCGGCTACGATTATTCCGGCACCTTTGATATTCACTTTGCTCTTTTCAATATGACGCTCAATGATTTCAACCACAAAATCGATGTCACTCACATATTTGGCCACATCAAGCTTCACCACTTTACCTTTGTATTTCGGGTCGAGAATCTCTTTTTTCATGACTCCTTCGCGAACAGTAGCCATTTGAGGGCGACAATCGGGATTGATAATGGTTGCAATAATATTACCACCAAAAGCCGGACGAATCTGGTACAACAGATTTTCGTACACTTTCCCTTGCTTTTTATCTTCATGGTTGCCGATTACCAGACTAGTACAATCGGCTGTTAAACCGCTGTGCAATGCTGATGAAACCCTCGGACCCAAATCGCGGCCAATCGAGGAAGCACCCATCAGTGCAATTTGAGGTTTTTGTTCTTCAAATAATTTAACCACAATTGAAGTGTGTGGCAAAGTTGAATACGGAGCCAATCTTTTATCGTCGGCAATATACAATACATCCACTCCGTAAGGGATGATGTTTTTCTCAATGCCTTCAAGCTGATGACCGATCGCAATTGCTTCAAGATTACAATTCAGTTCGGTGGCCAGACTCCTTCCTTTGGTCAGCAATTCCTGGCTAACTTCGGCAATTTGCCCGTCTTCTATTTCACAATAAACAAAAATGCTGTTCATATATTTACTTCTTATAAGTTAACCAATTGTGTGACTCTCAATTAAATCTTTCATCAATTCCTCGATATCAACATCAGAAGAGGAAATAACTTTTGCTCCTTTTGACTGAAGAACTACATTCTCAATGGTTTTCACCTTGGTTGGAGATCCTGACAATCCCAATTCAGCGGGAACTGATTCAATATCATTCACTGTCCATTCCTGAATATTCAAATAAGCCCGTTCGTTATAGAGATGCAAATAATCTTCGTTTGAATTCTGAAGTTCGGAAACGGTTTTTGCATGTTTGTATTTCATCAGCAACCTTGCATTGCGTGCGCGGCAGTCGGGTGCTGTTCCGTTAACTGTTATTACCAGCGGGATCGGACACGAAACAACTTCCACACCGCTTTCGAGTCTGCGCTTGGCTACTACTCTTCCATTTTCGATGGACTTAATTTCTTCGACATACGTAACCTGCGGAAGCCCAAGTTTTTCGGCGACCTGAGGTCCAACCTGTGCGGTATCGCCATCGATGGCCTGCCGACCGGCAATGATGATATCGAAATCTTTTATTTTCTTGAGTGTCTGTCCAAGTGCATAGCTGGTGGCCAGTGTGTCCGAACCTGCAAAAGCGCGATCGGTGAGCAATATTCCATCGTCGGCGCCGCGAAACATTCCTTCACGGATAATTTCGGCTGCACGACCCGGCCCCATTGTCAGGATGGTGACTGTTGTTCCGGGAAAACTGTCTTTGATCCGCAGCGCCTGCTCCAGCGCATTTAAATCTTCAGGATTGAAAATAGCAGAAAGTGCTGCCCTGTTTACAGTTCCATCGGCTTTCATTGCATCTTTACCAACATTTCGCGTATCGGGAACTTGTTTGGCGAGTACGATAATCTTATAACCTGTCATAAATTGTCTTAGTTTTATTTGCTTTAATATTTTGGCACATCAATCAAATGCCATTATTGATCAATGTGATATCTGTTATTTTTAGCGCTACTTAGCGAATGAACCGATTTGTCAGCTTAAAACTTTCAAAGGGGAGCAAATATAGATATTCAACCCAAAGAAATCAAGCAACTTTTTTGGACATTGAAAAGGGAAGGATTTGGGTTAGGACACGATGCGACCGAAAACGTTGAATTGGATTTACTTTGCACGCTGAAGCCCTGACAGACAAAGCAAATCGAACAATTAACCTTGTTTTTCAAAAAAATATTTTACGCCGGAATGATCCGTTATTTAAAATGAATTTAAGTAAGAAACACCGGATTTGACGGTTGTAAGGGAGGTTCGTGATCAATTTTTGGGTGGGAAGTTTACCGAAAACCACTGCTGCCGCACTTGACGGGTAGCTGAAGTTACCGCATGGGGTTCGTTGTTTTCTATCATTTTTCTATCAATTTGCGACTCCGTTTCTGTCTGCCTTGCGTTTGGGCAGGCAAGCTCTTTTGCTGGTTTTAGTTGTGTATCAGCCAGTGCGACTAGCCAATGTGCTTGACGTTGCGAAGATTAATTCAATTTAACTTTCCATTCACTAACATCTTCTTCAGGCACAGCCATCATTAATACTTTTCGTGGTCGTGTAATTCCAACATATACAATCCGCATTTCTTCTTGATTTGATGGTTTTAATGTATTTAAATTAGTCTTAATCATATTTACATAATTCATCCCAGCACCAGCTCTTTTTCCAAGTAATAGAAGAACTGCTTCAAATGTTTTTCCTTTGGCTGAATGAACTGTGCCAAAATAGAACGGATGAATATCTCCATGATTCATATTATTTCCAAATAATTCATCAATTAGAATATCTCCATTAGTCTCTTCAATTGAGAATTGAATTTTAAACTTCACGAATATTGGGTTTGTTTCTGTAATCCACATTGTAAGTGTCTTACCTTTTGTCGAAGGCATCAATTCTATTAGTTCAAAAATATTGTTACGATGTTCTTTTAACCCATTGATATCAATTAGTGTTTGTACGAAAGATTTTGTACAATAAAAATTTTTGTCATCTGGTTTATTAACGGCTTCAATTATGCCCTTCTCTAACAGTCTATATCCCTCTTTTAAAGCTCCGTTTTCATATAAATGTTTGCCTTTTACAATGTCTTTGACATGATAATTATTTGTTATCCAAGGATTGCTAGAAAATTCAAACTTATCTCTATGAACACCTAGAAATTCCGATTTATTTTGTCCACGATATAAAACAGCAACATTTTGCTTATTTATATAAATACCATTTTCCTCACAAGTTGCACAAAATAAAGTCATAATATTATCAAAGCTTGCCTTGCTTTCTTCTGGAGAAACTACCCAATCCTCAGATTTTCTTTTTTTCTTTTCTGTTTTATACCCTAAAATTGAAGGAATATAATCATAATCTGCAATCTGTTTTGTTACAGCATTTATCGATTCAAATGATGATAAGTGGTTTATAAACCTACATATGTTTTTTGAGCTTCGTCTATTTTCATTAAGTTCAATTTTATCCCATTGATTGTATTTTTCATCGAAGAGTTCAGGATGTGCATTATTCCATTCAAATATTGATTGGTCTCTGTCACCTATTAACATGAAATTGGCTGCTCCAGAATTTTTAAGAATATCAATTATGCCCATTTGAATATCATTTGTATCTTGAGCTTCATCTATTATAAAGAACTCAAACTGATTTGCTATGTTCTCAGCTATTAAAGGATATATCTGCAATATCTTTAAGGCAATATAATTTGCATCTGACTGATTAGCATATCCCATTTTAAACAGTGTCTTTTTTGACTTGATAATATTCAAAATGTTACCATTTATTGACCCATCTTTATTGTAATAATTCCAAATGAAATTAAAAGCTTGAGGTGGGGCAATCTTGATTAATTCATCATTTATATCAAATGTTGTTTTGTCAAAATACTGATGTGGGTCTCGTTCATAGCGATTAATACTCCATGTCGCAAAAGGTTCTCCAACTAATTCAGGTCTTTGCTTGCATTTCATATATAAATGAACTGTGTTAAAATCCAAATTTAAATTGCAAAATCTTTCGCATATAGTTCAGATTTTGAAGTTAGAGCAAAAGCTTGTTTGACTAGCTTGTTAGCTACCGCAATTAAAGCCAGTTTTTTTGCTTTGCCTTTTTCCAGCAACCTTTCGTAGAGTAATTTGCAAGCAGTATTATATTTACTGGCAGCGCGAGCTGCCATATATAACAAATGCCTGGCTCTGCTCATTCCGAGCTTGCAGATATGGGCTTTGCCTTTAACCGTTCCAGAATCGTAGATACGGGGACTTAATCCGACGTATGATATAAATTCCTTGTAGGTTTCGAATCTGCTAAATCCATTTGTCAGGGCAAGGAGCATGATCGATGTTTTAGGCCCTATCCCTGGAATACTGCGGATAATCTTGTTCTGATCATCAAAATGATCTTTGATGATTTCATCCAGTTTGTTGTCCAGGTCGTCAAGTTTTTTTGTGATGTAAGCAATCATTTCTTCAATCTCCCGCATAGCCATTAAACTATGTTTTGGGTCATTTTTCAATGCTTCTTGTTTGTTCTTCCATGCGGTACGGTCTTTTACCATGCGTTCCATTACCGAACAAATCTGGCGTATGTCAACGATATGTTCTTCCAGTGGTTCCCATAGTTTCAATTCTTCACTTTTCCCGTAAGAAGCAATGATTCTGGCATCAGCTTTATCCGTTTTTACCCGCTCGAACCTCATTTGTGCAAAACGCCGGATCTTCAACGGGTTTACAACAGCGATCTTTTCTCCCTTTTCATGCAGAAAGTAAGCTAATTTCAGATAATACGGACCAGTTGCTTCCATTACAGTGATGCGATCCCCTTGTGGCAAACTGTCATAAAACAAACAAAAACCTTCACTGCAGTTATCAAATTTACCCTGAATAAATTTCTTAGTATCCTTTTCAAATGCCGTGTCAATACTGTCTTTAGAAACGTCAACTCCAATAATTGTGCTCATAATTCTTTGTTTTTATGCCGAAAGAAGAAGCCTACTTTTAGCCTTATCAATCCTACATACAGGCTCTAAGCCTACTGAACTGTCCTAGGTCATAAAGTAGAAGAGAAAAAGGATTCGCATTTATGCCAGCTTTTAAAGCTCATGACCACACTTAATCTTGTTCTTTTCTCTTTCTTCTTTTAGCTGATTTATCAAGAATAAATACCTTTACTGACTAGTTTGTTCAAACTGAACAAACATAGGATGATCACAACTGACTGACGCAAAATGCAAATCGGTTTGCAAACGGACAATCATATAAAATATTCATTTGGACGATTTTTTCAGGTACATTCATTTATCTTTGTGAGCATTCAAAAAAAGCAAGTTATGAGCGAAAGGCCCTTAATTTTAATTACGAACGACGATGGCATTACGGCAAAAGGAATCACAGAACTGACAGAAGTGATGCGTCTTTTTGGCGATGTGGTGGTGGTGGCACCCGATAGTCACCGGTCGGGAATGTCGAATGCCATTACGGTTGATTACCCGATTCGTGTGACCAAAACTGTTGATGAAGAAGGGTATCAGGTTTATAAATGTACCGGCACACCAGTCGATTGTGTTAAGCTGGCTTTCAATCAGTTGCTCGATCGGGATCCTGATTTTGTTGTTTCCGGAATAAACCACGGTTCAAATTCATCTATCAGTGTAGTTTATTCGGGTACAATGGGGGGCGCTTTGGAAGGTTGTATTCATGGCATTCCGTCGATCGGTTTTTCACTGAACGACTATGATCATGAAGCAGATTTCTCTCGCGCGAAAATATATGTAGCCCGCGTATTTCAGCAGGTTGCAGAAAATGGACTTCCGCCATTTGTTTGCCTGAACGTGAATATTCCAAAAGGAGAAATCAAAGGAATTCAGGTCTGCCGCCAAACTTCAGGGAAATGGGTGGAAGAATACGACAGACGCACAGACCCGCACAAACGGGAATATTTTTGGATGGCCGGATATTTCAAGAACTTTGAGGTTGATGTGGCCGAAACCGATATTACCGCGCTCGAAAATGGCTATGTTTCAGTGGTGCCTGTAAATGCAGATATGACTTGTTATCAGACGTTTGAAAGCATGAAAAGCTGGAGATTTTAATATGACAATCCGCAAACGAAACCGCTTCGATCGCCTGCCAATAGGTTGGATTATCGGAACCTTCCTGCCTCTGATCATCTTTTTTATTACCTATCAGCTGAAATACAGCGAAATGGAATTTTCTGCTTTTCTGCGGAGTATGTGGGAAATGAAAGTTCTGCTAAAATTGTTAAGCATTTGTGTATTCCCGAATCTTGGCATTTTTATGTTGTTCTACAGGTTTAAATACGATATGGCGGCCCGGGGCGTTATATTGGCGACATTTATGTATGCGTTTCTGGTGCTGATTTCCAAATTAATCTGAAGAAAAAAATATACAATAATCAATATCCAATAACCAATATTCAATATCTAAAACCTTCGCAACCCGAACAGACTTTGAACTTTGAACATGAAACTTGGAACTTATGAAACGAGCCATGAGAAATAATCTCAAATAGTTGGATGATTTATCAATGGCGAGTTCCATGTGGCAATTAAAAACAAATTATCAACACATGAAGTATTACGTTTTAGCTGGTGAAGCTTCTGGCGATTTACATGCCTCCAACCTGATCAAAGAAATCAGTTTGATTGATCCGCAGGCTGAATTTAGAGGATTTGGTGGCGAATTGATGGAACAGGCCGGAATGACTGTGCTGAAACATTACCGGCAACTGGCTTTTATGGGACTTGTGCCGGTGATTATGAATATACGTACCATTCAGAAAAACTTCAGGTTTTGCGAGCAAGATATGCTGAAGTTTAATCCTGATGTTTTGATTCTGGTTGATTATCCCGGCTTTAACCTGCGGATGGCCAAATTTGCCAAAGAACACGGAATACGCACCTTTTACTACATTTCGCCCAAAGTGTGGGCTTGGAAAGAAAAGCGGGTTCACCGGATTATTGCCAATGTCGATGAGATGTTTACCATTTTACCTTTCGAAACCGAGTTCTTTGCCAAATACAATTATCGGGTCAATTACGTTGGAAATCCGTTGCTCGATGCCATTCTGCAAAAGAAAACAGAACCGGATTTTCCCCGGTTTTGGACTGAAAATAAACTACCAGAGAAACAAATATTGGCCATTTTACCCGGCAGCCGAAAAGGAGAAATCAGTGTTTTGCTGCCAACCATGCTCGAAGCTGCTGCTCACTTTCCTGAATTTCAATGTATAATTGCCGGTGCGCCCAACATGGGAATTGAATTTTACCAGCCGTTTATGAAAGGCAGTAAAGTGCCTGTTTTATGGGGAAAAACCTATGAAATACTCATTCACAGCCGGGTAGCCATTGTTTCATCGGGCACGGCAACGCTCGAAACCGCTATTTTAAATGTTCCGCAAGTGGTGGTTTATCAGCTTACGCCCAACTGGTTATTTACACCACTGAAGAAATTTTTCCTGAAAACAAAATGGGTTTCGCTGGTGAATATTATCCTGAAGAAGGAAGCCGTTTCTGAATTAATTCAGTCGGACTTTACCCTGAAAAATGTAATCAGCGAGTTGAATAAAATTGTACACGATCCTGAGAATGAAAAACGAATGTTGGATGATTACCGTGAAATGATGATTCTGCTTGGTGAATCAGGAGCGTCGAAGAGGGCGGCAGGGTTAATGGTGGGGAAGTTGAAGGCAATATAAAATGTAACAACCCACTTTTTAATGTAACTGAATTCAGTAGCATTAAAAATCAGGTGATAGTGAAGATTCGCAGTAAATTAAATAATCGTCCTGTAATAAGTGAAATTGTTAACTTGTGTTTTAACTGTGGCGAATTCGCCATAATTGAAATAGGTTTAATCAATAATTTTCTAATAAAAGTAAAACCTAAAATGGGTAAGGCAAAAAAAATAATTGTTGAAAAACTTGAAATAACAGTTTTTTCAATGGAACAGGCGGAATATATCTCCTTAACCGATATGGCCAGGTACCGGGATGCTGAGAGAACCAACTATATTATTCAAAACTGGATGAGAACACGCAATGCAATTGAATTTTGCGGATTATGGGAACAAATGAATAATCCTGGTTTTAAAAGCATCGAATTCGATGCTTTTAAAAATGAAGCCGGTTTAAATAGCTTTGCACTGACACCCCAAAGATGGATAGAAGCAACCAATGCAATTGGTATAATTTCCAAATCAGGACGCTATGGCGGAACCTTTGCACACAAAGATATTGCATTCGAGTTTGCAACATGGTTAAGCACTCCTTTTAAGTTTTACCTTATCAAAGAATTTCAACGATTAAAGGATGATGAAAACGACCGGTTAAAATTGGAATGGAATTTTCAGCGCGCATTGGCCAAAGTCAACTATCACATTCATACCGATGCCATAAAGGAAAACCTGATACCAGTTGAAATTTCCAAAAAACAAATCAGTTTTGTATATGCCAACGAAGCCGATATCCTTAACGTAGCTTTGTTTGGAACTACAGCTTTGGAATGGAGAATTGCAAACCCGGACAAGGACGGAAATATTCGTGATTACGCCAATATTGAACAATTAGTGGTTCTCTCAAATATGGAAAGCATTAATGCTGTTTTTATCAGACAAGGATTGACGCAATCGGAGCGTTTGGTTCAATTGAATAAAATCGCAATCACACAAATGACTTCGTTAATGAAAAACACGCAACTTAGAAAGCTCAAATAAAATTGTATGTACAGTCTCTTAAAAAAAGAAATTACCAGTTTTTTCGGATCGCTCACAGGTTATGTGGTGGTTTTTGTATTCTTGCTGGCTACCAGTTTGTTTCTGTGGGTTTTCCCCGGAAATTACAATATTTTGGAGGGCGGGTATGCTTCGCTCGATGGTTTGTTTTCGCTGGCACCGTGGGTTTACCTGTTTTTGGTTCCGGCAGTAACCATGCGGTTGTTTGCCGAAGAGAAACGACTGGGAACCATGGAAGTTTTGCTCACCCGGCCACTTTCTGTTTTCAGGATTGTACTTGCCAAATATCTGGCCGGATTGCTGTTGGTTACGATTTCGTTGCTGCCAACTTTAGTGTATTTTTTCTCTGTGTATTCGCTCGGAAATCCGGTTGGAAGCATTGATACCGGCGGGACATGGGGCGCTTTTATCGGTTTATTTTTTCTGGCTGCCATTTATGTCGCGATTGGCTTGTTCGCGTCGGCACTCACCGACAACCAGATTTTTTCTTTTATCCTCGCCATGGGGCTTTCTTTTCTGGCCTATCTCGGTTTTGATCTGGTTGGCTCCATGCAACTTCCGTCAGCCATTCAGCAACTTATTATTGGTTTCGGGATCAACGAACATTACAATTCAATCAGTCGGGGAGTGGTCGATTCGCGCGATCTGGTTTATTTTCTGGCTACTATTTTGCTTTTTTTGTTCCTTACCAGCAGGATCATTCATTTTCACCAAGTCAATTTCAGGAGAGAATTAAAACTGGGAGCTTTGGCGGTTATAGCTGTTATTTTTGTCAGTATCGTGTCAGGACAACTATTTTTTCGCCTCGATCTGACAGCCGAAAAAAGATATTCCATCACCACGGTTTCGAAGAATCTGGTAAAAGAACTTGACAAACCGATCAATATCACCCTTTATCTTGATGGTGAGTTGAATGCCAGTTTCCGTAAGTTTCAAAAATCTATTATCGAGAAAATTGCCGATTACAATGCATATTCGTCGCAACTGATTAATCTGACGATTTTTGACCCGTACGAAATAGCCGATGTAAGCAGACGCGATAAACTCTTTGCAGAGCTTGTCGCAAAAGGACTTCAGCCAACTAACATTCATCAGAATACTGAACAGGGAACCACCACCCGGCTAGTTTTTCCGGGAGCGCTGGTCGAATATGGAGAACGGAAAATGAGCGTTAATTTGCTGAAAAACAACGCCGCCCTGCATTACGAAGTGAACCTGAACAACTCGATTGAAAGTCTTGAATACGAGTTTACCGCTGCATTTTCGGAATTAATGAACACCGAAAAACAGACGGTTGCTTTTTTGAATGGGCAGGGTGAACTGAACGAATACGAAACCCATGATTTTGCAGAAGCGTTGGCCGAAAAATACACAGTTTCGCAAGTTTCAGCTCAACAGCTGATTACAAAAGGTACACCAATAAAAACCCTGATTGTAGCCAATCCGACTCAGCCATTTACAGAAACTGACAAGTTTTACATCGATCAGTATCTGATGAACGGTGGCCGGATAATGTGGCTGATTGATCCGGTTTCGGTAAGTCTCGATAGTTTGAGTACGGGAAATACCACGCTGGCATTTCCACAAAACCTAAACCTCGATGATCAGCTTTTTAGATATGGTATTCGCTTGAATACCAATATGATTCAGGATGCTGATTGTCTGCGGATTTTGGTAAATACTGCTCCGGCCGGCACGCCTGCAAAATTCACTCCGGCTCCCTGGTATTTTTCGCCGTTGCTAAGTCCTTCCGAAAATCATGTAATCAGCAGAAACATGAACCGTGTAAAGGCCGAATTTGTAAGCTCGATTGATACAGTGGGCAAGCAGGAACAAATGCGCAAAACAGTTATTCTGGCAACGTCGCCTTATTCGCTGGTAAGCAATACACCCATGGAAATTAGTCTTGCAAGCATCAACAATCCGCCCGATCGCCGATTGTTTAGCCAGCCTTCGCAGCCGGTTGGCGTTTTGCTCGAAGGAACTTTTACTTCCGTTTTTAAGAATCGCATGGTTGATTCGTTTGGAGCAAAATCTTCAGAAATAAAAACTGAAAGTGAACCCACGAAAATGATTGTTTTTTCTGACGGAAATATGATTGCCAATCAGTACCGTTTTGTGGGGGGCGTTCCCGAATTTATGCCACTGGGATACGACCGGTCTTCGCAGCAAACTTTCGGAAACAAAGCTTTTTTAATGAATGCTGTGAATTACCTTTGCGACGATCAGGGATTAATGGAATTGCGTTCGCGGGTTTTTAAAATCCGGATGCTCGATAAAGTAAGGGTTCAGGAAGAAAAAACCATGTGGCAAATGCTGAATGTTTTGATGCCATTGCTCTTGATTGCGTTGTTTGGCGCAGTTTATATTTATGTTCGCAACCGTAAATACAAATGCTGACATTGTCTTTAACGATTGTTTTCAAATATGTTCGTTTCTTTTGTATAAAATCTTGAACGATCAATAGGTAGGAAAAATCAAAGTTTGTATATTCGTGAGCTTCCAATTGACAGGAGGCAATGCCGGTTTCCGGCAAAATATATTTATTGTGAAACTAAAACTCTAAAAAAATATCTAATGAAATTTGTTGTTTCAAGTACCGAACTACTCAGTCATCTTTCTGCAATCAGTAAAGTGATCAATTCAAAGAATACGCTTCCTATTCTTGATAATTATTTGTTTTTATTGGAAGAAAACCTCCTGACAGTAACTGCTTCCGATCTTGAATCAACATTGATTACAAGTATTGAGCTTGACAACACCAATGGAACCGGAGCAATTGCAGTACCGGCAAAATTGATGAACGAAACCCTGAAGGAATTTCCGGAGCAACCTTTGACTTTCCAGATTGATCCCGAAACTTTTGCCATCGAAATTTTTTCACAGAATGGGAAATTCAGCATTGTTGGCCAGAATGGGGAAGATTTTCCGCAACAGCCTATCCTGAACGAAGACATTGCTTCGACCATTAATTTGAATCACACTGTACTGCTTAACGGAATCAACAAAACACTTTTTGCAACTGCCGACGATGAACTTCGTCCGGTGATGAACGGTATTTTTGTTGAACTTTCAACCGAAGATATCAAGTTTGTTGCTTCAGATGCCCACAAACTGGTACGCTACAAACGTTTCGATGCCAAAGCCGAAAAAGATGCATCGTTCATTCTACCTAAAAAACCGGCTGCTTTGCTGAAAAGCTTACTTCCGAAAGAAGAATTTGATGTAAAACTGGAGTTTGACGATAAAAATGCATTCTTTACTTTAAGTAATTTCAAGTTGATTTGCCGTTTGGTCGAAGGAAATTATCCGAGCTACAATTCAGTAATTCCAACCAATAACCCGAATCAGCTGATTATCGACCGGGTTGAGTTTTACAATACTGTTCGTCGTGTTTCTGTATTTTCAAACCAGGCCAGCAATTTGGTTCGTTTGAAATTAACTGAAAACCAGTTGGTTGTTTCTGCGCAAGACATTGATTTTGCAATTTCAGCGGTTGAACGGCTGAGTTGTCAGTATGAAGGCGAGGACATGGAAATTGGGTTCAAATCAACTTTTCTTCAGGAAATATTGTCGAACCTTTCGGCCACCGATGTAAAAATGGAATTGTCGGATCCGACCCGTGCCGGTTTGTTATTGCCTGCCGAAAATGAACATGAAGAAGAAAATATCCTGATGCTTTTAATGCCAATGATGATAAACGCCTGATAACCATCAGGCTTGACTTAAAAAACCTAACAGCTTTGAACTGTTAGGTTTTTTTTTAATTTTAAGACGATATTGCCAAACCTATTAATCAGAAAAATAAAATTAATATAATCGGGTGAAAAAAGGATTCCAAATTATTATACTGGTTTTAATCTTTGTCCTTGGGATTCAGGTAAATAATGCAAACGGTCAGACTTACTGCAATCCGCTTAACTTGCCCTATCAACTGACTTCGGATTCACCAACCCGACCGGATATTGCAGACCCAACCATTGTGCTTTATAAGGATTACTATTTTCTATTTGCTACAAATGCAGGAGGATATTGGTATTCAGGTGATTTGCTTTCATGGAAATTTGTAACTGCCAGCAACCTGCCATTTGAAAAATTGGCGCCAACAGCTTTTGTTATTGGTGACTGGATTTATTTCTGCACTTCACTCAGCAATAAGATATTTCGTTCCAAAGATCCGGAAAACGGCAAATGGGAAGTGTATAATAGTAATTCCATTCTGCTCGCACAAATTAGCGATTTTACTGTTTTTGTCGATACCGATGGCAGGGTATTTTGCTATTACGGATGTTCAAATCACGACGGTCTTATGGCCCGCGAACTGGATCCTAAAAATCTACTCGAACCAACAGGAGTTCCTGTTGTCTGTCAGAAATTGAATCCATTGAAAAAAAATCTGCAGAAGTTGAAAAGCAATCCGGCTAAACCCGTAAATAACAGTGTCAAAGGTTCATGGATGAACAAATACAATGGGAAATACTATTATCAATGTGCCGAACTGAACAGTGAATTGAATAGTTATGGAGATGCTGTATATGTTTCTGATACACCGCTTGGGCCTTTTACTTTTGCTGCGAATAATCCATTTTCATTTAAACCCGATGGTTTTTTAAGCGGTGCCGGTAATGGGTCAACATTTACTGATAAATATGGCAACTGGTGGCACATTGGTACCATGACTGCTCCTAAAAACCAAAAGTCCCGAACCAGTTTCGGACTTTTCCCAACAGGCTTCGATAAAGATGGAACCCTGTTTACAAAAACTGATTTTGGTGATTATCCAATCATCATGCTTGCAAGCAACTATCCCAATGTTAGTATGCTTAATCCTGAATGGGCGCTTCTTTCTGATAATATTGCAGCAGATGCATCATCAAGTTTGCCTTCAAATCCGGTCACATCGGCTTTTGATGAAAATATTGGTACATACTGGAGTGCACAAACCGGTAAAAAAGGCGAATGGCTGATGGCCGATTTAGGTTCGGTTTGTACAATCAATGCCTTTCAACTGAATTTTGCTGAAAGTAAATCACAAATTATTGGGAACGATAGCATTTTTGCCTACCAGTATCTTGTTGAATATTCAACTGATAAGAAGAATTGGAAAAAATTGACTGATAAAACCTCCAACACCGAATACGGAACAAATCCTTACGAAGCAATTAAAATTCCAATTCAGGCCAGGTATCTGAAAATCACCAGTTATCAGGTTCCAATGGGTACTTTCGCCATTTCCGGGTTCCGCATATTTGGTTTGGGAACAGGCCGTAAACCTAAAAAAGTGAATGAATTTCGTGCAATAAGGGATTACCGCAATCCCCAAATAGTTAAAATGTCGTGGAAGAAGCAGGCAAATACCACGGGTTACAATATCCGGTATGGAACAGACAAAGATAAATTGTACCACAGTTATCAGGTGTATAAAAATACCAGGTTAAATATTCTTTGCCCCGATAAAAATAGAATCTATTGGTTTCAAATGGATGCTTTTAATGAAAATGGCGTTACGCCCGGCAAACCAATGCTTTCAAAATAAGTAAATTATAAAACGTTACAATACTAAATAATTGATATGGAGTTGAATCTAAAGAATCCCCTTGTTTTTCTTGATCTGGAAACAACCGGAATGAATATCGTAACCGACAGGATCGTTGAGATTGCATTGATAAAAGTTCATCCCGATGGTCGGGAAGAAGAAAAACAATATCGGATAAATCCTGAAATGCCGATTCCAGAGCTTGTAAGCAAGATTCACGGAATTTACGACGAGGATATTAAAGATAAGCCGACCTTCAGGGAAATCGCAAAAAATATCGCACAGTTTATTGAAGGTTGTGATTTTGCAGGTTTCAATTCCAATCGTTTTGATATTCCATTACTGGCAGAAGAATTTTTGCGTGCCGATGTTGACATTGACCTGAAAAAGCGAAAGTTTATTGATGTTCAGGCTATCTTTCACAAAATGGAAAAACGCACGCTGGTGGCTGCCTACAAATTTTACTGCCAGAAACCGCTGGAAGACGCCCACAGTGCAATGGCCGATACCAAAGCGACTTACGAAGTGCTGAAAGCCCAGCTCGATCAATACATTGACGAAGAATATGAAGATCATGCCGGCAAAGTGTCAAAACCAATTGTGAACGATGTTCAGGCGCTGAGCGAATTTTCGGCCTACGATACCAATGTCGATTTCGTTGGCCGTATTGTTTACGATGAAAACGGTGTTGAAACTTTCAACTTTGGTAAAAATAAAGGTGTTCCGGTTGAAAAAGTTTTGCGCGAACAACCCGGTTTTTACGGATGGATTCTGAACAATGAATTCCCGCTCTACACCAAAAAAGTGCTGACAGCTATAAAATTAAGAATGAAATAATCATTGCGTAGAGACGCGATTTATCGCGTCTCAAATTTATCGCGTCACTGATAAATCGCGTCTCTACACAATAAAAGATACCCCATGAAAATCATCTGTGTTGGCCGCAATTACGTGGCACATGCCAAAGAGTTGAACAACGAGATTCCCGACGAACCGGTTTTGTTTATGAAGCCCGATTCTGCCCTGCTTCGTAACAACGATCCTTTTTATATTCCTGAATGGACCAATGAAGTTCACCATGAAATTGAGCTGATTGTTCGCATCAAAAAACTCGGCAAAAACATTGATAAAAAGTTTGCAAACCGTTATTACAGCGAAATTGGCATTGGAATCGACTTTACTGCCCGCGACCTTCAGAACGCTCTTAAAGACAAAGGATTGCCATGGGAAAAATCGAAAGCATTTGATTTTTCGGCTGTTATTTGTCCTGAATTTGTGCCTGTAGAATCGTTACCAGATAGAAATGCCATTCATTTCAGGCTCGACATAAACGGGAAAACCGTTCAGGAAGGAAACTCTGCTTTGATGATCTTTTCGATCGATGATATTATTTCGCATGTTTCGAAATACTTTACACTTAAAATTGGCGATCTTATTTATACCGGAACACCTGCTGGAGTGGGGGCTGTAAAAATTGGCGACCGGCTGGAAGGATTTCTGGAAGGACAGAAAAAGTTCGATTTTCTCGTGAAATAATCTCCCGTTTCCATAGTCATCCGATGAATTCGTAATTGGCTGATTGTCAGATTTTAAATGTCTGGGTTCTCTTTGGAAATATTCATCAGATGACTTTTCCGAGTGGGTACAATCGTACCTGTTTGATTTTTTTTGACCATCATTTGTGGTTTTTACCAAAAGAATCAGCTACTTTTATATCCGAATTGCGTAATTCTTATACTGTTCATATTCAGTATAATAGAATTAGGCCGTGCCTTAACCAACAACTATTTAACCATGAGTAACAAGAAAGGACTCTTGATTGCAGTTCTCGTATTGTCTGTAATCGTATTGCTTTTCATTTTGTTCCAAATCTTTGGAATTCCTTCATTTCTGACCTCTGATTCAAAAAAATATCAGACTTCTGTTGTCGATCGCGGACAGGTATTCGTTCCAATCGAAGCCACCGGAGTTGTTGAACCTGAGAATGAGGTGATACTTCTTTGCCCAAACAACAGCATCATCCAAAAAATAAATAAGGAAGCGGGTAGCCGTGTAACGAAGGGAGAGATAATTATTGAACTCGATGACAATCCAACCCGTGACGAAATTGACCTGATTACTGATCAGTTGGAAGTGAAATCCAATTCGCTCGAACGATCAAGACTGGAAGGACAAATGGCCCGTATTGATTTGGATTACAACGTCGAAGTGAAGAAGTTAAGAATTACGTCCATCAAAACCCAGTTGGCAGATGAAGAACAGTTGCTGAGTGTTGGCGGCATATCGCCGGCTAAAATGGCCGAGACAAAACAAAACCTGGTGCTGGCAGAAAAGGATCTTGATATGGTGCTGAAAAAGAATGCCATCCGTTTGAAACAAATGAAAACCGAGGAGACCGGGCTGAATCTACAAATTGAAATTCAGAAAAAACAACTTGCCGATAAAATTGAAATGCTAGGTAAACTAAATATCAAAGCGCCGTCAAACGGAATAATTTTGTCTGTTGCAGGAAAAACAGGTGAAAAAGTTGGCGCCGACAAGATGCTTGTTACCATGTCTGATCTCACAACATTTAAAATAAAGGGATTGATAGACGAGCAATTCTCGGAATTCGTAAAAACCGGAAATCCTGTTTTTGCTTTGGCCGAGAATGAAAGACTGGTTGGGGCAATCGGAAATGTCACACCGACAGTTTCCGACAATAAAATCCAGTTCAATGTTCACCTTGAAAACAGCAATAATCCAAAGCTGATTCCCAATCAATCCATTAAACTTCAGGTTTTAAAATCGATCAAAACTGAAACGCTGCGCATTACTGCAAATAATAATTTCAAGGCCAATGCCGAACAAACTGTTTACGTACTCGATTCAGGAAATATGGAGCCACGAACTGTATATTTTGGTATTAAAGGCGCTGATTATCAGGAAGTAATTTCAGGTTTAAGTGAAGGTGAAAAGGTAATTCTATCTGATTCGCCTTTTCGTATGCAAACCAAAAAAACGGAGAAGAATAATTAGATGAAGCGACCAAATAAAAAATTGAGCTTATCCGGGATCTTCCTTTGGCTCTTAATGATTCCGTTTGTAAATGTCCATGCTCAGGATATGAATGAATACGGTCTCGAACTTAAAGATGTTGTGTCATTGGCTGTCGAGCAATCATCGGCTGTAAAATACGCACAAAACCGCAACGAGAATTATTACTGGAGGTGGAAGAATTATAGAACTCAATATCGCCCTAAATTGGTTATTTCCGGCAATCTTCCTGATTTTACGAAATCAACAATTGGCGTTACTCAGCCCGATGGAAGCCTGGAATTTAAGCAAGTTACAAACCTGGCCACATCGGCACAACTTTCACTCAACCAATCTATTCCCTTTACGGGAACTTATGTTTATGCATCAACTTCGGCATACAGGTTTCAGGATTACAACAAAGATCTTGTTAGTTTCTCCGGAAGTCCGTTTTCAGTTGGTTTTACACAACCCATTTTTTCAATTAATTGGATGAAATGGCAGGGGAAAACAGAGCCGCTCATCTACGATGAGGCACAAAAAGATTTTATTGAAGCGATTGAAGAAATTTCGCTGAATACCGTGTACCGGTTTTTTAGGTATTTAATGGTGCAGACCAATTACAAGTTGGCTGAAAGCAACCTAAAGAACAGCAACAATAACCTGAAAATTGCACAAACAAAAAAAGATCTTGGGACAATTTCGGAAAACAATTTTGCGCGCAACGAATTGGCTGTTCTAAATGCACAAAAAGCATTGAATCAGGCAAATATGGATTTAAAAAATGCTGATTTCGAACTGAAGTCTTATGTCGGAATTCCACAAGATCAGGAGATTGAATTAGAGATTCCGCTGAATATTACCTTGTTTGACATCGACAAGGCAAAAGCCCTTGAAGAAGCAAAGTCGAACCGCAAGGAAGGTTCGGAATATAAACGCAGGTTGATGGTAGCCGATCGCGATTTGCTGAATGCCAAAAGAAGTACCGGATTAAGTGCAACACTTCAGGGAAGCTATGGATTGTCGAACAGCGCTGAAACAATTGTAGGCGTTTACGACAAACCGGAACGGCAACAAACCTTGAAGCTTGCCCTGAGTATTCCGATCCTGGACTGGGGACAGTCGGCTTCGGCTGTAAAACTGGCTGAATCACAGCGTGACCTTGTTATTTACGACGTGGAGAAAGATCGCGAAGATTTTGAACGAAGTGTGGTGGTTCAGGTTGAACAGTTCAGTTTGATGAAAGACCAGCTGACGACGGCAAAAGAAGCTGATAAAGTATCGGAAAATGGTTACCAGATTGCTTTAAAGCAATTTCAGAATGGCGAGATTAGCATTACTGATCTCAATATTTCCCTTTCAGAGCGCGAAAATGCCAAACGCGATTATATACGTTCGCTGCAAACCTACTGGGAAGCATATTACAAACTACGCATCCTCACATTGTATGATTTTGAACAGAACCAAAAGATCAGCTACATAAATCCGATGAGTCCGGAGGATTAGTATTTTACTTTTATTGCAAAAAAATAGCAGGCCGGAATCAGAAAAAATTGATTTCAACCTGCTTTTTTTTTGCTCTATAACGTTTGGTGTGGGTATTATAAAGCAAGCATTTTTAGGTGCAGAGCACCGTTGATATTTGTAGTATATATGATGCAAGACAGGCAAAAGGTGCGGAGCACCGAAATATAGATACCTATTATTCGTATTATCTCGGTGCGCTGCACCTTGCCAGCGTTTATATTTTTTTTTACTGCAAATATTTTGCGGCTCTGCCGCTTTCTGATAGTTAATGAACCGATAGCTAACGGATTTTTTTTAGCAAGTATATCAGCTCATTCAGGTCTCTATTGCCATTTTTCTATTCTATCCCAAATTCATATTCAGACAAACACGTCTTCTATTTTGCTGACATACAGTAATTTGTTAAAATATGTTATAAAGTATGTCAATAATTTAATGAAATCGTAATACTTCGTAAAATATTTAAATATCTTTGCCTGTGTTATTGATATCATTTACTTTGTTTTTTCATAAAGGAAGAGAATATGGCACCTATCAATGAACTCCAATCCCCCAATTTATCAGCGACCGATTTGAACAAGGTCAGGCAGAAAAAAAGAATTCTCAGTTTGCTTCACTCAAACGGGAACTTATCTGCACCTGACCTTAGTAAATGGCTTAAAATAAGTTTACCAACCTGCATTGTATTACTGAATGATTTGATGTTGCAGGGATACGTAAAAAATATCGGAATTGGTGAATCGAGTGGGGGACGGAAACCTAACTTATTTGGCTTGCCGGAAGATCGTTTCTATGTCATTTCATGCGATTTTGCCCGTTTCAATGCAAGCATGGTGATTTGTGATTGTTACAATAGGTTTGTGACTCCTGTATTATTGATAGATACCCATATTGACGACCCCGATTTGGTGGAGAAATTATTTCAGGCCGCTCAGAAGCTGATGACTGAAAACCAAATTTCCGATGAAAAAGTTTACGGTCTGGGCGTTGACATGCCGGGTTTGATTGATTCTAAAGTTGGCATTAATTATACGATTAAAGATAAAAAGCGGCAAAACATTGGACGCGAACTGAAACATCGATTCAACAAGCCAATTTATATCGACAATGATGCCCGGATGCATGCTTACGGAGAGTTCAATTTTGGGGCTGGCAAGGGTTATAAAGATGCGATCATCATTCACTGGAGCTGGGGACTTGGACTTGGAATTATTGTGAATGGACAGCTATACAGCGGGAACAAAGGCTTTGCCGGTGAATTGTCGCACATCCCGATGGTTGAAAATGGCGATTTGTGCATTTGCGGAAAACGCGGATGCCTCGAAACAATTGCTTCATCCAATACAATCATAAAAAGGGTAATGCAGGGATTTGCCGACAACGAAGTTTCCTCGCTGATAAACCAGTTTAAAGATCATCCTGAAAAAATTACTCCTGAAGATGTAATCAATGCTGCACGGCAGGGCGATGAGTTCTGCATTTCCATCCTGAATGAAATTGGAAAGGCAATGGGGAAAGGTCTTTCTTACATTATTCAGTTACTCAATCCTGAAGTGATCGTGTTAAGCGGTCCTTTGTCAAAGGCCAGGCAATATGTTTTGTCGCCCATTCAGCAATCTTTAAACCGTCTCTGTTTGGAGAAAATTTCAGGAAATACAACTGTTATTGTTTCCGACTTAGGCGATCAATCGGCGCTGCTTGGAACTTCAGAAATGGTATTTCAGAAGGTTTTTTCTGAAATGCATTTTGTAGGTGAAGCTCTCAATTAATATTATATGTGGTTTATTATTAACTTTTTAATTTAAATTAAAACTTATGCGAAAGGTTTTATTATTGACTGTAATGTGTTTTGCGCTCTTAGGAAGTGCAATTGCACAGCAATCGGTATCCGGAACCGTTGTCTCCGAATCTGACGGACTTGGACTACCAGGTGTGACAATTTCAGAAAAAGGAACTGGCAACGGAGTTCTAACTGATACAAATGGAAAATTTTCCATAAAAGTGGCATCAGGGAAATCAACCCTTGTATTTTCATTTATTGGAATGCAAACGGTCGAAGAATCAGTAAACGATCGTTCTGTCATCAATGTGGAAATGAAATCGGAAGACATTGGTCTCGACGAAGTTGTTGTAACTGCCATGGGTATCTCAAGGGAAAAAAAGGCGCTTGGTTATGCAATGACCGAAATCAAAGGTTCTGACATTGCCAGAATCAATGTTGTAAATCCAATCAGTGGTATGCAGGGTAAAGTAGCCGGTGTTCAGATCAATTCAGGAACAGGTGGCCCGCAATCTGCAAGCCGCATTTTGATTAGGGGTAACTCTTCTCTGGGTACGAATAACCAGCCTATTTTTGTTGTTGACGGAGTCATTATCGACAATACAACAACCAATAATGCGGAGTGGGGTTCGGTACTCGATTTTGGAAATGACATTAAGAACTTAAACTCAGATGATTTTGAGACCGTTTCGGTTTTGAAGGGCGCTGCTGCAACTGCACTTTATGGCTCGCGTGCAGCCAATGGTGTGATCCTTATCACGACAAAGAAAGGTCAAAAAGGCGATGGCCTGGGAATCAGTGTGTCACGTTCGCAAACATGGGATGATGTATATGCTTTTCCTGATTTTCAAAATAAATACGGTACTGGATTATATCCTGCCTGGCCATTGGATGGCGCTGGTAATGAACTGCGCAGCACAACAGAAACAGCCAATTTTGGGCCATTGTTTGATGGGAAACCATACACCAGAAATGGAAAAGAGTATATTCATTCTGCAAAAGAGGACAATGTTCAGCAGATGTATCAAACAGGTAAATTTGAAAACACGAATCTTGCCCTGCAAGGTGGAGACGATAAAGGTACTTTTCGTTTCTCTTTTTCGAATTTAAAATCCAATGGTACAACATTGAACAATGATTTCTCAAGAAATAGTTTTAGTTTAAATACTACCAGAAAGATTAGCTCCCGCGTTTCAGCAGAAGCTGGTTTTTCATGGGTAATGTCAGAGTCGCAAAATCCAACCTTTCAGGGTGGGGGCAGGTCGCCTATTTATGACTTTATGTACTCTGTCCCACGCGACTATGATACCGGCTATTGGTTGCAAAACTACAAAAGTGAAAAGGGCGATGGCTATAACGGAGGTGATCCATATGGTTATTCAAGAAATATTTGGGAATACCTTGAAAATAATTACAGCCAAAGTGAAAACAATTTCAGATCAAACCTGAATGTAGATATTAAACTTCAGGATTGGTTGATACTGAAGTTAAAAGGTGATATGAATAAGCTATATACCACCTATGAACAAAAAGTTTTGGCAGATGGCGAAAGCAACTATGTCAACTCGAATTATACTGTAAATGAAGGTAAAAAGGATCAGTATAAAATTACTGCCATGCTGAATGCTTTTCACCAAATTGGTGAAATTAATATGAATGGTACTGTTGCCCTCGAACAATGGGATACAAGATATGCATATCACAATACCAGTTCAAGGAATGGTTTGAGGATACCCGGACAGTTTGATATGTCAAATTCAGTTGCAGATCCAACCACATCAGTAAAGAAGAACACTGATAGGAAACGTATTAATTCAGCTTATGCTTTTGTGAATTTGGACTACAAAGGAGAAATTTATCTTGATATTACCGGACGTAACGATTGGTCTTCTTCATTGATTTATGCAAATGGCGATGGCAATGTTTCCTATTTTTATCCATCAGTAAGCTCGTCCTGGATTCTGTCAGAAACTTTTCGTGATGCCCTTCCTGATGCAATCTCTTTTGCAAAATTAAGAGGATCGTATGCAATTGTAGGTAACGATGCAAGTCCATATCTGACAAGTATTGGTTATTATGCTTTGGGTGGTACCTTTATTAATCCAACCAATGGAACAGGCTATCCTTATTATAATTTTGATTCAAATGCGCTTCGTAATCAGGATCTTAAACCAGAAAAACAGCATTCTGTTGAATTTGGAGCTGAAATGAGATTCTTCAATAACCGCTTAGGTTTTGATCTTGCCTGGTATAAAACGAATACTAAGAACCAGATTCTTGCCTTGTCTCAGGCAGCTGAAACTGGTGTAGGTAGCAGTTGGATCAATGCCGGTGATATCCAAAACAAAGGTATTGAGCTTTCAGTCAATGCAACACCTGTGAAAACAAAAGATTTTACATGGGATATTACCTGGAACATAACCCGAAATGAGAATGAGATTATTGCGCTGGCTCCCGGGGTTGATAAATACAGAATTGAAGGAGGCGGTATGGATATGTTTGCGTATGCAACTGTAGGTGGTGCTTATGGCGATATTTATACACCTTATGCTTATACCCGTGACGATGACGGAAACAAAGTACTGAATGCTGATGGATCATGGAAAAGATCGGGCACAACTGAAAAAGTTGGTTCACTTCAACCTGATTTTCTTAGCGGAATGTTTTCAACCATCAAGTATAAAAGCTTTTCACTCAATGCAGTGCTCGATTCACGTTGGGGGGGCGATATTGCTTCTGGAACGTATAACTATGGTTCCGGTTCCGGAGCTTTGGCGCATACTTTATATGGCCGCGATGCAGAAAACGGTGGTTTGCCAAGAACACTTCCCGATGGAAGAACGCTTAATGATGGTATGATACCTGACGGAGTATTTGATGCCGGAACAAAAATCGGAGGAAAAGATGTTGCCGGAATGACGTATCAGGAAGCTTATACACAGGGAATCGTGAAGCCTATTTCAGCTTATGACTATTATACAAACCTGCACAGCTGGGGTACTGGTATCAGGGAAGAAACTGTGCTGGAGTGTTCATGGGTTGCCTTAAGAGAAATTTCGTTCTATTGGGCAGTGCCTAAAACATGGTTAAATAAAGCGTACATTCAAGGTGTAAATGTTGGTTTGGTTGCTCGTAATCTTGGATATTTATACAATAGCTTACCAGACAATATTCATCCTGAAGGCTTGTCATCTAACAGAAGTTCAGCATTTGTTGAAATCGGTGGGTCTGCTTATACGAGAAGTTTTGGCTTCAATGTTAATGTTTCATTCTAAGAATTTACTATATGAAGACGATAAAATACACATTATTTATACTGGTTGCTTTTTCCTTCTCGTTGCTGCATACAAGTTGCAAAGATGAGTTTGTAGAGATTAACAGCAACAGCAGTACTGTTTATGAGGTTGATCCGGTGAGCTTCCTTTATAAAGTTCAGACAAGTACAAGGTCAAGTTCATGGGAATGGTATTATGACTACTATACAGCCCAAATGAGGTGGATGCAGTATGGTTGCCGTGTGATTGGCAATACTCCTACAGTTTATACAATATGGAATCCCAATATTGGTGAACAGCGTTACCGCCTTTGTTGGTTGGATGCTGGTTCTTATATGCGCCATCTTGAGTATTATGTGAATACCAATATGCCCGATGAAGCTGATTCCTATTCGAATATTATTGAAGCTGCCAGGGTAAGCTTGATTTATCAGGGAATTATAACTTCAGACTTTCACGGATCGCTGGCTTATAAAGAGGGTTGGAATGCACGTTCAGGAGGCACAATTACTGAACCCAAATTTGATACTCAGCAAGAATTATATACCATTTGGGATGCAGAACTGAAAACAGCAGCAAATAAGTTTAAAACGAATACCAATCAGAAATCGATGGTTGGATACGATATGGCTTATAACGGAGATGCTCAGGGATGGGTAAAAGCTGCCAACGCTCTTCGGTTGCGTATTGCATTGAGGCTGATGAAAAGAGATATGACCAAGGCCAAACAAATTGCATCAGAAGTATTGGCAGCAACTGCTGATATTCCTGCAAAAAATGACGATAGTTTTGTTTTTTGGCTGGAAGGAAAATACTCGGAGAATGGTGATTATTATTCTATCAACGATTTGATCAGAGCTTCTAAAGGGATGATGGATTATTTAAATAAATACAATGATCCACGTCGCAGAATGTTCTTCAGGATTAATAATTTAACTCCTGAAAATGTGGCCGAATACAATGCCGGATTGGCTGCCGATAAGCAAATTCCATTGACATGGGGCCGTTGGGAAGGTGGAACTGCAAACACACAGGCTGGCGCCGCTGACCGTAAATACGAAAGAAATGTTTTGGATCCATCGGGACGTGCAATAAGCATGCAAGCCGTGAATTTACCTCAGGTCAGAATATTTGCAGGATCGTATGATGGCGGATCTGGTGGAACATGGTTCCCCAATGTGACCTATGCTGATTTCTGTTTTATGGCTGCGGAGTTTGTCCTTAACGGAGTTTCAAGCAGTAAAACTGCAGAGCAATGGTACACCGATGGCGTTCGTGGTTCTCTTGACATGTGGAATAAAGTGGGCGCTTTTTGTAAGATTCATAACTATGAAGCGATGACTGAAGCCGAAATTACTGCATTTATGAATCAGGAGGATATTAAATGGAATCCTGCCAAAGGCTTGGAGCAAATTTACTCTCAGACTTATATTGAACACTTCAAAAACTCAAACGAGGGATGGGCATTGTGGAAACGTACCGGTTATCCAACTACTTCGTCAATCGTTGCTTTAGAAGATGTTTATGTTGGAGGTGTTAAGCAAAATATGCCTCGTCGTTCAAGGTTTACGGTTCCATTGGTCGGAACTTCAAACTACGAAAACATGAAGAAGCGCGTTGAAGACATGGCGGCAGATCCTGATTTTGGTGATATGTCGAGTGAGTTTGGACGTATATGGTGGGATAAAAAATAGGTTGATTGTTTCTGAATTGAAACCTAAAAAGAAAGAGACTGTCATTCCCGACGGTCTCTTTCTATAATGTCCAAGCCGTTAGGCGACTATCAGGATTCCCTCTGGTAATATTTATTATATGTCTAGTTCAAAAATCTAAATATCCCAACATGAAAAGTAAGTTCATCCTTATTGTTTTATCATTATGGTTTGTCACTGCTCAGGCTCAGCTTGAGCATGAAGTTACTGGTTATGTATGGCCAACCGACCCGCTTGTTCTTGAAAAACTGGACCAATGGCAGGACATGAAATTTGGATTGCTCATGCACTGGGGGGCATACAGCCAGTGGGGTATCGTGGAATCATGGTCAATTTGTCCCGAGGATTATGGCTGGTGCGAACGTCGTAAAGGCAGTAATCCGAATGACTACAATACCTACCTGAAAGAATATGAAAACCTTAAACTTTCTTTTAATCCGGTTGGTTTTGAGCCTGAACGCTGGGCCGAAGCTGCAAACCGGGCAGGAATGAAATATGTGGTTTTTACCACCAAACACCACGATGGCTTCAGTATGTTCGATTCAAAATACACCGATTATAAGGTAACCGATCCTGCCTGCCCTTTTCATGTTAATCCAAAAGCAAACATTACAAAAGAGATATTCGACGCATTCCGTGAAAAGGGCTTGTGGGCCGGAGCTTATTTCTCAAAGCCCGACTGGAATTCGGATCATTACTGGGATCCTTATTTTCCTCCACTCGACCGGAATGTAAACTACGATCCTGAGCTTTATCCTGAAAAGTGGGAAAAGTTTGTTGATTTTACCCACAATCAAATTCTGGAATTGATGACTGACTATGGAAAAGTTGATATTCTATGGCTCGATGGCGGATGGGTAAGCAAAAAATCTCCGGAACAGGTTAAAGCAAGTTATGAAAGGCGTACAGAAGGGATTGCTTCAGGTTTCCTGAAAAACCGTTCTGTCAACCAGGATATTCGCATGGATGAACTGGCTGCAAAAGCACGTGTGAAACAGCCCGGATTAATTGTTGTTGACCGTGCCGTTGAGGGACCCAATCAGAATTACCTGACGCCCGAAAATACCGTTCCCGGCGAGATGTTGCCCTATCCGTGGGAATCGTGCATCATTGCAGGTGGTGGCTGGTCGTGGGTGCCCGATGCAGCGTTTATGACTCCCCGAAAGGCGATCCACATGCTGGTTGATATTGTTGCCAAAGGTGGAAACCTTCTGTACAATATTGCTCCCGGTCCCGATGGCAAATGGCCTGAAGGGGCATACTCGCTGCTCGAAGCAATGGGCAAATGGATTGATGTAAATGGTGAAGCAATTTATAGTACTAGGGCTGTTGCGCCATATAAATCGGGAAATATTTGTTTTACGCAGAACAAAACCACAAAATCGGTTTATGCAATTTATTTGCCTCAGGAGAATGAGAAGTCATTGCCTTCCGAAGTTATTGTAGAAGGCATCACGCCGGCACAAGGCACAAAAGTCGAATTGCTTGGCGTTTCCGGTTCACTGAAATGGCAGAAAACTGCAACAGGCTTCAAAATCTTTGTACCGACAAAACTTCAAAACAGTCCGCCTTGCGGCGAAGCATGGTCGTTTAAAATCCATACAATAAAATAAGGAAAATGAGAAAACTATATCTGTTGGGCATATTGATTACCGTTGCAATAATTGGTAATGCAATACCCAAAACATATCCTGAAATTGTTAGTGTCAGCTATCAAACCGTAGTCAATGGAAAAGCCCGCACCGGCGGACCTAAAACCATGTTGTTGTGTTCTCCGGTTGCCGCTAAATCGTGGACTGAAAATGATTCCAAAAAGCTACTGCCCACAGTAGCCAAGGAAACGAGTTACATTGATTTCACGCAGAAGAAAACATTTCAGGTAGCCAGGTTTTCTGATGGAAAAGTAATTAATACTCCTTTGGAATTTTCGGAATATCCGGTGTTTACCGAAACCGGTGAAACCGCAGTTATTCTGGGCTATAACTGCAAACACCTCAAAACTTCGTTGCGTTCAAATTCGATCGATATTTGGTACACTACCGAAACCGGAACAAAAGGAACGCCTGCAATGGCTTATGGAATTCCTGATGGGCTGGTGTTAAAAATTGTCAGGAATGGTAACTATGAGATTTCAGCCACCGAAGTAAAACTGCTGAAAAAGAAAGATACCGAACAAATCCTTCCTGATGAGATGGGCGAAAGCCTTGAATTACCGCTTTACAAACACCGGATCACCGAAAATCTGATTACCACTGTAAATGTTTTCACCAGCGAACAAATTAGTTTTGGAAATGAAATCGAAAATCCGACAGACACAGAATCAGAGAAAACATTCAAATATTCAGCAGGAACAGTTATCCTGAAAAAAGTAAAACTGCCGGTTGTTCCTGATGATACCCAGTTGTTTGTCGAGTTGTACCAGCATTCAAATGGCGATGCTTACGACCGCACCGGCTCCGTATTTGTAATTCCGGAAGACAAAGAACAGTCGTTTCTGGATGGACTGAGAAATGGAACTACAAGTTTACCTGTGTTTCAGGCAAAAAACGGAAAATCCTACCAGGGAGTTGTTGCAACCGAAAGCTTTTCGCCAATTGTAGAAGTTTTGCGCTTTTTTACTTCATTCGGTATTGGGCAGTTCAACGATAAAGTGACTGTTTATGGGCAGCAATGGGAAGATTCCACTTTGTTCAAGCAGGATGTTTCGGAATTGTTACCAGTGCTTCAGGGCGAACGCTGGATTGGTGTTTTTATAGGCAATTACGATAAAGGTGGACACAAAGCGAGCCTGAAGTTGAAATATTACCCCGGAAGTATGGAAGTGTCGGACAAGCCAGCTAAAAAATACTGGATCATGCCGCTTTTCAATACCCTGAATGTGATGGAAATGTCGGGACAGGAATACGGAACCATGTTCGAAAACGATTCGCTGAAGGTTGATTTCGAAGTTCCTTCAGGAGTGAAAAATGTGCAGATGCGCTACATCACAACCGGTCATGGCGGTTGGGGTGGGGGCGACGAATTCAACCAGAAAATGAATACTGTTTTGCTCGATGGAAATATCTTGTTTCAGTTTACGCCATGGCGAAGCGATTGCGCGACCTTCAGGAATCACAATCCTGCCTCCGGAAATTTCTGGAATGGCATAACTTCCAGCGATTACAGCCGCTCCGGATGGTGTCCCGGAACTGCGACAAATCCGGTTTTTTACCCAATTTCAAATTTAGAACCGGGGAAACACCAGGTGAAAGTGGCAATTCCGCTTGGGAAAAGTGAAGGCGGCAGTTTCAGCGCATGGAATGTTTCAGGAATGTTGATAGGAGAGTATGAATAACGAAGTGGTCAGTGTTCAGTCTCAGTTGGCAGCCCTGCCCCCTGCTCCATGCTCCTTGCCAAAATAAAATCAGCAGTTCGCATGAAATGGCCTAAAAAATTGTATTTTTGCAGTCCTTAATACCGGGGCTGACTGGTTTTGACAGCGGGTAGAAGAGGTATGTAAGCATGTCGGGCCTTGATCGCACAGCCCGTTAACTCGGCGTTCAAAATTCAATTGGCGAAAACAACTACGCTCTTGCTGCGTAACCGAACTAAGTAGGTTACACTTCATTCCGGTATTAGATACTGGAACGGGACATCGCCCGGGTGCTACTTCCCTGAAGCGGCCCGATCAGGCGGTGCAAATAAATCGGGGATAGTGGAAGTGATGCTTCGGAACTTCTGCAAAATTAAGAAGCTAAGGTAAAAGTCGGTGGCCCTGATCCAGCTTTTATTCGAAAACCAAGTCTGGGGATAAACATGTAGAAGGCATATTGCTTCCTCGTTTGGACGCGGGTTCGATTCCCGCCAGCTCCACTTTTTCAAAATGCACATCAAAGCAAACTCCTGTAAATACCACGTTTACAGGAGTTTTTTGTTTTTCATCAAAGCATATAAATGCAATTTTATGCATATGCAAAGGTGGAAAAAAGGGGGAATTAAGAATTTATAAAAAGTCCCCCTTTTAAACTTCTTTTTCATTGATTTGCAGTGTTTTGCGTTTCAGGTTCTTTCATCAGATATCTACATTTACAAACAAGATCTAAAAGATTTTAAGATGAAAAAACAAGAAAGATTTTCAATTCGATTTTTTGCACGCAAAGGGAAAAGCGTAAAAACAGATGAGTCACCTTTGTCTATGCGGATTACAGTGAATGGTGAACGCATTGAAATGTCACTTAGTCGGTATGTAATTGATCGTCTATGGCATGAGAAACTACAAAAATGTGAAGGTAATTCTAAAGAGGCAAAAGCGATTAATGGATTTATTGAAGCAACTACATTTAGATTGAATGACATTCGCCAAAGGTTGATTATTGAAGGAAAGGCGATCTCTGCCGACCTAATTAAAACAAGGTATAAGGGATTACCAGATGCAGATGAAATTCATAAGCCTTCTATTTTGGAACTTTATGAAATACATAACAATAAATTGAAAGAGCTTATTGATATTGACATTGCTCAGGCTACTTATAAAAGACACAGAACTTCAAAAAGTCATGTTGCAACTTTTATTAAATATCAATATGGACAGGATGATTTGGAACTTGACCGGATTGATTATAAATTCTTAAGCGACTATGAACATTATTTTAAAGTTGTAAGAAAATGCAATCACAATTCTACGATGAAATATATCAAGAATTTAGGGAAAGTTATTCGCTTAGGCTTGGCAGAAGATTATATAACTAAAAATCCATTCGATAAATTCAAACTTACCTACAAAACAGTCCAACGGGATATTTTGACTATTGAGGAGGTTGATAAACTGGTGAAATTGAAAATTCCGGAAGAACGTTTAGATCGGGTTAGAGATCTTTTTGTTTTTTGCATTTACACCGGATTGGCTTTTGTTGATGTGACCAATTTGAAAATGGAACATTTGGTAAAAACTAACGAAGGGACCACCTGGATTAAGAACTCGCGATTTAAAACCAGTGTATCTTTTTTAATTCCACTTTTGGCCATTCCTCAGCGATTAGTTAAAAAGTATGATTGTTTTATCAAGCGCAGTATTGATGGTTCTGTAATGCCCACATTAAGCAATCAGAAATACAATTCCTATTTGAAGGAGTTAGCAATCAGAGCAAAAGTTTCAAAAAACCTGACTTCTCATTTGGCCAGACATACTTTTGCAACAACTATCACCCTAAACGAAGGGGTGCCATTAGAGGTAGTGTCTAAAATGCTCGGGCATTCTGACACAAAAACCACTCAGATTTATGCAAAGATTCAAGAAAAAGCAATAATGAACGGTATGAAAAATTTAATGCATAAATGAGAAAATCTAAAAATAAGGGGAAAGGTTAAACAAATTAACTCTTCCGTTTAAGTTCATTAGTCCTGCTTTTCGGATATTTGTTTCAAATTCTGAAAAGCAGGACGTTTTCTTTGAGCCCAAGGTTCTTCCCGCAAATAAAATCTAGAAAATGTCACTATTCTTTGGGTATTATGTTCTATCTTAGCCCTTTTTAAAAATCAATATCCTTGTTTTGAAATCATTCCATATAGAATGAACAATATCACCAATTGCGGAGCAGTATTAACCGCTTATAGAAAATTACAATACACAGACTTTGAGCAAACTGAAATTAATGAGCTAACAAGTGCATTGTTGAAATAATGGGAGTTAGATACTTTAGCGATGGTTATGATTTATGAGCATTTTCGGGAATTAATAAATTGAGTTATGTCAAAAAACAAAGAAGCATTAAAAAGATACCGAATTATTCACAATATTTTACGAAGAGGTGGAAAACACAAAACTAGTAGGATAGTTGAAATTTGTAATGATGCAGGAATTCCCGTTAAACTCCGAACTATTCAAACAGACCTTAAAGATTTAGCTGAAGATACTGAATTAGGTTTCTATTTACCTATTGTAAAAGATGAAAGTACCAAAACATATTTCTATTCAGAAATTCCGAACAATATCTTTCCATCTTTAGAATTAGAACCAGAAGAAATAACCGCTTTACTTTTTTATGCAAAAACTGTTAGTCAATATAAAGAATATCCTATTTTCAAAGAAATTACGAATGCTGTTCAAAAAGTATTTGATAATTCAAATATTGACCCAGAATTAAAAGAACTATTTGAAAAAGAAACATTACTCGAAACTGAAAAACATCCACAAATAGGAGGAATAGAGTTAATTGCAGATATTTTAGAGGCAATATCCAAAAAGGAAATTATTGAAATTGAATATCAGAAGTTTGATGATGTAATTAAGTGTCATAGACTTAAACCCATTCTTTTAAAAGAGGATAAACAACTTTGGTATATTATAGGAATAAATGTTAAGCATGATAGACTTATTACTTTTGCATTAGATAGAATTGTTGATGTAACTATAACCGGAGAATTATTCGATGAAGTTCCTTTCGATAGTAAAGAATACTTTAAATACTCTTTTGGTATCACAGTTACAGAAGAAGATCCTATTGATGTTATTATTTCATTTAATCCTGAACAAGGAAATTATCTCAAAACATTACCTATCCATCCTTCTCAAACAGTTTTAGAAGATGTAGAGGGTAAATTTGTCATCCAAGTTTCAGTTAGACCATCGTATGAATTTTATTCTAAAATATACAGTTATGGGAGTTCAGCTACTATTTTATCTCCAGAATCAATTCGAGAAAAATTTATACAAACTTTTACTGAGGCCTTAAGTCGCTATAATACAATCTAATAGAAATAAATTTTAAATTATTTTTTATGACGCAAGTAGGGTGCGTCATGTCTTTGTTTATTTGTAACGTAAAATAACATTAACGTTTAAATAAATAAGAAAATGTCAAATCTAAAAGAAAAAAAAGAGGTAACAATTATTGTAAATGGCGGTGAACCTCATGTAGTAGAAAAAGATGAAATAACTTATGATGAAGTAGTAACAATTGCTTTTCCAGATTTCCCACAACATCCAGAAAGGACTTATTCTGTAACCTTTGAAAGAGGACATGGCAATAAGCCTGCAGGAATTTTATCCCCAGGAGGAACTGTTAAAGTTAAAGACGGGATGACCTTTAAAGTTAAACATACTGGACAGTCATAAACTATGTATACAAAACTTGCCGCATATAATGAAGATATTGATAGGCTACTTAAGAAGGGTTTTGCATTATCAGTTGATAGTAATCACCTTGTTTTTAGGGATATTCCATATCTTGACAATAATGGCGAATTAAACATTGGGGCAATTGTTTCAATACTAAATTCTATTGATCAGTATAAAGTTGGTATGGTCGACCATCAAATATATTTTTGCGGTAGCCACCCTCATGAATTAAGTGGAGAACCAATCAGAAATCTTGGTGGCGGACCAGTTCAATTAAAATTAACTTCAGATGATTTAATAGTACAAAGATCATTTTCAAATAAACCTCCTTGTGGAAAGTTTGAAAATTGGTTTGATAAAATTGAGAGTTATGTTACCATTATTTCTGGTCCAGCGATGAATAAATTTGATGTTTATCCATATACTTTTAGGGTAGTCGCAGAAAACTCAAATTCAGTGTTCAAATTTAGAGATACTTTAACTAGTGTTAAGTTAGTTTTGATATGACGGTTTAATTGTGTAGCTTTGCTAGAAAAACTATGGTACTTTACACAATCAAACTAAGCAAATCTGAGATTGAAGATCTTGATAAAGTAATAAGCAAAGGGAGCCATTCCTC
>JAIBEZ010000049.1 GCA_019459485.1 Prolixibacteraceae bacterium
AAATATCATCAGAAATAAAAGCATGGGAAAATCACAGGAACAATAAAACTGCCAGAATCAAGTGGCAGTTTACAAACGACCAAGCACGGATAAAACTGAAAAGACTTTATCCGTCAATTTTAAATTAACACAACACTAGTACTTGGGATGTCACTTATTCTGGCTATACTAGTTCTCCAATTTGTACTGGAGATTATGATGGTGATGGGAAAACCGATTTATCGGTTAAAACTTCTGATGGAAGATGGTTGATTGATTATTATGCGAAGAACGGAGGATTTGGTTCTTGGGATGAAACTCGATCGGGGTATGGTGGCTCTTCTGCAATACCAGCCCCCGAGGATTATGATGGAGACGGAAAAACAGATATATCTGTAAAAACTTCTGATGGGAAATGGCTCATTGATTATGCGGCTGGTGGATTTGGTTCTTGGAATAAAACTTATACAGGGTACGGAGGTTCATCTTCAATACCCATTCCTAGAGATTATGATGGAGATAGGAAAGCCGACCTAAGTGTGATAAGTGGGTCTTCTTGGTTACTCGATTATTCAATAGGTGGCTTGGGTAGTTGGAATCAGACCGTTAATTGATTGTTGATAAATAAGTTGCCTGAAAAATAAATAAATTGACTGAGGTGATTAAAATGTCTTTTAATCACCTCTTTTAGTAGAATCAAACTTAAATCGTTTGAAGTAGATTACGGGCAATTCGACACAATTCAGTTGCTTTTTCTGAAACCAAACATTTAACAAACGTTCAGCAATAAATCCAAGAATTCGTTTCTGATAATCGGTGTAGTTGTTTAAATCTATTCTGCGCTCAAATTCGAAAAGTACATTGAACCACCAAGACATAAATTCCTGAAAATGTTCGTCTTTCATTATAAACATGTTATTGGCGAATAGTCTTTTTCCTTTAAGTACTGAATTAAAAGCATCTAAATATTCAGGACATTTTTCACAAATTATCGATTTCAACAAGTTAAGATCTGCAATATCATGATATCGGCTATAATGAGTCTCTACTGTATATTTCAATTTACGCGCCTGTGGTAAAATAGCATCGTACTGACTGAGTAAAGTATTTATTTCCAGATGGGTTAGTATTCTTGGGATAAAAAGGAATGTATTTTTAGTATATATAAGTCCAAAACGCTTTTTATACAATCCGGCAGGGAAATAGAGTAATCGTTTCAGTCGATACAAAAACGGCTCTGCTTGAGTAGTAAAGAAACGGCGGTAATGGCAACTTCCGGTTATTTCTTGTGAGGTATTTTTCCAAACCCAATAAATTCCGGTTAGTTCACTGTAAAAAGAATTCTTTGCCGATATATTTTCACCAGTATCATCACCGGGAATGTTCTGATTTCCTGATATAAGTGCATTCCCAGCCATAAGTGGCTGATAAATTGGATCAGTATTTATAATTTGTCCGTTTTTATAGTGGAAACAATAAATCTTAATATCGGGTACTTTGGTCATTTTGCTCTATTTGTGCGATAAATCGTTCATATGCCGAATATTTTGCAAATGAAGGCACTGATACGTTTTGTACTTATTTTAAGGCTTTTAACCCATTCTTTTTCGTTAATGTTGTACCTTATCTTTCGATGGTCACCCAAATGCCTCACATAACCATTTTCCAGAATTACTCCCCTGAATTGATATTTATTATAGTACTCGTTGCTTAAATCAATTTCGGAAGGCCAGTTTGAATATGGCTTGATTAAATCGTAATCTTTGGTACGACGTAATCCGGGGTTAAAAGTAAATCCATGAAACCCGCCCTGAAAGCCTGGTTCAAGAAACTTATATTCAACCATATCAGAAGTCATATATATTTTTTCTTCAACCGGATGCCTATTGGTATCGTTTTGTTCACGAAGCCAAACAGTAATCACCTTTTCATTTTCATTTAAAATCGAAAATGATTTTTCAATGAATCCAGAACGATAAAAAAGCCAATCATCTTCACAATGGAATATAAATTCGGTTTTTACCATCCCATACGCCCTGTCTATACTTCGAATTTGCCCGATTTGAGGATTATTATGCAAAACTGTAAAATTAATCCCAGGAAATTTTTCAAGAATTATATTCAGTTTGTCAATATCGGGACTGTCCTCAATAATGATATATTCCTCAATCGGATAGGTATTGAATTTCAGAAAACTGTTCAACGTGGGCTCTAACAAATCGAACCTTTTGCAACTGGTTAAAACAAAGGTTACGCTATTTTTGGATTCTGACATATACTGTATTTATGTGCTTAAGTGTTCAATAAATAATAATTATCAATTTGGCAGGAAGCTATAACCTTCGCGGTCGAAAATAATCATAAATAACACCCAAAATACCTTCAGGAGCGGGCTGGAAAACATTTGTAGCATTAGAAAGATTAATAAGATAATTTTTTCTGATCAATTCCTTTTCGATTAAGTAGTGTTTCCCAAATTTGTTAACAATATTGTAATTGCTCAATCTTTTTCGAAGTATATCAAATCGTTCAATCAGAAATTCAAGTTCCATGCATTTATAATGCAATAGTTTGATATCATCTTTTTTATAGAACCTGACATGTCCGGTAGGGTAGCATTTATGACAACCCGTCCTATAATTCATTTCTTCAATCAAATTTGGATTAAAGATGATACATTTACCTAAAAGTCGGTTATCCTTGATTCCATTCGTAATTTCCAGAAGGCTTTTTTGTGGGTATGATTCTGCATACATGTCGAATCCGTGAGGCCGAATGATGCTAATCCCTATGCTTTTTAGTTCATCAAGTTTGGCGATTAACTGACTATGATACAGAATTTCGTCGGTATCGCAGACAATTACCCAATCCGCTTTTCCGCGGCTTTCTTTCCAAAGATTATTCTTAATTTCTAAGTTGATGTCGTCACGAAACTCACCGTTCGAAGAATAACTGCGTAATTCAACATTTGGATACGAATTGATTATTGCGGGTGAATTATCATCCGATTCATTGTCCATAACAACCATTTTATCACAAAACTTTGAATAATAATCCAATACAAATGGTAATATTTTTTCTTCATTCCAACAAACCGAGTAATAATGAATGATGCTCATTAAGCGTGATTTTTAATTCGATCCCAAAGGTAGAAGAATTATTTATAGCTAAAACTACTATATTTGCTGCGCTAAAAAATATTAATATTCTATTTATGAAACTTCTTGAAGGAAAAACTGCCATAATTACTGGCGCATCGAGAGGCATTGGAAAAGCAATTGCCATCAAATTTGCTGAAGAAGGTTGCAACATTGCCTTCACCGATCTTTATGACGATGAAAACATGAAAAACACGGAAGCAGAGTTGAATGCCATGGGCGTAAAAGCCAAAGGTTTCGCTTCGAATGCTGCAAGTTTTGAAGATACTGATCGTGTTGTAAACGAAATAGTTGCCGAGTTTGGAGCTGTTGACGCGTTGGTGAACAATGCGGGAATCACAAAAGACACTTTGCTTATGCGAATGACTGAAGATCAATGGGATGCTGTAATTAATGTAAACCTGAAATCGGTTTTCAACTTTACCAAAGCGGCCCAGAAAATCATGTTAAAACAACGCTCAGGTTCAATTATTAACATGAGTTCGGTGGTTGGAGTAAGCGGGAATGCAGGACAGTCAAACTATTCGGCATCAAAAGCAGGTATCATCGGTTTCACCAAATCAATTGCCAAAGAACTTGGTTCACGCGGAATCCGTTCGAATGCGATTGCTCCCGGTTTTATTATTACCGAAATGACAGCCAAAATTCCGGAAGATGCACGCAAACAGTGGGAAGCGGCCATTCCGCTGAAACGTGGTGGCACAACTGAAGAAGTTGCAAAGGTTGCACTTTTCCTTGCGTCAGATCTTTCATCGTATGTGAGCGGCCAGGTAATTAACGTTTGTGGCGCGATGAATACTTAATAATCAGATTTAAAATATACTCAGGCCGGTCGCATTTGCACCGGCCTTTTTTATTGAAATACGTTCAGTCTCCTCATTTTTTTTTTCATTTTTGAGACTCTCAATAAGCCAATCTTTTTGCTATATTAGATAAGCCAAAAAGAAGCATGTAAAATGAGCCAAAAAGGAATTTCGTTTCGTCTTAATACCCATATAACAACAATTGCCATTATCATTATTGCTGCAATTGTCTATCTCAATTATCATTTCAGCAAGAAAATACTGGAAGGCAAAATTGAGGAAGGTGCCATCAATCAAAGTAATTTGGTTATTTCTTCAATTTCAAGAATTACAGTCGCCACCGAAGAAATTGCAAAAAATGTTTCAAACCAGGCACTGTATTTTCACAAACAAAACGATCTGGATTTTCTCATGAATCAGGTTCTGGTTTCAAACGAAATATTGGAGAGTATTTATATTGAACTAATTGACAATGAGCAAAATAGTCTTTTAAAGTTTTCGTCAAATAAATCAGTACTGAATACTTTTGAAGCAGATACTTTGAATACCGGACAATTTATTTCAGAAATGAAATCCGGTAATGGAACAATAAAGAATGGAGCATGGTCAGATCCGTTTTATTACAGGTTTGACACTACAAATTTATTGGTTTCCTACAAAATGCCAATATATTATCCTGAAACAAAGGAAATTGGCGGAATAGTCTCATGTGCGATTTCACTTCAACAAATGAATCAAATGCTTTCGGAGATAAAAATTGGAGAAAATGGATATTCATTTATTATTCTTCAGTCGGGATACGTTATTACCCATCCAAGAAATGACTGGATTCTTAAAAAGAACCTCTTTGAAACACCATCACTCATTTTTAATGATGATTTACAGAAAATAAAGTCAGATATTTTAAATGGTAGGAGAGGAGCGAGTCATGGCATGTCGGAGCATCTGAACAAGCAGAAGGCATGGTACTATTTTGCCCCTTTGTTGAATTCAAAATGGACGATTGTAATAGTAATCCCTGAAAATGAATTGTTTAGGGAAATTGGAGTCGTTTTTCAAATAATATTGATGGTTTCAGGAATTGGAATTTTGATTTTGTTCCTGGTAAATATGTTTGTATTTAAACGATTGCTTGAACCTTTGGTCCGGATAACTGATGCAATTCAGCGGTTCACTTCTTTTTCGGGGCAGGAAAAAAAATCAAAAAATGAAATAATCCGGCTTGCAGAAAGTCTTGAGGACTGGCAGGCAAGATATGGTGTATTAATTGATGAACGCACAAAAACAGCCAGCGAAAAGTTCAAATTTCAGAAGGACTTAAAATCTGCACGCGAAATTCAACAAAACATTATCCCTTCAGGATACCCGGCATTTCCGGAACATCCCGAAATTGACCTGTATGCAACACTAAAGCCGGCAGAATTAGTTGGTGGTGATTTATACGATTATTTTTTCATTGATAATGAACATATCCTATTCGCGATTGGAGATGTTTCAGGAAAAGGAATACCTGCCTCGCTTTTCATGGCGATTGCAAGTACTTTGATCAGGAGCAACTCCAAAGCAATGTCGTCGAAAGAGATTATTGAAGGGATAAACAACGAATTAGGTGATCGCAATCCCAATCAATATTTTCTGACCCTGTTTATCGGGATTTTAGACATCAGTACAGGAATCATGGATTATTGCAATGCAGCCCATGATTATCCGTATATTTTGCACCCCGATGGTACAGTCCAAACCTTATCAAAAAGTCATGGGATACCTTTGGGGATTTACAAAAACAAAATATACAAAAGCAATACAGTTGAACTACAATATGGCGATTTAATTTTGTTTTACACTGATGGAGTGATTAATTCGAGGAATTCGGCTGGAACACATTACGGGATTGAAAAATTGAAAAGCAACATACAAAGATTGACCGATTTAAGTGCAAAAGAAGTGGTAAACAACATATTACATGATATTATGACCTATGAAGACGAAAGCCATCAATCGGATGATATCTCCCTGATGGCTTTGAAGTTTTTAAACGAAACAAAAAACCAGGCTTAATACCTGGTTTTTTGTTTTCTATTCTGTCTTTTTTGGGACTGTCGATAAAATTCTGATTTTTATTTTCTCAGTTTTCTTTTCAAATCCTACTGAAATGGTATCGCCTTCAACCACAGAAGCTTTAATTATTACTTCAGCCATCTCATCTTCAAGGTACTTTTGAATAGCTCGTTTAAGTGGTCGTGCTCCAAACTGCACATCGTAGCCTTTGTCTGCAATGAAATCCTTGGCTGCAGTTGAAATTTTCAATTTATAATTCAGTGCATTCACCCTATCATACAAGCCTTTCAATTCAATATCAATTATTTCATGAATATGTTCTTTTGATAAAGGATTGAACATGATCACGTCATCAATTCTGTTGAGAAATTCGGGTGCAAATGCTTTTTTAAGCGCTTTCTCAACAATGTATTTGGCGTGGTCGCCTTCTTCTCCGGCAGGTTTTTGCGTGTTGAAACCTACTCCACGGCCAAATTCGGTCAATTGACGCGAACCAATATTGGAGGTCATAATAATAATGGTATTCCTGAAATCAATGCTTCGCCCTAAACTATCAGTCAAACGACCTTCATCCAAAACCTGAAGCAGAAGATGAAATACATCCGGATGGGCTTTTTCAATTTCATCCAAAAGAACTACTGCGTAGGGTTTGCGCCTTACTTTTTCGGTTAACTGACCGCCTTCTTCATAACCAACATATCCGGGAGGAGCACCAACCAATCTCGAAACAGAAAATTTCTCCATGTATTCGCTCATGTCAATACGGATCAGCGAATCGTAACTGTCGAATAAATATTTAGCCAAAACTTTGGCAAGCTGGGTTTTTCCAACCCCGGTTGGTCCGAGAAAAACGAATGTGCCAATTGGCTTATTCGGATCTTTTAGGCCAGCCCGGTTTCGCTGAATTGATTTTACAATTTTTGTAATCGCCTCATTCTGACCGACAACACTGCCAGTCAACTGTTTTGCCATATCCATCAGGCGTTTTCCTTCTGCCTGGGCTATACGTTGAACAGGAACACCCGACATCATTGCAACTACTTCAGCAACTTTGTCTTCGGTCACAATTTCCCTATGAATAATCAGTTCTTTTTCCCATTCTTCCTTTTCCTGTTCGAGCAGCTGTAACAGATTTTTCTCTTTATCCCGGTGATTGGCAGCCAATTCAAAATTCTGGCTCTTAACAGCTTTAATCTTTTCCTCGCGTGTTTTCTCAATTTTTTCTTCGAGTTTCACAATCCGGTCGGGAACATTGATATTCAGAAGGTGAACGCGGGAACCAGCTTCATCAAGTGCATCAATTGCCTTGTCTGGCAAAAAGCGGTCTGTTATATATCTGGCTGTCAGCTTCACACATGCATCAATGGCTTCGGGAGTATAAAATACATTGTGGTGATCCTCATAACGCTGTTTAATGTTATTCAGGATTTCAATTGTTTCGTCAACAGAAGTAGGTTCGACCATGATTTTTTGAAAACGTCTTTCAAGCGCGCCGTCTTTTTCTATCTGCTGGCGATATTCGTCAAGAGTAGTAGCGCCAATGCACTGAATTTCGCCACGTGCGAGAGCTGGTTTCAACATGTTTGCCGCATCCAGAGATCCGGTTGCTCCACCAGCGCCAACAATCGTATGTATTTCGTCGATAAAAAGAATTACGTTGCTAACTTTCGACAATTCGTTCAAAATGGCCTTCATCCGCTCCTCAAACTGCCCACGGTATTTGGTACCGGCAACAATAGAAGCAATGTCAAGACTCACAACTCTTTTGTCAAACAATATCCTCGATACTTTTTTCTGAACTATACGAAGAGCAAGTCCTTCTGCTATCGCTGACTTACCAACTCCGGGCTCTCCAATTAAAATCGGGTTATTTTTCTTTCTTCTCGATAAAATCTGGGCCAGACGTTCAATTTCTTTTTCGCGTCCGATAATAGGATCCAGATTATTTTCTTCGGCTGCTTTGGTAATATCAACGCCAAAATTATCCAGAACCGGAGTATCCGATTTAGGGTTTGCTGGCTTTTTGGCTGCTGATGGGGGACCACCTGGAGGTTTCTGAAAACTGTCGTCAGTATCATCATCCTCGTCACCAAAATCCGATTTTGCTTCAGGTCGTCTATAATCTTCCAACCTCGATTTCAGGATATAATAATTGATGTGATACTCTCCAAGAATATTACTGATCAGACTTTCTTTATCTTTCAACAAAGCAAGTAGCAAATGACCGGTACTTATTGTAGCGCTGTTAAAAGCCCTGGCCTCCAGATAGACAAGCTTCAATGCTTTTTCAGCCGACTTCAGCAACTGAACAGAAGCTTGAGAATCAATATCTTTTCCGGTTCTGAGCTTTTCTTCAACTGATTGTTTAATATCTGCCAGATTGACACCCAAATTGGTAAGAATTTCGATTGCAATGCCTTCTCCATCTCTAAGTATTCCCAGAAAAATATGTTCTAATCCGATACTTTCATTGCCCAGTCGTATTGCTTCTTCGCGGCTGTATGAAAGAACATCTTTGATGCGTGGTGAAAATTGTGAATCCATATTTGTAATCACGTTAATTTTAGTTGTGCATTAAATAACAAAAATTATTCCTAAAAGTTGGTATGCTATTGCCTGATAATAAAAATCCAAAATCAAAAATACACATTTATTGAACAGCTTTGAGTTTAATTTGCTGATTTTACGAACATTGCTTTGTTAAAATCTTATTCATTAATTACCAATGAAAAGCAAAGAAAACGCTTGATTCAAGAAGTATTTTTGTATTTTTGTCAGTCAATTTTTTTAAAGAATATTTATTTAAAGGAGAAGTAAATGGCTGAAGGCGAAAAAATTATCAAGATTAATATTGAAGAGCAAATGAAGACTGCTTACATCGATTATTCGATGTCAGTAATTGTCGCAAGGGCACTTCCGGATGTAAGAGATGGTTTAAAGCCAGTACATCGTCGCGTGTTGTTTGGAATGAGTGAGTTGGGTACGTTTTCCAACAAAGCTTACAAAAAATCAGCAAGGATAGTTGGGGAGGTTTTGGGTAAGTTCCATCCTCATGGCGATTCATCCGTATATTTTACAATGGTTCGAATGGCTCAGGAATGGTCCTTACGTTATCCGCTCGTTGACGGGCAAGGAAACTTCGGTTCAGTAGATGGGGACAGTCCGGCAGCGATGCGTTATACTGAGGCGCGGTTGTCAAAAATAGCAGAGGAAATTTTATCTGACCTTGAAAAAAACACGGTGGATTTTCAGCCAAACTTTGATGAATCGCTGAAAGAACCGACCGTTCTACCAACCCGTATTCCTAACTTATTGGTTAACGGAGCCTCGGGTATTGCAGTAGGAATGGCAACCAACATGCCGCCACACAATTTATCAGACACTATTGATGCTATTATAGCGTACATTAATAATCCGGAAATTGACATTCAGGATCTTATTACTATTATCAAAGCGCCTGATTTTCCAACCGGAGGAATCATTTACGGAGTTCGCGGTGTTCAGGAAGCTTTTGAAACAGGGCGCGGGCGCATCGTTTTGAGAGGAAAGGCACATATTGAAATAACTCCGAACGGAAGGGAAAAGATTGTTGTAACCGAGATTCCATACATGGTTAATAAGGCAGAATTAATTATTAAAACTGCTGAACTGATCAATGATAAGAAAATTGAAGGAATTTCAAATGTTAACGACGAATCGGATCGCGACGGGATGCGTATCGTTTTTGATATTAAGAGAGATGAAATTTCGAATGTCGTTCTAAATAAACTATATAAATACACACAACTACAAAATAGTTTCAGTGTAAACAATATTGCATTGGTCAATGGACGGCCTAAAATGCTAAATCTGAAAGACTTAATTCATTATTTCGTCGAGCACCGTCACGATGTCGTTATTCGCCGTACTCAATTTGAATTGGATCAGGCCGAAAAACGTGCGCATATTCTTGAAGGCTTGATTATTGCCAGCGACAATATCGAAGAAGTAATCGCAATTATTCGTGCTGCCAAGAACCCGGACGAAGCCAGACTGAACCTGATCGAACGATTTAATTTATCAGATATTCAATCGCGCGCCATCGTTGAAATGCGTTTACGTCAGCTAACCGGCCTTGAGCAGGATAAATTACATCAAGAATATGAAGATATTAAAAAGCTGATTGAGCACCTGAAAAGTATTCTGGCAGACATCAATCTACGGATGGAAATTATTAAGAATGAGCTGATTGAAATCAAAGCAAAATACGGAGATGTTCGTAAAACTGAGATTGTTCCAAATGCTGAAGAGTTTAATCCTGAAGATTTTTATGCTGATGACGAAATGGTAATTACTATTTCGCATTTGGGTTATATGAAAAGGACTCCACTATCCGATTTTAGAACCCAGGGAAGGGGAGGAGTTGGTTCAAAAGGCAGCAATACAAGAGATTCAGACTTCCTTGAACACATGTTCAATGCATCAATGCACAATACGCTCTTGTTATTTTCTGAAAAAGGGAAATGTTTCTGGCTGAAAGTATATGAAATTCCTGAAGGCACAAAAACATCGAAAGGGCGTGCAATACAAAATGTTATTAACATTGAGCAGGATGACAAGATTCTAGCATTTATTAATGTAAAAACTTTGACTGATCCAGATTATATAAATAGTAATTTCATAATTCTGTGCACAAAGAAGGGAACCATCAAGAAAACATCGCTTGAGGCATATTCTCGTCCGCGACAAAATGGAGTGAATGCCATTACGATTAGGGAAGACGATAAATTACTTGAAGCCAGAATGACCAATGGTAATCATCACATTATGATGGCAGTACGTTCAGGAAAAGCTGTACGTTTTGTCGATAAGGACGTCAGACCAATTGGAAGAACAGCCTCCGGAGTACGTGGAATCAGGCTGGGCCATGATCAGGATGAAGTCGTTGGCATGGTTTGTGTTGAGAATGAAAACGAAGACATTCTGGTTGTTTCCGAAAATGGTTATGGAAAACGTTCGAAAATTGAAGATTACAGGTTGACGAACCGTGGTGGAAAAGGTGTTAAAACAATTAATATAACTGAAAAAACCGGTCCACTTATTTCAATTAAGAGTGTCGATGAAAGTAACGATTTAATGATAATTACTCAGTCAGGTCTTACTATCAGAATGTCAGTTTCAAATATGCGGATCATTGGTCGTGCAGCACAAGGTGTCAGGCTGATTAATCTAAAGGATGGAGATAAAATTGCATCAGTAGCAATTGTACCAGCATCCGAAGATCCTGATGAAGTGATTGAGATTGTTCCAACTTCCGAAGGTCCTGATGATTTGACTGAATTACCGGAAGGAATTAACAATGACCAACCAGTTAGTCCGGAATCAACCGAATAGATAAATCAAAATTAATTATGTATCAAAATTATAAATCACTCTTTACAATGAAAAGAACGACAATTTTATTTGTTTTACTTTTTGCCGTAACAGGCGTATTCGCTCAAAAAGGCAAAGTAACCAGTGCTTCTAGCTTTAAAGAAACCGGTAAGCTCGACAAGGCGGTTTCAACAATTGAAGAAGCCATTGACGCAAGCAATCCTAAAACAGAAAGTTCTGTTACCTGGCCAAGAACCTGGGAGGTTCGGGGAGAAATTTATCAGGCTGTATTTCAGTCAAAAGATGAAAATTACAAAAAGCTGAGTAACGATCCACTGACTGTTGCCTATGATTCTTACTTAAAAGCACTAGCACTTGATGACAAGGACAAGTTTTCAAAAAGTATTAAGATCAAACTTACATTATTAATTGGAGATCTTACAAATCAGGCAGTTGCCGCTTTTAACGAAGAAGATTACAACAAAGCGCTTAAATCATTTGAGCAAATTATTGGAATTGAAGAAACTCCTGTTTTCAAAGCTGATGATCCGACTTCAGTTGACACAGTTATTATTTTCAATGCCGGACTTGCAGCATACAATGCCCAGAACTATGATAAAGCGATAAAATACTACAGAGAAGCGGCTAAATATAAATACAGTGGAGCGCGTACCTATCAACTGATTTCATCAAGTTACATGCAAAAACAAGATACTGTTAGTGCATTAGACGTATTAAAAGAAGGATTGAAAGAATACCCGGGCAACGGAACAATTCTTGTTGAAGTAATCAATATCTATTTGAATTCGAACAGAGTAGATGATGCTTTGAGATATCTGGATATAGCTATTGAGCAGGATCCAAAGAATGCATCGTACCATTTCGCCAAAGGAACCTTGTATGATAAGCTGCAAAAACCTGAAGAAGCTACTGCAAGCTACCTTAAAGCTATTGAGTACAAAGACGATTATTTTGATGCTTATTATAACCTCGGAGCCGTTTATTACAACAAAGGTGTAAAACAAATTGATGTTGCAAATGCTGTTCCAAGTAATCAGCCTGAAAAATATGAAGTAGAAAAAGAGAAAGCTGATATTGAGTTTAAAAAAGCAATTCCTTATATGGAAAAAGCCCATGAAGTTAATCCAACTGATAAATTTACAATGGAATCATTGAAAACATTGTACTACCGTTTAAAAATGTTGGACAAACATGCAGAGATAGTAGAAAAAATGAAAAACCTGTAATAAACACAGAATAATTAAGGAGGAGCTTTTGCTCCTCTTTTTTGGCATACAAAAATAACATAATATTAATTCTAAGACAAACGCATAAAAATTTCTTCAGCCATGTGATGACCATAATTAAGCCGGAATGCTTCGCTTTATTTCCATTAGATCGACAAGTACCAGTAAATATTCTATTCTAATAAAAAGGAAATTTTTGATGCTCTGAGAGCAAACAAAGAAATAATCAATCAGCAGTTCCGAAATCTTATCCTTGAAATGGAATTCCACGAACATTCATTTGTTCTGAACTTTTAAACTGACCAAAATCCAAGCAGAAGTATAAAACTTCCAATTCACTTAATTGGTAAGGATTAAACAGCATCATCTAGTCTTTTAAAGTTTTAATATTGATTTGGGAATATCGGTAAGTTGATTATTAAAATTAAGGCACATCAAGATTGTTACATTTGTAACATTCAATCGAATAAACTGTGACAATTTTCACATAATCAACACTTTACGTAAATTCACATTTGTAATTTAGTTATTTTGGTCGATTAATTTTGTCCATGTCAGGATCGAGTACCAGCAAGACAGAAATATACTTATCAAATAAAAAAAACGGTGATATACCAATCATTTCTGATTAGTATATCATCGTTCATCAGCTAAAAAATTGACATTTCAAATTCGAAAATTGTCAATTTTATCAGTTAACCCTCAGTGAATAAAACTCTTCAAGACTTCGATCAATGATACTATCAACTTCTGTCAGAATTCTTGTTTTCGATTTAAACCTAAATGCTTTGTCATCTTCCCGTTTCTGCTTTAAAGCTTCACGAAGAAGATACATAGCCTTGATCATTTTTTTTAATCTGTCTTCTTTCATTGCATAATTGTTTGTCTGCTCAAATCTAAAGAGTTGAAATCCAAAATGCAACTGTGGAATTTTACTTTTTTATTAAAAAAATGTAAAATTATACATCAAAATCTACATCCCGCTTAATGTAACCGCTATAATCTTTCAAAATGGGTTCATATTCGTGGTGAAATAATTTAGAGGAGATTAAGAAATCGGCTGTTGATCGGTTTGTGGCGGTAGGAATATTGTACAAAGTTGAAATGCGAAGCAATGCTTTTACATCCACATCGTGAGGCTGCGGTTGCATCGGATCCCAAAAGAAAATCAATACATCCACCTTTCCTTCACAAATTAATGCCCCAAGTTGCTGGTCACCGCCAAGCGGACCTGATTTAAGTCGTTCTACATTAGGAGGAATTACATCATTTTCACGACATTTTTCAACCAAAACAGCATTAACCAATTTACCGGTAGTTCCAGTACAAATCAGGCTATGCGGACTCAATTCCTTCCAATTCCAGGCTACCCATTCCATCATATCTTTTTTGCGGTTATCATGGGCAACTATCGCTATTACTTTTTTCTTCTTCATTTTGCATATTTTAGTTCAGTTAACAAAGATAAGGTTTTACCGTCTTCCTGTTCGCCCGGGATATTATATAAATAATAAAAATTCATTTTTCAGTAAAAAATAAGGGCATGATATTTAAACCATGCCCTTACAAATAATTTTAACTTAAATTCCTACTTGAATTGAGTTTTAAGATCCGCCACCCAATTGGCAATCCGTTCTTTCGAAAGCCTTGGCTGCGTTTCCTGATCGAGCAGTAAACCAACAAATTTACCGTCCAATTCAGCCTTGGAGGATTCGTAGGTATATCCCTCGATAGTAGTTGAACCAATCACCTTCGCTCCTCTTTGCTTTACCAAATTGACCATTGTTCCAACGGCATCTCCAAAGTTTTCAGGATACTCAACCTGGTTACCCAACCCATAAATTGCGATCGTTTTTCCCTTAAGATCCAAATCTTCCAATGCCGGAACAAATTCATCCCAGTAGTTGGGCAATTCACCGTCAAACCAAGTTGGAACTCCGAGTATCAGATTCGTAAAAGACAGAAACAATTCCTCTGTTAATTCTTCAGCATTTACTGGTACAATTTTAAAATCGGCTCCAAATTCTTCAATGATTTTTTCGGCTGCTTTTGCAGTTTTCTTTGAATTAAAGCTATAAAATATCCCTGTTTTATTCATGATTGTTAAGTTATTAATAAGCCAAAACTTCTTTGGCTGCAATGTAAATTTTTTCGGTATTAGGTAAAATCATTCGTTCGAATGAACGGTGAAATCCTACGGGTGTAAATGATGATCCAACACGCTTGACCGGGCAGTCGAGGTATTCAAAAGCTTCTTCCATTATTACAGATGTAATTTCAGCGCCGAATCCCGAATGAACTTTGTCTTCATGCACAACCATTACTTTTCCGATTCTTTTTATTGAATTCAGAATTGTTTCCTTATCAAGCGGAACGAGTGACCTCAAGTCAATTACTTCAACCGAACTTCCCTCTTTCGAAAGTTTTTCAGCGGCTTCCAGACACATGTGTGTGGTATTACCATATGTAATCATCACCAAATCTTCACCATTTCTGCGGATGCGGGCTTTGCCAAACGGTACTTCAAAATCATCCGGAATAACAGTTGCCGCTTTCGGATCATTATACAAGGCTTTTGGCTCCATAAACATAGTCATTCCCCTTGATCTGATGGCAGTTCTCAATAGTCCGGCTGCATCATCGGCAAATGAAGGGTAAACGATACGCACACCCGGAATCGATGTTAAAGCTCCTTCAATGTTTTGCGAATGGTAAATTCCACCACCAATATAACCGCCAGATGCAAGCCTGATTGTCACGTTTGGAGTAAATTGTCCGTTTGATCTCCAGAAATCGTGACTGGAATCAACATATTGCTCCATGGCCGGCCAGAAATAGTCAGCAAATTCGGCACCTTCGATTACAATTCTAATTTTTTCATCATATCTTGACATTCCATTTGCAGTACCAACAATAAAGTCCTCTGCGATTGGAGCATTAAAAACTCTTTTAGGGCCAAATTCCTGCTGCAGTCCTTTCGAGACATTAAAAATTCCTCCCTTGTCTTTATTGGCCATATCCTGCCCCCACATAAAGGTATCCGGATTGTTTCTGAATTCAGCCTTCAGGGTTTCATTCAATGCAGTAATCAATTTTTTCTTTTCGCCTTCTTCATGATGGGTTCCATCAACATATTTAAGCGGCTTGTGAGGCTCCGGAAGAACAAAATCGAGATACGTGTTCGGATCAGGATCTGGTGCCTTTAAAGCCTTCTTATGGGCTTCTTTCAACTCTATTTTTGATTCGTTTTCAATAGCAATAATCTCTTCGTTGGTAAAACGATTGTAACGAACCAACATGCGTTTGTATTTCGCCAACGGATCGTATTCCTGAGCATAATTGCGTTCTTCTTCCGAACGGTATAATTCATGACGATCTGAGTTCGAATGTGAATGCATTCTGATGCAATTGGCCTGAACCATCACTGGCATACCGGTTTCCAAAGCATGTTTTTTTGCTTCATGCATGGCATTCATCGATTCAAAAACATCTTTTCCGTTACAATGGATGATCCGGAGATTTTTAAAGCCTGTAAAATTGTTGGCGACCTTTCTGTTAGCGGTCTGATCCTTTTTCGGAACAGAAATACCATATCCGTTATCCTGAATTGCAAAGATAACAGGCAGTTTTTCTTTTGAAGCGCCATTGATGGCTTCATAAACGAATCCTTCAGACAATGAAGATTCGCCCTGCACGCTGATTGCCACCGCCTTTTGGCCATAATATTTGATTGCCCGGGCCACACCTACCGCATGAAGCGTGTGATTACCAGTCAGCGATGAAACATTGTGGATATTCCAGGGGATTTTTGCAAAGTGGTTCGACATGTGCCGCCCGCCGCTTGAAAGGTCTGTTGCTTTAGAGATACCATTCAGGATTATTTCTTCAGCAGTTAATCCGCAAGACATAGCTGTCAGCAAATCGCGGTAATATAAAAATATGTGGTCAACTTCTTTTTCAAATATTTGCCCGATTGCAAGCTGAATTCCATCGTGACCTGCATAAGGTGCATGATACGACCAGCCAATGGCCTGCTTCAGGTAATTCGGAGCTTTTTCGTCAATTGCACGACCTAAAGTCATCAATCGGAACCATTTTTCAAGCGTTTCTTTGGGAGTTGTTTTAATCGAAAATACAATTGGAACAGTATCCATAAAGCAAATTTTAATTTATTAAGGTTATACTTCGCGATCAATATTGAATTCTTCAAGAATATCTGCTATTCGCCGCAGGAAAGCCCCACCCATAGCACCATCTATAACTCTGTGATCATATGATAAAGAAAGGAACATTTTGTGACGGACAACAATGGCGTCACCAGTTGGAGTTTCCATTACGGCAGGTTTTTTCTCGATGCTGCCCGTTGCCAGAATTGCAACCTGTGGCTGACTGATAATCGGTGTTCCAATTAAATTCCGGAATGAACCAAAATTGGTGATCGTAAAAGTTCCACCCTGATAATCTTCAACTGTAAGCTTATTTTTGCGCGCAGCTTCAGCCAACTGATTTAGATTTTTGGTCAGTCCAACCAGATTTTTTTGTTCTGCATTTTTAATAACCGGCACCACCAGGTTTCCATCAGGTTTGGCAACGGCAATTGCAATATTTACATCCTTGTGGATGATTATTTTATAGTCGTCAACCGAAGAATTTAATAAAGGATACTCTGTAATTGCCCTAGCAACTGCCTCCGTAAAAATGGGCATGTAAGTTATTTTCTCTCCGTACTTAGCGCTGAAGTCGTCTTTTATCCGGGTGCGCCACAAAACCAGGTTGGTAACATCGGCTTCGACAACTGAGGTTACATGAGGAGAAACCTTTTTCGACATGACCATGTGATCGGCAATAATTTTCCGTACCCGATCCATTTCGATGATCTGATCACCCGATCCCAATGACGCCGATATTTTCGGTTGTTCCTTTTTTTCTTCTGTTTTTACTCCTGAAGTTTTAACAGGAGGAGAAACTTTTCCTTCCTTGCGTGCCTGAACAAAGGAAAGGATATCGGATTTTTGAACCCTGCCACTAAGTCCGGAGCCTTTAATTGATTCAAGTTCACTTAAGCTTACCTGCTCTGATTTGGCTATTGATTGAACCAACGGGGAATAAAACCTGGTTGATTTTGTTTCGTTACTTTCTTCAACAGGTGCTGATTCAGTGACTTCAGGGGATTTAACAACTTCTTTTTCTACTGATTTGGCGGTCAAGGTTTGTGCAGGTTCCTTTTCCGTCGTTTTTTTAGATTCAGACTCAACTTTCTCAACAACAGCATCGTCGTCGGATTCGTCATCATCGTCAATAGTTATAATGACAACGGTTTCACCTACCGGAACCAATGCATTTACCTCAAAAAATATTTTCTTTATAATACCTTCAACCGGTGAGGGAATTTCTGAATCAACCTTATCAGTTGCAACTTCAAAAAGTGATTGATCTTCTTCAATTTGATCGCCTTCCTTGACGAACCATTTTGTGATGGTAGCTTCCTGAACGCTTTCGCCCAGTTTAGGCATCTGGATTTTAAATTCTGACATACTTACCTTTATTTAACATTAAGAATTTCGAGTTTTCAAACTAACTAATTAACAAGAAACAGATTGAAAAGTTCAACAATGTAAGTCAAATAAAGTATCAGACAGATTAATCTTTTGGTTTATATTTAAACAAATCGTGTTTTGGCCAACTTTTAACCGAGTGTTCAATTTTTCCCATCATGTAATTGACGTAATACGGTAGTTTAGATCCCTTCCAACTACTTGAATTTATGATGACTACCCATGAAAATCCATTGCTCTGCCGTTTCATAATAGCAGATGTTCCGGCCATACTCCCGGTTCTGATCCAATCGCCGTTGTCTTTTACTGTTTTCCAACCCAATGGTCCCCTAAATAACTTATTTTCAGTCATCTGATCAATTAAGTGGCCTTTGAACATATCAGGAACACTTTTAAAACCGTCGATCATCACCATCAGCTTTGCCAGTTCAACCGACGAAGCAATCCAGCCACCGGCCGGCCCCAGCAACTCAATCGGATTGCCACCATAAGCTTTTGGAACCATCCTTCCTGAGCCATCGAAACATGAAACCAGTTGATTGTCATCTGATTCATAGTATTTCACTTCATTAAACCTACGATCTGAAAGATAACTTCGGCCAATGTGCATATCTGTAATACCAATCGGTTTCAGAACTTCGTTGCGCACATATTTCTCGTAGTTTTGACCTGAAACTGCCTCGACAACTTTTGTTAAAAACATGTATCCCATATTTGAGTACGAAGATCGGGTTCCCGGATCAAAATGCAATCTTCGGGTTGAAACAAACCGACTATAGGAATCAATAGTTGCACTTCCTTTTTCGCCATTTAACTCGAGTACCAACAGCGAATTAAATGCCATATCGCCGTACCGCAGCGACCAACCACCGGCATGTGCCAAAAGGTGACGAACGGTAATACTATAAATACGCGGGTCTTTTACTGAATTAAAAATAGAATCTTTAATGATTGCTTTTGGTCCAAACACTTTCGAGTCAAGGGTGATTGACTTATCCTCAACTAATTTCATGATGGCAACGGCAGTTATTAGTTTGCTGATACTGGCAACCCTGAACAATTGTCCGGGTGAAACCGGCTGTTTTGCTTCTACGTCAGAATATCCAAAACCTTGCGCATAAACCAGTTTTCCGTTCTTCACTACCGACATGGTCATGCCAGCTAGATTCCATTGCCGAAGAAATTCATTCGCTTGTTTTTCAATGACTTTGCTTTCCTTGAATTCTGAAAGGTCGTTGGTTATCAGGAAGTTCAATCCATCTTCCTCGACATCCTCCATGCTATTCCGAATTTCATCCCGATCTTTGGGTGTTGAAATACGAAAAACTATCAGAAAGAAAATTAGTCCAACCAGAATGATTTTTTTTGTGCAGATATGTTTCAAAAGATAATTCAGCATTGTAAACTCCCAATTAATTCGCTAACAGACTGCATTTTATGTCGTTCCATATACAAAGTCAGGCCATCAACAATCTGCACAGGAATAGTTGGATCGATAAAAATTGCAGTTCCAACCTGAACTGTAGATGCACCGGCGATCATAAATTCAATGGCATCGGTAGCATTCATAATTCCACCCATCCCCATCACAGGTATTTTTACCGCATTGTAAACCTGCCAAACCATTCTGAGCGCAATTGGCTTTATTGCCGGACCGGATAAACCACCAGTGATGGTTGACAAAACCGGTTTCCGTGTTTCAGCGTTTACAGCCATACCTAGTAAGGTATTTATAAGTGAAACACTGTCGGCACCCTGACTTTCTACGGCCCTTGCTATATCAGCAATATTTGTAACATTGGGAGATAATTTTACGATTAATGTTTTGCTGTAAACTTTTCTGACAGCTTTTACAACCGCTTCGGCTGATGGACAGCTAATTCCAAACGCCATTCCGCCTTCTTTTACATTCGGACAACTGATGTTTAGTTCGATTGCCGGAATTTTATCCAACTCATTTAACCGTTCAGTTAACGCTACATAATCTTCAATAGTAGAGCCATTTACATTTACAATGATATGGGTATCAATGTCTTTTATACGTGGATAAATATTTGCAATAAAATTATCAACTCCTTTGTTTTGCAGGCCAACTGCATTGAGCATTCCGGAGGGAGTTTCGGCCATCCTCGGGTATGCATTTCCTTCCCGGTGCTTAAGAGTGGTTCCCTTTACAACTATTCCTCCAAGTCTTGAAAGATCCAGAAAATCGGCAATTTCTTCGCCAAATCCGCAAGTTCCGGAAGCCAACATGATCGGATTCTTGAAATCCAACTCATGTATTCTTATTCCTAAATTTACCATTTTAAATCATTTACATTAAACACCGGTCCATCAGTACAAACGCATTTATGCCCGGCCTTGGTATCTTCAACACAGCACAAACAAACACCAAAACCACAGGCCATCATATTTTCGAGTGAAACTTCGCAAAAGATTTGCTTGTCCAGTGCAATTCGGCCAATTGCTTTCATCATCAAATCTGGTCCACAAGTGTATATTTTTGTGAATTCATTCAGATGATTTGTAAATACCGGATGATTTGTAACATATCCCTTCTCGCCTAAAGAACCATCTTCGGTAGCAAAATAGAAATTTCCGAAAGGTTTATATTCTTCAATATCAACATGATCTGAAATAGATCGGGCACCAATCAATATGTGAACATTTTCAGGATCAAGTCCGCAAAGTTTTGCAAGAAACAACATAGGAGCTACGCCGCTTCCACCGCCAATCAACAAAATACGGTCATTCTTTTCTGGAAGGGTAAACGACTTACCCAATGGAAGGATTGTACTTATTTGAACTCCTGGTTGCGTCTCTGTTAATTTTTTTGAACCCCTGCCCAAAATTTTAACCAACAAAGAAATGGTTTGGTTTTGATAATCGACATCAAGAACAGAAAAGGGACGCCGCAGGAATATTTCCTGTGCTTCCTTAATTTCAACATTTACAAACTGTCCGGGAAATATATCAGAAACAGGTACAGGTGACTGAAGTTTTAATAGAAAATTATCCTTGTTAAGTTGCTTATTTTCAAGCAATAATAAATCAACAACCGTCTTTTTCATGCAGTAGAATTTGACGGCAAATATAGTTCAAAAAACTTATCGGGATGGATTATAAACCTTAAAAGTTTGGTCTTTAAAAAATACAATTAGCCGTTCTATAGGCTTTTCAGAGCCAAAAAAGGAATCATACAACTCATTTTCAGCTACTTTTTTTTCTTGCAGTGGTGTTGATAAAGTATTTTCTTTTGGCTCAGTCGGTGGCAAATCTTTGATGATTACAGGATCGATACTTTTTTTCGTATCAATCGGATCATTGAATGACTCTTTGATTAGCGGTTTAACCGCAGGCTCAGGAATTGGGTCAAACAATGTTCTTGATTTTGAAGCGCCTTCAATCATGTTGCCTTCTCCAAGCAACAACCATTTTGCATTTATTTCAGGATAGATCTGTAATAGTTTTTCAATGAACTGGAAACTGGGCTTATTCCTTGCTTTTAGAACATGGGTAACATTCGATCGCTGAACTCCAATAGCATCGGCCAATTCTGAAGGAGAAATTCCCTTGTAGTCCATAAATTTCCTGATCCTGTCTTCCATATAAATGTAAATTAATGAATGTACAAATGTAATAAAATCGAATTGAATTTACGTTTACAATTATGCACTTTGACTAATTACATTTGTGTACAAATAGTTGTTTCATACAAAAAATGGCGATAAATTTATTTTATATAAACTTTAGGTGAATCAAGTATAATACTGAAAAAGAAACACTTATATCAATTAAATTACGAATAAACCACACAAATGCACATATATAAACAATCGTTTCAACTTATAGTAGATATATATCAGTTTAATATACTGTTATAGAATATTTTATATTGATTTTTAAGATGTATTTAAAATGGCTTTTAACCTGAGGTATTGATGTTAATTACTCTATTTATTTTCCTGAAATATTTTGTACTGTGTGCATTTACAAATGTACTTTCAATGTGAATTTTACATTTATAAACAAAATCGAATGCTTTTTTACTGTTGCCTTTTGTGAATTTATGCGAATTCTGTAGTCGGTAATAACGAATCTCTATTTCAGTATAGACTCCGGATTTGTCAGCTCCTGTGAAGATTCTGATTTGGCAAGAAAAAGAGGAATATTAATTCCAACAGATCGATTTCAATATCCTCCGTCGAATAAAAAAATGAATGGACCAGTTTTTTTTTGCTTTTGTCGTCAACTTTGAAAATATGAACCTATTCCCTGCCCTCTCTCAACTTTGTTGGAAATATCCAATTCTAAATCAGTCTAAAATCAATTTATATTACTTCAAGATGCTGATATAATGACATTTAATTAACAAACATCATCTATCTTGCACATTCTCTTCTGGACGAAAACAGACAATTTTTCAACAAATAGCTTAGAAAGTGGTTTGAGTGGGCTAAAGACGGTCTTAAAAAGTGTATTTTTCTGTTTTTGATTAAAACTTGAATTTATGAGAGGAATTCCTTCCGCATTTTTGCTATTCTTTTTTGCCTTTGTTTTTTTGATTGAGCTAATCTCCTATTCCGGGTTCTGGCTTTTGATCAAGCAACGTTCAAAAAAAATCAAAATCAATCTGACAGTATTGTATCTTCTCATAAGCATACTGTCAACCGGGCTCCTACTATACGCTTTCGCGAATCCGGAGGTGATTCGCCAAGCCAAAAATTATACACTTTTCTATGTGGTAATAACTGTTGCATTTTTGAACCTGTTGCCCAAATTCATTTTTTCATTTACGACCATTGTTTCGTTTATTTTCAGATGGCTGGCTGGTAAGCGTTCACAAATGATACTAATCACAGGTTCTCTCCTTATTTGTTCAGGATTCTTTTTCGTGATTGTTTATGGTATTTTTATTGGACGCTACCAGGTGAATGTCAGGCAGGAAAATCTGTATTTTGAAAATTTACCAGAGCAACTGAATGGATTCAAAATAATTCAACTATCTGATATTCATCTGGGCAGTTTTGGAAAGAATACGGAAGTGATGGAAAAAACTGTCATGATTGTGAATCAACTAAATCCTGATTTGTTGTTATTTACCGGAGATTTGGTGAATAATTTTGGCGAAGAAACTATTGGGTTTGAACCCTATTTAAAACAGCTCTCTGCAAAATATGGGAAATATGCCATTCAGGGAAACCACGATTATGGCGACTACTCAACATGGCCCGATACTGCAAGCAAGAGAAAAAATTTGCAACAGACACAAAGCAGTTTAACGCATGCCGGATTTAAACTTTTGCTGAACCAAGGTGAAAGAATAGCTGTGAAAGATACCGCATTTTCATTGATCGGTGTCGAAAACTGGGGTCATGCGCCATTTCCTCAGTATGCCAATCTGGATGATGCAATGAAAGGGATTACTGATCAATCGTTTAAGATTTTAATGTCGCACGATCCTTCTCATTGGAAGTCAATTGTTGTTCCTCAAACTGATATTCCGCTGACACTTTCAGGCCACACCCATGGAGCTCAATTCGGGATAAAAATTGCTGGAATCGAATTCAGTCCTATCTGGTTTAATCAGAAGCATTGGGGAGGACTATATAAGTCAGATAATCAGCATCTTTACGTGAACAGAGGACTTGGAACAATTGGATTTCCCGGCAGGATTGAAATGCGCCCTGAAATTACTGTACTGACTCTTTACCGAACTACAAACCGTTGAAATCGATTGAAAACAGAAGTTCAAATCTGAAACTTTCAGAATCCGGCAGATAAATCGATCTGACTCCCAGGTCGATCGGAGCAAAAAATCTTAAAATATTCATATCGGAAGTTAGTTCCACACCAAGCGAATTCATTTCAAATTGATAATGATTAGGGATTATTTTATCGTTCTGGTCGAGAATAGGCGCTGATAACCATGCATAATCGTAAAACAGCGAAGTTTTTATACGTTTGAGGTAAACCAGTTTACCAAAGCTTATATCAGGATAAGCCAACGGAATTCGGTAATCAACTGCCAGTGAATACATTCTATTATTTTGGAATCCCTGAAAACCACGGGGAAACCGCACAAAGTTTGAAAAATTATGGTTTTGGTTAAATATTTTTTCCTGATATCCCTGATAAATTTTAATCCCGTCATTCTTTGTCAAACCGGGAAAATACAACACCGATTGAATTCCGGAAAGTGAGCCAAGATCGTTGCCAATAAAAGGTGTGTGTCTGAAAATTACATCAAATTGATGACCCCATCTGGGCATAAGATTTTGGCTGGTTTGACGCAATAAATGGTAATAATACAATCGATAGGTCAGTGCATGATAGTCGCCGGAATAAAAATTATCAGGTGTTAATTTATTGTGAGTTACCTTATTGAAACTGTATTTTATTTCAGGAAAAAGCGCTACCGAATGCTTTCCTCTCGACAAATCCAACGGAATCCTGATATCGAAATCAGCAGTCATTTCATTCCACGTAAAACGTTGAACAGTTGTATCGCTTCGGATGACCTGATTTTGTTGATTGAGTGTATTTGTGATCTGATAATAATTTGAAGCTTCGTCTCCATAAGACAATTCAGCATCAATTTCAGGGAACCAACCTGAATAATTGAATGCGGCACTGTACTTTCCGGTGCGGTCGGCAATGTTGTAATTATATCCTAGTCTGGTTTCAGCGGTTCCAAGTTTGTTTTGAGAAAATACTGAAACGCCCGGTCTGATTTCGTAACTGTTGACGTCGATATAAGCAGGCGCCCAACTGTGGAAATTGAACAAATGTCCGAGTTTAGAATACTTTTTTGAAGGGTATTTTATCGAATCATTGTTGGCAAAATCCGGAATTCCTTTCTCCTGAGCTGCAAGATTATCAGCTAATTTGTTCGATTTCAGACTGATATCAGTTACTTTATAATGATTGCTATTGTCATTCAGATTTACCATTGAAAGCCGATGTCCTAAAGCAGAATAATTACTGAAAAGAATTTGATTTTTTGAATTCACAGCCGATGGATAATCGGCTCCGAATTTAGCTTCATAAATCCTGAAAATCTGATGGCTGGCTGGATCAACTGAATACAAATGATCGCTTCCTGAAAAATCGGCAGAGATTACAATTTGGTTATTAGTGAAAACCAGATTTTTCAGATTGCCAAAAGTTACCGGGGTAATTTGCTGAAAATGTTTTGATTGAAGATCGTACGAAGCCAGATATTTCCCTTTCGACGAAAGACTTACAACGTACAGCTTCTCCCCTTTTTCGTCCCAGCACGGTGTAAAGAAATACTGGTTATCGTCGGTATGGAACCGTTCCATTAATTTTCCTGAATTAATATCGAACACAGACAGAAAAAAATGATTTTCCGGATCAACTTCTACTGCTGCAAATGATTTTAAATCAGGAGAAATGACAGGACTAAAAAGTTTGTTTTCTGAAAATATTTCCTGCCTTGTTTTTGTTTCGATGTTATAAACCAAAATTACCGACCGGTCAGCATGTGACCACCGAATATCTGCACGTCTTTCAGCCCAGATGATCAACTGGTCTTTCACCGAAACCGATTCTTCAAATACTGTCCCGGGTGTATAAATTACCTTTTCAGTTTTATCAGGACTGATCAAAACAAAACGTCCGATATCGTCAATCGAAGTTCGGTAAGCTACAATGAAAGAGTCTTTGTAAAACTCCGGATAAAGGTAATCAGTATAGTTTTTTACTGTTGGTGAAACTACTGAACTACTGCTTGTTGATTGCAAATTAGAATCCTTCTGCCAATAAGTTTTCAGGTCATCGAAAATCTGATTGTACAACTGCTTGCTGTTCATTCCGGTTTGTTTTTTCAATACCGAATTTAGCGGAGTGATTGAAAAAGGTTGGTTACCAACTTTGTGCACCACATCCGACCAGATTTGCGCGCCATATTTTTCCCTGCTTTTGCCAACCATCCAGTAGCCCAATTTGTAATGATCGGGTACAAAATCTTTGTATGAACCCAGAAAAGCTTTGTCGAATGAATATTTCCCTTTTTCAGCCAACTGGGCGCGGTATTCCATGCTGAAGGCAGCCATTCTTCCGCGACCGGTATTCGATAAAGCAGTTTCAGTTACCACCGCATCGCCTTCCAAAAACCAAAAAGGCAAATACGCACCGGTGACAATTGCTGCGGCCTGTTCGCCTAAAATAAATTTCAACAGAAACGGTAATTCACTTTGTATTTTATCCATCTGCACCACATGCCTGAATTCGTGCAACGCAAGTTGTTCCAGCCAATCCTGAGCGTAAATTTGCTGATGTGGAGTGGTAAAAAGCTCAATACGTTTGGGTGCCCATGCCACCAAACCATTCGATTTGACGGTTCGAGTATGCAAAACCACCGAAATTTTACGGGGATCGAAATTCATCGTTTTCGATCCGTATTCATAGACTTTCGACAGAATGAACGCTAATCTTTGTGCCTCTTTACCAAACTCTTCAGGATAAATTATCTGAAATTTTTCGGTAGATATTTGCCTCCAGCGAATCTGCGAAGGATCTTGCCCGGTTTGGAAAAACTGAGCATTCGTAGCATTTGTGAAGATGAAAATTATCAAAGCAAAACTAAATATATACTTCATGTACTGTAGCTGATTAAAGGTGATGAATATAGAAAATTATAGCTCAAGTTTGTTAATTTTGGCTCTCTATAAAAATTGTACGCTTTGGAAATTAGTTTTGATCATAGTTTTTCCGGATGGTGGGTTCTGCTGGCCTTGCTTTTATCTTCTGTTATCAGTTTTCTGTTGTATTACCGAAATTCAGATAATTCAAACCTTTCGACCTTTCAGAAAACTTTTCTGGCATTTCTCCGGTTCGCCTCCCTTTTTCTGATTTTTCTGTTCCTGCTTTCTCCGTTAATAAGGAAAGTGAAGAAGATAAAACAATTGCCAATTCTGGCAGTTGCGCTGGATAATTCCATGTCGGTGAAGCCACAAACCGCGGCTTTTGAAGAATTGTCGAAAACCATAAAAGAGCGTTTCTCCAATGACTACGAGGTTGAATTCTGGTCGTTTGGCGAAAAAGTTGAATCAAACGGCCCAATCACTGGAACGGAAAGGCGTTCGGATTACGGACAGATGATTAAAACACTGAAAAACAATTATATCAATCGAAATATTGGCGCAATGATTCTGGTTGGCGATGGCATTTACAATCAGGGCCAAAATCCAGTCAATCTTGCTTCAGCCCTGAAATTCCCGGTTTATTCCATCGGAGTTGGCGATACGACACTCAAAGTTGATGCGGGTATCAGAAGTGTAAAAACAAATAAAGTGGCTTTTCTGAAGAATAAGTTTCCAATTGAAATTGAATTAAAGTTTTCGAAACTGAAGAATAAAATTGCCTACATCGAAATTGAGAACGATCGAAAAATAATTTATTCAAGTACTGTTTCTGTTGTTTCTGACGATGATTTCAAACTCGAATTTGCCAGCCCGGAAGCCACAAAAACCGGACTTCAGCATTATAAAATCAGGGTCAGGCCTTTTACTGAAGAATCGAATATCAAAAATAACGAATATGAATTTGTAATACAGGTATTGGAAAACAAGCAGAAAATACTGTTGCTCAGCGATGGTCCGCATCCTGATTTGGGTGCCCTTCGCAATAGCCTGTCGGAGCTTCAGAATTATGAAACAGAATTAGTTACAGGCAACGAGATTCCCGATAGCCTAAAAAAATACAGCCTGATCGTTTTTAACCAAATTCCGTCGAAAAAAAATGCTGCGAGCACACTTTTAACCAAGATAAGAGACAGCAGAATTCCGGTTTTATTTCTGATTGGCCCAAATACTTTGCTTGAGCAATTGAATACGCTTGAAATTGGAATGAAGATTTCTGCCAGCAACAATACCGAAGAAGTACAAGCCATTTTTGATGAAAACTTTTCGTTGTTCGTTCTTTCAAACGAAACAAAAGACTTGCTTTCGATGGCTCCCCCGCTGATCAGTCCGTTTGGCAATACTGAAATTTCACCCTTGCTGCAAAGTTTGGCAAGTCAGAGTGTAAAAAATATTCGCACCTCAAAATCAATCATGGCATTTGGAAACGACAAAGGCCGGAAAATCGGCTTTATTGTTGGCGAAGGTATCTGGCGCTGGCGGTTGTTCAACTACCAGAACAGTGGCGATCATGAAGCTTTTAACGAACTGATGCAGAAAATCGTGCAATACGTTTCGTTAAAAGAAAATGAAGACAATTTCAACGTAAATTATCCGGCGCTATACCAGGAAACCGACAATATTGAATTTACAGCCGAGTTGTACAACGATAGTTACGAGCTGGTAAATACTCCTGACGTAAACATCAGGATTAAAAGCGACAGCCTGAAAGAATACAATTACACTTTTGACCGAACCTCTGACTATTACAGGCTGAACGCTGGCAACCTGCAACCGGGCGATTACACCTTCGAGGCCGAGACACAATTGGGAAATCAGCAATTCAAAGAAAAAGGCAGCTTCAGTATTCTGAAAAATGAAGTTGAATTGCAAAATATTCAGGCCGATTTTGGGTTATTGTATCAGATAGCCCAACAAACCGGTGGTCAGTTTGTTCCGATTGATAAATATGGCACATTACTTGATGCAATTGGCGACAATAAACAAATAGCCGCACAGGAACATCAGCAAACATTTTTAACGGAGTGGATCAATCTGAAAACCATGTTTTTCGTGCTGATAATTTTGTTGGGAGTTGAGTGGTTTTTCAGGAAGTATTGGGGAATTTATTAAAAAGGACACAAAATGCTGTTTATTCGCAAATATAAAACATATAAAATAGTATTCTTCTGCCTGACTGTATTGGCTTTTGTATCCTGCAAAAGCTACTATACCACGTTAACCATCGAAAATGCACGTCCTGCAAAGGACGATTTGCCTCCAGATATACAAAGTCTTACGCTGATGAACCGCGCCATGAACAATCAGTTTGAAAATTATCAGGAAGATTCGCTGCAATTGTATTTTTACCGTCAGGGCTTTCAGCTATCAAAAATTGTACTCGACAGCACAGCCGCCGATACCACCATCCGCGCACTCGCCGAACTTTTATTTGAATCGGACCGCTACGATGTGGTTGTACCGGTTGAAAGGAACTTTAAACGTGAGCTGCCATACGAAATACTACCGGATACCCTGAGCAATTTGCTCGTTAGCCAGATTTGCAATCAATACAACACCGACGCCTTGATGGTTTTGGAAAGATTCTCGGCCAAAGTAATGGCCGACTTTTCTGCCGAAAAATATACCGACCCGACTACAGGCACCAGTTATTCCTATTACGCTTCGCAAGACCTGAAATACAATGCCTTTTTCAGGATTTATAAGCCGGGAGCAAAAAGCCCGGTGAAAGAATTTGAACTGATTGATACGATTTACTGGGAAAGTGCCGATTATACGCAGCAAAGGCTTTTTGCCAAACTACCATCCATCAAAGAATCGCTGACCAATGCCGGAATCAAAATCGCTCTGGATATTGATAGCAAATTATCACCAACCTGGTTCTCCGAAAAGCGGGGCTATTTTTTGTTCGACCTGAAAAACGATCAGGGTCAACAATTGATGAACGAAAACAGAGTAGTGGAAGCAAAAGCATTTTGGCTCGAAAAAGCGCAATCGACCAACAAGAAAATAAGAAGCAGGGCCGAATACAACCTGGCTCTGGCAAGCGAGCTGGATGGAAATATTGATCAGGCAATTGAATGGGGATTGAAATCATTTTACTCTAATTACCAATACCAAACCGAAGTATATCTGAAGAAACTGAATACATTAAAAGAGAGTAAACTAACCAAATAAAACCAATCCGGCCATGAAGAAGTTGATAACGATTTCAGGAATTGTTTCGTTGTTCTTTTTGAGTTCATGTGTTACCCTAAATGAGTTTCCTATCGAAGTTTTTCAGCCAGCCAAAATCACACTACCGGCTGAAATTAAAAATGTTACAATCGTTAGCCGGAACCTGAAGTATCAGAACGACACCTTGCAGAATTACTATTCCAGAGATTTCAGGCTGGTAAAAAACAGAAAAACATTTAACACCGACAGTATTTCCGTTCAGGCGTGCCTCGACAGTTTGTTGCAAAAATTACAGACTCAGAAACGGTTCAATAAAATTACCGCGTTGCCTGTTTCAAGCTTTCCCGTACAATTTGTAAAAAACCTACATGCTCCATCCAAAAACCTGATTCAGGAAATAGGATCAAAAACCGGTGCCGATGCATTGATCATGCTTGACACGTATTCGGGATTTTACTCCATTTATAAAAATTCTGAGGATGGCCGTTCTGTTGCACAAGTTTTAACTGCCAGTGTATGGACCATTTTTGATGTTTCGAAAAACCGTATGATTAGCCATACCTCCCTGGTTGACACTGTGTACTGGGACGGATTCGACAATAAGGAAAACTATTTGGCTTCCAGAATTCCGGATAAAAAGGCAGCCGTACAAATTGCTGCCGGTTTGGTGGGCGCAAATTATTCGAAAAATATAATTCCATACTGGGCCACCGTTTACCGCAATACTTTATCGACCAATCAGGCTGATTTTAAGAAAGCTGCAGGCCTTGCGAAAATGAACAAATGGGAAGAAGCATCGGCTTTGTGGCAAAAATATACCGAAAGCAAAAACAAACGCCATAAAATTCATGCGCTTTACAATCTTGCCGTTGCCGGCGAAATGGACGGAAATATTGAAGCAGCAATTGAACTTAACAACAAGGCGTCGAAAATCAGCTCCTCTCCTTCCTTTGCCGATGAAAATAAAATCATCAGGAAATATGCAGCCGTTCTGGCAAAGCGGAAAATCGAATTGGCAAAGATAAATTCGATGAACTATGAACTGTAGATTTTTTTGCATTCTACTGATTGCAATTATGGTTTTCGCATCGTCATGCGTAACCACCTACAATATGAGCTCCATTCAGGTGGAAATACTGAAACCCGGCTATTTTACAATGCCCGAAGATATTGATACCGTCGCCATTTTTAAACGCGATCTTTTTCAATCGGATACCATCACTTTCAGGTATTCTGATGGGGACAATAAAAAAATGCTGACCAATAAATTGATCAGTTATCGCGATCTTTCAAATGAATGCGTTGATGCATTGGCCGATTTTCTCAACACTGAAGGGTATTTCCAAAGAGTGATCAATTACAAGGATTCGATGAATTACCTGTTCTCCGGAAGTGACAGCCTGATCTATTATTCTGAATTGCACAAAAAAACAGGTGCTGATGCCTTTATATTTCTGGATTTTTTTCATATAACGGATCACTTTTCAAATAATAAAGTTTATTATTCAGACAATCTCGTCATTGAACAATTTCCCGAATTTCGAACAAGTACCAGGTTAGAGAGTGTCAGTGCCAATCTTTTATGGACAGTTTCCTTCAAAGGCGATACCTCTGTCTATCTGGTCAGGCAGCCCGACGATTTGTACTACGGAAACACTGTTTATCCTGAACTATTTGGTACGGATGCCAATCACCGGTTATTACTGAATAATGCCTCAGAGTATCTGGGAAAAACTTTCGGAGCCAAAATAGTTCCAACGTGGCTGAAAGTTGAACGCAGTTATTACAGGTCGCACAATGACAATATGCGTGCGGCTGAAAATTTATGCCTGAACGGCGAATATCTGAAAGCCGCTGAAATATACAACCGCGAAACAAAAAATAAAAACCGGAACATCGCCGCCAAAGCACGATACAACATGGCTTTGCTTTGCGAAATGGAAGGAAAACCGGATGCTGCGATCGACTGGCTGGTGCTTTCGTATTCAGCCTATAAACAGAACAATGAGGAACATAAATTCAACTGCCAGCAATATATAAATATAATTGCAACGCGGAAAAAGGAAATCGAACGGTTGGGAAAACAGGTCCGTGAAAAATCGGGCGCATAAGGTAGAAATAGCCACTGAGTAAAACATACGGTTTGTCTAAGGACAAGCCCAACGGGCTTTAATGTGAATAGCCATGGGCGAAACCCATGGAAACGAATAACGATCGCGAACCCAACCCCGAACGGGGTTGAACAACTGGAAATAATTGATTCATTCCATTCAACCCCTCGCGGGGTTGCGTGCCAACACCGAACATCGTCCATGCATTTCATACATGGCTAATCACATTTAATCGCTTCGCGATTTTACGAGCCAAACAGAATGTCGCATAATCCCAAACCAACCCGGGGAACCCATCCAATGACATTTTTCATTCCAAACTGGCTGCGCGGAATCGTCCGAGAGTTTTTTTTGCTCCAAACTGATTGCGCGAACCCATCCGACGTCTTTTTTTGCTCCAAACCGGCTGCGCGGAATCGTCCGAGGCATTTTTTAATCCCAATCCATGCGCGCGGACTTGTCCGAGGAGTTTTTCCGCTCCAAAACGATTGCGTGGATTCAGCGAAGGCATCCTACGCTATTTCTATCTCAATCCGCTCCGGTAAATTGTGGTTTCTCCTCTCTTTCAAAAGAGCGGAAGAAGACCAATTGCGAACTTAAGGGTGAGTCAATTACGGAATATGACAATAAATCGCTTCACTTGCTTAATTTAATTGAAATCAGCAGTTATTATATGAAAATAATGTGTTAAATTAGCTCACATCTTTAAACTTCAATTATGGATTATAATCTTGAAACTTTAAGCGCCAGCGCTTTAACCAACATGGAAGCTGGACAGTTGATTCATCGTCTCCAGAGCGATTTGGCAACGATCGATCCGAATTCGTTAACCGATTTGCCGTATAATAATTACGTGGAGGGATTGGCAAATCATTCGAATTTGTATGAAAAGGCACTTGCTCAGGTGCAAAAAAATGAGGAAACCGAAAAAATAGTACAGGCCGATGGCGTTCGCGATAAAGCGGTAAGCGCATTGGGATTGTGCATAAAACTCTACGCTTTGTCAGACGATCCGGATGAAGTGGAAGCCAGCCGGAGCCTTGGTATTTTATTTGGTTCGTATAAAAATTTAGCCAAATTGAACTACGAAGCCGAAACCCTTGGAATCGACAAACTGATCAGCGAGTTGTCGAAACCAAACTACAGTCAGAAAGTGAACTTCCTTCAGATGGATCGCTATGTAACGCGGCTTTCAAATGCCAACGAAGCATTCAAAACCCTGTTTAGTGGCCGGATGATGACTGCCGCGATGACTGAAACCTTCGATTTGAAAAGTATTCGCATAGAAATGTTGAAAATGTACAGCGAATTTACAGTCTATGTGCTGGCCATGGCCAAAGCGCTGAACACACCACTTTTCATCACATCGCTCAACCTTTTGAACGCCACCCGTAAATATTATTCCGACCTATTGGCAAGACGCACCGCAAAAAAAGAAGAACAAGAAGAACCAGTGGATTAGCACCCGCTTCCGCCTGATTACAAACAGATCCGATAGCTTTAAGTTATCGGATCTGTTTGTAATCAATCGCTTCACTATTGTCATCAAACAAAAACCCTGAAATCGCAGCATTTCGTCTGCAATTTCAGGGTTTTCAATAGGTATTAAATATCTTATTTTTTCCCTTTTACTTCTTTTACTTCAAGGTTTTTATAATATACCGGTCCTTTACGGATAGCAAGAACAATAAGAACAATTCCTATAATTATAAACGGAATGCTCAGCCATTGGCCCATATTCAGACTCATGGTTGCTTCAAATGCCTCCTGGTCTTCCTTAATAAATTCTACAAAGAACCGTGCGGTGAAAACCATTATAAAGAATACACCGACCAACATGCCCTGATAATCTTTGGCTTTTGTTTTCCAGTACATGTAAAGCATTACGCCAAAAGTTAAAAGGTAACTCAGCGATTCATAAATCTGTGTCGGATGTTTTGCAACTGTTTCATGGTTGCGTTCGAAAATGAAACCCCATGGCAAAGTCGTTTCGACACCGTAAATTTCAGAATTCATCAGGTTTCCAAAACGGATCAGCGCAGCCACAAAAATACTCGGAACCACTACCCTATCCAAAACCCATAAAATTGATCGTTTCGAAACGTTCCGACTCCATAAAATCATGGCAATTATAATCCCAAGAACACCACCGTGACTGGCCAGGCCACCCTGCCAAACGTACAGGATTTCAATCGGATGCTGCGAATAATAATCCCATCCGTAGAAAAATACATGACCTAACCGAGCGCCAACAATGGTTGCAACAATCAGGTAGATAAACAAACTTTCGAGCCATTTCGGGTCAATGTTCTCGTGTTTGAACATCTTTTCGCCATGATTGTACCCGAAAAGGAACCCAAGGGCGAATAACAGTCCGTACCAGCGAACCTGCAAAGGCCCTAACGTGAAAATTTCGGGGCTAACGTTCCAATGAATAAATGCCAGAATGTCCATGCAAACGATTTGTTTGGGTTGTTAAGATTAAATATACTGAGAATGGAAAAAGGAGAACGGAGAAGGGAAAGAGGAAAACTTCAATTTAATTTTCCTGTCTCCCGTTTCCAGTCTCCGGTTTTCCGTTTTTTTAGTTAATCAGCCAGGTCTTTACCGTGACAGGCCTTGAATTTTTTACCACTTCCACAAGGACAAGGATCATTGCGCCCTACCCTTTTCTCAACCCTGATAGGTTGTAACTGTTTGGGTTCCTGTGGCGCTTCCGGTCTGCTCTGACTTGGTGGGCCCGAGGGCAATTCAGATTTCGAGGTCGATAATTTGCTCAGGTCAAGTCCTCTGCGTTCGTGGCCTTCGCGCACCTGCTGCGGATCGCTGATCGGAATATGTCCTTTTGCCAGAATTGAAACAATTGATTTATTTACTTTGGTGACCATGATCTTGAACAAGTTGAAAGATTCAAATTTGTAGATCAGCAATGGGTCTTTTTGTTCGTAAGTTGCATTCTGAACCGATTGTTTCAGATCATCCATTTCACGAAGTTGTTCTTTCCATGCATCGTCGATGGTAATCAGAACAGTTTGTTTCTGATAGGATTTGACCAATTCCTTGCCCTGATTTTTATATGCCTTTTCAAGGTTGGTCACAATCTGGAATACATGTTTTCCATCGGAAATTGGAACAACAATGTTTGTGTAAAGATGTGATTTTTGCTCATAAACGTCGCGGATAACGGGATAAGCCTGCTTGGCGATATTCTCCATCCGTCGCGTGTAAGTCGCAACCATTTCGTGATATACTTTTTCAACCAGATCATCGTGTTTCATTTTCATGAATTCCTGTTCCGAAACAGGCAATTCCATCGACATCAGGCGGATAAGGTCGTTGTTGAATTCTTCAAACATTCCGTTTTCCTGGTATTCGCTCACCAGATTCTCAATCACATCGTACATTGTATTCAGGAGGTCCACTTCAACGCGTTCGCCAAACAAAGCGTGACGGCGTTTTTTGTAAATTACCTCACGTTGCGAATTCATCACGTCATCGTACTCCAACAAACGTTTACGTATGCCGAAGTTGTTTTCTTCCACCTTCCGCTGTGCACGTTCAATCGACTTTGTAATCATCGAATGCTGGATCATTTCGCCCTCTTTCAGGCCAATTTTATCCATGATTCCGGTAATACGGTCAGAACCAAACAAGCGCATCAAATCGTCTTCCAGCGAAACGAAGAACTGAGATGATCCCGGGTCTCCCTGGCGACCGGCACGTCCGCGTAACTGGCGGTCAACACGGCGCGACTCATGTCTTTCAGTACCAATGATGGCCAAACCTCCTGCTTTTTTAACTTCCGCAGTTAATTTTATGTCGGTACCACGACCAGCCATGTTGGTAGCGATGGTCACCATACCTGAAACCCCTGCATCGGCAACAATTTCAGCTTCACGGGCGTGTAGCTTGGCATTCAGTACATTGTGCTTAATGCCGCGCATTTTCAGGTAACGGCTCAGCAATTCCGAAATTTCTACTGAAGTTGTACCAACCAAAACAGGACGTCCTGCCTTGTTTAGTGCTACAATTTCTTCAACCACCGCGTTGTATTTTTCGCGTTTGGTTTTATATACCATGTCGTCGCGGTCGTCGCGAATAACTTTTCTATTGGTCGGGATCACCACCACGTCCAGTTTATAGATGTCCCACAACTCACCTGCTTCTGTTTCGGCAGTACCGGTCATACCGGCCAGTTTGTGATACATCCTGAAATAATTCTGAAGGGTGATGGTCGCGAAAGTTTGGGTTGCAGCTTCTACTTTCACCCGCTCTTTGGCTTCAATGGCCTGGTGCAAACCGTCCGAATAACGACGGCCTTCCATGATACGACCGGTTTGTTCGTCAACGATTTTTACCTTGTTTTCAATTACCACGTACTCAACATCCTTTTCGAACATTGCGTACGCTTTCAGCAACTGGTTAATGGTATGAACACGCTCCGATTTGATGGAATAATCGGTAAGCATCTCATCTTTCTTTGCCAACACCTGCTCTTTGGTGAGCGATTTATCGTTTTCAATTTCAGCAATTTCAGAACCAACATCAGGCAAAACAAAAAACATCTGATCTTCAACGTCGTCCGAAATCAGGTCAATTCCTTTATCTGTCAGCTCTACTGAATTTTGTTTCTCTTCAATCACAAAAAACAGCGGATCGGTAATGATATGCATGAGCTTGTTATTGTCCTGCATGTGGTAATTCTCTGTTTTTGTCATCTGGCTTTTTATTCCCTCTTCGCTCAGGAATTTGATAATCGCCTTGTTTTTCGGCAATCCCTTCTGTGCACGAAGCAATAAAATGGAACCTTGTTCTTTTTCCTCCTTGGTAGCATTCGGATTGTTCAGTATTCGTTTTGCATCCGACAAACATTGGTTGACAACATTTCTCTGGGCTGCATACAGCTTCTCAACCTTGGGCCTCAGCTCTTCAAACTTCTGAATTTCGCCTTTCGGTATCGGACCTGAAATAATCAATGGAGTACGGGCATCGTCAATCAAAACTGAATCGACCTCATCGACAATTGAATAGTGATGTTTGCGCTGAACCAGATCGTTTGGATTGATGGCCATGTTATCGCGCAGGTAATCGAACCCGAATTCGTTGTTGGTTCCGTAGGTTATGTCGGCCAGGTATGCTTTGCGGCGACCTTCGGAGTTGGGTTGGTGCTTGTCGATACAATCAACACTCAAGCCGTGAAATTCGAAGATCGGCCCCATCCATTCCGAGTCACGTTTCGACAGGTAATCGTTGACTGTTACCAGGTGAACACCTCTTCTTGTCAATGCATTCAGAAAAACAGCCAGCGTTGCAACGAGTGTTTTTCCTTCACCGGTGCCCATTTCAGCTACTTTTCCCTGATGCAGCACAATACCACCGATCAACTGCACATCGTAATGAACCATGTCCCAGGTGACCTGGTTTCCACCGGCCATCCATTTATTTAGCCAAATTGCATTGTCGCCCTCAATAAGAACACTGTTCCTGGTTGTTGCAAGATCGCGGTCGAAATCGGTTGCTTTTACAATAACCTTTTCATTGTCATTAAAAAGTTTGGCTGTTGCTTTAATTACTGAAAATGCCGCCGGAAGTATTTCGTTCAAAACTTCTTCGAGCTTGTCTTTAATTTTTTCTTCGAGTTTGTCAATTTCCTGATAGATTTTTTCGCTTTCCTGAATATCAACTGTTTCTGCCAGTTCGTTCAGTTCAGCGATCTTGTCTTCTTCAGGTTTAATCCGCTCTTTTATCAATGCTTTTAACCGGTCAGATTCGGCTCTCAGTTCATTATTGGAGAGTAATTTAATGCGTTCATATTCTTTTTTCGTCATTTCAAGCAATGGCGTTATTTCAGTCATGTCTTTATCTGCCTTATTGCCAAGAAATTTGCCCAGAATTTTATTTAAAAATGCCATTGTACAGGTTTTAATTGATCAAAATTTTCAAGCCACAAATGTAGTTATAATGTTTAAAACACGAATTTGTTTTTACGATTATCATGCCACCCGGCTAATCAACGAAAGATCAGCCAAAATTGTCTTTGATTCCGGAATAACTGACAATATATCAGCAAAAGAAATTATCATTCGAATGTTTTAATGACAAAAACGGTTATGAAAGTGATCTTTTTTATCGTGGACTCATTACTGGAAATTCATAATTTTTGCCTGATTCGAATGATTTTTTAATTTTACCTCAAAAAAATTTATAAATGAAATTCGACGACCTCATTACCAGCCGGTTCTCTGTCAGATCGTACACCAGCAAAAATGTTGACAGAAGTATTATTCTTGAAATTCTGGAAGCTGCACGAATGGCTCCTTCAGCAGTGAATTTCCAACCCTGGCATTTTATTGTGATTACCGAAAAGCAAGATTTAAACTCTATTCACGAAGTTTATCACCGAAGCTGGTTCAAAGAAGCCCCTGTTTGCATTGTTGTTTGCGCCGACCATTCGCAATCGTGGAAACGAAAATCGGACGGAAAAGATTTTGCTGATGTGGATGCCGCTATTGCCATTGATCATCTGGTTTTAAAAGCTACCGAACTTGGACTTGGAACTTGCTGGATTTGCAATTTTGATGTTGAACTGGCCAGCAAGAAACTGGAATTACCTGCTCACATTGAGCCAATTGCCATAATTCCAATTGGTTATACAACATCGGTGGCCCCGGTAAAAATCAGAAAAGATTTGTCACAGTTGGTTCACTGGGGCAAATTTCACACAGAATAAACCTGATAAAGCTTCTAAAAGGAAAATACTTGGCAGAGTGACTTCTGTTTCAGATTATAAAACCTATTTTTACTGACTTTCAAATGAAGACATGGTAAAAAAAATATTCATTGGCTTTTTGGCTTTGCTGATGGCTCAGTTGGTTTATTCACAAAAGAATGCGAAGCCGATTATTTCCTCGCAAAATTTCAGCAGTAAAACTGAATTGTGGGAATCAGTCGGTCATGGCATCCTGAATTTCGAGGCAGATGTGATGTATATTTACGGCAAGTTGTTCGTCACCGATTTAATGCCTGACAGCGCCAACCACAAATTACCAACACTTACAGATGCTTATTTATATCCCCTTTTCAATCAGTATAAAAAAAACAACGGCGAAATTATTCCGGGATATAAAGGAGATATTTACCTGATTTTGAACATTTCAAGCCAGCCCATTCAGGTTTACAAACAACTGGCAGCCGAAATGCGCCCGTTTACTGATATGCTTACTTTCGAGCTCGCCGGAGTAAAACATCCGGGCAAGCTCCGAATCCTTATAAAAGACAGTGGTCAGCTCGACCAAATAAATAGCATCAAGCCAAGTTTTCTGGGAATGGCGGGCAGTCTGGCTGATATTGACAAAAATATGGATTCAGGAAAAATGCCTTTAATTGAAATTGATTTCAGCGAAATTACCAGTTGGAAAGGAACCGGAAACATTCCGTTTGAGGATTTTCAGAAATTTAAAGATTTGGTGGCAAAAGTGCATTCCCAAAATAGGAAAATCAGCTTCCGCAATTGTCCAACTTATAAAGCGGTTGCTGACGTTATTCAAACTTCAAAAGCCGATTTTGTCAGCACTCCTGAAGCCATTAAAATGGCCGGATTTTTTGTGACTCCGAAATAGGTTTTTAAAGGCCGCTCAAGCGTTTGCCCAACTCAGCAGTCAACTCATAAAGTGAAGAACAAACGAGTTTTTCCGTTGAATTTATTTCGGCCTTCCAAACCATGTTTTTTTCTTCTGAAGGAATATTTATCACAACCAGAGGATCGGTTTCAGTATAAACCAAACCTATTCGCTGCAAAGCGCGGCAAGTCCAGTTAAATATTTTGCCTTCAGGGCCTTTCAAAGTGTAGGTTCCGATCGTATTTTTCCGAAGCATAAAATCTCCCGATTCGCCATTAAAATAAACCTTGTCGGAGCGAAACATCTGATCGAAATTACCTGCAAGAATTAAATCTTCTGGTGCGCCTTCAACCATCTTGTCGTCAAGCATTAGCCATATTTTATCCACTTCCGACGTTGAAATGTTCAGATCGTGCGTTGAAAACAAAACAGTCTTGTTTTCAGTCTTTACAAAATTGTGCAACAGGTGGATAATTTCGTATTTGTTCCTAATATCCAGAAAGGCGGTTGGCTCGTCTAAAATAATGAGCGGTGTATCCTGAACAAGTGTCCGGGCAATCATTGCGCGTTGCCGTTCTCCATCGCTGATCTGGTCGATCATCCGGTCTTCGTAACCTGCCAAACCGACTTGCTGGATTGCTCGTTGAATGATGCGGTTATCTTCGTCTGTCAGCGTTCCCATTAAATTGGTGTACGGATATCTTCCCATTGCCAGAAGTTCCCAGACGCGCAGGTTTTGTACGCGAATGGCTTCCGTAGAAACAAAACTCAGCACCCGCGCCAATTCCTTGATACTGAAGCTGCCCAGCTTGCGGTCGTTAAAAAGTATTTCGCCGCCCAAAGGTTTCTGAAAACCAGTCAGTGTGCGCAGTAAAGTGCTTTTGCCAATTCCGTTGCTGCCAATTAATGCAATCAATTCGCCGGAATGGGCATTCACATTGATACCTTCCTTGATGGCAACAAAGTTCTTTCCCTTCTTGTATCCCACAGAAAGGTTTCGTACCGTAATATTTACCTGTTGGTTGCTCATCAGACCGAAGAAAATTTTCTGTTTTTTAAAATAATCCAGATAATTACCGGAATGCCCACCAGTGCAGTAACCGAGTTAATTGGCAAAGTACTTTCGTAGCCGGGCATTTGCGAAACAATGTCGCTTAAAAGCATCACAATTGAACCGAGCAGTAAACTCGAAGGAATCAATATTTTATGCCGGGCAGTTTTAAAAAGCAAACGGCCAATGTGAGGTACTGCAATTCCAATAAATCCAATGGGACCGCAAAAAGCAGTGATACTGCCAGCCAGAATACTGGTACTTGTAAATACAAGAAAACGGGCATTACGAACCCGTAATCCCATACTTTTTGCATATTGCTCACCCAGCAACATCACATCAAGCGACTTCACACTGAAAAAGCTCAAAAATAATCCGATGACAACCGATGGAATCAGCACATTCAATTGCGATTTTGTTACACTTCCCAAGCTGCCCATCGTCCATATAACAAACGATTTAAGCATCGACTCGTTACTGAAATACTGAAGGATATTTACCAAAGCGCCCGAAGCGCTTCCAAATAACATTCCAAGAATCAGAATGGTGAGAATATCTTTGATGCGGATTGAAACCGCCAGAATCAGAAACAGTACTAGCGCGGACCCCAGCCAGGCTACTATTACCAACGCCCACGAGCCGCTGATGGTAAAAAGTCCCAGCGTAAATACCGATGAAAACCCTAGAACCAAAATAGCCACTCCAAGGCTTGCACCGGCGCTGATGCCCAAAACAAAGGGACCAGCCAGCGGATTTCTGAAAATCGTTTGCATTTGCAATCCACTTATTGACAATGCCATACCAGCCATTACCGCAGTGATTGCTTTAGGTAACCGAAAGTCAAGAACAATGCTTTTAATTTCAGGATTAACATCTCCGGTTCCTGTAAGAACCTGTAAAATGGTTTTAAATGGAATCAGAAGCGAACCAAAAAAGATGTCGAGAATAAACAGCAGAATGGCAAGCAGTCCAAGCATTCCAAACAGCAAAAAATCCCTCGATATCAGACGGTCTTTCAGCATTAGTTTAGTTTTTGATAATAGTGAAAAGCACTGTCTGACTTGATTTCAGGATGAAAAATATGAATCAGGTCGCGCAATAAATACTGAGGGTTGGCTGCTCCTGTTTCCCAAACTTCGTTGCCACCGGTCGGGTTCATTTGCTTATTGTCGTTATAAACCATCTTTTTCTGCAATGCAGGAATTATCTGAAATCTTTCGTCGCTTTCAAGAATATCCTGAATGCTGTTTGTTTGTCCGGTATTGATCCACAGATCGGCTTGAGTTGCCTTCATGATGGCGTTTTCGAGCGAAACAACAAAACTCTCACGACTCGGATTATCTTTCCAGATATAATCACCTCCGGCATCGGCAATCAGGTTGGCCATGTATGATTTTCCTCCCGGAACCCACCAATTGTCCTTGTATGGCAATCCGGAAAGAATGAGTGGTTTGTGATTGCTTTCCGATACCATTTTCTTCATGCTATCGTAATCCATAATAATCTCATTAAATACCTGTTGTGCGTGATCATTTTGATTATAAAATGAACCCATAAAAAGCAACCATTCTGCCCTGCCGAGGGGTGTTTCTTCAAGGTATTCGGCATTAATTACAACCGGAATATTCAAATCTTTCATCTTTGAAAGATGGGCGGCTACATCTGCACCAATACCGTAAGCCATCACCAAATCAGGTTTCAATTGCAGCAAAAGTTCGTAGTTCAGGTTTTGATCGTAACCAACGTCGTGCACCAAACCTTCCTCAATGCCTTTTCTGACAATTGGATTTGAAACAAAGTCTTTTCCTGAAACTCCAATTATTGTGGACTCCAATCCCAATTTCTGGATGAATCCAATGTGGGTCGTTGACAGAACGACCACTTTTTCAACCGGCGTTCGGATAATTGCGCGACTGGCCAAAGAATCAGGAATGGCAATACCTTTTGGAATCAGGTAATAGGAATAAATGAAATTCCGGGCATTTTCCCATGGGTTAAAAACATCGAGCCGGGTAATCTCCCCCATTCTGACGATGTGAAATCCGTGGGCAAACTGATTTGAATCCGGCTTGATCTGCTTAGGTGGTTGATTACCACATGAAAACAAGACTAAAATGAGCGTAAAAAGTAAAAGTATATTGATTTTCATGTTGAATTGAAAAGTGCAAAATTAAGGGATATATGCAATTTTACCCACTATTGTCTGGCCACCAGCTTCAATATGAACAAAATAAAGTCCGGGTCTTTTGCCTGAAAAATTCAGCATCAGTTCATTAGGGCCATTTTGAATGCACGAAATATTTTGCAATTTACCAAGCAGATCATAAACAGCCACATCTTCCGGGCAATTGATCTCATCAGCAGTTTTAACTGTCAGTAATTCATTTCCTTGCAGCGGATTCGGATAAAATCTGGCAGTCAAATCATCCTCTATGATTACGGTATCAGCTGTTAAAGTATCAATATTACAGGCAATTAGCTCAGTCAATAATGCAGATCCGTCCCCACTCAGGTTTTGAGAATAATACGGCAACCAACCCGTCTGATTTTTCAGGAAAAAGCTATTTGTTTTGTCAGATTTCCGGTTGGCCATATAAACAGCCAAAGTATCGCCTTCATTTAACTTGTCAATATTATAAGAAATAAAGAACTTGCCATTGGTTTTTACCGGGCTCTTAAACTTCAAATAATTCATTCCGTCAACCCAAAACTTTTTGATATCATATTCTTCAGAGTATAACAGTGTCTCCGGCAACTCATTTCCTTCATAAACCTGAACACTAATGAATGATTGTGTAAACAATGGATTGGTTTTTACCTTGGCAATTCCGAGCGTTATTCCCTGAACTTCACAACTACTGGCAAAAGTATATTGCTCCGCGAAATCGGTGAAACCTGCAAGGTTCGAACCGCTGAAATATCCTTTCTTTGTGATTCCATTTGTAATCTGAATGGCAGCATAGCTGTCATTATCTTTTATATTGGTGAAAGGTTTGCAAAGGGTAGTTCCGGCATCCGGCGCTAAACCATCCAGTTTTTCAACATTAGAATTTACCGGATCGAGCCAGAATTTTAATTGTTTGGAAGTTTCTTTCCGGTAATCCCAGGCCAACGCAAATTTTTCAAAAAAATCGTTTACTGGCACCTGACAAGTTGCTGCTCCACCAGTCAATGTCCCGATTACTAATTTATTCTGGTCAAACAACGGACCTCCGGAAGAACCACTTTCTGTGACACCGTTGTCCCAACGTAAAATTTTCCAGAATCCTTTGGGTACATAGCTTCCATTAAATGATGACGTCTGTGCGATATCGTTGTCAATCGCAATCTTTTTAATATCGCCCAGTGGATGATGAATACTCAATGATGACGACGGTGCCAGTGTCTTTCGGTTCCAGCCTGCAAAATAAGGCCGATAAGAATAAGGCACTGGGTTACTGAGCTGTACCAATGCAAAATCAAGACTGTCAAACGAGGCTTTTAAGCTGCTTCCTGATAATGAACGGCTCACATCACTGTCAATGGAAACACAGGAAGGCGCTTCGTAATTGAAAAGGAATACGGCTGTACTTGCTTCTCTTTCAGTTCCGATGCAATGATTGGCTGTTAACAGATATGGTATTCTGTCAAGCGAAGTATTGTTTAGGAGCGTTCCCGTGCATATTTCGTTACCAGAAATGATAATCCGGCAAACGGCATCCCTTATTTCTTCGGTTCCATCAGCAACATCGCAATTCACATTTACATTGCATGCGCCCGATATTCCCAGTGGACGGTGCGTTCCGGAGGCAGTAATCCCGATAAAATCATGCGAAATCCTTGAAATTTCAATTTCGCCGGAAAATACTGCACCTTTCGGCTCCTCATATTGAATAAGCAATTCATCGTCAGCCAATGGTTCAACCGCCAATACCTGACTGATTGAATTATTTGCTGAAGTGTATGCACCCTTAATCTCACCGCTATTAACGCCAATCAGGAAAAGCCGGGCATTTTCGGGCAATTTGAAACGACCAAATATTACATTTAGTGAATAAGCCCCCACCGACCTTATCCTCAACTGCCAAACATTCAACTCATTATCAGAATACCACTTTCCGGAATTTTTCAGGTCGTATGAAACATCAAAAGGATGTGCAAATTGAAATGGCTTGAGCTTTGGTTCACCGGAATCGGCAATGCGATGGGACTTTTGAATCTTTAAATTATCGACTGGTGGTAAAATGATCAAATCGTCAGCAAAAACTGATTTAAGTTTTTCGATACGAACGGGAGTTCCACCTTGTGAGATTTGTCCTTTTACCATTGCCGGAAAAAGTACCAACAGAAATATGAAGGTGATTATAGTTTTTGATAAAATCATTTTCTGAAACCATTGAATTTCAAAAATAAGATAAATTATCTTATTGGATTCAAAATGTTTCAAATTCAAGTAAATTTGACCTTTTAACCGCTGTACTATGTTTGAAATTGACATTCACACCCATCAGGTAAAAAATGAAGTTTCTATCGGGATACTAAATATTTTTGCACAGGATTTACCATTTCTGAATGATAAATTATACTATTCCGCAGGACTTCACCCATGGCACATCGGGCTGGTCAATCCGGAAGAATGTCTGGAGTCAATTGAACTTACAATAAGCAAAGAAAACATGCTTGCTATCGGCGAATGCGGCCTCGACCGATCTATAACAGACGACTTCGCAATACAGGAATTCTATTTCAGGAAGCAGATTGAAATTGCTAAAAAAAGCTCTAAACCTCTGATTATTCATTGTGTACGGGCGTTTCCGGAACTAATGAAAATTAAGAAGGAAACAAAATCAGAAATTCCATGGATTATACATGGTTTTCATGGCAATCAGCAAACAGCTTTGCAACTTATGAAGCACAATTTTTACTTTTCTGTTGGCAAAAAGTTGCTCTCCGATCAACGCAAAAACGATATTTTGAAACTTCTTCCTGCCGAGCGGCTGTTTTTGGAAACCGATGACAGTAATGGGTCAATCAGCGAGATTTATTCACTGGCCGCACAAAAATTAAACATGAGTCACGAAGATTTGGCTGCCATCGTCCTTAAGAATTTCAAACACCTGTTTGGATTTGAAAAGCTGCCAATATTGATTTAACCTGATTTTTTTTGAACATTTTATAAATAGTTTTGTCTATTTGCTAAAACTGTTTATGTTTGCACTCAATAAAATCAGGTTATAAAAAATGAATTATTCAGCAAAATATAGCTTTTACTGCGTTTTCTCCTCCAGAGCTTGCAATGATTTTATGATGTCTGTCATGCCTATGATAATGCGCTAGCCTTCAGGCGGTGTGATTATGCATGTTGTTTGAAGGCTTCCATCCGATTAAAGAATTTACCCAAATTTTCATTTTTAAACATTTATCATGTCAAATTGTGTCGTACGATTTGGCGGAAACAGCTTATCCGAATTCCATGTATTGGAAGCATTCGCCAATCTTTTGAGTGCATCAGGAAAAAAAGCCGTTGTGGTAGTTTCCGCTATACCAGAAATACAACAGAGTATCGAGCAGGGAATCAATCTGTTAATAAACAATGCCGCATCTTCTGCACTAATTATGCAGCAGATCAATGATTCAGTCCAGCAGAAATTAAATGTATTTCAGGAATCAGAATTGAATGAATTGCTAAAATCAGAATTAAATGCCCTGCATAATCTATTGAAAGGCATTGAATTTACCGGCGATTTCTCTGTCTCGCTAAAAGATCAGGTTGTAAGTTTTTCGGAAAGGATTACTGCGGCAGTTTTGCAATTGTTTTTATCGAAGAACCAACTTAAATCAACAATTATTTATCCTGAAAATCTGGGACTTATAGTTACCGAAGAATACGGGAATGCAACCATTTTATACAAAGAGTCGCCCAATGTAAAAAACTCATTATCAGAAGGAATAAATTTAATTCCCGGATCATACGGAATCACCAAAAACGGCAAAATTGCCCGGGTAGGTAAAAGTTCTGCTGATTATACTGCCGCCGGAATTACCCGTTTGATTGATGCGGATTCGCTGCAACTTTGGGAACTCGACAAAGAATTTAGGACATGTGACTCCGAGATAGTGCCAAATGCACAACTGATTCCGCGCCTGACCTATTCTGAAGCCTCTGAATTGTCTTATTTCAGTGAGCTTTCAATCCATCCGCGAATTGTTGAACCGTTGATCAGCAGACACATTCCCATTCAGGTTTTCAGGTTGGTTAATAAAGGTAAGGAATTGACAACGATCATTAATTCTGAATCGTTTGTAACGCACAATGTTGTGAAAAGCGTGGTGCATACCGATGAAATTGCAGTATTGAAACTAAATGGCCCGGGTGTTGGTTTTAAACCCGGTATTCTGGCAAAAGTGACAACCGCATTTCATAACTCCGGAATCAATATTCGATCTGTAATTACCTCACAGGTAAGTATTAATATCATCCTGAACAAAAACGAAATTACCCGGGCCCGAAAGATTTGCAGAGAATTGCCATTGAGTTCAGTAAGCGAAATAATCATTGAAGACAAGGTTTCTCTCATTGCGGTAGTTGGTCATGGAATGCAGCAACACCATGGTGTATCGGCCAAACTATTTACAGCCGTTGCCCAACACAAAATAAACGTACTACTCAGTGGTTCAGGCGCTTCTGATCTGGCAAGCTATTTAATTGTTGACCGGAAAGACACGCAGAAAGCCATCAAAGAGATTCATCAGATTTTTTTTGATTAGATTTTTTAACCCTTAAAACAAATAGTTATGACCGAAAGAAAATTACATTTTGAAACGTTGCAGCTACATGCAGGGCAACAGGTTGACCCTACTACAAATTCCAGGGCAGTTCCAATTTATCAGACATCGTCGTATGCTTTCAATAATGCTGAACATGCTTCAAATCTTTTTGCGTTGAAAGAATTCGGGAATATTTACACCCGTATCATGAACCCGACAACCGATGTATTTGAGCAGCGAATGGCAGCACTTGAAGGTGGAGTTGCTGCACTGGGTGTGGCTTCCGGCCATTCAGCGCAGTTTTTAACTTTCACAAACATCATGGGCATTGGCGATAATTTTGTGAGTTCACCGTTTCTGTATGGCGGATCATACAATCAGTTTACAGTGACCTTTAAAAAGCTGGGTATTCAAGCCAGATTAGCTGAAAACCTTACCGTTGAAGCATTTGAGAAACTGATTGATGAAAACACCAAAGCTATTTATCTGGAAACCATTGGAAACCCAGGTTTTGTGATTCCCGATTTTGATGCTTTCGGCGCACTGGCAAAAAAATATGACATTCCGTTCATTGTTGACAATACATTTGGTGCAGCCGGATATTTGGTTCGTCCGATTGAGCACGGGGCAAACATTGTGGTAGAATCGGCTACCAAATGGATCGGCGGCCATGGAACCAGTATTGGCGGAGTGATCGTTGATGCAGGAAATTTCAATTGGGGCAATGGCAAATTCCCCGGATTCACTGAACCTTCAGAAGGTTATCACGGACTGAAATACTGGGATATTTTCAACTTTGACGGCCCGTTCGGCAATATTGCCTTTATCATCAAAGCTCGTGTTGAAGGTTTGCGCGATATTGGACCATCACAGAGTCCTTTTAATTCATTCCTGTTACTTCAGGGACTCGAAACATTGTCGCTGCGCATGGAACGCCACATTCAGAACACACTCGCTTTGGCAAAATGGCTCCAAAATCATCCAAAAGTGGCCAGCGTAAATTATCCCGGATTGGAAGGAAATCAATCGTATGAGCTTGCTAAAAAATATTTACCGAATGGTGCCGGAGGTGTTCTTTCTTTTGATGTGAAAGGCGACAAGGAAAGTGCCATAAAAGTAGTTGACAGCCTGAAACTTGTGAGCCATCTGGCCAATGTGGGCGATGCCAAAACACTGATCATTCAACCTTCGGCAACTACCCATTCGCAATTGTCTGAAGATGCGCAGATAGCTGCGGGGGTTTACCCTTCCTCATTGCGGGTTTCTGTCGGCCTCGAACACATCGACGATATTATTGCCGATTTTGATCAGGCCTTAAACCAAATTGGTTAATTTTACAAAACTTTTATCGGAATCTCTGCTTCAATCAGAGGTTCCGGTATTACAAATTAAACTATTGACATTATGCCAATTAACATTCCAGATAAATTGCCGGCAATAGAATTGCTCGAGAAAGAGAATATATTTATCATGGACGAATCGCGTGCTTCGCAGCAGGATATTCGTCCGTTAAAAATCATCATTGTCAATCTGATGCCGGTCAAAGTTACCACGGAGACCGATCTTATACGTTTGCTTTCCAATACGCCACTCCAGATAGAAATTGATTTTCTGAGGATGAAAGGGCATAAATCAAAAAACACTTCGGAAGTACACATGAAGGCCTTTTACAAGACTTTTGATCAGTTGAAATCGCACAATTATGATGGAATGGTTGTCACCGGAGCACCGGTAGAAATGCTTCCTTTTGAGGATGTTACCTATTGGAATGAACTTACAGAGATATTTGAATGGTCAACAAAACATGTGACTTCTTCGATGTTTATCTGCTGGGCGGCACAAGCTGGATTGCACCATTTTTACGGCATTCCGAAATATTTGCTTCATGAAAAGATGTTTGGAGTATTTAAACACCGCAATTTAAATGACAAATTACCTATTTTTAGGGGATTTGATGATGAATATTATGTGCCCCATTCACGTCATACTGAAGTGCTTGAAGCAGACATTGAAAAAGTAAGTGAATTGAAAATAGTTTCAAAGTCTGACGAATCGGGTGTTAACATGGTGATGACTCACAATGGCCGTCAATTCTTTATTACCGGGCATTCTGAATATTCGAGATTTACGCTCGACACTGAGTACAAGCGCGATGTGAAGAAAAACCTTCCCATACAGATACCCGCAAATTATTATCCTGATAATGATCCGAATAAGGAACCTGTTATGCGGTGGAGAGGCCATTCCAACCTGTTGATTTCGAATTGGCTCAACTATTACGTCTATCAGGCGACACCCTATAATCTTGACGGGCCAATGCCTTTCAGCCTTGATTTCCAGATTTGAGGTTGAAAATCTCGAAGAAAACAGTTTCTTTTGAATTCTTAAAACTGAAAAATATGCTTGGTTATCAATGGGAAGAAAAATACAGTGTTGGAGTTCAGTCGATCGACAATCAACACAAAGAAATCTTCAGGCTTCTGGACAATCTGTTTAAGGCATTGAAGTCAGGACAGGCAGCACAAACCACCGTCAGGATTATTACTGAACTGGAAAATTACGCTGTGATACATTTTCACAAGGAAGAATTTTTCTTCAGGCAATTCAATTATACTGAATCACCCGAACATTTGCAGGAACACAAACAATTCATTGAGAAAGTTGCCGCCATTAAGGCAGATGCAAAATCAGGAAAATTGGCATCCTCCTTCGAATTAATCAACTTTCTGAAAAATTGGGTAGATCATCATATTCTGGTGGTTGACATGAAATACCGCGGCTGCTTTCATGAAAATGGACTGCGTTAGTGCATCATTATTTTCGGGTAATTTTAAATTCGGTTCTGCGGTTCAGGGCTCTGCCTTCAATCGTTTCATTCGGGCTAATTGGCCGCGAATAACCGTAACCTTTAAATGTCATTCTGTATTTTTCTATTCCCTGATCAACCAGATACGTATATACTTCTTCTGCCCTCGATTCTGAAAGTACCCGGTTCAGTTCCTCGCTGCCCACGTTATCAGTATGCCCTTCCAGTTCAATGTAAAGGGATTTATTGGTGATCAGAAAATCAATCAAACGTTTAAGTTCAATCTTCGATTCAGGAAGTAATTCATACGAGCCGGTGTTGAAAAATACATTCCGCAGAACAACAGAGCCACCAATTTCTATCTTTTTAAGTTTAATTTCAAGAATATACGGATCAATAAATTCCATTTTTTCCTTCAATTGAAAGTTCTCCGAGAAAAACAAATATCCATCAGCTGAAACATTGAAAGCATATTCCTTTCCAAGCGGCAGGCACATCAGGAACTCGCCCTTTTCCCAGCACGACTCACCATTTATAACTGACTTTGCATTTCCCAGATCAACCAGTTCCACCTTTGCACAAATTGGCAGGCCGGAATCGCTGTCGGTAATTTTGCCCTTGATGTACGATACCGGAGTTGGCCGGGCCTCTTTGTGCAATTGAAAAGAATAAATATCCATCCCCATTGAACCTGGCCTGTCTGATGAATAATAGGCAATTTTACCTGCCGCATCAACCACCAATCCCTGCTCATCTTTATGTGAATTGATTGGAAATCCAATGTTGTGTGGTTTGATCCAAACTGAATCATTTCTCAAACGACTGTAAAAAATATCATAACCGCCCAATCCCTGCCAGTGATCAGATGCAAAATATAAAGTTTTACCATCGGAATGGATGAATGGGGACATTTCATTTCCTGGTGTATTGATTGAATCGCCCAGATTGAAGGCATGGCCCCAAACAGGCATCCCTACTGCTGAAAAACCCAATAAATTACATTTCCAAATATCCATTCCACCTTTCCCACCTTTCCGGCTACTCACAAAATAAAGTGATTCGCCATTGGCTGAAATGGAAGGTTGTGATTCCCAAGATGATGTATTGACAGGTTCTCCGGCATTTTGAGGAACAGACCATACCCCACCTTTATTCCTGGAGAAATAGATATCGCAACTTCCAATGCCATCCGTTCTGGTACACGCCGTAAAAAATAATAATTTGCCATCAGTTGAAACAGATTGAGCTCCTTCGTTGTAGATTGTATTGATAGATGTGAGCGGTTCACTTTCCTGCCACTGATTATTAATTAATTGAGAAGTATGGAAATCTTCCTGGGCCATACTTTTAATTTCTCCATTGGGCGAATTTGCTCCTACAAGCCTTGTGAAAATGAGTGTTTTACCATCAACTGTAATACTTGGCCAATATTCGTCATCTTCTGAATTGATATTTGGTCCCAGATTAACTGATACGAATGGAACTGGCATGTTTAATAGTATGACAGCTCCGGCACATTTTTCAATATTTTGCTTTGCTTTCTCTGCAAATTTTCCTTTTTCCCCATCAATTTTAAGGTAATTTTTATACGAATCTACTGCCTTTTGATAAAATCCAGACCGGTAATAGGCATTTCCAAGTGTAAAATACAATTTTGGAAATTTGGTGGTGTTTATTTGAATGGCAGTCTCCAGCGACTTAATTTGTAAATAAACTGAATCCAATCCCTGATAAATATCTGATTTAAAAAGATATGGTTCCAGAAATTCAGAATCCAGTTCAATTGCGTCGTCCAGAAGAGAAAGGGATTTGCTCGTCAGGTTATTTTCGTATGCAATTTTGGATTCTTCAAAAAGTCTGACTGCTTTTTTATTATCAGTTGAATAACTTTGTCCAAAAGTGTATCCCAAAAATGACATCAGAATAAACGTAAAAAAAGTTCTCATTGCAGTTTTATTGAATAAAACGAATGTAGGGTTAATTTATTGGGTATAACTAATTCAGGAAACTTTTAATTCTTTTTATCGTATTTTAAAAATATAAAAATTAAGAATAAACCATAATAAACACATTATCAGTAACTACTAAAAAAAAATAAATATTTTTTCACAAAGAAGTTTGGAATATCTATTTTTTTTTTCATAGTTTAACAATCAAATATTAATCCTATTTATTAATTTTTAAAATCTTAATTATCAAACATTTAGATTTTTTGCAATGAAAACAAACAAGAATCTGAAAATTACAAAGAAAGGTGGAATACCTTTAAAAGCAGATGGTGATGTGATTAAAGCACCCAAATTACAGAAAGACAAGAGCTCAAAAAGAAGATTATCTATTTATGACGATTTTTCGGATGAAAATCTTGACAACCTTAAAATGGATTTTGACGAAGATGACTTGGATTATGCCTAAGACAAATAATTAACATATATAAATGCTTCCCCAGGGGCTGACATTTAAGAATATAAAGAAAAAGACCAGTTGATCTGGTCTTTTTTCATTTGTGCTCATTTCATCTTCCCAATAACTCCGTAATAACTAATTTGTTGCCTGTTACGAAAAGTGATTCTTAAATCAGCATACGCGTTCAAACCCGTAGTTAAATATATCAAATACGAATCCTTGCTGTCAGCCACTTCTGCTGAAATGGTATATATCCTTTTCTTTTCATTCCATACTCTTTCAATTTTTTCGGCAGTAATTTCAAATTTCACCCCATCGCTTCCGCCGTAAGGCACGGAATACGCTCTTCCAAAGTATGGCAAATAGGCTGTCAGTTTCAGGCTGTCAAAAACCAGGTCATATGTCGCCCCCAGGTTATTAAAATTGCCCAGTGTTGATTGAGCAGAACTTGCAGCAAAACGAAAACGTCCTGATTCAATCAGCTCAAACGTTTCCTTTTCCTTTTGCATCCTGCGTTCTTTCCGGTCGTTTGGCTGAAATCCGCTAAAAACCAGAAAGAAAGTGATCATGAGAAATATTCCTATCCTATTCATAATTACTGAATTTTAAATTAACGATCTGTTTTTCAGTATTTATAACGAATAAAAAATACGGAAGTTTCCTCATTTATTTTATTTCACAACATTTTGCAGGTTTCCCGAAATAAAACCATTCAGGTTTTCAATGGTAATATTCATCAATCGCTGACGCGCTTCAATGGTTGCCCAGGCAATGTGTGGGGTGATAAAACAGTTTCGGGCCGAAAGCAGCGGATTATCTGCTTTCGGAGGTTCTGTGGAAAGCACATCAAGGCAAGCTGAAGCGATAATTCCTGAATTCAGGGCGATTGCCAGATCACGTTCATTTATCAGCCCTCCCCTGCCCGTATTGATTAATATGGCAGATTGTTTCATTTTCCTGAGCAATTGTTCATTGACAAATTCAATATTTTCCGGAGTTAACGGACAATTAATGCTCACTACATCACTTTCAGAAAAAATATCATTCAGCGTTGTTTGGAGCATTTCAGCAGGTACATCAGTGACAAGTGACCGGTTATGAAAAATTATTTTCATTCCGAAAGCCGATCCAATTTGGGCAACCTTTCTCCCAATCCTGCCAAAACCAACGATTCCGAGCGTTTTTCCAGCCAGTTCCATTTGCGGAGTTTTCCAATACGAAAAATCAGGATTGCCTGCCCAGTCTCCGGAACTGACAGATGCAGCATGCATTTCCACACGATTGGCGACATTCAGGATATGCGCGAAAACAAGTTGCGCGACAGAATCGGTGCTGTATGCCGGAATATTGGTAACCACAATCCCTTTGCGGCTGGCTGCCTGAACATCTACCACATTGTATCCGGTGGCAGTCACTCCGATGTATTTCAAAACGGGAAGACTTTCAATCAGCTTTTCATCAATGACTGCTTTGTTGGTTATTACCACTGTGGCATCTTTGATCCTGTCGAATATTTCATCAGGTTTTGTGCGGTCATAAATGCGGCATTCGCCCAGTTTATTTAAACCTTCCCACGACAGATCGCCCGGATTTAGGGCAAAACCGTCCAATACAACTATTTGCATAAGTTTCTGATTTTTATTTCTTTAAATAATCCTTGACAATCACCGTTTTTCGGTCGAACGAATAGGCAGAAAAATACCCAAGTGCACCATTGCTAAAGTTGCTGATCGGGTTGGTCGGTGAGGCTGATTGTTGCATGGTATTGCCTGCAATATTTTCGAGGGTTAAAAAATAATTATAGGCTGCCTTATCAATTGACTGCAATTCAACGGTTAAGGTATCCGTTTCCTGAAATACGGTTGAACGCTGACCCAGACCGATGTCTTTTCCGTTAAAAAGCTGATCTGAATAAAGTGTGATTTCTCCCCCATCTTCCATAGATTTTCCGTTTACAAAATACTTCAGCCGGTAATAATTTTCCTTGTCAGCCGGATCCCTGATATAGGTATTGACTTTATACCCGCTGTCAAAAAATCCAAAACCATCGAAATACGAAAAACTCAGGTCAGCAATCGTTACGACCTCATTCAAAAAAGACCGGGCAGAATAGGCAATCCCATCATACTCAACATCAACAACATACCAAAACCCGGGAGACGCATGTGTACTTTTTAGCTGATATATTCCGGGCTCGGTCTCTTCAAAATATTTTGACTTTCCCTTTTCAGCCCTGATAGTTACCTTGGCCCCAGAGACCGGATTTTTAGTTTTTGTGCCGAAATAAGGTGATGTTTTTGAAACAAGTACAGTAAAAGGCAACTTGTTATTGGTCATAGTTGCCTCAATTACAATGGCTTCATTTGCCCCGGACAAGTCAATTTCAATTACTTTTTCGCAGGAGGAAAAGGCAAACAAAATTGCAAACAGGCATGAAATGTATAAAATCAGATTCTTCAATTTTCAGAATTTAAATTTATAACTTACTGAAGGAATGATCTTAAACAATGAAATCTGTACCGCCTCCGTCAGTTCAGGATTCTCTTTGTTTTGTCTGAAGGAAATAAAATAGGCATTTTCCCTTCCGTAGGCATTGTAAACCGAAAAATTCCAGCTCGATTCAAATCTTGCAGTTTGTTTCCTGATCCAGATTAATCCCAGGTCGAGCCGGTGGTAATCAGGCATCCGGTATCCATTTCGTTGCGTGTAATAACCAACAATTCTTCCGTCAACCTCATATTTACCATTTGGGAAAGTTACAGCATTTCCTGTATTATACACCCAGGTGGCGGAAATTTTTAAATTTCTGGTAAGATCATACATTGCAACCACAGATATATCATGCTGCATATCCTGACGGGCAGGAAACGGAAGACCTTTGCTGTTTTGGTCAGGCTGATTGATCTCGTCAAATTGACGCATTGTTCTTGACCATGTATATCCCAGCCAGCCAGTGAGTTTTCCTTCATTTTTCCTGAATAAAAATTCAGCTCCGTATGCCCAGCCACGTCCGAAAACCAATTCGGCTTCGACTGTTGAATTAAAAACAAGGTCAGCTCCGTTCCGGTAATCAATCTGATTTTGCAAATTCTTGTAATAGAGTTCAACCGACGATTCGATTGCATTCCGATTACTGTTTCGGAAATATCCAACAGACCATTGATCGGAAATCTGCGGTCTCACATTGTCACTGCTCGGTAGCCAAACATCAGTGGGTGTTGAAGAGGTTGAATTGGACAACAAATGAATAAACTGATAAATCCGGTTGTACGAACCTTTTACAGCACTTTTAGAGTCAATCAGATAGTTCAGGGCCAGACGCGGTTCGGGGCCACCTTGCGTTTTTACCCATTTAAACCGATCGTAACTATTTGTCTTTATGAAATCTCCATTGCTGTCGAAACTGTAAAAATCACCGGGACCAACATTCGAAAACAAAGCCAACCGCAAGCCATAATAAATCTTCAGGCGATCCGATATTTTCTGACTATTGGAAATATAAAATGCACTTTCCAAAGCCCGGCGTGGCCTGACGGCAAGCGTACTATAAACGCTACCGGGAGAAGTTTTAACTTCTCCGGGGACAATTTTGTGGAAAATCAGGTTCGCTCCGAATTTTAGTGTGTTTTTTGCATTCAGGTACCAGCTAAAATCCTGTTTGAGGTTAAAATCCTGAATAACAGAACCAAGTAGTACATCGTTATCTCCCGACAAATCAATTTCGTAAGAATAGTTGCTGAAAATAAGTGAACTGTTCGAAAACAACTTTTCATTGAAAGTATGATTTAGCCTGACTGTCGCTGTTTTACTTCCCCAGTCAAATCCAAACTGATCTTCCATCCGAAACTTATCGCGACCCAAATAACCGGAAATAAACAAGCGGTTCGCTTCATTCAGTTTGAAATTGGTTTTCAGGTTCAGATCGTAGAAATACAACTGAGTTTCGCGAAGGTCTTTGTCTGGTGCAAAATTCAGGAACAAATCGGCATAAGTACGGCGGGCGCTCACCATAAACGAACTAACATATTCTTTTACAGGGCCTTCGAAACTCAGGTTTGACGCAATCAATCCCACATTTCCGGTAGTGTGGTAATCCTTCATGTTTCCTTCTTTCATCCTGATATCCAACACCGATGAAGCCCGTCCACCATATTCGGCGGGAATAGAACCTTTAAGCAATTCAGCGTCACGAATGGCTTCCGAATTAAAAACAGAGAAGAAACCCAGCAAATGTGATGCATTGTAAACAGGTGCTTCATCGAGCAATATCAGGTTTTGATCCAGTCCGCCACCGCGCACATAAAATCCGGCATTTCCCTCACCTGCCTGCTTTATTCCGGGCAATAGCTGCATTGTTTTTATCAGGTCGCGTTCGCCAAATAAAACCGGGATATTTTCAATCTGCTTTGGATTTAGCTTTAAACTGCCCATGCCTAGCGATGTAACATTGTGGTCGGCGCTTTTGCCACGAACCTCAATATTTTCCAGTTCGTAAGCAACAGACTTCATCCTGAAATTTATGACCTGACTGGAATGAAGATCTACCTCTAAAAGCTGATTTTCATAGCCAACAAACTGAACTTCAATACTAAAACGACCTTCAGGAATTGTAATGGAATAAAAACCGTAAGGATTACATATTGTGTTGTAACTGGTATTTTGAACAGAAAGCACTGCTCCGGCAAGGTCTTCGCCACTTTCTGCATCGGCAATCGTCCCGCTAAGTGTATATTTATTCTGAGAAAATGCCCCGGAGAACATGCCCATTAAAATAAAAATATACAAAAGCCGGTGACCCATCATACTATTTTGAATATTTCGCTAAAATAGGTTTATTCAAGCTTGATTTGTACTTTTGAATTCAAAATTTTGACATCATGGAAAAATCATCTCAACTGACATTGCCGTTTTTATTCGGAAAGACTGTAGAAAGATTTGGCACTTACAATGCCATGGCACTGGTTGGCGAAAAACCGCTTACTTACGATGAAGTTAACCGTCAGATTTCAGGGTTAATGCGGTTTTTAGAAGATTTAAATATTCAGCCGGGCGATAAGGTTGCAATTCTCAGCACCAATCTTCCGAATTGGGGGGTTGCTTATTTTGCAGTTACGTTTATGGGAGCAGTCGCTGTTCCGCTACTGCCCGATTTTTTACCGTCTGAAATTGAAAACATACTGAATCATTCGGAATCAAAAGCCATCTTTTTTTCTGAAAAATTGAATACAAAAATTGATCAGATCCAGGCAACAAATTTGAAATACCGGGTCAGAATTGAAGATTTCACGCTCATTACAAACGATTTGAATCGGCCTGTTTATGATGCAGGCGCTGTTTGTAAACAAGTTTATAATGTTGACGAAGATGATCTGGCAGCAATCATCTATACTTCGGGAACTACCGGCAGTTCGAAGGGTGTAATGCTGAGCCACAAAAACATTTGCTTCACCGCCGAAAATGCACAATGTGTCAGGATCGTTCACGAAAGAGACCGTTTCCTTTCAATATTACCAATGTCGCACACCTACGAAAATACCCTTGGGTTTGTGATGCCTCTACTGAAAGGAACATGCGTTTATTATCTTGGCAAACAGCCAACTCCATCGATCCTACTGCCAGCTTTACTTGAAGTAAGACCGACCATGATGTTTGCCGTTCCGCTCATCATCGAAAAGATTTACCGCAATAGAATACTTCCCGCTTTTACGAAAAAGTGGCCCATTCGCCAACTCTATAAAGTTCCGTTTATCAGGAAAAAACTGCATCAAATTGCAGGTAAAAAACTGATGCAGACTTTTGGAGGCGAAATCGATTTCTTCGGAATTGGCGGCGCTAAACTCGACAAAACAGTTGAGCAATTCCTCATTGAGGCCAAATTTCCGTACAGCATTGGCTACGGACTGACAGAAACTTCACCACTTTTGGCCGGAATGAAAGTTTTTGAATCGCGGTTGCAATCTACTGGTCCGGCCATTACCGGTGTTGAGCTCAAAATAAACAATCCTGATTCAAAAACCGGGGAAGGCGAGATTTGGGCAAAAGGTCCGAATGTGATGAAAGGTTATTACAAAGAACCGGAACTGACTGCTGAGGTAATTACTTCGGATGGATGGTTCAAAACCGGCGATTTGGGGAAATTCGATAAAGACAAATTTTTATACATTCGAGGCAGGTTAAAAAACATCATTATCGGTTCAAGTGGCGAAAATATATTTCCGGAAGAGATTGAATCAGTTATCAACAACTTCCCTGATGTAGTTGAATCATTGGTTGTTCAGCAAAAAGGAAAACTTGTGGCAATGGTATTTCTGAACATGGAGGAGTTGCAATCCAAATATTCTGACCTGATTGAAAAAGGCTCTAAACTTGCCGATCAGAAAATGAATGAACTGTTGAAAGAACTTCAGTTGTATGTGAACCAAAATGTAAATAAATTCTCGCAGGTGCAGGCAATTATGATTCAGCATGAACCTTTTCAAAAGACTGCTACACAGAAGATAAAGAGGTATTTGTATAATTAACCTTGAGCTTTATAATATTTTCTGAACAGCACTTTCTTTAAATCGCGGAAAATGACCTGATGAGCCAATACCTCCAGATCGTTGTAATGTGGCAGTTCGCGGTGAGCCTTTGCAATCTCCTGTTCGGTAATGTCAACCTGGTATAAAACGGCCATCAGGCGGCTGTAATCGCGGTCGAGATAAACCGAAATCTGATTGATCAACTGTTCGTGTAGCTCGTGATAGGCGTTTTCAACATTTCCGGAGAAGGTGATTTCAATACCGAACATGCCAAAATCCTTCATGATTTGCTGAGCTGTTTCCAGAACAATATCTTCTTTATTCAGAAAAAATTCGATGTTGTTGTTTTGCAGATTGGGTAGATTCATTTTAGTTCAGATTAAATTGCAACTCACTTAGGTTGCGATAAATTCCGTTTTTAAGTTGAGTCAATTCTTCGTGTGTCCCCTTTTCAATTAACTGTCCATGTTCGAGAACCAAAATCTGATCGGCTTTGCGGATGGTCGAAAACCGATGTGCAATAACGACAGAAGTGCGACCCTGCATTAATTTTTCGAGGGCATCCTGCACCAGTCGTTCCGATTCGGAATCAAGCGATGATGTGGCTTCATCAAGAATCAGTATTTTAGGATTTTTCAACACTGCACGGGCAATTGCAATCCGCTGACGCTGACCGCCGGAAAGCTGCGTGCCGCGCTCTCCAACAATGGTTTCCAACTTTTCAGGAAAACGACTGATGAATTCCATGGCATTGGCTTTTTGGGCAGCTTCGGTAATTTCCTCCTCTGTCGCACCTTGTTTCCCATAAGCAATATTTTCGCGGATAGTGCCTCCAAATAGCAAAATATCCTGAGGAACAAGGGCAATCTGACTGCGCAGGGCTGACAAGGAGAATTCGCGGCTGTCTTTTCCATCGAACAGAATGGCTCCCGAAGTAGCATCGTGCAATCGCAGCAGCAACGTTGCAATGGTCGATTTTCCGGCACCGCTGGCTCCAACAAGAGCGACCATCTGGTTGGCTGAAATATCAGCATTGATATTCCGGAGTACATTTTCTTCCGGTCTAGAAGGATATGCAAACGTCAGGTTCCTGAAGCTGATCTGTCCATGCAATTCATCTTTTGAATCCAGTACTGTAATTTCCTGAAGGTCTTCTTCCGGTTCATTAAATATGGCAAATAAATCTTCGGTAGCGCCTATAAATTTCTGAATACTGGTATAAACGGAGGCCAAACCGCCAATGGTTCCGCCAACAAAAGCCGAATAAATTACGAACGAAAACAAATCGCCGGCAACCAATTCACCGCTGGCAAGTAAGGCTGACCCTTTCCAGATAACAGCCACCAAAGCGCCAAACAAGCCGAAAACTATAAAAGCTGAAAATGCACCTTTGTACCTGCCACTTTTAATGCCGACTTGCGCAATTTCTTCTGTTTTCTTGCGATACCTGCCGATTTCGAAAAATTCGTTGGTGTATGATTTTACACTTTGAATGCCCTGCAATGTTTCTTCAACAATGGTATTCGATTCGGCTACCTGACTTTGAACCTCTTTCGAAAATTTCCGGATAAACTTACCGAAAACACGCGCCAGGATCATGATTCCGGGCAAAACTGCCAGCATGAACAGCGTCAGCTTCGGCGAGGTAATAGTGAGCAAAACAATACCGCCAATAATGATGATGATTTGCCGGATGAATTCAGCCAGCGTGGTTGTCAGTGTTTCCTGAAGCAGGATAATATCGGCGGAAATACGGCTGTTCAACTCTCCCACCCTTCGCTTGTCAAAGAATTTTAATGGCAGTTTTATGAGATGACTGTATGTATCCTGACGCAAAAACGCAAGTGTTTTTTCAGTTACGTTCACAAACAGAACTATCCTGAAATACGAAAACGTCGATTGCACCAATAAAACAACAACCAACATCAGCGCTATTTCGTTCACAGTGTAAGCGGTTGCAAGGTTATTTCCTGAATTGACCAATTCGCCCAACAATTTCGGGAAAGCAAGACTGGCAAGACTGGATCCGAGCAGGAAAAACATTCCAATCCCATATTCACGGCGAAAGGGTTTCAGATATTTATATAATTTGAATGCATTGCGAAGGCCTTCGCGGGTTATTTTTTTCTTCTCAACTTCAACCATCCTGATAATTTTGTTCTATCTTTTTTACAGTCTCAATAACAGTCCAGATCACTTTGTGTTCAACTGACATAACTAAGCAAGTGAGCGGGTGACTTGAAGCCACCCGCTCACTAAAAATTATCAGATGTCAAACTCCGTTCTTCTGTCTCCGGAATTCCGACTTTCCCTACAACTGTTTAAAGAAGTCGTTTCCTTTATCGTCAACAATGATGAAGGCCGGGAAGTTTTCAACACGGATTTTTCGGATGGCTTCCATGCCCAATTCTGCAAAGTCGATCACTTCACTCGATTTGATGCTTTGTTTTGCCAGGATTGCTGCTGGTCCGCCAATAGAACCAAGGTAAAATCCACCATGCTTTTTACAGGCATCAGTCACCTGCTGAGTGCGGTTTCCTTTGGCCACCATTATTTTAGATCCGCCAAGGCTCATGAAAAAGTCAACATACGGATCCATCCGGCCGGCAGTAGTTGGCCCGAAACTTCCGGAGGCCATTCCTTTTGGCGTTTTTGCAGGACCTGCATAATAAACCGGGTATTTCTTGAAGTATTCCGGCATTGGCTGACCGGCATCCAGCATTTCTTTCAAACGGGCATGTGCCATGTCGCGGGCAACAATCAATGTTCCTGAAAGGTTAAGTCGGGTTTTAATCGGATATTTGGATAAAATCTTAATCACATCTTCAATCGGCTGATCCAGATCGATGTCAACGGCAGGTTGCATGTGTGGCGCTGATTCTGGAAGGAAACGTGCCGGATTTTTTTCAAGTTCTTCAAGGAAAATACCGTCTTCGGTAATTTTAGCCTTGATATTACGGTCGGCACTGCAACTAACTCCTATTCCAACCGGACACGAAGCTGCGTGACGTGGCAAGCGTACCACTTTTACATCGTGTACAAAGTATTTTCCACCAAACTGGGCGCCAATCGCGCTTTCCTGACAGATCTTTTCGATTCTGCTTTCCCATTCCAGATCACGAAATGCCTGCCCGCCATCGTTGCCTTCGGTTGGCAAATGGTCGAAATATCCGGCAGAAGCTTTTTTGACAGTCGCCAGCGTCGATTCGGCTGAAGTTCCGCCAATTACCAGTGCCAAATGGTATGGAGGACAAGCTGAAGTTCCCAAATCACCAATTTTTTCCTTGACGAATTTGGTCAGATTTTCTTCGGTCAACAGCGATTTTGTTTGCTGGTACAAGTATGTTTTATTGGCCGAACCGCCTCCTTTTGTAATGAACAAAAATTCGTAGCTGTTGCCTTTTTCAGCATAAATATCAATTTGTGCCGGAAGGTTGGTTCCTGTATTTTTTTCGTCGAACATAGTTAGCGGAACCACCTGCGAATAGCGAAGATTGCGATCGTGATAGGTGTCATAAATTCCTTTCGAAAGAAATTCGGCATCGTTTACACCGGTATAAACATTTTCGCCTTTTTTGCCAAGAACAATGGCTGTTCCTGTATCCTGGCAGGTGGGCAATTCACCTTCCGCAGAAACAACCTGATTGAGCAACATGGTATGAGCCACGAAACGATCGTTATCAGTCGCTTCGGGATCCTGTAGTATTTTTGCAAGTTTTTCGAGATGAGATGCACGCAGATAAAACGAAACATCGGTAAAAGCTTCTCTGGCCAGCAATTCAAGGCCTTCAGGAGCAACTTTTAAAATTTTGCGTCCCTCGAACTCAACTGTTGATACGAAATCTTTGGTTAAAAGACGATACTTAGTGGTATCATTTTTTATTGGAAATGGTTTTTGATAATTAAATGTTGACATCTTATTGTGCTGTAAATGAGTTAATAATAAATGCAGTCAGTATAAAATAAAAGTGTTTGAAACGGAAACAAATATAGTTAATCCGACAGGATTAAAAGGCAATACCAATTGCTGATATTAAGATTTACATAGAGTCTTAACACAAAATTTTTACTAATTATTGCGAATCAAAGGAAGTTACTGGTTTTCCAGAGGGGCAAATATTAAGCTAAATAAAAGTGCAATCATGTATATAGATATACCTATATTTGCGCCGATTGACAATTTAAGGACTAAATGAGGTTGTTTGCCAAAGTAAAAGAGAAAAATCATTAAATATGAATTCAATAACTCTGAATAAAATCCTTCACAGCCGATTTGGAGGGATTCTGCTACTTTATATGGTATTTATAAGTATCTCTTTTATCAGCAAAACAGTTTTGCTTTCAATGTCTTTCGTTGATGTCAGCATAAATCCGCTCAATATTTTATGGTCGTATGGAGCCGGATTATTCATGGATACTGTGGCTTTTTCCTATTTCATGATCCCTTTCGTGCTGTTTCTGACTTTTGTATCTGACCGGATATTTAATTCAGCAATTCATAAATGGGTCGCATATTCCGTTTATTTCATCACATTCTATATCCTTTTGTTCAACGGTGTTTCAGAGTATTTTTTCTGGGAAGAATTTGGGGTCCGATACAACTTTATCGCGGTCGATTACCTTGTATATACTACTGAGGTATTGGGTAACATCAAAGAATCGTATCCATTGCCGCTATTGATTTCGGCCATTTTAGCCGCAGATATTGCACTGATCTATTTGGTTATCAGGAAAGACCTGCTGACTGTTTCGCTGCAAAGCAAAAGTGTAAAAAAGCAGCGGATTAAAACCGGTTTGGCTTTATTGGCCATCCCAATCCTGTCATTCATCCTGATTAAAAATACAACCGTTGAAATCACTCCAAACCGATACAACAACGAACTGGCAAAAAATGGTATTTACTCCCTTTTTTCCGCTTTCCTGAACAACGAACTCGATTACGAAACCTTTTATGCCACGCACAGCAACGATGAAAATTTCAAGGAATTGTGCACCATTCTGAAAAGTGTAAACAGCGAATTTCTGAGCAGCGAAACTTTTGACATTTCACGGCAAATCACAAATTCAGGAGAAGAAAAACGGTACAATGTGGTTTTTATTACCGTTGAAAGTTTAAGTGCTGAATTTCTGGGATTTAAAGAAAGTAAAAAGAGTGGCACAACTCCCTTTTTAGATGCCATTGCCGACAGTTCAATACTTTTCACAAACCTTTATGCCATTGGAACCCGCACCATATACGGGCTCGAAGCTGCAACACTTGGCGCCCCGCCAAAGCCCGGTCAAAGCGTGCTCAAAAGGCCCAACAATGAAAACATGTTTTCGGTTGGACAAATTTTCAGTGAACGTGGCTACCATTTAAAATATATTTATGGCGGTTACGGCTATTTCGACAATATGAATTATTTTTTCTCACATAACGGCTACGAAATTATTGACCGAAACAACCTTTCAGATGAAGAAATTACCTATACCAATACCTGGGGAGTTTGTGATCAGGATATTTTCAACCGAACCCTGAACGAATGTGACAAAACTTATGCAGCAGGCGAACCTTTTCTGAATCATGTGATGACGACTTCCAATCATCGTCCGTTTACTTATCCTGAAGGAGTAATTGACATTCCATCGCACACCAGCCGCGAAGGTGGTGTAAAATACTGCGATTTTGCAATTGGTGAATTCATTCAGAAAGCCAGCATGAAACCCTGGTTTAAAAACACTTTGTTCGTAATTCTTGCCGATCATTGCGCCGGAAGTGCCGGTCAGGCCGAATTACCGTTTATGGAATACCAGATTCCCTTTATCATTTACAATCCCGCATTGATCGGTTCACAAAAAATTGACAAATTATGCAGTCAGATTGATGTTTCACCCACCCTGCTTGGGGTTATGAACTGGAGCTACAAAACCAAATTCTTCGGAAAAGACATTTTAAAAATGGCTCCGGACGAAGAACGTGCATTTATTTCCAATTACCAGAAACTTGGCTTCATTAAAAACGACCGGCTGACCATTCTGAGTCCTCAGCAAAAGATAACGCATTACCAAATTGATCGGCAAACTGGAGGAATGAAGGTGGCGCCAATTGATGAGAAAATCCAAAACGAGGCCATCATTTATTACCAATCGGCCAATTACGTTTATAAAGAGAAGCTTGATAAATGGGATGGAAAATGAGAATAATTCAATCGACCGACAGGGAACGATGGGATTGAGTTATCGTGTGACAATTCAGATAAAAAAAAAGCCTCCGGAAAATTAAATTCTCCGGAGGCTTTTTTTTATAAATGGTAGGGTCTAAGCATTTTCCTTTTTCGGGAATAGCATTGAAAAAACAACACTCAGAACCAGTGTAGCGCCAATAAAATAGAGTGAATAGGATGGTTTGAATCCCATTTGATCTAACCAATGATGCGCCAGAAGTTTTACACCCACAAAAATCAGTAAAATACTCACCCCAACATTCAGGAACCTGAATTTGTGAACCAGATTCGCCAGCAAAAAGAACAATGACCTCAAACCAATAATGGCAAAAATATTGGAAAAGAAAACCACATAAGGATCACGCGTCACCGAAAATACCGCCGGAATTGAGTCGAGGGCAAAAATCACATCGGTAAACTCTACAAGCACCAAAACAAGCGCCAATGGAGTAAAAAATACTTTCCCTTTGTGTTTAATGGCAAACTGATTTCCAACGTAAACTTTTGAAATGTTCAGGTATTTTGACAGAAATTTTACAATTGTATAGTCCTGAGGATCTACAACATGATCTTCCTTTTTTACCAGAATTTTAATTCCCTGAAATACAAGGAAGGCGCCAAAAATATAGAGAATCCATTCGAAACGCTGAATAAGAGCTGCCCCGGCAAAAATGAAGATAAACCGTAAAATAATAGCACCTAAAACACCCCAAAACAGTACCGTCTTATAGTTCTTTTGCGGAACCGCGAACCCTTGAAGGATTAACAAAATCACAAACACATTATCAATAGAAAGCGTTTGTTCGATAAAATATCCGGCCAGATAACTCATCGACATATTGTCGCGGTATTCCCGAAGCATTCCTTCAAAATCAGTCATCTTACTTAGCCTGACTTGAATTTCAGGAGCGTACTTACTTACGACCTCTGAGAGCTCTGCCGGTGTTTCAATTCCGTGAAGCATGTGCCCATAGAATTTAAGAAATACATAGAATCCCATCGAAAGTGCGACCCAGACACTTGTCCAACCCAAAGCTTCTTTGGTCGAGACAATGTGTGAATGACGTCCAACAACCAATAAGTCAATCATTAATACAAAAACGATTAACAACAAAAAACCACCCATTAAAACTACTTCTGTTGACATATTTGTTAATTAAATTTTGTTACACCTCCTGAAACCACAAACTTCATTACTTCTGACGGGCTCAAATCAACTGTTTTTACAGAGCTCTCAGGAACAAGATAAAGTTCGCCGGAAAAATTATATGAATGTGGAAAATAAACGGCTACCATTTCGTGCAATCCAAATTCCGCCAGATTTTTCTCAGTTACGAACCCCAGTTTCCATAAATTGTTTTCCTGATTCATACAAACAACAACAGGTACATTGAATTTTTTCTCCTTTCCGACGAATGCCGTAAACAAATCATTCAGAGAGGTATAGATTACATTCAACAAAGGGGCTCGTTTCAGAAGCCTTTTGGTAAAATAAATGAATGGTTTGGCAATAATGGTCTGTCCGATTAAACCCATCAATGTTAGTGTAATGAACAAAACCAGGATTCCAACACCCGGCACATCAAATTGAAAATGTTCTTTCAGCGGATCACGAACCAAACGATCCACAAAATCGAACATCAGAAAAACCGTATATAATGTTACTGCCAGCGGTCCTGAGAACAACAACCCCTGCAGAAAATAGGTAAAAATACGTTTCATAAATTTTTTGCGAAAGATACGATTTTTAGACTTGTCCTAAGAATTGAATCAGATCTAGAGTCTTAAATAATTGTTATCTATACCATAAACAATTCGGTTGTTTAAATTGTATTCTATAAAAAAGATAGAATGAAGCAATTGGTAATATTAATGATGATCTTGTCGAATTTGGGCTGTAGCGGTCAGGACAAGAATAAGCAAAATAATTCTACAACTATGAAATTCAATGAATTAAATGCGTTTGAAAAATCGGTAATTGAGGGCAAGGGTACTGAACGTCCGTTTACCGGCATCTATTACAAACACGAAGAAAAAGGCACCTATTTGTGTAAAAAATGCAATGCACCACTTTATAAATCAGCCGATAAATTCGACGCGCATTGCGGATGGCCAAGTTTTGATGATGAAATAAAAGGTGCTGTAAAACGGACAACCGATGCCGATGGCCGGAGAACCGAGATTACCTGTATGAAATGTGATGCACATTTGGGGCATGTTTTTATCGGCGAAGGACTTACAAAAAAGAATACCCGTCACTGCGTCAATTCTGTTTCCCTGAATTTCGAGCCTGAACCTAAAAAATAAAAAAAAACCTTCATTCATGGGCTAATCTACCATGAATGAAGGGTAAAAAAATTAAATAATTGTCCGTTTGCAAACATATTTGGCATTTTGCGTCAGTCATTTATTGTCATTCTGTTGTCATTCCATAGCAACTTAATGACTACAAAATGACAATTGAATGGCTTTTATGACTTTGGGTAGTATTTCGGATATTGATTAAATTTAATGATTTAGAATTCGACAATCCTTCAACAGAAATTTTTACTTTTTATCTACCACAAGCTCCAATCCCTCAATGTAATACACCGGCACATATCCTTCAGTACTTTCAGCCAGTTTTTGATTCATTTCTTCAAGCTTTTTGCTTTGATTAATGCTATCATGTTTTCCACCGTCAACATCATGTAAAGCCGGGCCGCTGTGTCCCAGGGCATGACCAATATTCGCTGATTCACCTTCTGCAGCTGACTTTTCCATTTCAGCAAGATCTTCTTCATCCAGCTGCACTTCCTGTAAAATTCCACGAATCTGGAGTTCACTTCCCATTTGTTCCTGGCCAAATGAACCAATTTTGCCAGCTTCAATCCTAACACTCACATCTTCGGTACTTCCCATTAAAAAGCAGCGGGCGCCACTTTCCTTGCAAACATGAGAAACCGTTCCTTTTACGATCACTTCTTTTCCAACAAGGTCTTTCCCATTTTTCTGAAGCTGATCGACTGTCATTACAACTAATTCGGTTGATTTTTTCTGATTTGAAGTATTGCACGAAAACAACAATACTAGACCTAAAAATAGCACTACTGATTTTTTCATAAAATATAGTTTAAACGTTTGATTTTCAAGCCAGATAAAAAAGAATAATAGTCAAAGGAATCAAAACGCCCAAGGCTGTCAGCCAAAGTCCGCGACCTTTTATCCCATACTTTCCTTTCAGTAAGAATAATCCGGAAATTGCCACAAACAAAAGAAAAAAGGCCATAATATCTGAAATCCAGATCCAAAGTCTCCCGGTCTGCGCCAAATGAATTTTGTTAATTTGAAAAAAGAACGGGCGTTTTTTCAGTACTTCAAGCATAGCTTTACCTTCCTGAGGCTGATACATCACGGTCCCTTCTTCTACAAATATCTTAATTTCTCCTGACTTTGTCACAAAATGTTTTTTGTATTTTGGTTGGTAACTGAAATTCTCCATCAACGTGAGTATTTCATTTTCAGCAAATTCAGTTTTTTGTAACGGCTGAACGGAAATTTCTTCTGAAATCATTGTATAGTGGGGATTCCAGTCAGTACGATGATTCAGAGCAATACCTGAAATTGTATAAACAAATGTAATTCCTACCACAAAATATCCAATATCTCGGTGCAGCGACCGCAATGTTTTTCTAATGTTCATCATTTAGCAACATTCAAATTGTCCTGCTAAATAAAGGTAATTTCATATAATAACCAAAGGTTAAACTATGATATTAATCCATGAATTGCTCGTTGTGAATAATTTGATACACTTCTGCGTAAGTTTTGGCTTCCATCAATAATGCCCGAAGCCCTGCTGCTCCGGCGAAATCATTTGTATAGATTTTATAAAACCGTTTCAGAATATTGATGTTTTTTAAGTCGCCCCAGTTTTTTTCAAATAGCTTTGTATGAACCAATAGCTGTTTCAATTTTTCTGATTTGTCAGGAAACTGTTGGTTTGGATTAAAGAACCATGGATTGTGAAAGATTCCACGACCGATCATTATCCCATCGACTCCATATTTTTCAGTGTATTCAATTCCCTGCGATATTGAAATCACATCGCCATTGCCAATAAATTTTGTTTCAGGACTATGCTGATTCCTGATTTTTGCACCCTTTGCAATTTCATCCCAATCAGCCAAACCTTCAGATTGTTGTTTTTGCATCCGTCCGTGAAGAATTACCGCTGCAGGCTTTGTTTCCATCAATGTCGCAATCCACTCCTCTGTATTGTGAGCTTTGAGGCCGGTTCTGGTCTTTACAGAAACAGGAAGATGAGTGGCTTCTTTGGTGGCCAGAATTATTTCTTTGGCCAGACTTGGCTGATCAATCAATGCGGAACAGCAGCCATTTTTTACCACTTTTTTCACCGGGCAACCCATGTTAATATCCAATCCGTCAAAATCATATTCCTGCGTAATTTCACGCGCGATCTTGAAATACAATTCGGGTCTTTTTCCCCAAATCTGGGCTATTAGCCTGATATTCTTTTGTTTCAAAAGATTTCTTTCAGATTCACTTACAAACAGCCGCTCTCCCACCCTGATTTTGCCAACCGGATGGTTCATACCATCAACCGAGGTGAATTCAGTAAAAAGGACCTGCAAATATTCAGGATCGGCGATTCCGGCCACAATTTCGCGAAAGACAGTATCAGTAACATCTTCCATTGGGGCAAGAGCAAAAAATGGTTTGGGAAGCAATTCCCAGAAATTGGACATATAAAATAGAAATTTAGACTGATCAGGAATCAGATGACACAAGATTGAAATTATTTGCCAACCTGAAACTCTTTCGGTAAACTTGCCGGTTACCAAATTTGCGGTTGGTCTTCAGTAAAAAACTTTGTTTATCGTCGTCTGTCCCGTTCTTAACATCGCAACAAACCAGCGAACAGCAATTTTCGTATTTGCCGGCACATTCGGCACATTGGATAAACAACAAATGGCAAAGATTATTGGCACAGTTCACATGCATGTCGCATGGCTTTCCGCACTGGTGACAATGAGCGATCACTTGTCCGTTAACGGTTTCACCCATTCGCTCGTCGAACACAAAATTTTTACCGATAAAATTGGGTTCAAGGTTTAGTTGTTTAATCTGTCGGGCATATTCAAGAATGCCGCCGTGCAACTGATTGACATCCTTAAATCCATGATGTTTAAGGTAAGCGCTGGCTTTTTCGCATCTGATTCCACCGGTGCAATACAGTAATATCTTACGGTCTTTCTTATCAGCAAGCATTTCCGAAACCATGGTGATTTCTTCCCGAAATGTGTCAGCTTCAGGGCAAATTGCACCCTTAAAATGGCCAATTTCAGATTCGTAATGGTTTCGCATATCTACAACAATATTTTCACCCGAACCTACCAATTCATGGAATTCAAATGCACTCAGGTGTTTACCAACATTGGTTACCTCAAAAGCATCATCGTTTAAGCCGTCAGCCACCAATTTTGGTCGAACTTTGATTGTAAGTTTATAGAATGACTTCCCGTCATCCTCAATGGCATATTTAATTGGGATCTGGTGAAAAATCGGATATTTCTTCAGGGTTTCAAAAAAAGCCTCAAATTTTTCTTCCGGAACACTCATTTGGGCATTGATCCCTTCTCGCGCAATATAAATTCGGCCAAAACAATTGAGTGCCCTCCAGTCCTGATATAGTTGGTCTCTTAATAACTGAGGATCATCCAATAAAAAGTATCGATAAAATGAGATGGTCCTTCTTGTAACCGTTTCCGCATAAAGGCTCAATTTTAATTCTTCGTTGTTAATTTTATTGTTTAAATACATCTAATTTATTTTTTCGGCAAATATAATAACTCCGGAAGTATAAATAAGACATACAGGTCTGTTTATATCGGTAGGACTTTGAAACTTCATAAGGAAGGACTTTTTTCCGGAATTCTAACAACACGTATATTGAAAATATTCATTTCATATTATAAAACATACGTGCAAATTTTATGCATTGGAAAACAGATGTTTAGAAAATTAAATTATTAAACGTTTTTTCAACATTAACAAATTCTTAAAAAGATATAAAAAGAGTTAATAAATAACTCTTATATTAGCACCGCAATAAAATATTGGAATTCCTTTTCTCTTTTAACCAATATCTATTTCCGATCGAACTAAACTAAATTTGGAACAAAGGATTATCAGGCTCTGGTAATCCTTTTTCAATTTTAAGCATGAGGATCTTTTTTCAAAGAACTTTATAAACAAAAAAAAAATCATCCGAAATTATACAACCTGGATGATTTTATATGGTATTCTTTTAAAAATGGCACATGAAAAATTTCCTTTGAATTACTTCAAAAGAACTAAGAAACAGACATCAAAAATTCAACTTGTTCCTTTCAGATAAAAGTAAAGAATAAACGAATGCTAATTGGATAAATCGTCAAAGTCGAGATTGGTGTAATCTTTTGAAAAAGATACGACCTCAAGTTCATTAACTTCAGGAGTAGCCACTTTTTCGTATGCGGGGATGATTTCAGAATCATAATCATCAACTTGATTTTGATCAATGAAAGAAATCACTTCCTGCAACCCTTCGATAAATTTTTCAAAATCTTCTTTGTATAAAAAGATCTTGTGTTTTTCAAAATGAAAGCTGCCATCCTGCTCGAATCGCTTTTTACTTTCAGTAATAGTGAGATAAAATTCTTCTCTTCTTGTTGATTTCACATCAAAAAAATAGGTTCTTTTCCCAGCTCTGACAGCCTTTGAATAGATTTCTTCCCTGAACTTACTGTCATTTTCAAACTTTTCCTCATTTTTTCCAAAATCTTCCATCTTACAATTTTTAAGTTTATTCCATTCTTACCAGTTCAAATATAAAAAATTTAATTGAAAAATAATAATAAATGTTAACAAACAAATATCAATAAAAAAAGATGCCCGAAAGAGCACCTTGATGTATTTTTTCTGAAAAAAAACTGTTATTCATTTTTTTTGGCGGCAAGAAGGGTATTGAGCAAAAGTGAAACCCTGGTCATAGGCCCAACTCCGCCAGGAACCGGAGTAATAAACGAACATTTTGGCGCAACTTCGTCAAACTTTACATCTCCTTTCAACCGCCATCCTGATTTGGTTTCAGGCGCAATAACGCGGGTTGTTCCGACATCAATAACTACAGCACCCTCTTTTACCATACTGGCTTTAATAAATTCGGGCGATCCCAATGCAGCAATAAGTATATCTGCTTCGGCACATACCTTTTCCAGATCTTTTGTTTGACTATGAGCAACGGTTACGGTGGCATTTACTCCTTTCTGAGACATTAGAATGCTCAATGGCCGGCCGACTATGTTACTTCTGCCAACAATCACGCAGTTTTTTCCTGAAGTAGGAATCTGATATCTCTTCAACAGCTCCACAATTCCGTATGGGGTTGCCGATAAAAAAGTTGGAATTCCAAGAACCAATCTACCGACATTTACCGGATGGAATCCATCAACGTCTTTACGCGGATCAATTGCCTCAATGATTCTTTTTTCTGAAATATGCTTTGGCAATGGTAATTGCACGATAAAACCATCCAAATCCGGATCACTATTTAATTCATGTACTTTCGCTATCAACTCGTCCTCCGTCACATTGTCTTCAAACCGAACCAGTGAAGAACGAAAGCCAACCTCTTCGCAATCTTTTATTTTAAAAGCGACATAGGTTTCACTCCCCCCATCGTGTCCAACCAGAACTGCAGCAAGGTGAGGAGCCCTTTTCCCATCAGCAACCATCTGTTTTACTTGTTCCGCTATCTCCCCTTTAATATCTTCTGCCGTCTTTTTTCCGTCAATTAATATCATTTTAATCAGTATTTTCTATTTATCGTCTTTGACCGGCATTGCCGATCATCTTCTTCATGTTTTTTCCTTGCGACACTACCTGCATCATTTTTCGGGTTTCAGCAAACTGTTTTATCAGCCTGTTTACTTCCTGAACATCAGTACCCGAACCATCAGCAATACGCTTGCGGCGGGAACCGTTCAAAACACTTGGATTTTCCCTTTCTTCAACAGTCATTGAATAGATAATTGCTTCAATGTGTTTAAATGCATCATCTTCAATCTGAACATCTTTTAATGCCTTGCCCATTCCCGGAATCATTGCAGCAAGATCTTTAAGATTTCCCATTTTTTTAATCTGCTGAATCTGTTTCAGAAAATCAGTGAAACTGAATTGATTTTTAGCAAGTTTCTGCTGAAGTTTCTTTGCTTCTTCCTCATCAAATTGCTCCTGTGCCTTTTCCACAAGCGAAACGATGTCTCCCATTCCCAGGATACGATCGGCCATACGCTCAGGATGGAAATTATCGAGAGCGTCTAATTTCTCACCGGTTCCTACAAACTTAATTGGCTTATCTACCACCGAACGGATTGAAAGTGCAGCGCCACCCCGGGTATCCCCATCAAGTTTTGTCAATACGACTCCGTCAAAATCAAGCCGGTCATTAAATTCTTTGGCAGTGTTCACAGCATCCTGCCCGGTCATTGAATCGACAACAAACAATATCTCATGGGGCTTCACCGCATCTTTAACTGCGCTGATCTCGTTCATCATTTGCTGATCGATTGCCAAACGCCCTGCGGTATCAATTATCACAACATCATTCCCCTGCATTTTTGCATGGCGAATGGCCTCCGTTGCGATCTTAACCGGATTAAGATTGCCATCTTCAGTATAAACCGACACATTTATTTGACCACCAAGCACCTTTAGCTGTTCGATAGCTGCCGGACGATAAACATCACACGCAACTAATAAAGGATTTTTGCCCTTCTTGCTCTTCAGCATTTTCGCCAGTTTACCTGCAAAAGTAGTTTTACCCGAACCTTGAAGACCTGCAATTAAAATAACAGCCGGACTTCCTTTAAGATTGATATCGACAAATTTTCCGCCCATCAACTCAGCCAGTTCATCGTGAACTATTTTAACCATTAACTGACCTGGCTTGAGAGCATTGAGAACATCCATCCCCAATGCTTTTTTTCGTACACTTTCAGTAAATGTTTTTGCGATCTTAAAATTAACGTCGGCATCAAGCAGCGCACGACGAACTTCTTTAAGAGTTTCAGCAATATTGATTTCGGTAATCTTTCCCTGACCTTTCAGGAGTTTAAACGACCGTTCCAGTTTTTCATTCAGATTCTCAAACATATCTTTTCAGGCAATTTAATATTGGGTAAATGATTTTTGCAAAATTATAAAAATATGGCAAAGGGCTCTTCAAACAGAAAAAATTATAAAAATCCGTTTTTAGAGGGTTACCTTTTTCTGTTTTTAGGAATTAACAAGTAAATGGTTTAATTGCTATTGCAACTTTGAAATATGGGAAATCGTTATTCAGATTATTACGGTCTTATATTTAATTGTCCGATAGGATTCGAATCATTGGATTGCGGATACAGAAGAATCAGACAGTTGCCTTTAAAAGAAAGGATATCGTATATTAATGTATTGACAGAGACCGAAAAAAAGAATTTGGTTAGGAAACACCAAAAATGTCTTTTGGTCAGAGAAAAAATGACCCTTTTTCACGAATCACAATAATGTAGATTTATTGGGAGCCACTTGGCTCCCTTCTACTTTTCGCCAATTTACTTCAATTATTTATAGTAATAGGGTCTCCAAATATTACCACAAAGTTAAATATTGCCTGTTACTTATTTTTTCTCATCATAAAAACACATCCACAGGAACTGCATAAATATCTGACATTTATATAATTACCATATGTCCATAAGAAATTAAGAATACTCCGCCGCAAAAAAACAATCGTTATGCAATAAATAAAATTGGTTTTGAATATTTTTTGTTTTAGCTTTGTAATATCAATTCAGAATTAGAAATAATTCTAATTGCGAAGAAGAAGATTAGAAAATATATTAGAATTAATTTTACCATTTAATCTACCTCTTCAAAATGCCCTCAAAAATTTCCTGAATTTGATGTTAAATCACAATAAAATGTGGGTAACAGTAGGATTTCCTGTATTCAAAAATCATTTTATTTCTAAAGAAAATTAATTTTAATCAGATAAGTTTGATTAAAATTTATATTTTAATTTACAGATTTTCCGCAAATTACAATATAGAATCCACATTTCAACAATTAGAATTACATCCTAATTGTCAATCAACTCAATAATTATCAATTATTTAAATGCCTTCGCGAATGAAAAGGCGTAAAAAATTGAAGTAAATTTCCACTTTAAGTGTTATACACCTAATTACAACAACTCAACAATTCAGCAAGCCATGGCTAAAAAAAGATTTGCAGAATCACAAATTTATCGTATCCTTCAGGAAAATGAAGCTGGAGTTCCAATTCAGGATCTTATTAAGAAATATGGTGTCAGCCAGGCAACCATTTACAATTGGAAAATAAAATACGGCGGTATGAATATTACTGAAATGCGCAGGATAAATGAATTGCAGGAAGAGAACGACAGACTAAAGCGTATGTTTGCCGACTTAAGCCTTGAAAACATGACGCTGAAAAGCAGGCTTGAGAAAGACAAATAGTGTTCCTGTACAATATGAAATAAGCTATATATTTCTTCAGGGGCGGAAAACACCTATTTTTTTTGTTTTTTGATCGCTGTATTTTTACTTCAGGAAAGAAATTCTAAGATACGTTTCAAATTTTCTAAATAAACGATTAGAATTCCAGTTAAAAATTAGAACGATTACAAACAAATTAAAAGAACAACGATGTACCTGGAAAAACCAAATTATCAATGGTATGCAATATATACCAGAGCAAATGGAGAAAAAAAGCTTTTATCCAGTTTGTTGGAAAAAAACATAGAGTGCTATTTACCAATCAGAAAAGTACTTAAAGTCTGGAGTGATCGTAAAAAATGGGTAGAAGAGCCATTGTTTCGTTGCTATGTATTTGTAAAGGTAAGTTACATTGAATTTTTCAACGTACTAAATACACCGGGAGCTGTTTGTTATGTAAGCTTTGGAGGTAAAGCCCAACCAATTCCGGCAGTGCAAATTTCAAATATCAAAACTTTTCTAACACAGAGTGATCACGAAATTACCTTGTCGTATGAGCGGATACAAAAAGGTGCTATGGTTGAAGTATTATGTGGTTCGCTTCAGGGCATAAAAGGTGAAGTATTAAATATCTGCGGACAAAGCAGACTTTTAATCCGCATTGATTCAATGAATTGTAACCTTTATGCAAATATCACAAGAGAAGAAGTTAAACTGATCGAAGATAAACCATTGCAAAAATCCTATTCGCTGGCTCAATAATTTTAATCAATGATTTCAAGAAAAATGAATATCCGTAATATTACCAATATGTCATAAAAGTCATCCAATAGACATTTGGTAGTCATTAAGAGTTACTGGTAAATGACCACAACTGACTGACGCAAAATGCCAAATAGGTATATAAACAGAAAATCATGAAAAAAATCTTCAGTGCATTGCAATAATCAAAACTGTTCCCTAATATTTGTATATCTCTTTACCCAAAAGAGATATCTCTAATTCCCTGTTTTATCAGAACCTGATCTTTCCCCCTGGTATTTAATTGATTTAAATCATAGAAGTTTATCCATCATTTAAATCATTAAATACCAGGTTCCATCAACGATCAACTGAATCTTTTGGATTCTCAAATACCATCACCTCAAATCTATTATCATGCTCAAAGAACGTGAACCCATTCTTGAAAAACTAAGCATCGTTTTTCAGGTATTATTAACAATAGGCTGTTTTATTGGTGCAAAATGGATTACGAATGAATTTTTCAATCCGATTCAGGGTGATTCCATGCAGTACAATATTATCTTGTTTCTAATTGTACTTTTGTGGATTCTAATATTGGATCAATTTAGTTTAGGGGGTGGATTAAGGTTGAAAATGTATTCAATCATTTTTATTGAGTACTTAACTGCTATTTTTATTGGCAATACCCTGCTGCTGTCGGCCATTGTAATATTGAACCTGAATGAAATTTCAAGGATGGTTTTGGCAATATTTGCATTATTAAACCTAATCACTTTATACTCTTTCAAATTTATTTTATCTGCCTTTATGAAATACATAAGGCGCAAAGGTATGAATTACCGTATGATTTTAATTATTGCGGATAAAGATTCAACTTATTTTATCGACCGTCTAAAAGAAACTGCTGACTGGGGCTATAGAATTTGGGCCATCATGTCCGACGATCCAGTAATAAAGTCAAGATATAACAATGAATATACAGTACTGTCGCATGAACATGACATTTCCAATTTAATTGACAATAAACCAATTGACGAAGTTATTTATTGCAAGAGTTTTTTCGATCAAAATGAAATTCAGAATTATATTTATTCATGTGCGGAAGTTGGTGTAGTGTTCAGAATGCAATCTCAATTATTAAATTGTGTAAAAATGCAATCAACACTTTCCTTCTTAAACCAAATGCCATTTCTTACTTTCAGAAATACACCTGATAATTACCTGGCGCTCAAAGTAAAAACATTTCTTGATTTCTTGATTTCGCTTTTTGCTGTAATAATTCTATCTCCCTTCCTTTTGATTATTGCGATACTAATAAAATTGGATGGTGGGCCCGTATTTTTTCTGCAAAAACGTGTTGGTTTAAATGGACGCCGTTTTGCCTGCATTAAATTCAGGACGATGGTTGTTGATGCCGAAAGATTGCAGGCATCCTTGATGAGCCAAAATGAACAGGAAGGCCCTGTTTTCAAAATAAAAAAAGATCCGCGAATTACAAAAATCGGAAGATTTCTACGTAAGACTTCCCTGGATGAATTGCCTCAATTTTTCAATGTACTTCAAGGAAATATGTCAATAGTAGGTCCACGCCCGCCAATTCCATCAGAAGTTAAACAATACAAACGCTGGCAAACCCGCCGGTTGAGCATGAAACCGGGAATCACCTGCATTTGGCAGGTTTCAGGAAGAAACAACATTCCATTTGAACAATGGATGAAACTCGATATGCAATACATCGATTCCTGGTCATTAAAACTCGATTTCATTATTCTTCTAAAAACCATTAAGGTTGTATTTACCGGAGATGGTCAGTAATTTGAAAAAGAGATAATTTAAATAATAAAAACCACGAACTCACCCCCAAGTCCGCAGGCGGCCTTCCCCCTCTCTTTTGAAAAGAGAGGGGAGAGTCAGCTAGCTGACGATGGGGTGAGTTTCACAAAAAAAAATTATAACCATATGAAAAACATTGTACTCCCTACCCTATTGATATTTCTTCTCACAGGAATGTTCTCTTGCCGCAGCAGTCAGGAACTGATTTATTTAAAAGATGCTGCAAATAATGAAATAATCAAAGGATTGCCAACTGAATATAGCCTTAAGCCCGGCGATATTCTTTATGTCAGTATCAAATCCATTAGTCCGGAAGTAAATTTGTTATTCAATCCTGAATCAAGTATGGAAGGCAATAACTCTCAAGGATATATGAAATACAGCACTCCATCCGGAGCATATCTTTTTGGATTTGAAATTGATGCAGATGGGAACATTAAACTTCCAATGCTTGGAAAAATAAAGGTTTCAGGTGTTTCCCTTTCGCAGGTAGAAAATGTTGTTCAAAAAAAGACCGATGAATTTCTGAAGGATGCCATTGTGAAAGTTAAACTTTTAAATTTTAAAGTTACTGTAACTGGTGAAGTCAGAAGCCCGGGTACTTACTATAACTACAACAATTCCATCACAGTAATTGAAGCATTGGCGATGGCCAACGGAAATACTGACTTTGCTTCTATCAATAAAATAATGGTAGTCAGGCCTTTACCTGAGGGCAACAAAACGTACATTCTTGACCTTAGTAATAAAGCCATTTATTTGTCCGAAGCTTTCTACCTGCAACCCAACGACTATGTTATCGTGCAACCCGATAAATATAAAAACTTCCAATTAAACAGCCAGGCCTATTCACTCGTATTTTCTTCAATGTCAATTTTACTGGCAGTTCTGGGATTCGTATTAAGATAAATTAAATACCCAATAACCAAATATCAGCAAAATGAATAACACAACAAACATCAATGATGTAAACAGTCAGGATGAAGGTATTGATGTAAAGAAAATCATTTACCTTTTACTCAGGCAATGGCATTGGCTTGCACTTTTTGCTGCCATTGGCTTAATTGGGGCATTCAGCTACACCAAACTCACTAAGCCAGTTTATATAGTAAGCACATCTGTTTTGGTTCCTGAAAAATCAAATGGATTAGACATGCGGGAATTATTTCAAGGTACCGCCGGAACAACAAATAACAATATCTTCAACCAGATTGAAATCATAAAATCGTATTACAATGTGAACCAAACACTTATTAACCTGAACTGGAGAACAAGCTGGTACAGCAAAGGATTGTTTGTTTGGAGGGGAATTTACAAACAAGAGCCTTTTGATGTTCAGGAAACTCCCAATTTTATCAATCCAAAAGGCATTGCCATCTATATTACACCCGGGTCCGGTGACAATTATACGGTTAAAGTGGAGGGGAAAATTTACCAAAACAATGCGATTTCAGATGTGAAATTTGAATCCTCAGGAACCTATGGCAGACCGTTTGAAAACAAATATTTTAAGTTCACACTACTTAAAAAAGTGAACAACTTCGAAACCCCCACAGGCAATTACTATTTTGTGTTTAATGACCTGAACGATATAACCATGTCATACATGGGAAGGTTAAGTGCCAGTCTGAAAGACAAAAAGGGCGATATCATTGTGTGTTCCATACAGGGAGAAGATCCTAACAGGGAGGTTGATTTTTTGAACGAACTAATCAGGGTGTACACCGCAGGTAAAATGGATTTTCAGAATGAGGCTCAACGCCGTTCCCTGGATTTTATCAATACGCAACTTGCAGGCATTTCTGATTCATTGAATACCGCCGGAACAAAATTCACTGAGTTTCGCTCCCAAAATAACATCATAGATTTGGGGGCTGAAGGAACCCTTGTAATGAATAATCTAACTGAAATTGAATCGGAAAGAGCCAGAGCTCAAATGCAACTGGACTATTTTCAGGACCTCCTCAAATACTTGAACAATGCTTCTGAACTCAACCAATTAGTTGCTCCATCGGTCGTTGGCATTCAGGATGCCTCACTCAATGCACTGGTTCTAAAATTAGGTGAATTATACAACCGCCGTCAGGTCATTTCTTTCAGCGCCAAAGAAAACAATCCTACCCTGGTAATGATTGACAAGGAATTAAACCAAACACGAACCCAGTTAAATGAAAACCTAAGGAATCTGATCGACAATGCGACCAGAAACATAAACAGCCAGAAGGAAAGGCAGGATCGAATCAGTGTTCAGTTGAACAAGCTACCGCAGAAAGAACAGAAAATGGTCAACATCCAAAGACAGTTTAACCTGACAAACGACCTTTACACCTTTTTGTTGCAGAAACGTGCAGAAACAAACATTTCTTTGGCTTCCAGTATCCCGGACGTTCAGGTGATCGACATTGCAAGACCTGAATTGGCATATGAAATCGGACTTGGAAGAATAAAGATAATGATGATAGGATTAATTTTGGGACTCTCATTTCCATTGGCGTACATCCTTGTCCTTGGATACTTCGACAACCGCATCCGTACCCAGACAGATCTCGAGAGAAACACGACGATCCCTATTTTGGGCAATATTATGCACAGTCCATCTAAATCAGATTTGATTGTACATGAAAATCCAAAATCAAACATTGCAGAATCGTTCCGGGCTTTGCGCACAAATTTACAATACATGCTTACCGGTCCCGGGGGAAAAGTAATATCCGTCCACTCAACAAATCCCGGAGAGGGAAAATCCTTCTCCTCCATTAATTTGGCGAGCATTCTGGCGGTAAACAACAAAAAAGTACTTTTAATCGGTGCTGATATGAGAAAGCCCCGATTGCACAAAGTGTTTAAACTTCCAAACGAAAAAGGTTTAAGTACCTACCTGATTGGAAACGATTCCATCGATCAGGTTATTATCTCTACCTTCATTGAAAACCTGTCGTTATTACCATCTGGTCCAATTCCTCCGAATCCCGCAGAAATCCTGAATAAACCGGAGATGAAAATCCTTCTGGATGAAGTTTGTAATCAATTTGATTACATTATCATCGACAATGCACCAACCTCCATGGTAACCGATGGTCACATCGTTAGTCATTTCTCTGACCTGAACATTTTTATCCTTCGGTATGGCATTTCCCACAAACACCAGATAGAAATAATCAATCAGTATGTTGATCAGAAAACAATCGGCAATGTAGCAATCCTGGTGAATGACATCAAAATGAACGCATTTGGACATTCTTATTACAAATATTACCAATACGAAGCATACCAAAACACGTATTATTCCGACGAAAAACAGGAAACAAAAAGCCATCGTAAAAAAAAAATAGCGTGATGAAGATGTGAGGATGTGAATATGTGAATAGTCATATTAATCTATAATCCCAATCTGAAAAGCGAGTTATATTCATTGTGAGGCACGAAGCAATCTATTACCTTCAATCTTTTTCAATTCAACAGTTTTCAATCTTTTTATATGCAATTCAGATCTTCCTTCAAACCTTCATTGGTCATCGCAATCGACTTCGATGGAACCATCGTTGAACACCGGTATCCATTCATTGGAAAGATTCGCCCGTTTGCATTCGAATCCATGGAGGCTCTTCAGGTAAAAGGACATCGGTTGATCCTTTGGAGCCATCGTGCAGGTGCGAAACTCGAAGAGGCCATTAAATTTTGTCGTTCACATGGCATTGAATTCTATGCCGTTAACAAAAATTTTCCGGAAGAAATATGGGAAGGAACTGACAGCCGTAAAATATTAGCCGATATTTATATTGACGACCGCAATCTCGGGGGTATTCCTTCCTGGGGCGAAATCTACAAAACAATCTGCCCTGAAGAAGAAATACCAACAGCAAGAGCTAAAAAAGTATGGTGGAAAGGGTAATCATAGGTACGGTGGTTTTCAAAATTGGTTCCCGTTTAACAAGATACTTTTTCAGCATCCCATCATTCAAGCATGAAAACCGGAATAACAAAATTTTAAAATTAAGTAAAAATTTCTCCAACTTTAAATGCAATCGATTAACAGAGTAATCAAAAACACGGGAATCCTGTATGCAAAAATGGGGATTACTGTATTTATCTCTCTGTTCACTACCCGACTAATTCTCAATTCGCTTGGAGCCAACGATTACGGAGTATTTAATATTGTGGGCGGCTCAATTGCCATGCTTGGTTTCTTAAACGCATCCATGGCAAGCGCGACACAACGCTTTATGTCATATGCAGAAGGGGCAGGTAACGTCGAAAAGCTGATCAGTATTTTTAACGTCAGCATGGTTCTTCATTTTCTGATTGCCCTCATCATGGGAATTGTTCTTTTGGGAATGGGTTATTTTCTCTTTAACGGTGTTTTAAACATTCCATCCGACCGGGTCTCTGCAGCAAAAATGGTGTATTACTTCATGATCGTTAGCACCATGTTTACGGTAATGACCGTTCCCTACGATGCGGTACTAAACGCCCACGAAAACATGCTGTATTATTCCATCATTGGAATTGTTCAGTCCTTATTAAAACTGGGGGTAGCCTATGTGGTTGTATTTACCGTTTCGGATAAACTAATTATTTACGGGCTGTTGATGGCGCTGGTTTCTCTGGTTATCATGGTGTTAATGAGAGTGTATTGCCACCGTAAATATACGGAATGCAGAATCTCACCTAAAAAATATTTCCAGATCAGCCTTATGAAGGAAATGACTGGGTTTGCAGGATGGTCTTTCATGGGAACTTCCACCAGCATGTTGGGGAACTATGGGTTCAGCATCGTTTTAAATCATTTTTTTGGAGCCGTATTAAATGCCGCAGATGGTATCGCCGGCCAATTAAACGGTCAGTTACTGGTTTTTTCGAATACGATGATGAAAGCTTTGAATCCTGCAATCGTTAAGGCAGAAGGAGGTGGCGGACGACAAAACATGCTGAACATGTCATTAGTGGGCAGCAAATTCTCTTTCATATTATTCGCTTTTTTTGCAGTTCCATTCCTTATTGAATCCCCGTACATTATGCAGATTTGGTTGAAAAATGTACCTGATTATGCGATTCTTTTTTGTAGATTAATGATAATTAGGACCTTGATCGAGCAGTTAACATTACCACTAAATACAGCTATATCTGCTCAGGGTAACATCAAACAGATAAGTTTTGTAAAATCAATCTTAAATTTAATGCCATTGCCGATAGTCTACGTTTTATTCTCCTACGGATTTTCACCATACACAATGTATTTAACAGGAATTATTATATGGGGTTTCATTGAAGGTTATATTACAGTATATTTCACTATTAAGAATTGTAATTTAAAGTTAACAGATTACTTGAATTCTGTTTTATTCAAAAGTATCGTCATATTTTCAATCCCTTTAGCCATCGGTATATTGCCGACTCTAATTCTCAATGATGGTCTTTATCGATTAGTTGCAGTAATAGCTTTTTCTGTAGTTTCATTCATAAGTATCTTATATCTGATAGGTCTAACCAGCACAGAAAAATCGCACATACTTTTTGCTTTTAAATCAATAAATAGTAGGTTTCTTAAAAGTTGATAAAAGAACATTAAATTTCGAAGACTAAAATTCATCCTAAACTTAAAACACTTAAATTAAGCATATTTATACTCAATTAGACATATTATTTAATGAATCTTTAAGAACCATAAGAAAAACAAATGAATCATTTGAAAAAGTTAATGAATTACCCTCCTATATTTTTAAGTTCAGCGGATTCATATTCTGATATCTGGGATTTATTTTTTTTACTATTCAAAAAAAACTGGCCGGAATACGATGGTACTATTTATTTGAACACACAAGAAAAAACAATTCAGGTGGAAGGGCTTAATATTGTTTGTACAAGAGTTGGGCAATTGGGCAGTTTTGGTAAAACATTTCGAGCTGGTTTAGATCAAGTCAAATCAGAATCAATAATTCTTATGATGATTGATTATTTCTTTGTTGGAAAAGTAGTTGACAAAAAGATCAAAGAACATTTTGAGTTCTTTCAACGTGAAAATCTGGATTCTTTATGTCTCACATTTCAACCATACCCAAACACAATACAAACTACAAATAAAGAATTAATACGAGTCCTCCCACCAGCGCCTAACGTAATGTTTTCCTATCAAATTGCTTTTTGGAAAAAAAAGATGCTAAGGGAAATGGCATTACCGCATGAAAATCCATGGACCTCAGAGTGGTTTGGCTCACGTAGGGCAGAGAAAATGAATATTAAACTTGCATCGATTGCCTCAAATAATAACAATCCAATACCATACAATCCTGCAGGATGTTTACACAAGGGCAAATGGCTGCACGATGCGGTAGATCATCTGAATACTTTTAATTACAATATAGATTTTGAAGAAAGAGGTTATTTTCGTGAGCAACCAAGAACCATTATGTATCGTTTGAAAACAAAATGGATGATTGTAAAAGATGGTCTAAAAGGTAGTTACTGGGATTTATGGAAAAAAAGGCCTGTAAACTAAAAAAATGTGCATACTATCTTAAAGTTAAAATGAACAATTATATCGCATTTGTCGACACTTCTGATTCGTATTCGGATATCTGGCCTGTTTTTTTTGACATGTTCACCTTGTATTGGCCTAACTTTAAAGGTATTATATACTTAAACACAGAATATAAAACTTATAGCCATGGCAATCTGAATATTATATGTACTCAGGTGGGGAAACGCGTTGATTATGGCAAATATATTCGGGATGGATTAGAAAAAATTGACGCTGATTGGATAATGTATTTTCCGGTTGATTGTATCTTTATGGGCGAGGTTGATAAAAACAGGCTGGACAGGTATTTACATTTTTTTAAAGAAATGAATTTGGATTCCTTTTCTTTGATACACCAAAACTACAGAGAAACAATACAGAGTGATGAGAGTGGTGTGAGTATGGTGATTCCTCCAACTGAGAATATGTTTTCCACTCAAATAGCATTCTGGAAAAAGTCAACATTCTACCAATTATTACTTCCACACGAAAACCCTTGGTCGGCGGAATGGTTTGGTACAAAAAGAGCAAATAAAATGAAGATTAAATTGGCTTGTCCTACTACCAAGGCGCATAATCCTCTGCATTACGATTTGCATGGCTGCCTGGGAAGGGGCAAATGGTTAGACAATGCCATTAAGCATCTCAATAATCTAAACTACGAGATCAATTTTGACCGAAGAGGTTACTATACAAAGCCTGAAATTACATTAAAATTTAAATTGAAGGAAAAATGGATGCTTGTTCATGATGGGTTAAAAGGAAGTTATTTGGATTTATTAAAAAGACAATTGCATTAAAAAACATCAAATGAACTCATTAGAATTCATCCACAAAGTAAAACATCGTTTATGGCATAAATTGGTTGCCTTTACCCGAAATACGGCCATCTATCCATACTTGTATCGAAGTTTTTGGCACTACAAATTAAGCAAAACTAGCTCATATAAAAATACAACCTGTTTTTATTCCGCGCGACCGAATCCTGGTGCAGGGATTGGTCACCAACTAGCCAACTGGATTGCCGGATACTGGTTTGCCAAAAAATTTGATCTAAAGTTTGCTCACATTCCCTTCTCAACTCAAAAATGGGAAATCCTTTTTGGATTTGGTGAAGATGAAACAAAGCTTGATGACCTGATCAAAAATAAATACAAAACACAAAAGTTACCTTTATTTAATGAAGATAGTGAGAAAGAAGTAAACCTGATAAAAGCTATTATTGATTCCTATTCAGGAAAAAAAATTGTTTTTGTTGCAGAACAGGATCAATTCTACAAAAATCAATATGGGGTTATTTATGACATTAAACGTAAATTTAATGAATCATCTGCCCGCAGAAATGATCAAATATTATACGATCCCACCCATTTTAATATTGCAGTACATGTAAGAAGAACAGTAGTAATAGGAAACAAGGTGATTTTAGAAAATGATGATGCAAAAGCCTTGCGTTGGCTAAGCAACGATTACTATGAGAAAGTATTAAAACAAGTAGTCGAAAATATCAAGATTTCAAGACCCATCAGTATTTATTTATTTTCAACCGGTAAACCGGATGAATTTGCAGAGTTCTCAAAATATGGAGATGTTCATTTTTGCTCGGATATGGATGAATATAGATCATTTTTGCACCTGATTCGAGCAGACCTTCTGATTACTAGTAAAAGTTCGTTCTCCTATAAGCCAGCATTACTCAACAATGGGATAAAAGTTTGTCCGCGCAATTTCTGGCATAATTATCCTGAAACTGAAGATTGGATTCTAGTTGAAAATGATGGCATTTTGGATATTTCTAAATTGAAACAAATTGTATGAAGAAAGTTATAACTATAGGCTCAGGAATATCAGGTTTAAGTATTTCTAGAATGCTTTCAAATAGATATCAAACTGAAATTCTTGAACGGGAAGACAGAATCGGAGGTATGATCAAATGTGATAGGATTAACGGTAACCTGTTTCATAAAGTTGGGGGGCACGTCTTTAATAGCCGAAATCAGGCTGTGCTTGATTGGTTTTGGAACCAATTCAATAGAGATGACGAATTTCTGAAAACTCAGAGAAATGCGAAAATTTTTATGACTGGTAAAAAGATTGGATATCCTATTGAAAACTACCTGTACCAGCTTACAGAATCACAACTAAAACCAATTGTGGATGAATTACTCCAGAAGCTTTCTATCAAAAATAATCAGATTACAGATTATAAAAATTTCAAGGAATTTTTAATTGGCAATTTTGGCTCTGAGTTATATAACTTATATTTCGGTCCATATAACACAAAAATATGGAATACCGATTTAGAAAAAGTACCTCTTGCGTGGCTCAACGGGAAACTGCCCATGCCGGATTTAAACGAGGTTATTTATAACAATATTATCAGGAAAGAAGAGTCGAACATGGTCCATTCGTCTTTCTTCTACGCAAAAAGAGATGGTTCGCAATTTATTGTTGATCGATTGTCCAATGGGCTTGAAATAAGCTGTTCTTACAATGTTTCTTCTATAGAACAATTGAATAACAAACAGCTATCCATTAATAATCAGGATAGACTGGCTGACTCCATCGTTTATTGTGGCGATATACGGCAATTACATAGGACAATTCAAATAGCAGATGCCTTATTAAAAGAAGCATTACTAAAAGTAGCTGATTTGCCTTCAAATGGAACGTCAAACGTATTTTGCGAAACTGACACAAACGATTTATCCTGGCTCTATTTACCTGAATCAACCTACAAAGCTCATAGAATCATTTACACCGGCAACTTTAGTTCAACCAATAGCGAAGGGTCTAAGCGAACAACTTGTGTTGTAGAGTTTTCTGGGAAGCAGGAGCAATCAGAAATGTTGGAGGAGTTGAAACTACTGCCTGGGAATTTAACGGCTTTAGCTTTTAATTATGAACCAAATTCATATATCATACAAAATGAAACAACACGAGCCGATATCTTAAATCTTAAAACTTTATTGAAACCATATAACATCTACCTATTGGGTCGCTTTGCCGAATGGGAGTACTACAATATGGATAAATGCATAGAGGCTGCTATGGCTCTCACAAAAAAAGAATTTTCTACATAAATCAACAATAAATCAACAACAAAACTATTCGAATTAGATACAAAAAATCTCAATTACTATTTGATTTTATTATAGTCTTAAATTTGATCACAACTTTCCTCACTCCTCTAATGAAAACTTTTAACTATTTCTGTGAGTTAAATTTTTTCAATTAAGCTAATTACAATTGTACATTGATATTTATAGAATTTAAATAAGTAATAGGAACTATTTATTGTCGTAAATTTTCCCAACTCACCCGACGTCCACTTGCGGACGTCCCCCTCTCTTTCAGAAAGAGAGGGGGAAAGCATCGCAGATGCGAGGGGGTGAGTTGGGATAAAAAACAAAAATTCAAATGCGACATTATTTCATTTTCATTACTTACTAACACCAGATCACATGTATCAAAAGCATTTTTTATTGAAATCCTTAAGGCGACTATACTTAATTTTTAATTCTGAATCCTCAGCATTTGGCAGAAACTGGAAAATGTTTTCACAAAAAGAATATTCAAATGACTTAATACATAAATATCTTATTAGTGAAAAACCATGTATGATAGCCCGTTTTGGCTCAACAGAACTTGCCTGTCTGTTAAACTACAAAGGTGTAAACGACTCAAAAAGAAGCTCGATAGACTATATTAAAGGTAAATCACTCAAATGGTGGTGGGATAAAGGAATAATTGACCAAATGCAAAATTGGAGTGGCTTTTTTCCACCTGAAATTGAAAAGATTGAAAAATTCTGCCAACTAATGTTGAACGACATACCACAAGTTGACATTTTGGGTTCCTGGTTGTTGGAAGAAAATTTCTTTAAAAACGAATTAAGTAGCACAAAACAGTTGGTTTTGGAAGACATAGAACCTTTCTTCTCCCAAAATCCATGGACAAAGGCATTGGAGGGTAAAAAAGTATTGGTGGTACATCCCTTTGCAGAAACCATCGAACAGCAATACAAGAAACGCAAATGGCTTTTTGAAAATAACCTGCTACCCGAATTTGAATTGATTACGATAAAGGCAGTGCAAAGCATTGCAGGAGAAAAAACCGAATTTGCCGATTGGTTTGAAGCTTTGGAATCGATGAAAAATAAAATTGATGCTATAGAATATGATATCTGTATCATTGGTGCCGGAGCTTACGGATTTCCGCTCGCTGCCCATGTTAAACGAAAGGGGAAAAAATCAATTCACTTAGCAGGAGTTACCCAACTTCTTTTTGGAATTAAGGGAAGGCGTTGGGAAAACTATATTGTTTGGCCTTATACAAATCTATACAATGAAAATTGGGTGAGACCAGGAGAAAATGAAAAACCAAAAAATGCCAAAGTTGTTGAAGGAGCTTGTTACTGGTAAAATATTAGAATATGAAATCAATATTAAAAAAATTAATTATTTTATCTTACAATAGCTTTTTTTACCTATTTAAGAGGAATATTTCATTTAGAAAAACGAATTTTTTTCTGGTGAAATATAAAAGTGGTAAAGCAAACTCTACATGTCTCAATAATTCAAAAATCGAAAAAACCCAAATCATTCTTAACGGTCATGACAATTCAATTGAAGTAAATAATTCTTTAATTTTAAAATCATCAATTTACATAACAGGCTCCAACAATAAACTATTGATAAATTCAGAAGTAAAACTCCGAGAAGCAATAATCCATATACGGGGTAATGGTTGTGTAATAAAAATAGGGAGTGGCACTACTTTTGGGAGTATCCGCATTGTAAATGTTGGAGAGAATAATACAATAAACATTGGTCAGAACTGTTTGTTTGCAGATTCTATTGAATTATGGGCAAGTGACACTCATTCTATATATGATAATAAAGGAATTCTTTTAAATCCCGAACTTCCTGTTACTATTGGCAATGATGTTTGGGTTGGGAGTCATGTGAAAATACTTAAAGGTATAACGATTGGCGATGGCGCAATAATTGGCATGAATGCATTAGTGTCGAAAGATATCAAATCAAAAACGCTAAATGTTGGCAATCCAACTCGATGCATAAGAGAGGATATAAATTGGTCATCAAAATATGAGAATAAATCTAATCAACAAAGCTTTACCTGAGTATTTCCGCGCAACCAAGAATGATTATTTGGATAACACATAAAAGACTGAAAACAAAAATGCTTACAAATGAAAATACTACATATACTTCATGAGTTAAAATTCTCCGGTGCTGAGATTATGTATGTTGACGCTGCGCAACTTTTTCAAAAAAAAGGTTGTACATTAACAGTTATGGCAACTGCAATTAAGTTAGGCGAATATGCGCCTTATTTTGAAAGAGCAGGATTCAAGGTAATTCATAATGCACTACCTCCATTAAAACATTTTTTTAGTCGGATAAAGTTTTATACTAAATTGATTAAGCTTCTTAGAAAGGGCAATTATAATGTTGTGCACATCCATAGTCATCGAGCAATGTGGGGCTTTTCTCTTTGTGCTTGGCTTGTTCATATAAAATCTGTTTACACATTCCATAACGTATTTCCTACGAAAACAATAACTTACCCTTATCACATATTTTTGCGTTGGAGTGCAAAGCATATTTTCAAATGCCGTTTCCAAACCATTAGTGATTCGGTATTCAATCACGAGTTAAATTTTTATCACAATCATACAACAAAGATCTATAACTGGTATGGAAGCAATCGTTTTTATCCAGCTAGAAATGGAGAAAAAGAATTGGTTAGAAAACAGTTGGAAATAGATCCTGATGCTTTTGTATTAATCTCTGTTGGTGGCTGTAGTCCTGTTAAAAGACATTCTGAAATTATACGGGCATTGCCAAGTATAGTAGCAAAAAATCCAAATTGCTTATATTTACATTTGGGTAAAGGGGAATCTGAAATGGAAGAGATTCAATTGGCCAAAGAATACGGAGTTGCAAAATGCGTAAGGTTTTGTGGAAATCAAGAACATGTGAGAAAATACTTAATCGCTTCGGATGTCTATCTAATGCCTAGTCGATTTGAAGGAATCCCAATCACGACAATTGAAGCAATGGCATGTAATATTCCAACAATTCTATATGATGTGCCAGGCTTACGTGACTTCAATAAAAGTGGAGAAAATTGTATTTTGATACCTGAAGACCATAAAATATTAGCAGAAAAAGTAATTTATTTACAATCGAATACCGAAAAATCTTTTGAATTAGCAGAGAGAGCAAAAGCATTTGTTGATCAAAATTTCAATATGGAAACCAATGTGGTTAAAATATTTGAATTGTATAATTCAAATTGACCGAGGATAAAATGAAAATAAAAAATCAAATTCTGCTTTCAGTTTTTCTTATCGGATTTATACAAGCAGCTTTCGTTATTGAATTAGATTTAATAACATACATTGTCGGAGCAATTTCTTATTTATTGGCTGCGATAATTCTAATAGTTCTTTCAAAGATAAACTATAGAAATGATTTTGAAGCTCGCATCACAATTCAAATTTATCTGCTTTTAAGTGTAATTGCAATTATTCGAGGCTTTTTTGAAGCTCAAAATTATTGGGAATGGAAATATTTAATCTTAGGGTCAACATTAATTTTGTCACTTCCAATTTTGAGTTATGTAGGATCAAATAGACATATAACGCAATTAATTTATTATAATTATATTAAATATTTATTGCCTGCTTCCTTCTTTATATACTTCGCTGCTTTAAATTCGGAAAATACTGATGGTTTTGGACGCTTCCTATCTCCATTGTATTTAATAATACTCTTCTTTCCAGTTATTTCTAAAAAGTGGAAGTTAATAGTCATTTGCCTTATGACAATTTCATTTTTGTCAGATATCGATGCACGTTCTAATTTAATTAGAATACTCGCTTCTTCATTAATAATGCTATTGTACTACACTCGTCACTATGTCAAGAAAAGATTTTTGGAATTTATTCGAATTACTTTATTTACAGCACCATTGGTATTTCTTGTTTTAGGCGTTACAAACACCTTTAATATTTTCAAAATAAATGAGGACAGGAAGGGTGAATTTGTAACTGAAAGAAAATTAAGTAGCGGCGAAGAAAGAACCAGCGATTTTGCTTCAGATTCACGTACTTTTTTGTATCAAGAAGTGATACAATCAGGTATTGATCGTAATACTTGGATTTGGGGTGAAAGTGCCGTTTCCGGCTATAAAACAGAATATTTTGAAGACATGTTGTCTTCAAAAGGTCGGATAAGATCAGAAGTCGGAATACTCAATGTATTTAACATGTTAGGAATTGTAGGTGTTTTTGCGTTCACTTTAGTTTATTACATGGCCTCATTTCTCTGCGTAATGCGTTCAAACAACTACTTATGTAAACTTATTGGCATTTTTATTGCGTTTCGATGGACATTCTCTTGGATAGAAGAATTTACGAACTTTGACATGAACTATTTCTTTTTATGGCTTACAATAGGTCTTTGTTTTTCTATTTCATTTCGAAAAATGAATGACGATGATATGAAGGTTTGGATTCGAGGTATCTTTGATAAGAAATATAGCTTTTCAAAGTAATATTACCTTGAATTATAAAACAATTATCATCAAATAATGAGAACATGATATACACCATTGCAACACTTATTACATGCCACAACCGAAAAGAAAAAACATTACAATGTTTAAATTCACTATTTAATTGTGAATTGCCGGAAGGTTATTCTCTGGATATCTTTTTGGTGGACGACGGTTCTTCGGATAGCACCACTGAGGCAATAAAAACTTCATTCAGAGAAGTAAACATAATTCAAGGCAACGGAAATTTATACTGGAACAGAGGAATGCATCTGGCATGGAAAACGGCAGCAAAAGTAAAGGATTATGATTTTTATTTGTGGTTAAACGATGATACTTTTTTAAAAGCAAATGCGATTGAAACAATCTTTAACAATTACAAAACTGTAAATAATCATTCTATCATTTGCGGAGTTTGTCATTCACAGAAATCCTTAAATCTTACTTTTGGTGGCTATGACAAATATACCTACAAAAGAATAATCCCAACAGGGAAGCCAGAGATTTGTCATTATTTTAATGGAAATATCGTTTTGGTTCCAAAAAGCGTTTATAAGCTTGTAGGAAACCTTGATCCCGTATTTCATCATTCTATTGGAGATTTTGACTACGGCTTAAGGGCACTAAAGAAAGGCATTACATCATACATCACTTCTGAAATTATTGCATATTGTGAACACAACGACTTACCTCGCTGGTGTAATCCAAATTTTAAACTTAGAGAACGGATTTCTATATTTTACAGACCGCTCGGCGCTGAACCGTTTCTGCATTTCAGATTTGCAAAAAGACATTATAACTTCTATAAGGCAATTCGAAATTTACTCACAAATCACTTAAGATTGTTTTTTCCTCATAAATGGCAAAATAAATAGCTCGATGAATACATTTCAAAAGATATTCCACATATATGCAAATTCCGAAAGATATTCGGAATTTTCCGGACAAGTTGCATCCGATTTAATTAAAACAGAGTTGTTGGCAAATAAGCCATCAATGATTGCAAGAATGGGTTCAACAGAATTGCAGGGCATTGCATATTGCATTGATAGTCAAAAATCAATAAAAAAACATTTAGTTAAGTGGAAGGAAGATATTGTATTATCGAAAATGTCAAAATTGTCAGGATTTTTTCCGTCAACGCTTGATAATTTACATCGTTTTACAAAACTGATGATTGAAGATGCTAAACAAGTAGATATATTTGGTTCCTGGCGACAAGAAGAAATTTATTTGCAAAACGAACTCCGGCAGGCAAAAAGAATTCGCTTAAGAGATTTGGAACCATACTATCATGAAAATCCTTGGTCTGAGGCATTAAAAAACAAAAAGGTATTAGTCATTCATCCTTTTGAAAAAAGTATAATCAACCAATTTCAGCATCGTGAATCTCTTTTCGAAAATAAAATAATATTACCAGAATTTGGACTTCAAACCATTAAGTCAGTACAATCAGTTTTAAATATTAAACCAGAATTTGATAATTGGTTCCTCGCACTGGAATCTATGAAAAATCAAATTAATTCCATTGATTTTGATATCGCATTGATTGGTTGTGGAGCTTATGGATTTCCATTAGCAGCTCATGTAAAACGAAAAGGGAAGAAATCGGTACTTTTAGGGGGTTCTCTTCAAATTTTATTTGGAATAAAAGGTAAAAGATGGGACGAACATCCTCAAATCTCCAAACTATACAATGATTATTGGACCCGTCCCGATTTAGATGAAAAACCGGTAAACTCAAGAGAACTTGATGGTGGAAGCTACTGGTGATTTCATATTATACGTTGAATTTCAACAAAAGAATTGACACTAAACATAAATTATGCTAGCTGCGGTTTGCCTTTTTACTTACGATAGACTGAAAGAAACAAAGGAAACAGTTGACGCACTTAAATTTAATCTACTGGCTTCGGAATCTGAGCTATTTATTTTTTCGGACGGATCTAAAAATAATTCTGAATCGATTAAAATAAAAACACTTCGAAACTATCTTAAAACAATCACTGGCTTTAAATCTGTTAAAATAATTGAATCATCCGAAAACAAAGGGTTGGCCAATTCAATTATATACGGCGTTTCTCATATTTTAGAAAAATATGAAAAGGTAATTATTTTGGAAGATGACTTGGTCACATCACCAAATTTTCTCAACTTCATGAACGATGCGCTGGATTTCTACCAGCAAGATAAAAAAATACAATCCATAAGCGGATTTTCATTGTCTTTAAAAGACAAAACAAAAGATGTTTATTTTCAAACCAGGCCCGGATCCTGGGGCTGGGCTACCTGGAAAGACCGATGGAACCCTGAAATATTTAACAAAGAAGCAATTAAATCCATTGTAACTGACAATCCGGAAATCTTAAATCAATTCAAACAAAAGTGCGGCAATGATATCTCAAAAATGCTGACTGACAACTTCTTAAACAAGAATGACTCATGGTATGTTCGCTGGGCTTTTGATCATTTTCGAAAAAACAATTACACCGTATTTCCCGCCTATTCTTACGTTCAGAACATTGGTTTTGCAAGAGAAGGTACGCATTGCAAGGGCATCAATACCTATAGATCTGAATTGGTACAGGAAAATAAACGATCCACTGATTTTATTAATTTTCAGGTTCCGGACCAGCAGGTCACACGTCAATTCTTATACTATTTTACAAAACAACACAAGATAATTACCCGGCTTAAGTTGCTAAAATCAAAGACTGGTAGAACTCAGGTCCTTGAAGAAATTAAATTACGAATCGGATTATAATGATAAATATTTTAAGAAAAAAAATTTCGTTCAATTTGTTTCTGTCAGCGATTAATTCCATGTACCGGAATTATTTTCATGTCAGGCGGTCTCAATTTGGATATATTCACAAGACTGCACGCGTTCGGTTCCCAATTTTAATCAAGGGGATTGAGAATGTTTTTATGCACGAAAATACCCATATCCTCGGGCACTCTGTAATCGTTACCACCAAAGCGAAATTTATAATGAAAAAGAATTCTGCTTCCGCAGAAGGATTAACTGTTGTGACCGGAAGCCATCCCATATACATAGGAGAATTCTTTCTGGAAAAGGCCGGTTATCTTGATGTTCAGGATGCAAAAGACATTGTGGTGGAAGAAGATGTAGGTATCTATTCCAATGTAACCTTATTATCGGGCGTAACAATTGGACGCGGCTCCATTATTGGGAGTGGAACAGTATGCAGAAAATCAATTCCTCCGTACTCAATTATTGTAGGAAATCCTGCCAAAATTATTGGGTTTCGTTTTTCTCCTGAAGAAACAATCGAGCATGAAAAAATACTGTATCCTGAAAATGAACGTATAAGTTACGACCTGCTGCAAAAAAATTACCAGAAATACTATATTCACAGGCACAAAGAAATAAGATCATTTCTCAGTCTATAATTTAATATAAGTCATGACAACCTTATACAATCCTTTTTCACTCATCGGTAAAACAATCCTTATCACAGGTGCGACTTCCGGAATTGGGAGGGCAACTGCCATTGAATGTTCAAAAATGGGAGCCAGAGTTATTATTACAGGTCGCAAAGAAAAAAGTCTCGATGATACTTTTAAACACCTGAAAGGTCATTCTCACTTAAAGTACATCGCAGACCTTAATCAGGACGAAGAAGTTGTCGAACTCTGCATGAATCTTCCTGAAATCAACGGTCTGGTACATTCAGCCGGAATTGTTAAAACTTTGCCGTTTAAATTCATCAACCGGACAGATCTGAACACCATTTTTAACCTGAACTTTATGGTACCGGTGTTGCTTTCTCAGAAATTGATCAAAGCAAAAAAATTAAAAAAAGAAAGTTCAATCGTATTTTTATCTTCCATCGAAGGACCAATAATTGCACACATTGGAAATTCAATGTATTCAGCATCAAAGGGAGCCATTTCGTCTATTATAAAAAGCATGGCCCTCGAATTAGCTACCAAAAGAATACGGGTAAACTCCATATTGCCCGGAATGATAGAAACACCTTTAATTGAATCTGAAGCAATCACCAAAGAGCAGTTAGAAGAAGAAATGCAAAAATATCCTTTAAAAAGATATGGCAAACCGGAAGAGATCGCTCATGCGGTTATCTATCTATTATCGGATGCAAGTAGTTGGATTACAGGGACTAACTTAGTAATCGATGGAGGATTTACACTAACATAGCGCAACGTATGGCACACATCACTTTCAAAGGAGTTGGGATCAAAGCCATTTCGGCCTGTGTACCACCGAAAATAATTTACAACAAAGATTTGGGTTATCTGATTCCGGAAGCGGAAATTGAAAAAGTAATTCATTCAATTGGCATACATCAACGCCGGTACACCGAAGCCGGTGTGTGTTCTTCTGACTTATGCTACCAGGCTGCCCTGAAGTTATTCGACGACAATCAGATTGACCCTGCCAGCATAGATGGGCTTATATTCATCAGTCAAACAGCCGACTACAAAGTGCCGACAACATCCACAATTCTACAGCACCGCTTGGGAATCAGTCAGGCTTGCTTGTCCTTTGATGTAAACCTTGCCTGCTCAGGTTATGTATATGGCTTGTCAATTGCATTCTCATTTGCCTCACAAATGGGCGTTAAGCGAATTCTATTGTTGGTTGGAGAAACCCTTTCCAAAATCATCTCACAGAAAGACAAAGCAACAGTGCCACTTTTTGGTGATGCAGGTACAGCAACCCTGATAGAAAAAGGAGACTATCCGGACTCCTACTTCTCTTTAAATTCTGATGGAAGCGGAGCAAACATCATGGAGATTCCTTATGGGGGTGCACGGCACCCAAGTTGTGTCAAAAGCTTCGAAGAAACCACCGATGAGGATGGAAATACAATATCCGGTGAAAACATTCACATGATTGGCATGGACGTTTTTAACTTCGGAATTAGAACTGTTCCATCCGACATCAATCAATTATTGGCATTCTGTAATAAAAGAACGGAAGACATCGGGGTGATGGTCTATCACCAGGCGAACAGATTTATGACCAATTTTTTCTCAAAAAGACTAAAACTTTCTCCGGAGAAAACGCCATACAGCATGGATCGATTTGGAAATACAAGTTCCGCGTCGGTTCCGTTAACAATCGTCACTGAAATGTTCGATTCTGAAAAATACACTCAAAGAGATTGTGTTGTAATGTCGGGATTCGGTGCCGGATTGTCTTGGGGAACAGGAATCTTATCACTTACAAATACATCCATCTCCGAACTGGTAGAATACAAGTGAACATTTTTTTAATATAAAACAATGGAAATCAAACAATTTATAGCCGATTTTGCCGCACAATTCGATGACACCGACCCGGAAGAATTCAAGGCAGAAACAAAATTCAGGGAAATAGAGGAATGGTCATCACTAATTGCATTGTCAGTCATCGCCATGACAGATGAAGAGTACAGCGTAGTACTTAAAGGGGAAGATATCCGCAATGCTCAAACAGTTCAGGATTTGTACCTGATTGTAAATTCAAGAATACAAATCGATAAATTGAACGGATAACAAATGTTTTACATTAGTGTCATGTCAACCTTATCCTGTTGAAGGATCGTCACCCTGAACTTGCGACAAGAATTCGTTGACACAACATTTGGAATTTATGTAATACACGAAGCATTTCATAAACCCAGCGGATTGACCTATACAGTTCAATAATGTGAAAACATCCTTTGCCCCTGATTTTTATCGGGGCAGGCTGTTCGCCTTTAGCCAACGGGTAAAATTGAGCAAAGATCATGGGCTTTAGCAAAAAAAACCTTATTATCAATTCGTTAACCTTAGCAGAAAAGTTGAACATTTGATTTTCATCTTATTACCTTATCTGTCGGAGCTAAAATACCTAATAAATAAAATATGCTTGCACCAATTTGCCTGTTCACATACAACCGACTGGATGAAACCCGACAAACAGTTGAAGCTTTAAAACACAATTTTCTGGCATCCTCGAGTGAATTAATTATTTTCTCTGATGGTCCGAAAAACGAAGCGAATGTTGTTAGAGTTCAAGAAGTAAGGCAATACCTCCGGTCGGTAAAAGGATTTAAAAACATCACAATCAAAGAATCTCTTGAAAACAAGGGATTGGCAAATTCTATTATCAATGGGGTCACTCAAATCATTAAAGAATATGGGAAGGTAATTGTTTTAGAAGATGATTTGATCTCATCCCCAAATTTTCTGAATTTCATGAATCAGGCATTGGATTTCTATCAAAATGATGAGAAAATTAAATCAGTAAATGGATATTCATTATTTTTAAAAACGAAAACAGATGAGAACTATTTCCAAATTCGCCCCTTTCCATGGGGGTGGGCAACTTGGGAAGATAGATGGGATGAAGGTATTTTTGACAAAAAAAAACTTACAAATCTAATTTCTGAAGATAAATTCATTTTAAAAAAGTTCAATATTGCCTGTGGCGATGATATATCAAAAATGTTTTTAAATTCAATTTTTGGCAAAAATGATTCATGGTATGTAAGGTGGGCATTTGAACATTTTCGAACAAATAAGTATTCAATTTTTCCAGCTTTCTCTTTGATTAGTAATATAGGACACAATACAGAAGGGACACACTGTAAAGGCATAAATTCCTATAAATCAGTAATGATAGACGAACTAACATCCCTTAATAAATTTGAGAGTTTTAAATATCCTGATTTAACTACTACAAAAGAATTTCTATATTATTTTTCGATTCAACACAAACTGCTGGTACGAATAAAACTCCTAAGGAATAAAACCGGAAGAAAATTATTGTATAAGGATATTATATCTAGAATTAAAGCTATATGATTAGACTACTGAAAAAATGTTATTACAAATATTTGCGTCATATTAAATGGCGAAAGTTCAATATTGGTAAAAACCTACATGCAGGCCGCGGCATATTTCTATGGGCCAGACATTCAATTACAATTGGTGAAAATTTTTATATCGGAAAATATTGTCTAATTGAATGCGATGCAATCATTGGCAATTATGTCATACTGGCAAATTATGTTTCACTCATTGGCAGATATGATCATAACTATCAGGAAATTGGAACTCCTACGCGAATGGCAAGCCAAATCAGAGATGAAAATTACAATTGGAAGGGCTTGAATCAAAAGATAATAATAGAAGATGATGTATGGGTAGGTGTAGGCAGTATTATTCTATCTGGGGTATCCATTGGTATTGGAAGTATTATTGCCGCAGGTTCAGTAGTAACTAAAAATGTTGAACCCTACTCTATTTACGCTGGTAATCCGGCTAAAAAAATTCGAAATCGATTTGATTCGGAAGAACAACTTAGAGAACACATCCGCTTGTATAAGCTAAATTTCGCGAAATAGCCACATATCTAACTTTATTTAAGAACTGTTGAACAATGAAATTCATTAAAACATTAGGCTTTTCTGTCTTTTCAGATGATTTATCGCTTATTCCAACTCAAAATATAAGATGTAAGGTAATTAATACCATTAGTCCTAACTCTTATGGGATTACATCTAAAGATGAGGAATTCGATCGGGCATTAAAATCTTCAGATTTTCTAGTTTTAGATGGAGTTTATTTTGCTTTTGCTTCCCTTTTACTTCAGAGATCAAATATCAGACGGAACCAGGGACCAGATGTTTTTTTTCATTTTATAAAACGATTAAATGAACAACATGGCAAAGCTTTCTTTTTAGGCTCATCGGAAGAAAATTTAAAGAAAATTAAAAATCGCGCCCATCTTGAATACCCCAATATAACCATTGAATATTTCTCACCTCCTTTTAAAGATGTGTTTTCAAAAACAGATAATTCAATAATGATAGGTAAAATTAATTCTTTTCAACCTGACGTACTGTTTATAGGCATGACGTGTCCTAAACAGGAAAAATGGGCCATAAGCTTTCGTGATAAAGTAAATGCCGGACTTGCTATTTGTATAGGGAATGTGTTCGATTGGTACGCTGGAACTCAAAAACCAATCCATCCTTTTTGGTTCAAAATAAGAATGGGTTGGCTGGTTCGAATTTTCCTAAGACCTGAAGTATTTAAACGAAATATAGGAAACCAAATGCTTTTTTTCTGGCATGTAATATTGATATTCTTAAAAATTAAAAAATATGATAAGAGGAGCTATAATTGGTCTTGGTAAAATGGGACTTTCGCACGCTGCAATCGTAGGTGCACATCCTGATGTAGAAATGGTATCGGTTTGCGATACTTCAACTTTTATTTTGGATGCGTTCAAAAAATTTAGCAATATTAGAACTTATACTGACTACAAAGAGATGATCGAAAAAGAACCTCTTGATTTTGTTCTGATTGCTACCCCTACCCGTTTTCATTATCCTATGGTAAAATATGCACTCGAAAAAGGGCTGCATGTTTTTTGTGAAAAACCTTTTAGTCTGACTTCCAAAGAAGGTGAAGAACTGGTTTATGCAGCCAAAAATAACAATTTGGTAAATCAGGTTGGTTACCACAACCAATTTATCGGCACATTTCGTGAGATGAGAAGATTATTAAACTCTGGTATTTTAGGCGAATTGATTCATTTCGCCGGTGAAGCCTACGGTTCGGTGGTCACGAAAGAAAAAGGCGGAACCTGGAGAGCCAAACCTGAAGAGGGCGGTGGCTGCTTATTCGATTATGCGTCCCATGTCATCAATCTGATTCAGGAAATAATAGGTCGTCCAATAAAAGCTAGTGGTTCACAACTAAAAAGCATTTATTCCAAAGGGGTTGAAGACGCTGTTTATGGCACTCTTATTCTGGATAATAAATTATCTGGGCTTTTGTCTGTAAACTGGTGTGACGAAACTTATAGAAAAATGTCCACTTCAATTTCAGTTGTTGGAAAAAATGGTAAGATAATTTGCGATGCTACAGAAATCAAAATATATTTAAAAGAGGCATCTCCAAAGGATAAATTAGATAAAGGATGGACAATTAAATATATTACCGACTTTGCGATTCCAGTTAATTTCTATTTACGCGGTGAAGAATACAGCGCTCAGATTGACCATTTTATTGACTGTATTAAAAACAAAAAAATGACTGATTATAACACCTTTGAACAAGGATTGTACACAGACAAAGTAATAGAAATGATAATTGCAGATTACAAAATACATTAAACTATGGATAAAGTACTATTTGGCGACAACCAATTTTTTGCGGTTAATCATGCTTCTGACGAGAAAGCAAGGGCTCAATCCATTCGTTTTAAGGATGATGCTGCCATTATCAAAGTAATTGATCAGGCCATTGATCTGGGAATTAGCACCTTTATGTGCACCACCCACGACCGTATTGGTAATTTATGCAATCACATGAGGGCAAATACTCAAAAGTACAAGGATTTCAATATTTATCCGTGTATGCCATACGCGCACAAGTATGCAAATGCTGTAACCGAATTGGGGATAATGGGTACCATAAAACAGTATGTACCCGGAAATTTGTTCAGTACTTTTGCCAAAGGAGGTTTTGCCTTTTTAAGCAAAGATTTTATTGGTCTGATGGAGTTATTGATCGATGCAGAAATGAAGATGTTTAAAGGAATAAACACTCCGGTAATCTTCATTCAGAATGTGTTGGTGGATATGATTCTAGGATTGAAGATGTACGAGGTATTTAAAGAATATGATGCGTATATAAGGAAGAAATTCAATGCAGAACCAGGTTACATCACCATGAACATGCCTACCCTGCTGGATGCTTTAAACACCGTTGGAATTGGAAATCCAATTATCTGTAGTTCTATCAATAAAATTGGCTTCCGCATGAGCGGCGGAATTGATATCTATGAAAAATATCTGACTGAAAAGCAATTTCGTCCCATTGCAATGCAGGTGTTGGCGGCAGGAGCTCTTAGCCCCAAAGAAGCAATTGAATATTTGGGTAAATTTCCACGAATAGAATCGGTATTATTTGGAGCATCCTCCAAAGGGCACATTCAGGAAACAAAAGAACTGATTGAACAGAATGTATAAGATACGAAACAAAAAGTCCCCGAATTTAATAAACCCGGGGACTTCATATCGAACCAAATACCTAATTGATAACTAATTTATTGATGGTTTCTGCTGAACCCAACATCGTTTTAACCAAATAAACCCCGACGGGTTGATTGCCCAATTGGAACTCTTCAACCATTCCGGTAACAATGCGTGATGCCACTTTTCGTCCGGAAACATCAAGAATATCAATCCTGCTACCGGCATCGGGAATACTTGAAAAACGAACAGTTACTTTTCCATGGCTTGGATTTGGGAACACATCAATGGTTGAAATGTCATTAGAATTACTGATTCCTGTCGTCAATGTTTTTGCTTTCAAAAGTACGCTTGAATTTTTTATATATTTCATTTGACCACTAATAACATCTGACTGTACTTTTGATTCAGCTCCGGTCAGTTTATTCCAGGCAATTAGCTGAATCGCATGACCTTCAGTAAAACCGTCATTGGCCTGATTGCCGGATGAAACAGAAGCAACCAAAGCAGCAGAACCATCAATTGCATTATTCCCGGTAATCTTAAATACACCAACACAAAGATTTCCATCAAAAGCGGCAAGCTCATCGCCCGCAGAAATACCAGCTTCGCGCAAACCAACGACATTTATATTTACATGGTCGGAGCCGTTTCCTTCAACTTCAGTGGTGAAATATTCTGGTTCTTCAAGATTGGCCAGAATGAGAACCGATTTCAGATAGTTTTCCTGAATGGTTAAGATAGCATCTGAAGTCATTTTAACTTTGTACGCTTTTCCCGGAATAAAATAACCGATGCCATTTTTCCAGCCACCAAATATTCCCCAGTCTTCGATGGAGTTGCCCGATTCATCCTGAACCTTAATCAATTTATTTTGATCAATCAATGGTTGTATAATATTCATTGCATCAACCAGATCGGTTCGGGGAAATGAGATAATGTTCCATCCGGATCTTAAGGGAATATCAAGAGGAAGGGCTATTGGTCTTCCTGTAAGCTGAAGTGAACAATTGTCTGACACCTTTATTTTATAACCTTCAGTATCTTTTATAGAACCAACATTATTAACCCAACCACCGAAAGTACCCCAATCCTCCAGTGAATTGCCGGCTTCATCCTGAAGCTTGATCAGATAGCCAGCATCGGCCAAGGACTGTGTAACATCACATGCCAATGGATTTTGAGCAGTTACGAAGGTTGACATCATATTGTATCCCTTTTTAAGGGGTATTGTCTGGGAATATTCAGTATAGCTTACAATTTCTACAACAGAAGTACCGCCGGCAACATATTTTCCACTGCAAAGCCAAGTGGATATATTATTTCGGTAAACAACAGCCTTTGCAATCATTTCCTGCTGGTTTTTATTGTCCCATATCTTAAAAACGATGGTATCGTTAATTGTAAATCCATTGCCTGAACCATCATCCTGAGAAGCAGGAATAGTAAGAAATGTTGAATTGTCGTCTGCGTTGATTGTTTTTGACAACTTCATGGAACCAACACAGTTTGAACCGCTAAATACGGCGATTTCATCCTCCGGAGAAAGTGGCAGGTCTTCGAGTATAGCCGAAACCACCATGATATTCATGTGATTAAGTCCATTTTCTCCATTCCAAACCGGAATAAAATGAGTTGGAGGAATTGATCCCTGTTTGATAATCACATCGGCAGCTACTGGTATCACAGAATTTGAAGCAACTGAGGCCACAGAGCTTCCAAGAGAGTTGCTTGCTTTGACTGTAAACGTGTAGGAGGTACCATTGGTTAATCCGGTGATGTTGTGAATCAGCGAAGTTGATCCGGCATTGATATCGGTTCCTCCTGCGGGAATTGAAGTAATAGTATAACCTGTGATAGCAGAACCTCCGGTATTAGTTGGAGCGATAAAGGTAACCGTTGCACTTGTATCTCCGGCAGCGGCAACAAGTGTGGTTGGCGCATCAGGTACGATGGCATTTAATGTATAAGTTAAATTGGCTGGATTGGTCAATGTACCATTATTGGTTGCTGTTAAAGTAACACTTCCGGCAACTGTTGGCGTGATTGTAAAAGTTTGAGCCGTAGAAGAATTGGAGAATGTAAGTACCTTGCTTGAAAGTCCAACACTCCCTGGACCCGTAGGAGTAATCGTAATAGTTCCTGTAAAGAGATTATTCGGAATAACGGTAAAATTTGCTGAAGGACTGTTTACACTGCCGGAAAGCGGACCGGTGAATAAGAAGCCAGTAGCAGCAGGCGCTTTTGGAATAACCGAATTTGAAGCTACAGAAGCTACTGAAGTTCCTGCAGAATTAGTTGTTTTAACGGTAAATGTGTAAGTTGTACCATTCGTTAAACCGGTAATGGTGTGAGTGAGTGATGTTGATCCGGAATTGCTATCAGTTCCACCGGCAGGAATAGAAGCGACCGTATATCCAGTGATGGCAGACCCTCCATTATTTTCCGGAGCCACAAAAGTAACTGATGCACTCGCATTTCCGGCAATAGCAACAACTGAAGTTGGAGCACCTGGAACAATAACGGGAGACAAATCCTTCATTAATACAACAGAAGTGAAGGGCTGCAATGTTATGGTTTTAATGTATTTAGTTCCTTTTACGTCTAGCATAGGAACACTTAAAGCAATTGTTTTTGGTGAAGTAGTTTCGTTGTATTCAAATCGAAGATCATTCTCACTTGTAATTGTTTGTGGTGATTTCTTAGAATTTGCATCCTGACCTGAATAAGTTTGCCATTGAGCAAGAGTTTTAAAGTTATTTCCAAATGCTGGTTGATAATCTCTGATTATGATGTTATTATCTATTGGTCTTGCATAATAATTGCTATCTAAAATCGAGCCATTTGATAACAGATCATTAGAAATTGAATAAAAATCGGCAACAGTTTGAGCTGCTGATTTTGAGACTAGTATATTATACTTAAATATATTATTCAAGCATTTTGCTGGACTTATATTATCATCCACTATTCTTAGCTGATAATCATTATTATAGCTAATATTGTGATGAATATTATTATTACTTGAATTATGAAAGAAAAGACCAACCCCACCACAATTATATGCAGTATTGTAGGCTGCTTCTATATATTGTGAATTATCATCACAATATATACCAACTGTCATACCATTGGGATCTGGCGTACCAAAATAGTTCCCAATTCCGTTAGTGCAGATATTGGATATTATCTTGCCCCCATAAATATTATTTCCACCAGTAGATATTGCCCCACCATCATCAAGTTTTAAGCAATAATGATCTATAAAATTGTAACTTGCAATAATTGTAGAATCACTATCGAAGCTTATTCCATTAAATCCACAATTAGTTATTTTGTTATAATTAATGTTTGCAGATTTAATAGTAAATGCTGCAATGGCAACGTCAGCATAACCACTGCCTTTTCCTAATGTAAGACTAATATTGTTTAGTATATTATTTTCAACACTTACTATTTTTGAATATTGCAAATTAATAGCAGACCTATTAGTTTCAGATATTTCATTATCAATTACTGACAAATAATTACCTCTTAACCAAATTCCATTATACCCAGTAAAGGAAATATTACAATTTTGTATAGTTACATGGTGAATATGTGTTGAATAATGTTTCCATACATAAATAGCATCACCATTAGAACCGATAAAATCAATATTCTTTATAATTGTATAACTTCCAATAGCTACATTGTTAAGTCCTGTAAACGCTAAAAGATTTTCAACAGACGAAACTTTAACACCAATGGGTTCAGATGTGCTGTAAATGCTAATTTTATGAGAGGTAGGGTTATAGTACCACTCACCTTGAACATCCAATGTCCGAATATCGTTTTGTATAAAAAAACCATACCCATCGGTGGGGGTTGAAGTTAATGCTGTTGAAAAATTCAATGTTCCCCCTGTTTGTGATGTTATATCACCAAATGCCATTGTGTATCTATTTGTCCTTATAACAGCATTTGCTCCGGTCCAGTTTGGAGTACCTGTCAAACTTGAACTTGTCACTGATAATTTACCTGAATGTGATTGGTAAGTCAGATATCCGCCATTAGGAGCATCCGAATTTGGCCACCTACCCATAGCAGTATTGACACCATTAATTGTAACCATGTTACAGGTTGAAAGTGTTGAAACAGCATTGGCACTTTCCCATACATTATTACCTAGATTTACCCATGCTGTAACAGAAGTAAAACCAGTTATAATTGGATTTGCACCAGTACCATAAGCCCCAAAAGTAATTGGATTGCCTGCTGTGCCGGAATTTTTAACTGTTATTGAACCATAAAATGTATTACCTTTTTTAAATAGAATTTGATCGCCTGCAACAAATGTTGTTGCATTAACTTTTGCCAATGTTTGCCATGGCATGGCTTCTGTAAGTCCTGAATTTGTATCATTTCCCGAATTGCTCACAAAGTAAGTCGCTGCAAAACTTAGCATGGAAAAATGTACAATTAAAATAAGTAGTAGTGTTCTTTTCGCAAATTTTCTGTAAATACTTTTCATCATCTTCATTTTTAAAAATCGTTACTGAATAAATCTTCTCCTTCAATCATCTTCTCCACCTTCCATATTCATCTGATTATTTAATTAAAACCAATAATCGGTTGAATACATTCAGTAAAATAAAGAGCAAAACCAATGGACGGTCGTTTAATTTCAAATGGTATTCCAGAAATCTAAAATTCAGGATTTGTCGTTTAAAATCAACCATTAAGTGACTTTTTTTCAACAACATATGCCTTAACCTAAAATTAAAACTTTTTTAAATTATTTACAAGAGTCAATTACAATGGATTTTTCGCAACAATTAATTCGCACATAAGTGCGGAACAGTTCTATGCCTTAAGCAAAGCTGTGAACGGAATAAATACGTTCGACATAGCTCACGTCGAAGTCTATCCTTACAAAATAAATCAAGCCTAAAGCTTTTGCATGTTAATCCGGAAGGGATGATTCATTCTGTAGCCTCGGATTTTAATCCGGGGCACAGATTTGATTGTATAGTAAAGAGTTCCATACGAACGGATCATCTTTGGAGTTAATTATTTGGAAAAAGATGTGAGCACACGCTAGCTCGCCGGCAGGCAGGTATTTGTAATCAAAAATTCTAAGTACATGACAAAAATTTAAAAATTCCTATATCATCTTGGAACAAAGCGTTTAACAGCACTGAAGCTATATAAGTTAATCCATATTTGAACAAAC
>JAIBEZ010000060.1 GCA_019459485.1 Prolixibacteraceae bacterium
AAAGTGGAATGAACGATAAATGTGGTGTCTTTCTGAACCAAACGGCGCAACGGTCCCACCTCAAAATACGAAACCTTCACTTCGTCGCCCACTTTCGCCGCCAAATCATCGGCCAGCCACTCGCTGATGTCGATTTGATTTCCGGAAAGATTGGAATCGCCGGAGACAAACGAATACGGCGTTTGCTTTCCGCTCAGCGTAAATTCGTTAATGAAATAGCTAAAAATGGCTTGTGAACCGGATACCTGTTTCAGGCAAAATTGCTCCACAGCCGCTTCAACAAAAACGCGATCCGAAATCAGCTCGGTGTAATTCAGTTCCGCATTTTCCCTGATTTCCAGGTTCACATCGTCAAGCTTCCAGCATTTTTGCAGGTTCTGATTTAGTTCTTCTCCGGAAACACCTTCGCCCACCAGCAATACATTGGCTTTTTGTTGGAGTCCCATTTGTTCGTTTAGCCACTGCAAATTCAGGAAAACATTGCGTGGCGCGGATTGTATATTTTGCAGATTAAAATTCCCTAGTTCGTCCGGTTTAAGAATTCTGGCCACAGAGACACGGAAAGAAACAGTCGTTTCCTCTTCTGAAACAAAAGGCGTGTTGGCCGGAAACGTATTCAGTTTATTCAGTCGGAGCAAAAATTCGTCGCCCACTTTCAGTCCGGAAAGCGAAGCCAGGTTTTCGTTGATCGCCACCTCATTGTTTTGCAGTTGAAACAATTCAGGATAACTGGCAAAGTTCCCGATTGTGGCATCGACACCCCAAACTGCCAACTGATTGATCCGAAGGTCGCCGCCATCAATTACCCCAAACCCATTGGCACGGAGCAAAGCTGCAGTTTCTGTGCCGGTTTTTTCCGCCAGTTCAGTGGCCAATTGCTGCCCGAACAAGCGTTCGCCAGCCGTAATCACCTGCGAAGTTTTGCCAAGTCGCTGAACCGTAATTTGCTGCAAGCTGTATTTCACCGAGTCGCCAATAATAAGCGCACCAACCAGAATGGCTGTACTTAAAGCGATTCCGAGGATAATCGTCAGGTTTAATTTTCGGTAAAACCAAGCAGATTTTAGTATGAGTTTGTATAGCGACATGTCTTATTATTAATTCTCCATTTGATCGTCACCCCAAATTTATTTCGGGGTCTAATATTCATTGCGACAGATCCTGAAACAAGTTCAGGATGACTCTACATCGGTTATTTGCACTTTAGCTTGTTATCATTTCATGCAATTTCATTACGGTTTTCCAGTTTCGGGTGGTGGCCTGCACTTTCAGTTTTGACTCAAAAAACGGATTGGTCAGCTTTGAGGTTCCATAACCGGCAGCACAGAAAATAAATACATCTTTGCCAATAATTTCATATCGATCAGGCAAAATTTGAAACAATTTTATTTTCTCCAGCAATTCCGGAGAAGGAACTTCCTTCAAACAAGTGAAATGCAGCCGATCGATATCGGCATCTTTTTCCTTCCAAAACGGATTATTCCCAATCGATTTCGCCCATTCATCGGCCGTCCGGACAATCACCGAAACATCAAAGCCAAAGGTTTCTGCAATCGCTTGCTGAATTTTCACTTCCAAATCAGAATTTGACAACTTTAAATCCGATTCGAAAACAACATTACCACTTTGAATATAGGTTTTCACCTTCAAAAAACTCAGCTTTTCGAACAACACCTTCAGTTCCTTCATCAGGATTTTCCGGTTTCCTCCCACATTTATTCCTCGAAGTATGGAGATGTATTTAGCCATATTTGAATATTCGAAGGTTAGAATCTTGAGTCTTGAATTAATTGCCAAATGCGCCATTCAATATTCAGGATTCAAGATTCCGTCAGTTTTCCGTTTTCAATCCGATAAATCCGATCCATTTTCTTTGCCACATCCATCGAGTGGGTGACTACAATCAGGGTAACTCCTTCTTCCTGATTAAGTTCAACCAGCAAATCGGTCAGGTTGAACGCTGATTTTTGATCGAGCGCACCAGTTGGTTCGTCGGCCAGAATCAGTCCCGGACGGTTGATCAACGCGCGGGCAACGGCAGTCCGCTGGCATTCTCCACCCGACAATTCCGAAGGCTTTTGGTGGGCAACTTCCGAAAGTCCCATCCGTGAAATCAATTTCTGAGTACGTTCGAACGTTTCTTTTCCCTGAAGCTTTTTGTCGGTCAGGGTTGGCAAAAGGATGTTCTCGAGTAACGTGAGTTGTGGTAACAGATGATGCAATTGGAATACAAAACCGATCTTTTCATTCCGGAATGCGGCTAGTTGCTGATCAGAGAATACCGATAAATCCTGATTTTCGAAGTACATTTTGCCCGAATCAGGACGATCCAAAGTACCGATTAAATTCAGTAAAGTGGTTTTGCCCGATCCCGATGGTCCGACAATCGCGATTCGTTCTCCGGCATTAATTTCCAGATCAAGCTGATCGAGAATCGTGCGATCTTTGGAGTAGGATTTGGTTATTTTTTTAAGTTTTAGAAGCATAGTTTTTATTTTAAACACAAAGGGGAAAAGCTATAAAAGATAAAAAATTCCATATGGCATTATGTCTTCATTGCTAAATTTAAAGTCTGTTAGGAATGGCAATCCACAATATACCCATAACCAAACCCTATTTGTTTCCATATAATTTTCTTAATGTAAAATCAATATCAGTAATATACTCTAATTTTCGTAATTGAGTATAGATAAATCCACTCCCTATAAGTTTTCTACTTTCTTTATTGAGAAATATTTCCCTAGTCAAATCAGCTCTTGGAGTTACTTCAAGAAAGAATACATTACTATAAATAAGCATCGTATAAAATCCAAAGTCATCAATTTGTGATAACACATTCTCCGGAAAATGAAAGCTTATATTGTCAATGTCTTCTTCAACAAAGTGGACTCCGTTATTTTCTAAAAAATAAAGTGGTGGATTTCCTATATCATACCGGACAAATTTTCTAATTGGATTAAACCTATCATCTAAACCATTTTTCGTTACTCGATGATACTCCTGTAAAAAAGTTTCATAAATTCCTTTTTTAAATTGTCTTGTCAAGCTACCAATAAAGTATGGTTGAAGTTTAAATGAGCTCTTAATTCTTATAGTTGATTCTGAATGATGATATGAAAAGTATACAGATTTAAAAGATTTATAGGTATTTTCATTTAAATCATTTTTTAGCAACAACCGCATGATGTTTAAAATCTCCTTAAACGCTAATTCAACCGACATTCGATATTTTTGATTTCTATCAATTGTCCCAAAGAAATTGTTGCAACTATCACAAATATCAAATCCAATTTTAGTTGCTCCAAGCTTTTTGGATATTGTATGGGGTTTATTAAAGAACGAAACTTCCGGTTCTTTTTTTAAACACCAAATACATTGTCCAGTCTCTATATATTTCTTTTTTGTCATGCTGGGACTAAATCATTCTGCCTTGTTGGTATAACCTTCATACACGGCCACCATCTTTTTGGCTTGCGCATGAATATCAAAATGTGCTTTCACACCGGCAATTCCGGCTGCACTTAATTCCTGAAGGCGGGCATCGTCGAAAATAAGTTCACCAAGTGCTTTCGCCAACAATTCCGGTTTATTTTCGCCATAAACAACACCGCCGCCACTGGCTTCAATTACTTCTGGGAAAGCGCCCAGAGCAGGCTGAACCATTGGAATTCCGGAAGCCATGGCTTCTAGCATGTACAAACCGAAAGCTTCGCCATTCATTACCGGAACCGAAATCAGGAGAACTGAATCGAAGAATTTCTGGCGTTCATCGCCTTCAAATTCATCGACCCAAAATACGTCGGCTTCGAGTTTGGCTTTGACCAGTTTTCGTTTTTGCTCTTTGATGAATTGCAGATCGTCACCCGTTTTTCCACCGGTAATTTTTAGTTGTACCGACGAATATTTCGGATCTTTCCGGAGCAAAATAAAGGCATCGACCAATACAGCCAAACCGTTTTCTTCGCACATCCGCGAGAGGTAGCCAATCATTGGTCCCTTTTCAGCTATCGGTTTTGGCGAATAATCAGCCGTATCGACACCCAAATGAACGGTTTGCATTTTACTCTCAGGAATTGTCATTCGCTGATGTATTTCCGAAGCAAAATAATTGCTGACGGGAATAAATACATCTACGTCTTTTCCACGTTCACTCATCAAATCCCAAACTTCTTTTCTGAAATGGTCTTCCATTGCGTCCACCCAGACATCTTCGTCCTGAAGCGAGCAAATTACCGTGATGTTCATCCGCTGTTTGATCCGGTGTGCCAACCCTAACAGCAATGCATTCGAGAGATGAACCACATCGGGTTTCGCTTCATCGGCCAGCCAATCGACCAGTCGTTCCAGTTCCTCTTTTTGGCCACCATCTTCACCCAGCAACATCGAAATGGTCATTCCTTCCAGACCTTTGGCACGGGTTGAACCAGCTTTTCGGGCAGCCATTTCCAATACACTTTTCGAGTCGAGAGCATGTTCGACAAAAGAAGGCATGTGCTTAAAAATGGGGAATTGCTGTTTGAGATACAGATTAACAGCGCCATAAAAAACCGGCACCTCGTCCAAATCATGGGCATCATCGAAAATAGGCAGATACAACGGCACTTTAATTACCTGGTGTCCAAGTTCTTTCAATGCTTTTATAAATTTGCTGTCGCGCATGCAGTTTCCGCAGTAAAAACTACCGCCCGAACCCGGAATAATTTGTGCGATTTTCATATCGTAAGAATGATTGAGTTACATCTGTTAAAAAGCTGCTGGCAGTTGGCTTCCAGCAGCTGGCAAAAAAGCCAGAAGCTAGCGGCTAGTTGCTAGTTGCCAAAAATATAAATCCTCCCGTCGCCTGCGCCCACAACAATCTTTCCTGAAACAACTGCCGGATTTCCAATGATCGGACTGCCCAATTCGTATTTCCACAATTCAGCACCGGTTTTCAGGTCATGAATGTACAGCATTCCGTCCATGGTTCCGGTAATTACTTTTCCGGAGGCAATTACCGACGACGATTCCACCCGATTGCTGGTTTTTACTTTCCAAACCACTTTTCCGGTACTTTTATCGAAACAGTAAATAAACTTATCCTGATTTCCGATGACAATGAAATTACCACTTATAGCCGGAGACGCGATAAAGGGCAGATTTTTCTCTTTATCATCGTACATCCATGCGATTTTTCCTGCTTCCAAATTGATACTGAAGAGCTTTCCTTCGTAATCGCCCACATAAGCAAACTTGCCGTCAATTACCGGCGACGAAGCCACGTAGGTTTCAAGCTTGATCTTTTTAAACACTTTTGCGGTTTCGATGTTCACCAGATGTACAAAACCGTCGCAGCCGCCAAACACGGCGTTTTTACCATAAATTCCAGGCGCTCCGTTAATGTAATTATCCGATTCGTATTGCCAGATGCTGTCGCCTTTTGCAAACCCAACGCAATGCAGGCTATAATCGTAACTACCAACC
>JAIBEZ010000093.1 GCA_019459485.1 Prolixibacteraceae bacterium
TCATCCTCTTTAACAGCTTCTTTCTCTACCACCAAAGCAACCACAGTCGCCCCTGCATCCACGTCATCATCCTCCTCCTCCACAAGATTCACCTCCGCGTAAACCTCCACCGCCGCCGCTTCCACCACGGAAACCACCGCCACCTGGACGTGTACCTTCTTTTTTCTCTTCAGCTTTATTTACAACAATTGTCCGGCCTTCAATCTCTGCGTTGTTCAGTTCTTCAATTGCTTTTTTAGCTTCTTCTTCGTTTGTCATTTCCACAAAACCAAAGCCTTTAGATCTTCCAGTAGCTCTGTCTGTGATAATTTTTACGGATGTTACTTCTCCGTATTCTTCAAAAATTTCCTGTAATTCGCTTTCCTCAATTTTAAAGGGAAGGCTGCCAACAAAAATGTTCATAAATAACTGTTTAAAAAATGAATAAATTAATTTTTCAAAAGTAGTTATATTTTAATTCAAATTACATTCGCAATAATAATTTATTCACTGTTATATTTTTTTTTATTTTTTTTAGTGGCCTAGTGCCTAATTATTTACAGCTGATATGCTTTGTTTTTCAATCATCGCAGCCGAAACAATCAAAAAACATTTGTATGAATGTCGAAATAAACCCTCCTGGAGGTTCTATTATTCAAACTGAATCTAAATAACCAGTTTTTATATTTTTCAGCAAAAGGCACCTATTGCTTATAATCGCTTTATTTTTATGTGTTTCGGCTTTTATATTGAAAGCAAAAATACAGAACAGCTTACAATTGCCTCTTCCACTTATTTGCAGTATAAATTAAATCTTTTACTTTTGGTTCCAATTCTGAAAAATGGACTTAGAATACTGTAATACACCCATTTCAGAGGGAATAAAGAATTAAAATAAAAACCAAAGATCAGTAAATTGAATCCATCAGGAACGTCAGTTTGCCTTACGTTGCCAATTGATTTTTTTGGCAGCAAACGATCGTCAGAACCAAACTAAGAATGAAGAATGTTGTCTTGTTTGCGCTACTTTTCTTTGCAGTGCGCGCTTTAGGTCAGGAAACAAAAACCAATGACCTCGATCTGGATTTTTATGGATTTGTAAGAAACGAGTTCTACCTCGACACCTACAAAGGGCTGGATGCCGCTCACGATCAGTTTTATCTGGTACCTTTATATGTAGGGAAAGACGCCAATGGAGAAGATATCAACGAGCAAACCAGTACAAACCTATCGGCCATTACCACCCGGTTAGGAGTAAGAATCAGTGGTCCGGAGATTTTCGGGGCAAAAACCAGCGGAAACATTGAATTCGACTTTGGAGGAATACTAAAATCGGAACCAACGCTTCTCCGGATACGCCATGCTTACACCGCTTTTACATGGACAAAATCAAAACTTACTGTTGGACAAACCTGGCACCCGTTCTGGGGTGGAAGCATCTTCCCCACTGTGGCAGGTTTAAATACCGGTGCACCATTTCAGGCATTCAGCCGCACACCGCAAATTAGGTACGATATTATTTCAGGCAAATTTACTTTTAGCGGTGCATTACTTTATGAACTTCAATATGCATCTAAAACAATCGAATCATCCAATTACTCCACTTCCAATCAGGCCAAACGAAACGGAATTTTGCCTGAAGTTGCTGTGGCAATAGAGTATAAAAATAAAGACTTTACAGCGGGAGCGGGTGCATTGTACAATCAAATTAAACCAAGAATGACCAGCACCGGAACGGATGGTGTTTTTAAATCTGATGAATTTATCGCAGGAAAGGGAGTAATGGCCTACGCAAAATATATTCGCAACATGTTTTCAATCATTTCGAAGGGCTATTTCGGACAGAATATGAACCAGATCACTTTGTTGGGAGGATATGGAGTTGCCTCTTTAGATGCACGAACAGGCGCTGAAACCTACACCAACTACACCAATTACACCGCGTTGGTAAATGCTTTGTACGGTAAAAAATGGCAGGCCGGACTTTTGGTTGGAATCGGCGATAATCTGGGAACCGGCAAAGCATTATACAATGACGGAACCAACAAGGCAAAAACCTGCGGACTCCTGCCAAACGTAAAAGGTATTTTCAGGGTTTCGCCAAGTATATCTTATAATGTATCGAAAATAAGACTAGTGGCTGAATACGAAATGACCACCGCCGACTATGGAATCGGGGCAATCAACTTTGAAAACGGATTGTATGCCGAAACCCACAAAACAACCAACAACCGGTTGAATTTTATGATGATGTACCTTTTCTAAACTACAATATATATGTATTGGGAAAATGAACTTGAAACACTGAAGCGGACCGACCTCGAAAAACTTCAGGTAAAACGGTTGAAAAACACCATTCAGGCGGCAATGAATTCGTCGTATTACGGAAATTTGTACAAACAAATGGGATTGTCGGCCGATTCGGTAAAATCAGTTTCCGACATCAGAAAATTGCCATTTACCACCAAGCAAAACCTGCGCGATAATTTTCCCTACGGATTTCTTGGTCTGCCCCAAAAAGAGCTGATTCGCCTGCACAGTTCGAGCGGAACCACAGGAAACCCAACCGTAATTTTTCACAACCGGCACGACATTGATTCGTGGGCAAACCTGATGGCACGTTCGCTGTTTTGTGCTGGGGTGCGCGATACCGATGTTTTCCAGAATATCTGCGGATACGGTTTGTTTACAGGAGGCCTCGGATTTCAGTACGGAATTGAACGCCTTGGATGTTTGAGTATTCCCGCCGGAGCCGGAAACAGTCAGCGTCAGATCAAACTGATGCAGGATTACGGCACCACGGTGGCCCATGCCATACCAAGTTACCTGAACCGATTGTTTGAAGTTTTTCAGGAGGAAGGATTTGACCCGAGAAAAGATACCAAACTGCATACTTTTGTGATCGGCGCGGAACCTCACACCGAAGAACAGCGTCAGCGCATTGAGGAAATGTTTGGCGTAAAAGCATACAATTCGTTTGGCCTTTCTGAAATGAACGGTCCCGGAGTTGCATTCGAATGCACTTATCAGAATGGGCTGCACATTTGGGAAGACGCTTTCCTGATCGAAATTATTAATCCGGACACGCTCGAACCTGTTGCCGACGGAGAAATCGGAGAACTGGTAATGACCACGCTCGACCGTCAGGCAATGCCGCTGATTCGCTACCGCACCCGCGACCTTACCCGTATTTTACCCGGAGCATGTGCCTGCGGACGAACACATGTGCGCCTCGACCGCATTGCAGGACGCAGCGACGACATGTTTATTGTGAAAGGCTGCAACATATTTCCGATGCAGATTGAAGGCGTGCTAATGAAAATTCCTGAAGTAGGTGCCGATTATTTGATTACCTTGGAGACCATTAACGGATCTGACGAAATGATCATTGAAGTGGAAGTAAAAAAGGACTGGTTCAATGGAGACATCACCCGATTGGACAAATTATCGAGGTTGATCACCGGACAGATCCGCGATGAAGTATTGGTAAAACCTTTGGTTCGATTGGTTGAGCCGGGCTCGTTGCCAAAATCGGAAGGAAAAGCAGTTCGGGTAAAGGAACTGCGAAAAGCGCTGAATTCATAGAGTAGCAAGATATGAGTATCAAGTATCAAGACAAAGCACGGGTCTTTCGTTGTTCTTGATACTTGAATCCTGATACTTGATACCAAAATAATAATTCATCATTTATAATTCATCATTCCCATGGCATATCAGGTTTCTATATTTCTTGAAAACAAAATCGGCCACCTCGAAAGGGTGACTGCCGTATTGAAAGCTGCCAAAATCAACATCCGTACGATGAACCTGAACCACACAGCCAGCGGTTGGGGAATTTTGAACCTGGTTGTTTCAGATCCAAAATTGGCCCATCAGCTATTGATCGACAACGGTTTGTCGGCTGCTTTGCGCGAAATTGTTGTAATAGAAATGATCGATCAGCCTGGCGGACTGGATGACCTGCTCAAGGAAATCGTAAAAGCCGGAGTCAACTTCACCAATGCTTACGGACGATCGGCGTACGGAAACGAAAACGCCTACTTTGTAATCGATACAGAAGATGTTGCAGATGCAAGGCAAAAACTATTGCAAGCCGGACTGAACATCATGCCCGATGATTCAATCTATGGAAATAGCTGATACATTTAAATATTCATCCAATTTTTATAATCACGATGCAGATTGAAAGAATCCAAACTAAGATTTACGAAATAAGAGGGATGAAGGTGATGTTAGACTTTGACCTTGCTGAAATGTATGGCTCTGAAACAGCCCAACTAAAAAGGGCTGTCAGAAGAAATTCAGAACGGTTTGAGGGTGATGATTTTATGTTTGAATTAACCAGAGAGGAACTTTCAAGATGCCAAATTGGTACCTTGAACAAAGGTCGTGGAGGTAATATAAAATATTTGCCCTTCGCATTTACTGAATTGGGCGTGTCGATGCTTAGTAGTGTTCTTAACTCAAAAACAGCAATTGAGATTAACCGCAATATCATGCGCGCGTTTGTATTTATTAGGCAATACGCATTGACTCATAAAGATTTGACCCAAAAGTTGCAAGAAATTGAAAGCAAGTACGACAAACAATTTAACGATGTGTACGATGCAATAAACTTCCTGATGCAAAAGGACAATCAGGAGTCAACACAGAAACAACGAACCAAAATAGGGTATAAACCCAATCCTAAAGAATAATCTCATGACAACCATTCCCATATCCATAGCACCGAATAAATAAAAAAAATACAATGATCTGGAACGAAAAAATAGAATGTGCGAGCCGCGACGAAATGCGTGCGGTTCAAACCGAAAGACTGATAGAAACAGTTAAAAGAATTTACCACAATGTGCCCAGCTATCGCCAAAAAATGCAGGAAGCTGGCTTGGTTCCCGACGACATAAAATCTGTTGACGATTTAAGCAAATTGCCTTTTACAGTTAAAACCGACTTACGCGACAATTATCCGTTTGGAATGTTCACCGTTCCGATGAGTGAAATTGTGCGCATTCATGCATCTTCAGGAACAACCGGAAAACCAACAGTGGTTGGTTATACACGCAAAGACCTTAACAGTTGGTCGGAAGTGGTGACCCGTTCGCTTTGCATGGCAGGCGTTCACCGCGACGACATTGTTCAGGTGGCTTATGGCTACGGACTTTTTACAGGCGGATTGGGCCTTCACTATGGTTGCGAAAACCTGGGAGCTTCAGTCATCCCGATTTCAGGAGGAAACACCGACAAACAATTGCAGCTGATGCAGGATTTCGGAACGTCGGTAATTGCCTGCACGCCATCGTATTCACTTTTTCTGGCCGAAGAAATGGAGGCTGCCGGAATCAAAAAAGAAAACCTGAAATTGCGTGTCGGTATTTTTGGAGCCGAACCTTGGACCGAAAATATGCGCAAAGAGATTGAGGAAAAACTGGGACTGAAAGCCATTGACATTTATGGATTGAGCGAAATTATCGGTCCGGGCGTTTCATGCGAATGCGAGCACCAGGTTGGAATGCACATCAACGAAGATCATTTTATTCCTGAAATTATTGATCCTGAAACCTTGCAACCGCTGCCAGCCGGAGAAATCGGCGAACTGGTTTTTACAACTGTTACCAAGGAAGGAATTCCGCTTATCCGCTACCGCACACGCGACCTTACCCGACTGAATTACGAAAAATGCGCCTGTGGCCGAACACTGGTTCGGATGGAAAAATGCAAAGGCCGCAGCGACGACATGCTCATCATCCGCGGCGTAAACGTATTCCCATCGCAAATTGAAAGCGTGCTGCTCGAAATGAGTGAAACGGCTCCTCATTATTTGCTTATCGTTGAACGCGAAGGTAACCTGGACACATTGAAACTGATGGTTGAGGTTCAGGAGCAGTTCTTTTCCGACGAGATAAAACAACTGGAAGCTTTGCGCAAAAAAATCACTCATAAACTTCAAAGTACATTGGGCATTTCTGTGGACGTGAAACTGGTTGAACCGAAAACCATTGAACGCACCGCCGGAAAAGCAAAACGTGTAATTGACAACCGTAAATTGTAGGAGGAAATCAAAATGATTATAAAACAACTGTCCGTATTTCTGGAAAATAAAACCGGAAGGCTGAACGAAGTGACCCAGATTCTGGGTAATGCAGGTATCAACATGTCAGCAATGAGCGTGGCCGACACCTCCGAATTTGGCATTTTGCGAATGATCGTTTCGGAACCCGAAAAAGCGCTTGCAATACTGAAAGAGGCTGAATTTTCGGTCAGACTGACGGAAGTGATTTGCCTGAATAGCCCGAATGAACCGGGAGCTCTGGCCCGTGCGCTAAATATCCTTTCCGGAGAAAGTGTTTTTATCGAGTATTTGTATGCCTATTCTATGGACAACAAAACAGCCAATATTGTGCTGAAACCCGACAACATTCAAAAGTGCATTGAAGTACTTCAGGCACACAAAATGGAATTGGTAAGCGCCAGCAAAATGTATAAGATTTAAATTCGTTGACACTCAAAAAACTGTACACCGGTTCGTTTGTTATCTTTGCAGATTAACATTCCGGAGTGATATTAGGATATTTTGCGTAAATTGTCCCGGCTTTGTCCGGGATTTTAACTTTTAAACTGAAGATGAAGAAAATAGCGATACAGGGAATTGCAGGTTCATTTCACGAAGATGCTGCAAGAGGATTTTTCGAGGATGAAATTGAGGTTGTTGAATGCAAATCGTTTACAAGTGTTTGCAATTTAATTGATACAGACCAAGTTAGTATTGCGGTAATGGCCATCGAAAATTCGATTGCCGGTAGCCTGTTGCAGAATTATGCATTGATCCGCGATTATCATTTAAAGGTTATCGGCGAAATTTACATTCACATCCAAATGAAACTGATGGCCAATCCGGGCGTGACCAAAGCCGATATCAAAACCATTTATTCGCATCCGATTGCCATTAAACAATGCGCAGAATACCTCGAAAAGAATTTTCCTGATGTGCGTTTAATCGAAAATCAGGATACAGCCGCCTCCGGGAAATTGGTTCACGAAGAAAAACTAATGGATTCGGCAGCGATTGGCAATCAGAGAACCGCCGACCTCTATGAACTGGAAGTTCTGGAAACGGGCCTCGAGACCAACAATAAAAACTACACACGCTTCCTGATTTTATCCAAACATGCTAAGCCCAACGAATTGGCCAACAAAGCATCGCTGTGTTTCGAAGTTGGCCATTATTACGGTGCATTGGCCAATGTGTTGAATACATTTGCTGAAAATCAGATCAACCTGACCAAAATACAATCGGTTCCGATTATTGGCAAACCGAACGAATATACCTTCCACATTGATGTGGAATGGGATTCATTGGACAATTATGAAAGAGCCCTTCATGCTATCCTGAAGAACGTTTCAAGTCTTTCGGTTTTAGGCGAATATGTTCGGGGCGAATTGGCAATTCACAATCAGTAAAAATTTAGAATATGAGTAAAATTGGATTATTTTTCGGGCCTTTAAAGGGTTCTGTTCATCGTGTTGCTGAAAAAGTAAAAAACGCTTTGGGAGAACAAAATATTGATATGATATCGGTTCACGATGCGGACGTTTCAGATCTGGAAAAGTATGATAAAATCATTTTCGGTATTTCCACCGTTGGAAAAGAAACCTGGGATTCTGATTTTTCAAATACCGACTGGAGCAAATTTTTCCCCAACATCAGTAAAGTTGATTATTCAGGTAAAACAGTTGCCATCTTCGGATTGGGCGACTCTGTGACTTATTCGAACCATTTCGTTAATGCAATGGGCGTTTTGGCAAAAGACCTGTTAAAAAACGGCGCAACCATCGTTGGAAAAGTTGATCCTTCAAGCTATGAATTCGAGGAATCGGAAGCGATCTTCGACGGAATGTTTATCGGTCTGCCGATTGATGAAGATTTTGAGCCGGAACTGACCGACGAACGTGTTTCAAACTGGGTAAATACCCTAAAACCTGCCTTTGGACTTTGATTTTCCGAAACATGATAAAATACAGGTTCACCTTTTAGCCTGATTTTCTGTCAAATCAAAACAGGAAAGGGTTGCTTGCTTTCATTTTCCATTTCGAAGCTTTCCGGTTATTTCGAATTGCGAAAACTGCTAAGCAATACCCTGACAGGATTTGATTTATCGGAAATACTTTTCTTATTTTTACCCACTAAATCAGATATCTACAGATGAACAACACACCGGTAAGTCAGGAGATTGTAAAAAAATACATCGGTCAACTTCATATTAAAGACCTCGGAAAAGCCTCCATCAGAGAAATTGTTGCATTAATTAACCTGATCGAAGAAGAGAGCAAAGTGAAGTTTGTTCGCATGGAAATGGGTATTCCGGGACTGCCTGCCGCTCAGGTTGGTGTCGAGGCAGAAATCAAGGCTCTTCAATCGGGCGTTGCATCCGTTTATCCGATGATGGATGGCATCAAACCGCTCAAATACGAAGCTTCCCGTTTCATCAAAATGTTCATGGACATTGATATTGAACCTGCAAGTTGTATCCCAACTACCGGATCGATGCAGGGAACTTTTGCGGCTTTTTTAGTGGCTGGAAATGCTGACAAACAAAAAGATACCACGCTTTTTCTTGACCCGGGATTCCCGGTACAAAAACAGCAAATGACTGTAATGGGTCAGAAATTTGACCATTTTGATATTTTTGATTTCAGGGGCGAAAAACTTCGGGATAAACTTGAAAGCTACTTTTTAAAAGGGAACATCTGTTCGGTTGTCTATTCCAACCCAAACAATCCGACTTGGGTATGTTTTACAGAAGAAGAATTGCAGATTATCGGCGAATTGGCTACCAAATACGATGTGATCGTAATGGAAGACCTGGCCTATTTTGGAATGGATTTCAGAAAAGATTTATTTACTCCCGGAAGGCCACCCTATCAGCCAACCGTTGCGAAATACACCGATAATTACATTATTTTTATCTCCGCATCAAAAATTTTCTCGTATGCCGGTCAACGTGGAGCCATTATGGCAATTTCAAATGCCTTGTGGAACCGGCAATACGAAAACCTTGAAACCCGTTTCGGCAATAAACCATTTGGTTTTGTGATCGTGATGCAGGTTTTATACGCACTTTCTTCCGGAATCGCCCATTCAACCCAACATGCTCTGGCTGCCATGTTTAAAGCTGCAAGCGACGGCGAATTCAATTTTGTTGAAGACGTAAAGGAATACGGCCTGAAAGCCAGAATCATGAAGGAATTATTTACTTCAAACGGTTTCGTAATCGTGTATGAAAAAGATGGTGATGAACCCATTGCAGATGGTTTTTATTTCACGATCGGATACCCTGGAATGACTGGCGGCGAACTCCTGCACAATATGCTGCACTATGGAATCAGTGCAATTACATTGACGAATACAGGCAGCGAAAAAGAAGGACTTAGGGCTTGTGTTTCGCACGTTAAACGCGAACAATTTAATGAATTGGAAAAACGGCTCGAACAATTTCATGCTGATTTCCCATTAATATAGAAAATATGGCAAAAGTAATTGGAGCAGTTGTAGTTGACAACGAAGAATGCAAAGGCTGCGGTCTTTGTGTGGTGGCCTGTCCGCAGGATGTGCTAGGACAAAACAAACAGGTTAACAGCCGCGGGTATCATTACTCGTTCATGAAAAATCCGGAAGCCTGCATCGGATGTTCAAACTGCGCAACGGTTTGTCCCGATACCTGCATTACAGTTTATCGGGTGAAAATATAAGAAGTTCGAAATGCCTAAAGTTCGGAGTGCCTAAAGTACTCCAGACACTCCAAACTTTAGGCATTTTAGGCACTTGTTCAACAAAGTTAAAACGTAAAACAAAGAATAATGGGCGAATTAAGATTAATGAAGGGAAATGAAGTAATTGCCGAAGCGGCCATCCGCTGTGGTTGCGACGGTTATTTCGGATATCCCATCACTCCCCAGTCGGAAGTGATGGAAACCCTGATGGACCGCGAACCCTGGAATGAAACAGGAATGGTCGTGCTTCAGGCCGAAAGTGAAATTGCCTCCATCCACATGGTTTATGGAGCTGCTGCCTCAGGTAAAAAAGTACTGACCTCTTCTTCAAGCCCCGGAATCAGCTTAATGGCCGAAGGAATATCCTATATAGCTGGAGCCGAATTGCCTTGTCTGATCGTGAATGTACAGCGTGGAGGTCCCGGACTCGGAACTATCCAGCCATCACAGGCCGATTATTTTCAATCGACCAAAGGCGGAGGCCACGGTGATTACCGGTTAATCGTGCTGGCGCCATCTTCTGTTCAGGAAATGAACGACTTTGTTGAACTCGGCTTTAAACTGGCTTTCAAATACCGCAATCCGGCAATGATTCTGAGTGACGGCGCTATTGGCCAGATGATGGAAAAAGTGGTGCTGGCCGATTATATTCCAAGAATGACCACTGAAGAAATTGATAAAAAATACGGCTCGTGGGCAACCAATGGAAAAAAAGTCAATCGTCAGAAAAATGTAATTACTTCTCTTGAAATGGATTCATTGAAAATGGAAGTGAACAACCAGCGATTGCAGGCAAAATATGCCAAAATGGAAGAGGAAGAAGTTCTTTTCGAAGAAATTCAATGCGAAGATGCCGAATACATTCTGGTAGCTTTTGGTTCATCATCAAGGGTTTGCCAGAAATCAGTGGATATTGCCCGCGAAAAAGGAATAAAACTGGGACTGCTTCGCCCGATTACACTGTTCCCTTTTCCGAAGAAACCAATTGCCGCATTGGCAAAACGTGTAAAAGGATTTTTAGTTGTAGAAATGAATGCCGGCCAGATGGTTGAAGATGTTCAACTGGCTGTTGGATGCGGATTGCCTGTTAAACACTACGGACGGATGGGCGGAATTATTCCAACTCCGTCGGAAGTGGTTGACGCACTGGAACAAAAACTGATAGGAGGATAATTTATGGAACTCGCAGATATTATTAACCCAAAAAATCTGGTTTACAAAAAGCCGCCATTGCTGACCAGTACAACCATGCATTATTGCCCGGGTTGCAGTCATGGAGTAATTCACAGACTTCTTGCCGAAGTTATTGAAGATATGGGAATTCAGGAAAAAACAATTGGCGTTTCACCTGTTGGATGCGCTGTATTCGCTTACAATTATATTGACATCGACTGGCAGGAAGCGGCACACGGAAGAGCGCCCGCTGTTGCAACCGGAATCGCCAGAACCAATCCTGATAAAGTAGTTTTTACCTATCAGGGTGACGGAGATTTGGCCTCCATAGGAGCTGCCGAAATTTTACACGCCTGTAACCGTGGTGAAGACATGGTGGTTATTTTTGTGAACAACGGTATTTATGGCATGACCGGCGGACAAATGGCACCCACCACTTTGCTGGGCCAAATTACCGCCACCACGCCGAATGGCCGCGAAGCGGGACGAAATGGATATCCGCTGAAAATCACCGAACTGATTGCTCAATTGCCCGGAACTTCCTATGTAACGAGGCAGTCGGTACAAACACCTGCTGCGATAAGGAAATGCAAAAAAGCCATTTCAAAAGCCTTTCAGGCTGCAATCGATAAAAAAGGAACCTCTTTTGTCGAAGTCGTTTCAACCTGCAACATGAACTGGAAAATGACACCGGTGAAAGCCAACGAATGGATGGTCGAAAATATGTTCCCGTTCTACGTTCCCGGCGATCTGAAAGACAGTTCGAAAAACAATCCTGAAAGCTACACACCACTTAAAAATTAATTACGATGACCGAAGAAATCATTATAGCCGGATTTGGCGGACAAGGTGTACTTTCAATGGGAAAAATTCTCGCTTATTCGGGAGTGATGGCCAATCAGGAAGTTACCTGGTTTCCGTCATACGGTCCCGAAATGCGTGGAGGAACCGCCAATGTAACTGTTATTTTAAGTGATGACCGAATCAGTTCGCCAATTATCAACGAATTTGATACGGCTATCATTCTGAACCAGCAATCGATGGATAAATTTGAGTCGATGGTAAAACCGGGCGGCGTATTAATTTACGATCCGAATGGCATTATCCATTCGCCCAAACGCACCGACATCAACATTTATAAGATTGAAGGTACACTGATTGCTGCCGAATTGGGTAATGTGAAAACATTCAACATGGTGGTTTTAGGTGCATATCTGAAAGCCAAACCAGTGGTGAAAATGGAAAGTGTTGAAAAAGGTCTGGAAAAATCACTTCCGTCAAGACATCATTATATGATTCCGATGAATCTCGAAGCAGTGCAGAAAGGCTACGAAAGTCTGGAGTTGGTGCAAGTTGTATAATCCTGAATACCGCATAAAAAACAAAGCCTTGAAGATTTTACTTCAAGGCTTTGTTTTTTTATGCTTCAAGCATCGCCTGGTATTGTTCGGCGCTTAGCAGGTCTTCAAGTTCTGCCGGATTGTCAATTGATAATTTTATTAACCAACCTTCGCCATATGCATCTTTGTTTACAAGCTCGGGAGAACCTTCGAGAGCCGGATTTACTTCCAAAACTTTGCCGCTAACGGGCATAAACAAATCAGAGACTGTTTTTACTGCTTCGATGGTTCCGAAAGTTTCGCCTTTTTCGAGCGTTTCACCTTCAGTTTCAATTTCAACAAAAACAATGTCGCCCAGCTCGCCCTGAGCAAAAGCGGTAATTCCAACTACAGCTTGATCACCTTCCACGCTAATCCATTCGTGTTCGTTGGTGTACTTTAAATTTTGTGGCAGCTTCATATTTTATTTATTATTCGGTTTATCGTGAATCAAAAGTAATACAAATTTTTTATTCAAACCTTTAACAAAAGTCACTGTTATGCAAATTCGCTGAAGTTTTATTAATTTGCACAACTAAAATAATACAGATGTTTCAGACTGAAATAAAACACGTTTCCGACCTTCAGGATACCGCCAAACAATTGCTGAGCCATTTTCCTGAAGACCGCATATTTGCCTTGTACGGCGGGATGGGTGCAGGAAAGACCACCTTTATAAAAGCCATTTGTCACGAACTGGGTTCAGACGATTATGTAACCAGCCCTACATTTGCGCTTATTAACGAATACTCAACCAGTGAAGGCGCTGTAATCTATCATTTTGATTTCTATCGCATTAAAAAACTGGAAGAAGCTTTCGATTTGGGTTATGAAGATTATATTTACAGTGGAAATTACTGTTTCATCGAATGGCCCGAAATGATCGAATCTTTGTTGCCTGACGGAATTGTAGAAGTTCGGATTACGGAGGTTGAACATGGTAAAAGGCTGGTGGTAGCGGCAAAAGTGTAAATAGTATCCTTTGCCGTTGACTTTAGTCAACGGAATGAAGGAACAAAAAAGTTAGGGCTTTAGCCCAATATTATGTGGCTAAAGCCTATATAAATCAGCATTTTCACTCCGTCAGCTAAAGCAGACGGCAAAGAATAATGCGTGAAGCAAGTGTTTATTCGTTTTTTTAGAATCATTTTCAAGAACCCAAATGCGCTATCATGACTGAAAAAGACAAATTAACCGAACAATCTTCATCTGGCTCAACCTTTATGATGCCGAAAGAAGAAATGCTTGAAATACGCAGAAAAGGAAAAAAAATACGGATTGGAATCCCTTCCGACAAGGATAAAGTGGAGTACCGTGTTCCGCTGACTCCGCAGGCCGTCGAGTTGCTGGTTTCTTACGGTCATGAGATACTGATTGAAAAAGAAGCTGGCAAAGCAGCAAGTTATACCGATGAGGAATACCGCAATGCCGGTGCACTGGTTATGGACGACCGGAAAGATATTTTTGAATGCGACATCATTTTGCGTGTTTCCCCATTTGATGAATCGGAAATCGACCAGCTCAAAGGACATCAGGCGCTGATTTCGAATTTGCAGATCAATGCACATTGTCCGGCATCCATTGCAAAACTGATGCAGAAAAAGGTCATCAACATTGCTTACGAATACCTTGAAGATGAAGATGGGAGCAAGCCTGTTGTGCAGTTGATGAGTCAGATTTCTGGTAGTACTTCCATCATTCTGGCCAACGAGTACATGAGTAAATCGCGCGATGGAAAAGGTGTTTTGCTTGGTAGTGTAACCGGAATTTCGCCTGCAGAACTGGTTATTCTGGGATCTGGAACCGCTGCCGAATATGCTGCACGCGCTGCGTTGGGGCTGGGAGCCATTGTAAAGGTTTTCGACGACAACATCAGTTCGTTGCGAAAGCTGGAAGATAAACTTCCGCAGCGAATATTTACATCGGTATTCTATCCGAAAGTGGTGAAGAAGGCGCTTAAATCGGCTGATGCTGTACTTGGTGCAATGCCGGTCGGTATGCCGCCATCGTTCCGCATTTCCGAAGATATGGTAAAGAAAATGAAACCGGGATCGGTAATTATTGACTTAAACGTGAGTCAGGGAGGTTGTTTCGAAACTTCGCATTGTACCGACCTGAACAATCCTGCCTTTGTCGAGCATGGAGTAATACATTATTGTGTGCCAAATGTACCGGCCATTGTAGCCCGCACCGCTTCCATCGCTCTGAGCAACATTCTGATTCCGATTATCATTGCAATCGGCGAAATTGGCGGAATTGACAATTACATTAAAAATTCAAAAAGCTTCCGGAAAGGGGTTTACATCTACAACGGCCTCCTGACAAATTCTGCTTTGGCCGAAAAATTCAACCTGCCTTACAAAGATCTTGATCTTTTGTTGGCTGTTTATTAGCGAAGAATCAATCTTCCACCAGAATCATCATAGAAATTCCCGGAACTTCGATTTCTTTTCCTTCAGGATAAACAGTACTCTCCTCGTCGATCATGGTGTTACTGGCTATCAGTCTCCAGTGGATGTGCTCCTTTATCGGGAATTTTATGCTCTGGGCGTTTCCGTTAAACACAAGCAGAATGGTTCGCCATTCATCGCCATTTGCATGGTTCACCAATACATAAGAGGCAACTCCGGGCGTGTAATCTTCCGAAAAAATCAGGTGTTCCCGTATTTGGTTCGAATTGGTCATCCTGAATGCCGGATGGTTTTTTCTCAACTGAATCAGACTCCGGTAATATTTATAAACTTCTGAAAAAGTATGCTTCCGGTTCCAGTCAATTTGATTGATCTTGTCGGGCGATTTGTACGAATTGTGATCGCCAAGTTTGGTGCGGGCCATCTCAACACCGGCATGAAGGAACGGGATTCCCTGAGAGGTGAGAATCAATGCGCCTGCCATCATTACCATCCGGTTAATTTCTTCGTCGCTGGCCACCGGGCTGCTCATTACGAATTTGTCGTACAAGGTGAAATTGTCGTGGCACGAGGCATAATTAACACATTGCCAGGGTTCTTTTGCCCAAGGCGATTTCGAATGCTCGACATAACCATACACAATCTGCGGATGAAAACAGGCGGCGGTAATGCCAAATTTTATGGTTTCTTCCTGAACAGTTTGTCCGCTTACAAAACCGGTACTGCGCGGATTGAAGTTATTGCCCTTGATGCCGTCACGAAAATCGTCGTTAAAAACGGCAATCCGGTCAAGTCTGGGAACATTGGTTTTTATGGCACGCTGAGTTTCATCAAAAGGACTCGCATCGGCCGCCCATCCTTCACCGTACAATAAGATTTCTGGCGAAATGGCATTCATTTTCACCCTGATTTGGTTCATCGTATCCAGATCGTAAATCCCCATCAGGTCGAACCTGATTCCGTCGATATGAAATTCAGTAACCCAATAGTACAGCGAATCGAGAACGTATTTCCGCACCATCGCCCGTTCGCTGGCAATTTCGTTTCCGCAGCCACTTGCATTCGAGAACGATCCATCCGGTTTTTGCCGGTAATAATAGCCCGGAACGGTTTGGTTAAAACAAGATCGGCGGGTCAGCGCAGTGTGATTGTATACCATATCGAGCACAACACCAATTCCGGCCCGGTGAAGCGATTGCACCAGCATTTTCAGTTCAGTTATTCTCGAAGTTGTTTTGGGATCGGTTGAGTAACTTCCCTCGGGAGCGTTGAAGTTTTGCGGATCGTAACCCCAATTGTAGGAATTATCGGGTGCATTTTCATCGACAGTCGAAAAATCGCTTACCGGAAGCAAATGCACGTGGGTAATCCCGAGTTCCTTTAAATGGTCGATGCCGGTTTTAAGACCCTGCGGCGAAAGTGTTCCGTGTTCGGTAAATGCCAGGTATTTGCCTTTGTTTTTTATTCCTGAAGTAGTTGAGATGGAAAAATCGCGGACATGCAACTCGTAAATAATTGCATCCACAGGATTCTTACATCCAACGCGTTTATCTTCCAGCCAACCTTCCGGATTGGTTTCCTCCGGATCAAAAATCAATCCCCGGTGTCCGTTAGCACCGACAGCCCGGGCATCCACACCGGGAGTTTCGTTCAGCCATTCGCCGTCATTCACACGGATCGTATAATAAAATCCATTCAGGTCGCCATTTAGCGAAAAAATCCAGGTTCCGTTGTCAAACCTGGTAAACTGATCGATACGAATGGCTTCTCCTTCGATGCTATGTTGGTAAATGCGAAGTTCGACCTCTTTTGCAGTAGGCGCCCAAACGCGTATATTCGTTTTTTCTTTTGTATAGGTAACGCCCAAATCGTTTCCGCCATAATACGGAAAAGTCGAAAAATCAACACCATTAAATTTCCAATCTCTCATCCAGGTTCTGCTTTTTATTTTTTCTCTTCGGAAAGTTAGTTTGTCTATTGAACGGGAAAGCTATGTTACAAGGCTCTTCCGGAGTTTTACACTGTTCGATTTCCATTTGCGGCCATCAATGTCCGAAACGTGGATTCGCGCCCAGTAAAAACTTTTTATTTCCCGGTCGTACAGGTGAAATGTGGCGGTTTCGACCCGCATTTGGTGGGTTATTCCCGGATTCAGGAAAAGCGGAAAAACCTGCTGCCCTTTGATACCGTTTAGTTTGAACTTTCGTTTCGTCCATATTTTGCGGAATTCAAGTATTGGGGCATCAAGGTCGGCCTCGTGTTTTCCAATGTTCCGGATGGTAATTGTAAGTACATGAGGCCTGAAAAGGCGGTCTTTATCGAGGTGGACGTCGATCTTCACTTTTTTCAGAAACCTAAAAAACCGTCCGAAATTTCTTTTTTTCTGAAAATACTTAAAGGCTCCCCAGCCAATGATCAGAATCAGAATAGCCGACAAAACTGCAATAATCCGGATAAGTAAAAGCTTTTCAGGATCAATTCCATTGCCTGAAAACAAAGCAAGCGGATCGAATAAAAACATGTTAAAATACCAACTATCCATACCATTACCAGATTGACTGGCAAAAATAGAAAAACTCCCGCGATAATTGCAGTACTTTTTCCAATCCGGGGATTTCGTGCTGTTTTTCCATTCAATATGAATGATGGTTGTAGTGAAAGGGTTCGCAGTTTGAAAAATTAATCAGGGAAAACTAAATTGCCCCGGGACGGTCGTATTATGCCCGGGGCGATGATTTTTGCGCCCGGGACGGCTTCCCAACGCCCGGGACGGGAAAAAACAAGCCCGGGACAGCCACATTTTGCCCGGGACGGCGAAAAATCGCCCGGGGCCGTTTGCAGCGCGGCTTTTAGAAAAAATATTGAAAAAAATGATGATCACGATGATCTATAAACATAACTTCTTACTTTTAACACATCAAAACAAGGCTTCAGGGAAGTACGATAAGGTTATCTATATTTTCTAGTTATGGGCAACCCAAGGGCTGCGCAAATGGAGACATTTATAGGACGAATTCGCATTCGACTCGACAAAATATTAACGATGAAAGATTTAATAACAGGACAAACAGTGACTGAAAGGAATTGAATCATGAAACTAATTGACAATATTTTTTCGTCAATATATCTGTTCTATGAGGCAATTGACGATGGAAGACCTGGAAATAAAGGAACATCAATAATTGGGACAATTTTTGTCATGACAATTCTTTTAACTCTCAATGTACTCTCGTTTTTTCCGGCAATTAGCTTGAGAGAACTTAAATGGCTTTATTACTTAGTTGTCCTTATTGCTTGTAGCATAATGACACTAAACTTTTACTGGAGAGGTCGTTATCATAGAGTTGTCAAACAATTTTTACTCGAAAAACGAAAAGGTAATTATTTTCTAATAACGGTAGTTTACATCGTTTTGTCAATTGCTGTTTTTGCTTTTACACGGTAATTCTATGACAGACAAGTACTTTAGTATTGAGAAAAAGACAAGGCGCTGTATCGAAGATAAAATGAATGAAAAAAATCAGAAAAAGCCCATAACATTTAGCTGAATAGCCGAAATCCCGAGCATAAAGAATCCAATTACCGGAAAAGGATAATGGGATTTTGGTCTATTCTCTGTTCAACAGCAAACTCCCCGGCAACGCGGATTTTGTCGCTTCGTCGTCTGGAAAGTATTAAATTGAAAAACAACTCTTTGCAGGAAGTTCATCGGTTAAATACTTCCCTGCATTTAACTTCCAACCTTGTGCATCATACCAGGTGCGACGTACGAGCGTAAAGTTTACTCCGGAGTATTGTATGAGTGTAATTTTTCGCTAAATTTACCCTTGTTTATTTGACAAGTGTAAAATTTACCTCTGAGTCATGACTAATTTTAAAAAAGAAATTCCCTTCAATGATCTGCCTTTACTTCCTCCAAAAGTGGAATTAGAGACAAAAAAAGTTTTGCTAAAAACAATCTCTGCCAGTAGAGCATTGGCTCAATTAAATGGAGCAATGATAAACCTGCCAAATCCAAGGCTATTCCTTGACACCATTCATTTACAGGAAGCAAAGGCAAGCTCGGAAATTGAGAATATCATAACCTCCAATGACGATTTATACCAGTCGGTGGTTTCTGAAAAAAAGTTAGAAAACTCAGCAACCAAAGAAGTTTTAAGTTATAAAGATGCGCTTTGGCTGGGACTTGAAAGATTAGATTCACGACCTTTTATTACAACTAACCTTTGCATCGAGATTGTTCAATGCATCAAACAGAATACCGCCGGAATTAGAGTAACTCCAGGTACAACTCTTTCCAATACCAAAGGCGAAGTGATATATACACCTCCTTCCGGGGAAAATACAATTCGCGAAAAACTTGCAAATCTCGAGAAATTCATCAATCAAGATGACACATTAGACCCATTGATTAAGATGGCATTGATGCATTATCAATTTGAAGCAATTCATCCGTTTGCAGATGGCAATGGTAGAACCGGAAGAATTCTATTGCTTTTGTATCTAAAAATGGAAAGACTGCTGGATATTCCTGCAATTTACCTCAGTGAATACATCATCAAAAATAAAATAGAGTATTATCAAAAACTAAGGAATGTGACAGAAAAAGAGGATTGGGAAAGCTATATCCTTTATATGATTGATATGATTGAAACCACCGCAAAGAATGGTTTAATCAGATTAGAAAAGGTGATTTCACTAATGGAAAGGATGGCCGAAGAGATTAAAACGGAACTTCCAAAAGTTTATTCAAAAGACATTATTGAAATAATTTTCAAACTTCCATATACCAAAAGACAATTCCTAATTAATTCAGGATTAGGAACTCCCAAGACTGTTGGCAATTATCTGATTTCATTGGAAGAAAAAGGATATCTAAGATCTGTTAAGGTAGGAAAAGAAAAATTATATCTGAATCACAAACTAATGGAAATACTGGAAAACAACTGAAACGAACGCACAACAGCAAACTCCCCGGCAAGTCGAATTTTGGCGCCTGTGACAGGGAATTAGTATTCTGAAAGCATCGCCTCGCAGGAAGTTTATCGGTAAAAATTAATCATGTGTTTCGTTGAAGAAAGTATCAAAAAATATAAAGCAAAACTTAAAACTGATTTGTAATAAGCAATCTATGAAACGCAAACTACTCTATTTGGTCATTTTAATTGGGTTGACCTTTGCTTCGTGTAAGAAAGAAGAATGTTCAGTTGACGAAAATAACAAAGGTTTGATTTCCAAAATACTAAAAGCAGGTGTAACTACGACAGAATACACCTATCAATGCTCTGGTTTACTTAGTGAAGTCAGAACCCGGTATTCTTATTACAAATACATTTACAATTCAGGCGACCTTTTGGAGAAAAGAGAATCTTATGATGATCCGAATCAATATAACCCCAACGGTGGATATGGAGGATACGGCGGATATGGTTATGCGAAAACGGAATGGACTGATCCCAAGGATATGAGACTAAGCGCAACAGAATTGTTTAAATATCATGCGAACAATCAACTGGAAAGCTATATTTTCAAGAGTGCTTCTGATACGATCACAATCAAATTCAATTATAACGGCAATGGATTTATATCAAAGCAGACTTATTATTCGGAAGATTCAAAACCTGAGAATTACACCAATTATACTTATGATGAATCCGGTAATATGATTGAAAAATCACGATATCTTTTTCTCCCTGATGGAACTGCGTATTTGCGCTTAACCAGCGAATACGAATTTGATCAGATGCACAACCCCTTCTTGGTTTTAAGAAAAATGATATTGCCCGGAACATCCACCAATCAGAATAACATTACGAAAGAGACTCATACCTTTTACGGCCAGTTCTCCGAGGGCTCAGATAGCATTAAAGTCACGAATCATATCTACGAGTACAACGAATTGGGATATCCAATTAAAATGGACAATGATTTAACCTTTGAATATAACTGAGCATTTAAAAATGCAGTACTTCCTTAATTTTTTTATAGCCGGTTTTGCTGACTTTTAGCTTGGTTTTGTCCTTGTCTTTCAGAATCACCACGTACGATTCTTTTTCATACTGCTGAATTTCAGCAATGTTGTCAACCTGAACAATGAAGGAGCGATGGATGCGGATGAAGTTTTTCGGGTCGAGATAAGTTTCGAAATACTTCATTGTTTTCTGTTTCATGTGGCGGCCATCGTGGGTGTAAATCATCACATAATCGTCGAGCGATTCGATGTACCGGATTTTATCGACAGTGATGATGTGTATTTTGTGCCGGTCTTTCACCACCACCCGATCGATGTAGGCTTCACCGGGACGGAAGTTCGACAATTCCTCCAGCTTTTCGATGTTGTTTTCGTTGTGCTGAATATGGTGAACCACTTTTTCGATGGCCTTCTGCATCCGTTCTTTCGAAAATGGTTTCAGCAGGTAATCCACTGCGTTGAGTTCGAAAGCCTTCAGCGCATATTGATCGTAGGCAGTGGTGAAAATAATCTGGGGTTTGTGGTCGAGCAGTTCAATCATTTCGAAACCGGTGATTTTAGGCATCTGAATGTCGAGAAAAACCAGGTCAGGCTTTTTCTCGTTGATGGCTTTTACACCGTCGAAACCATTTTCACATTCGCCGATAATTTCAATGTCGGGCTGGTCTTTCAGATACGAGCGTAACAGGTTGCGGGCCAGTTCTTCGTCTTCAATAATAAGGGTTTGTAATTTTTCGCTCATGACACTGCTTGTTTTTGTGGTATGATTAATTGTACTTCAAATTTAGTTTTGTGATCGGTAATTTTGATCAGATCGGGTTGATTGTAAATAATCTGCATCCGCTGCCGGATGTTTCTCAGCCCAATTCCTTCACCTTTTCGTTTAAGCGTTTCGGCATCGTAATCGTTCACGATCGATATTTTCAGCAGGTTTCCTTCGCACACACAACTGGTATTGATGGTAACCTGTTCGGTGGTTTCGTAAACTCCGTATTTTATGGCATTCTCGAACAAAGGTTGCAAAATCATGTTGGGAATTTCAGCCTCCAAACAATGCGAATCAATTTCAAATTCGGCATTCAGTTTTTTTCCGAAGCGCACCTTTTCGATGCTCAGGTAAAGTTTGATATTTTCGAGCTCTCTCGAAAACGGAACCATTTCCTTTTCGTTGTGCATTAGCGAATACCGCATAAAAGTAGAAAGGTTGATCACCATTTCCTGTGCCATTTCAGGATTACTGACAGTTAACGATGAAATGGAATTCAGGCTGTTGAACAGGAAATGCGGGTTGATTTGCGATTTCAGCGCCTGCAATTCGGCTTCGCGCAACAAAATTTTGTATTCGGCTTCCTTCTTGATTTTTTCCTTCAGGCTCTGGTAATAATTAACTGCATAGAAAAAAACAAGGTAAATCATATACATGAGGTAGCCCAGGAATATCTTGAAGGGAAGATCGTTTTTCAGAATATTGTCTTCTGCTGAAATAAAAGGACTGTAAATTACAGAACTGACATAAACCCAAATAGCGCACAAAATGGAAGCTGCAATGAAATGAAACAACAGCAAACGACCGACCGAAACCTCTTCGAGACTGTTGTACCTGATACTGTACCAGATACTCGAACCCAACAATGGATATAAAACGTAATTGGTACCGGTATCCAGCAGCGAATAAGTCAATGGTACATTGTACCACAATACCTGAAGTATAATGTTTATGGCAGATATCACCCCCCAAAACAAGACATAATAGAGTAAAAGCTTATAGTTATTTGTTAGTGGGTGCTTCATGCTTAAAAATGTTTCACTTCAATGCCTCCGAAAATAGAAACACCTTTTATCACAATGGTTTTGGAAGGATCGTAATAACGTTCGTTGAAGGTGTCGCCGCGCTTGTCGGTAAAGGCGCCGAAAATGGTGGTCACTTCGTTGCGCACATTCCAGTCCATCGGGATTTTAAAACCGCAGCCACCGAAAACACTCACACAATCGATCACTGCGCCACCGGGAACCATGGCTGCTTTGCGCAAATCGTATTCCATCCCTCCAAATATCGACGTGGCCTTTCCGCCAGTCAGTGACTGCGAATTGATAAATATTTCACGCCCGCCGAAGATGACAAAATCGTCGAAATTGTTGGCTGAATTGTCGTTCGGCACGTTCAACACCGGATCGCTTTCTTTTAAGTTCCGGCTACTGTCGCGGTGACGTAACAGCAAGGCAACTCCAATGGCTACCAACATCAAAGGCCAGTATATTTTCCTGATCTCATGCGGAACCGTAATCAGTTCGGGGATCATAAAAAATCCACCAATCACAATTAAAATTGTTCCACCGGTGCGGTTTCCGCCAATCAGCGACAAAACACCAATCCCGACCAGCAGCATTTGCCACGAAATAAGCAAATCGGAAACCGATTCAGGAATCAGGTTTAATTTTTCAAGAATCATGATGCATCCAACCACAATCAGGATGATGCCAAAATAAAATCGTTTATTGCTACTTCCTCGTTCCATGTCTAAACGTTTTTTTGTTACAAATGTAGTTACTATCTGTTGCCCGCTGTTCACAGATCGGTAAAACGACTGTTCTTATCGGTTAAGTCCGGATTCTATGAACCTTCAGAATAATTTCGTGAGAACAATGATGCCGACAATAATTAAAACCACCGGCAGGAAGATAATCATTAATATTCCGGGAAGAATCAGAAAATGGGGAATAAAAATCAGTATGAGCAAAACAAACAGCAAAGCACCGAAGAAACGTCGGCCGGCAATCAGTACAATTCCTGCAAGGATGATAAGTAACGGAAGCGTTGCTCCAACAGACCAATGCGCCAGATTGCTGAAAAAATGACGAATTCCTGCAAACAGATCACCAACTCCGGGAAGGTTAATGTCCCATCCGCTTTTGCTCAAAATCCAAAGAATACCAAAAATGATTAAAACATACGCCCAAAATGAGCTTGAATTGCTTCTGTGTTCACAATGCTTTTCCATTGCCTGAATTTTTAAATCTGAAGTAAAAGTAAAACTCAGACACTCCTGAAAACACCGCTGATCGGTGGGCAAAAGTTTAAAATCGGTGAATGGAAAGAAAGGCAGGGAAAGAAGTCAGGAGTCAGGAGAACGAAGACGGGAGTCAGGAGAACGGAGACAGAAGAGGGGGCGACGTGGCGAGATGGCGACAGGGCGAGATGGCGACGAAAGGAACTGCCGGGAACCTTCGGACTTCGGATAACAAACTTTTTTACACTAAAATATACTGGGAATTCAATTTATCCTTCCAGACTCACGCTTACCTTTTCAATCTGCCCACCCATTGGAGGGTTCATTTTCGAGACTTTTACGGTAACTTTTTGAACCACCGGAAATTCATCTTTTATACGTGTTACAATGCGCTGACAAACATGTTCCAATAAATCTGATGGAACAGACATTTCCTCCTTTACGGCCAGACAGGCTTTCTGATAATCGAGCGTATCTTCCAAACGGTCAGTTTGTCCCGCCTTGCTGAGGTCGGCTTCAATTTTCAGATTGACCAGAAACCGATTTCCGGCAACTTTCTCCACCTCAAAATGCCCGTGAAAAGCATAAAACTCCATTCCTTCAATTTCAATAAAAGCCATATATATTTACAATTTAAACAATGTACTATTTACAATTTCAAGTCGCCTTGCGTCTCTGTATTTCTCCGGTCTTCTGACTTCTGTCTCCCACCTTCGCCCGCAAAATTAATTTTATTGTTTCAGAATTCAATTTTAAAAAGGCTTAATATCTGACAGATGAAATCATTTTATACTTTTGTCGTTAATGTCCAAAAGAAAAGACTTTTAAACTGAATACAATGAGCGAACATGTTATTGAGAATGACAATGCGGTGAAATCGAATAATTTTATTCACCAGATTGTTGAAGAAGAGATTAGCGCAGGTAAAAATAACGGTCGTGTGCATACCCGGTTTCCCCCTGAACCCAACGGGTACCTGCACATTGGTCATGCAAAATCAATTTGCCTGAATTTTGGAACCGCTCAGAAATACAACGGTTTAACCAATTTGCGATTCGACGATACCAACCCTTCGAAAGAAGAAACCGAATACGTGGATTCCATCAAGGAAGATGTTCGCTGGCTGGGATTTAACTGGAACAACAGCGAACTTTACGCCTCCGATTATTTCGACCGGCTTTTTGAATTTGCTGTAAAACTTATTCAGGAAGGAAAAGCATACATCGACGATCAGGATGCCGAAACCATCAGCACCCAGAAAGGAACGCCTACCCGTCCGGGTACCGAAAGTCCTTTCAGGAATCGCCCGGCAGAAGAAAACCTCGACTTGTTTCTGCGCATGAAAGCCGGAGAATTCGACGAAGGTGTGCGGGTTTTGCGTGCTAAAATTGACATGACTTCGCCCAACATGCACATGCGCGACCCGATTATTTACCGGGTTATGAAAACGCCGCATCACCGCACCGGCGACAAATGGTGTATTTATCCGATGTACGATTTTGCCCACGGACAATGCGATTACTGGGAAGGAATTACCCATTCAATTTGTACCCTCGAATTCGAAGTTCACCGCCCGCTGTACGATTGGTTCGTCGATCAACTAAAAGATTCTGATTACCGTCCGCGACAAATTGAGTTTTCGCGGCTGAACCTCAACTATACCGTAATGAGCAAGCGAAAATTGCTCGAACTTGTGAAAGACAATCATGTCACCGGTTGGGACGATCCACGCATGCCTACCATTTGCGGATTGCGCCGCCGTGGTTATACTCCCGAATCGCTCCGGAATTTTGCTGAACGCATCGGAGTTACCAAAACCGACGGAATAACCGATGTTGCCCTTTTGGAACATTCGATTCGTGAAGACCTGAACAAACGTGCGCAACGTGTGATGGGCGTGCTGAATCCGCTGAAAGTGGTGATTACCAATTGTCCTGAAGGAGTGGTCGACCAGATGGAAGCCGTTAATAATCCGGAAGATGCAACAATGGGAACGCGGTTGGTTCCGTTTACCCGCGAATTGTACATCGAGCGCGAAGACTTTATGGAAGAACCTCCAAAGAAATTTTACCGCTTGTCACCCGGAACCGAAGTACGCTTGCGATACGCGTATTTTATTACCTGCACCGGCGTGGTGAAAGATGCCAACGGTGAAATCACAGAAATACATTGCACCTACGATCCAGCTTCGCGCGGAGGAAATTCGCCCGATGGACGCAAAGTCAAATCGACCATCCACTGGGTTTCGGCCACCGAAAATGTGGAAGCAGAAGTCCGGTTGTACGATCGTTTGTTCACCGACGAAGAACCTGACGGACACAAAGACGTGGATTTTAAGGAATTCATGAACCACGACTCGTTGCAGGTTTTGCCAAAATGCTACATCGAACCATTCGTGAAAGATGCCAAAGTACTCGATCATTTTCAGTTCGAACGTCTGGGCTATTTTAATATTGACCAGGATTCAACTTCTGAAAAACTGGTTTTCAACCGCACAGTTCAGTTGAAAGATACCTGGGCCAAAGTGCAGTGTAAGTAGAAAAGTGTTCAGTCACAGTTACCAGTCGCAATAGAGACGCGATTGTGAATTAAATATACAGAAAGGGTGGAATGAAAATTCTGCCCTTTTTTATTTTGAAAACTTTAATAACCCATCCCCTTATTTAAGAAAAACGATAAAAACTTAAATAACGAAGATCCTTAATTAAGAAAATTGCAAAAAACTTAAATAAGGATCCGTTCGCTTAAAAATTCCGATTTTACACATTCTAATTAATTGCACCGTTTTCCTCACCCTATTCCTATTCCATCAACCAATCGAATTTTCAGGTGTTATAAACAATTACGAAATCTAAGTATTTACAGAAATGGAACAAAAAGCAATATTAAAAATCAGTCCTTTGGGATTTCCCTGGGAAACACAGGATCCTTTTATTTTCTGCGTTCACCATCGCGATGAATATCCAAAAGGAAACGATGAAATGGGACCTGCAACTTCACTGAAAGGCCGGAACATTGGTCAGGATTTTACGATAAAAGATGGCTGGAGAATGTATCATGGACAAACGATTCCGGGATTTCCATACCACCCGCACCGGGGATTTGAAACAGTCACCGTGGTAAAGGAAGGATTGGTTGATCACACCGATTCGATGGGCGCTTCCGGACGTTTCGGGAAAGGCGATGTACAATGGATGACGGCAGGAAAAGGCGTTCAACATTCTGAAATGTTTCCGTTGGTTCATCAGGACAAAGAAAATCCGATGGAACTTTTTCAGATCTGGTTAAACCTGCCCAAAGCCAGCAAATTTGTGGAGCCCTACTTTAAAATGTTGTGGGAGGACAGTATCCCGGTTTTGCAAGAAAACGACATCAACGGAAAATCGGTCGAAGTAAATGTGATTGCCGGATCAGTATCCAAATTACAGGCACCCAACCCCACTCCCGACTCCTGGGCTGCGAATCCTGAAAACGAAGTAGCCATTTTAACCATAAAACTGGATGCCGGAGCAAGCTGGATGATCCCCAAAGCCAGTTCAGATGCAAACCGAACGCTCTATTTTTACAAAGGCAATGGGTTGCAAATTGAAGGCGAAACTATTCAGTCCTATCATTCAGTAACCGTAAATGCTGCCAACGATATTAAACTTCAGGCAAATACTGAAGATTGTTTTTTGCTGATGTTACAGGGAAAGCCGATTAACGAACCGGTTGTGCAATACGGTCCTTTTGTGATGAATACAAAAACTGAAATTCAGGAAGCATTTCAGGATTATCAACGCACCCAATTTGGTGGCTGGCCCTGGCCAAGACACGAGCAAGCCCACGACCGGAATAAAGGCAGGTTTGCAATTTATTCCGATGGCACCGAAGAATTGAAACCCTGATATGATTTCAATTTTCAGGAAAATGAATGGCCGGAAAATCGTATATTTCAAAGATAGAACTTCCGGAGATAAAAATAGAATCTGCACCAATGAAACAATTGCTCCTCTTTATTGCTGCGCTGAGTGCACTTTTCGTTTTGAGTTGTGCAAAAAATAATCCGCCAGAACCTGCCGATCCGGTAATACCTCCTGATGATTATCAATTGGTTTGGAGCGATGAATTTAATTACAATGGTTTGCCCGATGCATCGAAATGGAGCTACGATGTTGGTGGAGGTGGTTGGGGAAACAGCGAAGCACAATACTACACAAATGCCCGTCTGCAGAACGCTGAAGTGAAAGCTGGTTATCTTCACATAAATGCCATTAAGGAAGATTTTGAAGGCAAAAAATACACTTCGACACGATTGGTCACAAAAACTAAAGGAGACTGGACGTATGGAAGAATTGAGGTCAGGGCCAAACTGCCCGAAGGAATCGGAATGTGGCCGGCAATCTGGATGTTGCCTACCGATTGGGCTTATGGAGGATGGCCTGCCAGTGGCGAAATCGACATCATGGAAAATTTGGGTTACCTTCCGTATCTAATTGTTGCAACTGTTCAAACCCAAACATACAACCATGTTCAGGAAACACATAAGAATGCAATTCTCGCAATACTTGACTGTTATTCGGAATTTCATAATTACATACTGGAATGGGAAGCCAGTGAAATCAGGGTTTATGTTGATTCAAAATTATACCTAACATTCAAAAATCAGGGAACCGGCTTTCAGGTTTGGCCTTTCGACAAGCGTTTTCACCTCCTGCTAAATATTGCTGTCGGCGGAACATTTGGGGGTCCGCAAGGCATCGACGATCGTATTTTTCCCCAATCGATGGTGGTTGATTATGTCAGGGTTTATCAGAAAAAAGAATGAGTGCATTTTTGATTACGGAATATTCATCTGATCCGCTTCTTTTCCCCATCTTTGAAAAGACAAAGGCTTTAATTAATTAACTGTTATGGCACTCGAAAAATCATGGCGTTGGTTTGGTTTCAACGATTCGGTTCAGCTGACCGACCTGAAACAGATGGGAATTGAAGGAGTCGTTACCGCTCTGCATCATATTCCGAATGGAGAAGTTTGGCCGGTGGAGGAAATCATGAAAGTAAAATCGGCCATTGAAACACACGGAATGCGCTGGACAGTGGTTGAAAGTTTGCCTGTTTCGGAAGGAATAAAAATCCGGAGTAATGATTACAACAGGCTCGTGGCCAATTACAAACAATCGCTCCTGAATCTTGGGCAATGCGGCATCGACACCGTTTGCTACAACTTTATGCCAGTGCTCGACTGGGTTCGCACCAGCCTGCATTATCAGTTGCCGGATGGAGGTGAAGTGATGTATTTTGACTTCGCTACATTTGTTGCATTCGATGTTTTTATCCTGAAACGACCCAACGCTGCTGCTGACTATTCGGATGAAATTGTTGCCAAAGCTGAACAAATAGCAGCTTCAATGACCGAAGAAGAACAGGAAAAACTAGCCCGCAACATCATCGTGGTTTCCCAGGGTTTTATAGACGGAACGATCGATGCTTCGGTTACCGATTATAAAAAGGCTTTTTTATCATTTCTTGAAACCTACAGACGTATTGATTCCGCGACACTCCGCGAACATTTGTCGCTTTTCCTGAAAGATGTAATTCCCACAGCCGAAGAAGCTGGCGTAAACCTGTGCATTCACCCCGATGATCCGCCATTTCCGGTGCTCGGATTGCCGCGCATTGTGAGTACACAAGACGATCTGGAATGGATCTGCAATCAGGTTGATTCAACATCCAACGGAATAACATTTTGTACCGGTTCGCTTTCTGTAAACCGACAAAATAATCTGGAACAAATTGTTGAAAGATTGGCGCCGCGCATTCATTTTACCCACTTGCGCAACAATGTATTTTTCGAAAACAAGGCATTTCATGAATATGGTCACATCGAAGGCGATATCGACATGTATCCGATCGTGAAAGCTTTGCTGAAAGAGCAAATTCGCAGAAAAGAAACCGGTCGCAAAGATTTTCGCATTCCCTTCCGGCCCGATCACGGCGTTAAAATGCTCGACGATTACAACCGTTCGGCGAATCCGGGCTATCCGCTGATCGGCCGTTTGAAAGGTTTGGCAGAACTCTCCGGAATGCAGATGGCAATTGAGAGGGAACTTCAGGAAAAGAGGGTTTTCAGAAATTAAATGTCCGGAGTCAGAAGACCGAAGACCGAAGTAAAAGGGCAAAATAAATCAGTTTCAACAAGCAAATCGTGAAGTGCAATTTTTTGATATTGCTTATAAATTTAAACCACAATCAATGACCATACTGCCAAGCTTTTCAGACATCCAAACTGCACACGACCGCATTCGTCCGTTTATTCATCGCACTCCGGTTCTGACCTCTCAAAGTATCAACCAGATTGTTGGCGCTGAGTTGTTTTTCAAATGTGAAAATTTTCAAAAAGTTGGCGCTTTCAAGTTTCGTGGAGCATGCAATTCGGTGCTTGCTTTGTCTGATGAAGAGGCGGAAAAAGGTGTTTGCACACATTCCTCCGGAAATCATGCCGCGGCTTTGGCTTTGGCAGCAAGAATGCGTGGCATTCCGGCTTATATTGTGATGCCCGAAAATGCGCCTGAAATCAAAAAGAAAGCAGTTGTGGGATACGGCGCTCAAATCACCTTTTGCGAACCAACTTTGGCCGCCCGCGAATCGACACTGAAAAAGGTAGCAGCCGAAACCGGCGCCACAGAAATACATCCGTACAACTATTTCAATGTAATTTGCGGACAGGGAACCGCTGCCAAAGAATTGATTGAAGAAACCGGCCAATTAGACATCGTAATAGCTCCCGTTGGCGGTGGCGGATTGTTGAGCGGAACAGCAATTTCAGCCAAAGCAATGCTTCCCGATGTACTTGTTATTGCTGCCGAACCTGCCGGCGCCGACGATGCATTCCGCTCATTTCAATCAAAAACGCTTCAATCATCGGTAAATCCAAAAACAATTGCCGATGGCTTGCTGACTTCACTTGGCAGCATTACTTTTCCGATTATTCAGAATGAAGTCGATCAGATTGTAACCGTTTCAGAAGAAAGTATTGTTGCAGCCATGCGCATGGTTTGGGAACGGATGAAAATCATCATCGAACCATCTTCGGCTGTTCCGCTGGCAGCTATCCTCGAAAACAAGGTGGATGTAAAAGGCAAAAAAGTGGGGATTATTCTGAGTGGCGGAAATGTGGATTTGGGGCGATTGCCGTTTTAGTATAAAGTCAACCATTCATTCCGAGAAATAATCGGAGAATGGGTCGCATTCGGAAAAATACTTCCTGGGTGTTCTGCCCGATAAATCCTTGAATTCGTTGATCATGTGAGACTGATCAGAAAAGCCGCAATCGTATGCCAGTCCTGCAAGTTTGGCTTGCGGGTGTTGCCCTTTGAAGTGAATGGTATGTTGAAATCTGACAATCCGCATAAACTGCTTGGGCGAGGTACCCACAATCTCCTGAAAATTACGTTCGTATTGTTTTCGGCTCCAGCAAGCGGAAGCAGCCAGGGTATTTACATCCACAATCCCCTTGCTGCTGTTGATCAGATCAAGGCTGCCTTTCAGTCGTTTTTGACCAAAAACATTTACCTTCTGAGCCAACAGGTTCATTAAAAATTCTTCGGCCAATTGAACTTTATTTGTAAAATGAGCTGTTTCTGAAAGACTGGATTCCAATCGGCTGATACTTTCTTTCAGTAAAAACCGGGCCGGGATGATGTACCCAAAGAGTTCGTTCATGGGCAAATTAAAAAACATGGAGGCGCCAAGCGGCTTAAATGACACAGAAAACATCTGAAGATTTCCGTTCACCACCAGATCGTAAGGACCTTTGCAATGACCGCTAACAATCGTATTTTCAATCGCACTCTGATGATGGTTGATGAGTTTAGGCAGATCACCGAGGTAAAATGTCAGTTCCATCAGTCCATTGGGAACAATGCGCTGCACATGTTCTTCACCTGAACTCAGGCAATTTTCAAGACCCCAGTATTGCTTAACGAAGGGCGATAAAATGTTTGACGGTTTGGCAAAATAAAAACCCATTGAATCAGTGCTTTGAAACTATCTAAATGGTATTGAACAAGAAGAAAAGATTACAACTTCATTAATCAGAAGTTGTAATCCGAAAATACACTTTTTAGTCACCGTAAAGTCCCAGCCGGTTTCCCTCAGAATCGATGAAAAGTGCAAACCAACCGCGACCTTCCACATCAATTTTTGTTTTGGGATGAACTATTTTTCCACCCAATTCCACCACCCGTTCAATGGCGCCGTCCAAATCGTTTTCACAGTTAAAATTGATAATCGATCCATTTTCTGAAGGGTTAAAACCGGGGGCTGAAGAAATCGCTCCTTCTCCGGTAGGGAAACAGGCCATTTTTTCTTCACCACAATCAAAAACTTCCAGTTCGATTTGCAGCAGCTTACTATAAAAATCAACAGCTCGTTTAAAATCAACAGCGGGTATATCAACCCATGTTACTAACTTTCTCATTGTTTTTTGTTTTAAAGTTCGACAAGTCAAAAGTAGTTCAGCCGTTTCTACGGAAATTGTAAAAATGCGACATTCAGGAAAAAGGTTTTTCAGTTTACTTCAGCAGCATCCTGGCTGTCCTTCGGCTTTTCTGTTCAATGTAAATAGTTCGTCCATCGGTGATTTCAGTAACCGATTCAGGAGTATAATACCGGATGGTCACCAGATCAAGTCCGGTATTGTATTTCACTTCAAATTTCTCCTGCAATTGCGCGATCAGGCTGTCAATTCCATGTTCCGGCTCGTCAAAAGCCAGCGAAAGATCGATGGCCGACTGCTGAATAAGACCGACTTTCAGGCGAAATTTGGCAAACAAGCTGAACACATCGGAAACAGTGATAATACTGATGAATGAAAAATCATCAGGCGACAAAGTGATGAGCGCCATATTGTTTTTCACGATGATTACCGGAACCAGTTCGAGCGGATGTTCGAGCGAATGAATAATCGTTCCTGCCGCTTCAGGTTCTATAAACGACTTTACGAGCAGTGGTATATTCTTGTTTTGAAGCGGTTTGATCGTCTTCGGGTGAATTACCTTTGCACCTGAATACGACAATTCAATTGCTTCCTTGTACGACAATTCGTCGAGTTTCTGCGTGTTTTTAAAAAAGTCAGGATCGGCATTCAGTATTCCCGGAACATTTTTCCAGATGCTCACATTTTCGGCATCCAGCAAGTTGGCCAGAATTGCAGCGGTATAGTCAGAACCTTCGCGACCGAGCGTGGTGGTCTGGTTGGTCGAAGTTCCGCCAATAAACCCCTGGGTAATGTATAAATCATCAAATTCAAAGGTGAAAATCCGTTTGGCCAAACTGGCCGAAAGTTCCCAGTCAATATTGGCTTCCCGGTACAAATCATCTGTCTTCAGGCAATTACGCACATCGATCCAATGATTTCTCAGTCCGATTTTATTGAAGTATAAGCTGATGATCAGCGTCGAAAGTAATTCGCCATAAGATACAATCTGGTCGTATTCGTAGTCAAAATTCAGTGAGCGCTCACCGGTTATACGGTTATTTAACTGTCCGAAAAGTTTTTCAAGCTCCGGAAGTTCGGTCGATTCGCCCCAAAGTTCGGTTACAATTCCGTCGTGATAGGCTTTCACATCCTGAAAAGCTGTCCACATTTCCGGATCGTTATTGAAATATTTTCGGGCAACGATTTCCAGCGCATTGGTGGTTTTTCCCATTGCTGAAATGACCAAAACTTTGTTTCCGGGATACATTTTGAGAATGTTAACCGAATTGCGGACTGCATCGGCAGAACTTACGGAGGCGCCTCCAAATTTGAAAACCTTCATATTTGTTTCTGATTATTTGTGATGAACAAAAGTAGAAATTACCCTGATATTTTATTGATTTTCCAATCCGCTTAAAAATGATTTTGATCAGTTCCGCGCTTTTAGGAAATTGGAAATAAGCACTTATCTTTGCGGCATGTCAACATTCGAAGAATTAAAGATAAGTAAGTCGGTTTTAAAAGCGATTGAAGAACTGGGTTTTACAGAACCAACACCTATTCAGGAGAAAGCCATTCCAATGATCCGTTCAGGAGCAGATGTGCTGGGAATTGCACAAACCGGTACCGGCAAAACGGCAGCCTATTTCATTCCACTCATCATGAAGCTGGTAAAAGCTGAAGGCAAAGATCCACGTGCCATCGTGCTGGTTCCTACCCGCGAACTAGCCATTCAGGTGGGAGAAGATCTGGAAGACCTGACTAAATTTACCAATCTGCGCCGTGCAACCGTTTACGGCGGTGTTGGCTGGACCAAACATGCCGAAATGATAAAACCTGGCGTTGATATTCTGGTTGCAACTCCCGGCCGTTTATGGGATTTGTACCGCGCTGAAGCTGTTTCGTTCAAAAAAGTAAAGACTTTGGTAATCGACGAAGCCGACCGGATGCTCGACATGGGATTTATGCCTCAAATCCGCAACTTCCTGGAGGTACTTCCACTGAAACGTCAGAACCTTTTGTTCTCCGCCACTTTCAACGAAAAGGTGGAGGAAATGAGCCACGAATTCCTCGATTTTCCTGAACGTGTGGAAGTTGCTCCTTCAGCCACTCCGGCCAAACTGATCAACCAGGGTTATTACAAGGTGCCAAACTTCCAGACGAAACTGAACCTCATCAACTATCTGCTTCGCGATGAGGAAACCTACAACCGTGTGATCATTTTTGTTAGCACGAAAGAAAATGCGGAACAGGTTTTTAAGATCATTAAGCGACGGTCGGAAGGAGAAAAGCGAATTATGCACTCCAACAAAGGCCAGAGTACACGCATAAATTCCATCAACGGGTTTAAAAGCGGGGCGATCCGGATTTTAATTACAACCGATATTTCATCGCGTGGAATTGATGTTGAACTGATCAGCCATGTAATAAATTTCGACATTCCATCGAACCACGAAGACTACGTTCACCGCATCGGACGAACTGCTCGCGCCAACAATGTCGGAACAGCCATCACACTCGTAAATCCGGCAGAAGAACACAGCCTCCGGAAAATTGAGGAACTGATACGCATGAAAATTCCGCAACTGGAACTACCAACTGATTTGGATTTGGTTGCCACCAAAAAGGAAGAAAACCTGATTCAGTTGCGCGAGATCGACCGTCAGAAACGAATCGCCGACCCAACTTTTAAAGGTGCATTTCACGAGAAAAAACGCATCCCCGGACTTTCAAAGAAAAAGCCAAAACGTAATTTGCCAAAAGACAAGGCAAAGGAAAGCAGGTTCAGGAAAGGGAAATAAATACTTTTCCGAATTACACTGTCTATCCCCATTCCGGAAATTGAGTTTTATTCAGATCGAGTGTGGCTATTGTTTGCATATCTGAATTATCCAATTCAAAATCGAAAATGGCTAGATTTTCAATCATGTGCGCTTTTTGTGAAGATCTTGGGATGGCAACAACACCTCTCTGGAAGTGCCACCTTAAGCAAACCTGAGCAATGCTTTTAGTATGTTTTTTGCCAATGGCAGCCAGGGTCGGATTGCTGAAAATGGCATTTCGCCCTGCTGCAAAAGGCGACCAGGCTTCCATTTGCACGGAAGTTTTCTTCAAATCTTCATGCGATTTATGATCCTGAAAGAAAACATGCGTTTCGATTTGATTGATCACCGGTTTGATTTTGGCATACGACATCAACTCAGCCAACTGATCAGAATCAAAATTACTCACTCCAATGGCCCTGATTTTACCTGCCTCGTATAGCTCTTCCATCGCTTTCCACGAACCTTTGACATCGCCCCGTGGCCGGTGGATGAGATACAAATCCAAATACTCCAGACCCAATTTATTTAGTGTGGTTTGAAAAGCTTTTTTTGCACTCTCATACCCCGCATCATCCACCCAAAGTTTTGAAGTTACAAAAAGTTCTTCCCTGGTTATGCCACTTTTCTTAATCCCGGCTCCCACGGCTTCTTCGTTTCCGTATATGTGGGCAGTATCAACCAGCCGGTACCCGACAGAAATTGCATCGGCTACGCAACGCTCACCTATATCGCCGGTAAGGGTGTTTGTACCAAAACCAAGCATTGGCATTTGTATGCCGTTATTGAGTTTGACGGCAGGTATTAAATTTTTCGCCTGAGTTGCGGAAAGAGCACCGAATACTTTGGTTCCGCTCAAGGGTATAACGAGTGCAGAAGCTGCAACCACCGCGCCGGCACGTAAAAAATCCCGACGTTTCATTCCATTGGATTGATCTTTTTTCTCCATTTTATTTCTGTTTGGTTGGTTCAAATTTAGCATTTTTTCAATGGTATGGATTGGACTTCTGGGAATCAATATAATCGTGTCAGGAAAAAATCAGGAATTGATATTGTGTTGATTTGAATTAACCATGCCAAACAAGATTTTCGCTTCGCGAATTTCCACTTCGTTCCACTTCATTCCTTTTTGTGCCGCCTCCTTTAAAATTAATTCCGCGTCATGTCCGTTTCATTCTTTTTAGCAGTTGATAATAATTACTTTTACCCTCCAAATGGAAACTATTCGAACAGTTACAGTCACACGGTACATGCAACCCCTGAGGGAAGGTGGTTCATTACCTGCATTGGCCGAAGCCGATGATGACTTCAAGTATGTGATAAAGTTCAAAGGCGGCGGACATGGGGTAAAAACGCTCATTGCTGAATTGATCGGAGGCGAGATTGCCAGAGCGCTGGGTTTAAAAGTGCCTGAGCTCGTTTTTGCGGAGTTGGATGAGTGCTTTGGCCGTTCCGAAGGAGATGAGGAAATCCAGGATCTTTTAAAGGCAAGTCAAGGCATAAACCTGGGGTTGCACTTTTTATCAGGCGCTTTCACCTACGATCCGGTTGTGAATAAAATAGACCCGCTCCTTGCCTCCAAAATCGTATGGCTTGATAGTTTGATTACCAATGTGGACCGATCGTTCCGGAATACAAATATGCTCATGTGGCACAAAGAATTATGGCTGATCGATCATGGATCCTGCCTGTATTTTCAATATACATGGGAGGGTTGGGAGAAGAAAGCAGTAAGCCCTTTTCTGTATATAAAAGATCATGTTTTGCTTCCACAGGCTACACAAATGGAAGAGGCAGACCGGATTTGCAGGGAACTGATTACTGAAAATAAAATCCGGGAAATCGTTCAAATGATACCCGATGAATGGCTTCAATGGGAATTACAGGACGAAACGCCGGAGCAATTAAGAACCGTATATTTCACGTTTTTAAGTAACCGTCTGAATTATTCAAACCAGTTTATTCAAACCGCCAAGGATGCAGCAGAAACATCAATATGAATATGCCATTGTACGGGTTGTTCCGGTAGTCGAACGTGAAGAGTTCGTCAACGCAGGGGTGATCTTATTCTGTAAAAAGGAAAAATTCATTCGGATGAAGTACCACCTTTCTCAGGATAAGATCCTTTCGTTGATGCCTGACGCTGATATGGAGGAGATCCGCAAAAACCTGGAGGCTTTCCGCATCATCGCTGACGGAAAAAAAGAGGGCGGACCGATTGCATCTCTGGAGCAGGCCGAACGCTTTCGATGGCTCAGCGCGGTTCGCAGTGCATCGATACAAACCTCGAAGCCCCACACTGGCCTTAGCGCCGATTTGGAAAAAACATTCAATACCCTGTTTGATGAAATGGTAGGGTAACTTTCTTTTCATACTCATCAGTTGGCTCTAACCTAAATTGAGCGAATTACAAATTCAGTTTCTTTTTTGGGTTCACTTGAATTGTCGATGTAGTGTTTTTAATTGGATTTATGTGGTTTGCTTTAAGATAGGATTATTTCCGCTTGATCCATTATTGTTTGTACAGCGTTAGTAAAAATAAAAAAAAGAGCTACAATCTAAATTGTAACTCTTTGACTATCAGTTGTCCTGTCAGGTCTCGAACCTGAACTCTTCTGATCCAGAATCAGACGTGTTGCCAATTACACCACAGGACAATTTTCAAAAATTAAAACCAACGTCATCTGACTGAAATAAAAAAATCAATTGGTTAAATTTGTTGACCCACTAAGGCTCGAACTTAGACTCTACTGAACCAAAATCAGTTGTGTTGCCAATTACACCATGGGTCAATCCTTAGTTGTCTTTTCTTTAAAGACGGTGCAAAATTATAAAAATTATTTTTTTAGCACCTTTTTTAAGGGTAAATTTTCACTTTACCTTTAAAACAATCTATATGTACTTCATATTCAAAAGATACGATCAGTTTAATGTTGGCAAACTAGCTGAAGTCGATGTTCTTAGGGTGCAGTATAAATTGAATGTTAAGATTACTGCCAATACATTTGATGAAATTGACGGATGTTGTGATTTGCCGTGTAAATTTGCGTGACATAAAGCATGGCTAACTTATTAGAACAAGATTTGATATGAAGGAATTTTTTCAGGAGAATAAAAAGATTGCAAAGGTTATTACTGAGGTGGCTGGTTTGGCAAATTACCTTTGGCAAAAAGGTTGGGCAGAACGCAATGCAGGTAATATTTCGGTGAATCTATCGGAAATGATGACCGAAATCGATCTTGAACTCGATCATTTCCCGATGTTTCAACTGGAGCGCAGTTACGACGCGCTGGCAAACCTTTATTTTTTTGTTACCGGAACCGGAAAACGTATGCGCGACCTGGCCATCAGTCCGATGAAAAATGCCTGTATCATTAAAATGAACAAAAAAGGGAATGCTTACCACATCATTACGATGAAAAAGAAGAACCTTTACAATTTCAGGCCAACATCTGAATTGCCAACCCATCTGGCCGTTCATAACATGCTTGTGAGCACCGGTTCGCCAAGTAAAGCGGTGGTGCATACTCATCCGAACGAATTGGTGGCAATGACCCAGATCCCGAAGTTTCAAACTGCCGAAATGCTCAATAAAACGCTGTGGGGAATGCATCCCGAAGCATTTGTGTTTGTTCCGCGCGGGGTATTTCTGGTTCCGTACATTTTACCCGGAAGCCACAAAATTGCCGATGCGACCATCGAAGGTTTTAAAAATGGACACGAGGTGGTAATTTGGGAAAAACACGGAGCTTTTGCCATCGGAGAAACTGTTTCCGATGCTTTCGATATGATTGACATTCTTTCAAAATCGGCTCAAATATGGTTCATGGCCATGCAAACCGGCAACGAACCGGAAGGGCTGAACGATGCTCAACTGGCAGAACTAAAAGAAGCTTTCCTTAAAAAGTAACAATCCGCTCGCAGTTTCTGGATTAATAGTTATTTTTAGCACCTTGATGCCAGTCATCGGATCAATTGGGTGATAGCAGAAATCATTTTATTAACCTGAAATTACTTTATTTTTCGGCTTGATCCGATGACGGAAATGCCAGTAAACAAACAATAAAAATTGAGAATCATGCAAAACTTTTTTGTCAAATCACACGGACTTGGAAATGACTATTTTGTGCTCGATCAGGCTGAAATAACTTTCGGGTTGAATGAGAAAAATATACAGTTGCTTTGCGATGTCCATTACGGAATTGGCTCAGATGGAATTCTGCTGAAAGTGGCTTCTGAAAAAGCAGATTTTGGATTGAAAATTTACAATCCCGACGGCTCTGAAGCCGAAAAAAGTGGCAACGGACTGCGTATTTTCGCCAAATATCTGTACGATTACGGCCATACTTCAGGAAAAATATTTACGATTGAAACGCTTGGCGGGATTGTTACTGCTGAAGTTTCCGGAGAAACCAACGGCAAAGCCAACCGGATAAAAGTGGATATGGGAAAAGCCATTTTCAATTCACACAAAGTTCCGGTAATGTGCGACGAATCAGAATGTTTTGATCATCCTCTGAACATTGTTGACGAAACTTACCTGATCAATTGCGTGTCGGTTGGAAATCCGCATTGTGTCATCGTCTGCACTAAGCTGACAAAAGCAGAAATTATTAAACATGGTTCAGAAATCGAGAATCATCCGATGTTTCCAAACCGGATAAACGTTCAGTTTGCCAAAGTACTGTCGCGCAACGAAGTGGAAATTCTTATTTGGGAGCGCGGTGCCGGTTACACACTTGCCTCCGGAAGTTCGTCGTGTGCAGTGGCGGCAGTAATGGTAAAAAAAGGATTGACCGACCGCAAACTGACGGTGAAAATGCCCGGAGGAGCTTTACAGATTGAAATTGATGAATCCTGGAATATTCGCATGGAAGGCGAAGTGAAAGAAATTGCTTCAGGCTATTTAAGTGATGAACTGATTGCAGATGTGCTTTGTTTATAAAAAACCGTAAATTTACAGCCCAATATTTTAACAAATTGAAATGACAAAACAAATTCCGTTTTCGAAAAAACAGATCGAAAAAATCATAGAACAAACACCAACACCGTTCCATATTTACGATGAAAAAGGTATCCGTGAATATGCCCGGAAATTCATCAAATCCTTTTCATGGAATCCGGGATTCAAAGAATATTATGCGATTAAATCGGCGCCAAACCCTTACCTGATGAAAATTATGCGGGAAGAAGGTTTTGGAATCGACTGCAGCTCGTATGCCGAATTGGTGATTGCTGAAAAACTTGGCATGTCGGGAGAGGATATCATGTTCACCTCGAATGACACACCGGTTTACGAATACCAGAAAGCCATTGATTTGGGTGCAATTATCAATCTCGATGATATTTCACACATCGAATACCTTGAAAAAAATATCGGATTGCCCGAGATGGTTTGCTTTCGCTACAACCCGGGATCACTGAAAGAAGGAAATACGATCATTGGCCATCCGGAAGAAGCCAAATACGGTTTTACCCGCGAACAGTTGTTTGAAGGTTATCAAATGCTGCTCGACAAAGGCGTGAAACGTTTTGGGCTTCACACGATGGTGGCTTCCAACGAACTGGATGCGGCTTATTTCGTCGAAACAGCTCAAATCCTTTTCGACCTGATTGTTGATCTCAACGAAAGACTTGGAATTAGAATTGAATTCGCCAACCTCGGCGGCGGCATCGGAATTCCATATCGCCCAACCGATCAGCCGGTTGATCTGGATTTTATGAGCCGCGGAATTGAAAAATTGTATCAGGAGAAAATTGTTGCAAACGGATTGGATCCGCTGAGAATTTGTTTCGAGTCGGGTCGTGCAATGACCGGGCCGTTTGGATTTCTGGTGTCAACGGTTTTGCACATCAAAAAAACATACAAGCAATACGCCGGACTCGATTCGAGCATGGCCAACCTGATGCGCCCTGCACTTTACGGTTCATACCACCATATTACAGTGATGGGCAAAGAATACGAGCCACTGGATCAGGTTTACGATGTTACCGGCTCATTGTGCGAAAACAACGACAAGTTTGCCATCAACCGCAAATTGCCGGTAATGGAACCCGGTGATATTGTGGTGATTCACGATACCGGAGCTCACGGACATTCAATGGGATTCAACTACAACGGCAAACTGCGCTCAGCCGAGTTGCTGCTCCGCGAAAACGGTGAAGTGGTTCAGATCCGTCGCGCCGAAACTCTCGAAGATCATTTTGCCACACTGGATTTTGAGGGATTGAAGGATTTTAAGGTGTAAAAAGCCACTTGCCCCGTATATATCTCAGAAAAGGATGCTAAAATTGTATTTTGACATCCTTTTTCTTATATTTAAAAAGCGTGCTTGATTATAATCTAATCATATTAAAGAACTTTAATTCGAATTACAGTCGTGCAAATAGTAACGAAAATAACCGTATTTTTGAACGAAATGCAAATTGAACTATCTTAAAAATGAATATTTTATTTCATAATTTTCTTCTGCGATTGGGTTTCTCTGAAAAAGAAGTCCTTGAGGATTTAGTTGATAACACATTTGTTCATTCGATAGAAAAAGAACAGTCAATCTCTGTAAAATATATTTATACCCCTACTGAATCAGATATATTCAACTACCATCAAAACTTATGGAACAGAAATTCTGACTCTGTTTTTGTTGCTGTCTCAGATATTAGATCCTATTTAATCAATGCAAAAGAAAAACCTGATGAAGACAGGCCATTGAAAAATACTATATGTTTAAGATCTTTTGAATATGGGATTAATAGTGCCGATTTTGAAAATATTGATCTCGTGCTGATTTCGAAAAATTCGGTTGACTCTTCCTACTTTTTTGATTTCATAAGTAAAACTAAGCGTAGTGACCAAACAGTAGATAAAGACCTTCTATTAAATCTTTTAACCTTAAAGAATGATTTACTGAAAGTTGGCGACGAAAGAACAATACACTTATTAATACTTAGGTGTCTATTCATTAAATATTTAGAAGATAGGGGCATTTTTGAAAACAATTATCTGCAAAACATACTGAAAAGCAATAGTCCTGATGAGCTCGTAAGAGCTTTTAATGAAGTAACAAAGATAAATGGAGATGTATTCAAATTTGACCAATTTGAAGTTTCGGATATTAAAATAGAGTACTTAAATAAACTGGCTCTATTCTTTGAGTCAGATTACAGATCATCGCAATTAAAGCTTTTCCCTTATAAATTTGATCAGATGCCAATCCAGCTCATAAGCCATGTTTATGAAGCATTTTTAAAGGGAACTGCAAAAAAAGGGAAAGGCATATATTATACACCTCCTTTTTTGGTCAACTTCATGCTGGATCAATCCTTTTCTGAAAAGGTTAATCAAAATCCAAAAGCAAAAATTTTGGATCCCGCAGTTGGTTCGGCTGCTTTTCTTGTAGAAGCATTTAAGATGATCCAAAATGCTTATGGAAAAGAATTGGACTTTAATACGAAAAAGGAAATTCTTGAAGAACAATTGTTTGGGATCGATGTTGATCAGAATGCACTTCAAATTGCTGCTTTTAGTTTGTATTTGGCCTTATTGGAAACAGAAGACCCCGAATTTATTAGAGATGAGATAAAAAGAGCAAATCCCATTCTTCCGAGCTTAATAGGAAAAACGCTTATTCATGGTAATTCAATTACCGACAATATTTTCCCTGACGAAATTTTTGATTGTATCGCATCAAATCCGCCCTGGGGATCGGTCCCAACTGAATTAAACGATTCGTACCAAAAGGAAAGGGAGGCCATCGATAATAAAGACGGACATTATCCGGAATATGCACATGTGGCTGATTACGAAAGGTCACAAGCATTTCTAACCCGAGTGTCAAAGTGGGGAGATAAGAATACTTTGTTTGTAATGGTTGTTAAAAACTCTATTTTCTTAAATGATAAAACTCAAGATTTTAGATTTGATCTTTTGAATAAATATCAGATCAATACTTTTTATGAGCTTTCTCATTACAACACTATCCTATTTAAGAAATCACCGATTGGTGAAATCGATGGTGAAAAAATAGAACTTGGTGCTAGTGAACCTTGTGTTGTGGCTATCTTTCAACAAAAAACATCTCAAGTTGACAATATAGTCAAGTATATTTCTCCTAAACTGACCGATTTTTCGGAACATTTTGAATTGATCCATTATACCAATCGGGATAAGTTTGAATTAAAACAATCCGAATTTATACTAAAGGATTCTTTATGGAAGGTTTTAGTAAATGGCGACATAGAATATCATGATCTGATTATTAATAAACTTCAAAAACAAAAGGCGCTAATAATTGAAGCAAGATCAGGATTCAAACCACAAAAAAATATGATCCAGTTAGGTAATCCTATTTGGAAACAGAAAATTGAACCAACTGATTTTGAACAATATTATCTCAGAAACAAGAATCTTGATAGCTTTAATTGGAATCAGAATTTGGAGAGAAGAAGAAGTGAAGAAATTTTTGTTGGACCTCGCATCATTGTAACTATGCGGCCACTTAAGTCTGATAATTATTTATTCAGAGGTATTTATCTTGAGGATGAAATAATTCATAAGCATAACATCCTTTCAATAAAATTAAAGAATAAGGATACCTACATTTCCAATTACTTACCATATTTAGGAATTATTAACTCTGAGTTATTTGGATTTCTTTTCTTTCAATTATCCACTCAGTGGGGAAAAGGTGAAGGAAAAAGAGACACTTTGCGAAATGTAGATGTAGAGAAACTTCCATTAAAGGAAATAAAGGATAAGGATTTAGCAAGTCAAATGACTGAATTAGTTAAATCAATTCAAACTAGAAAGTCAAATAATCAGGATTGTAGAGATGAACTCGACTTACTAAACGAATTTGTATTTGAACTATACGGATTGTTAGATTACGAAAAAGAAATAATCAAGGAGTTTTATCAAATAAGAGTTCAGAGGGCGGAGGCCAAACAATCAAAGGTAAAAGCGGAAGACATCCTTTCATATCACAAAGCCTTTAAAGAAACTTTTTCTCTTATCTTATCAAAAGAAAACTCGTTAAATGCTTCTTATCACATTTCTTCAAACTTTGGAACGGTAATTTGTTTCTCAATTGTAGATAATGCTGAAGCTTTTCAACTAAAAGAGAATCGCGACCTGAAAATATTAAATTTTGTAAAGTCAAACCAACTCAAGAAATCGGACTCGTTGAAAATACTTTTTGAAGACAAAGTTAAAATCTATGACAAGGATAAATTTTATATCATAAAGAGCAATCAGTTTAAGGATTGGACTGTCAGGCAGGCTATCAGGGACGCCAAGGAAGAAATAGAACTGTTTATTCATCATCTATCACCGACAAAATGAGTAATAGCCAGACTGATTTTATTAATGCGAACCTTTCAATGTTGGAGTATTCAACCAAACAAGATTTAATTGAAAATCTCTTTATCAAATCCTTGATAGAAAGCTACAACAGAATTAATAAAAGCATTGGTATTGAAAATGAGATCAGGGATCGGTTTATGAAGGACATATATACAACTGATTCTGAAATAAAAAAGTGGTTACAACTGAAAATAATTTATTTGGATTGGGAAAACTGGGTTTTTACGAATGAGTTTGAACTTGCAAGAACAGATATTACCTTCAAGTTAACAGGACTTGAATTTATTCTTGAATGTAAAAGACTAAAGTCTCCCAACAAAGCATATATTGACGAAGGCCTTGACCGGTTTATTAAATTGAAATATTCAAAGGGGGATGAATATGCCGGAATGATAGGATTTGTTGTTTCCGGTGACAAAATGCTTATTTGTAATGGTCTGAAAAATCGAATAGACAATTTAGATCATACTATTTCGACAACAGACATAACCCTAACGCCAAGTTTCAATAGCCATCATAAGCGTATTGATAATACTCAAATTTCTATCTATCATCTATTCTTTGATTTGATGATTGAATCCAATTCGATTTAGAGAAAAAACCAAGACAACTATTAAACAATGATCATCGGATTTGATGCAAAACGTGCTTTTAACAATGCTGCGGGACTGGGAAACTTCAGCCGCAACACCATTTCTGCACTTGCGGATCAATTCCCAGATGACCGGTTTTTCCTCTTCCATCCCGGAAATACGAACCCACTTTTTACTGCTCCTGAAAATTCCACAGAAATAAAACCTAAAAATCTGGCATGGAAAATACTGAAAAATGTCTGGCGCAGCTTTCAGATCTCAAAACTTGCCAAAGAACATCATCTAGACATCTATCACGGATTAAGCCATGAATTGCCCGCAGGTATTGAGAAAACCGGAACTAAATCGGTGGTCACCATTCACGACCTGATTTACATTCGTTATCCCAACTTTTTCATGAAAATTGACCGGAATATTTATGACCTGAAATTCAGGCAGGCCTGTCGGGTAGCTGATCGGATTCACGCCATTTCGGAACAAACCAAACGCGATCTGATTCAGTTTTTTGAGGTTCCTGAAGAAAAAATTGACGTAATTTACCAGTCAGTCAATCCTATGTTCTTTGAGGTTTGTACAGAAGAACAAAAGCTTGCCATCCGCAAAAAATACAAACTTCCGGAGGCATTTATCTTAACAGTGGGAACCATTGAACCGCGCAAAAACCTAATGAATCTGCTCAAAGGAATGGCTTCTGAAAAGATACAAATTCCGCTTGTTGTGGTTGGAAGATCAACCGGTTATCAACAAAGAGCCCGGTCATTTATTGAGGAGAACCGACTGCAGGTAATTTTTTTACACGGAATTCAAGATGCAGAACTGGCAGTTTTGTACCAATCGGCCAAAGCAATGATCTATCCGTCGTTGTTCGAGGGTTTTGGGCTGCCTGTTGCCGAGGCGCAGGCGTCGGGCTGTCCGGTGATTGCTTCGAACACCAGCAGTTTGCCTGAAGCTGGCGGCGATGCTGCCATATACATCAATCCTGAAAAACCTGAAGAAATCGGCAAGGCAATTGTATCTTTGTTTGCCGATAAAAATTACAGGGAAACAATCATTGCCAAAGGCAGAATCAACGCGCAACGGTTTACTCCTGAAAAATACGCCATTCAATTGAGCAATTTATATAAATCCATTATTCATGCATGATGATGTAAAAGCAGCGCTCGAAGTGCTGCAAAATGGCGGGGTAATTTTATATCCGACCGACACGATCTGGGGAATTGGCTGCGATGCCTGCAACGAAGAAGCAGTGAAACGAATTTATGCGATCAAAAACCGCATCGACTCGAAAAGCATGCTTGTTCTTTTGGAGAATGCAGCATTGCTGGACCGATATGTTGATGAAGTTCCTGAAATCGCTTTCGACCTGATTGAAGTGAGCGACAAGCCACTCACCATCATTTACGACGGAGCAAAAAATCTGGCGAAAAACCTTATTGCCGACGACGGAAGCATTGGAATCAGAATTACAACCGAAGCCTTCAGCAGCGACCTGATTCGTCGGTTTAAACGTCCGGTTGTCTCCACTTCGGCGAACATCAGCGACAAACCATCCCCTGCCTGTTTTGCCGAAATCGATCAGAAAATCATTGAAGCTGTTGACTACGTTGTAAAATATCGACAGGATGATACACACATAGCTGTTCCGTCAGGCATCATAAAACTTGGACGAAGCGGCGAAATAAAAATAATCAGACCTTGATAAAGAGTGGTCAGCTGGCAGTCTCAGTATGCAGATGCTGAGTCAACTTTAAACAAAAATAACTTTAAACTCTCAAATGTTTCAACCAAATAGAAAATCAACCTTTCAGGCCTCGAATTTAAAGGAAATAGCCTTGAAGGTCACCGCTCCTTCTGAATTATTGCAATTCCTGATAGAGAAATTTCCGGAGAAAAGCCGGACAGCCATCAAGTCGCTTTTGGCGCACAAGCAGATAACTGTTGACGATATGACCACGACCAAGTTTGACCATCCGCTTAAAAAAGGTCAAATGGTATTTCTCAACAAAAAAAGGTCGGATGAAAAACCCCGGTTCAGAGGCTTGCGCATAGTACACGAGGATGCTGATATCATTGTAATCGACAAAGCAAGTGGCATGTTATCAATGGCTTCGGATACGGAAAAGCAAAAAACAGCTTACAGCATATTGAGTGAATACGTCAAAAGGTTCAATCCCAAGAACCTGATTTTCATTGTTCACCGGCTCGATCGCGATACTTCCGGATTGATGATGTTTGCAAAAAGCAAACGGATTCAGGAAATATTGCAAACGGATTGGAACAATGCCATTATTGAACGGTCGTATATCGCCGTGGTTGAAGGCTGTGTTGAAAGATTGGAAGGAACTGTTACTTCGTGGTTAAGGGAAAACAAAGCGATGGTGATGTATTCGAGCCAGACTCCGGATGACGGCCAAAAAGCCATTACCCATTACAAAGTTCTGAAATCAAACAAACTTTTTTCAATGCTTGATGTGAAGCTTGAAACCGGACGGAAAAATCAGATCAGGGTTCACATGAAAGACATTGGATTTCCGGTTACCGGCGACAAAAAATACGGAGGCAAATTGAATCCAATTGGCCAGATGGGACTTCATGCGCGGGTTTTAGCATTTAAGCATCCTGTCACCGGCAAAGCGCTTCGTTTCGACACACCCATCCCCGGTAAGTTTTTAAAATTATTCAAGATGTCCTAATTCAAGATTTGAAGTCCGGGCGCGACTTTGAGTCGCACCCGGACTGGCTACAAATATTAATAGTGAAGCGTTCGAAAGACAATTTCGGACGCTTTTTTTTATGCGGGATTTTCAATGAAAAGATGATCGGGTGGTGCGATTTATAATCAAATTTCTTTTGAAGTATATAAAACAGGAGGTTAAAAGCCTATGCACCAAAACGAAAAAAGCACCCCGAAATCCGAAGTGCTTTCCTTTATGGTACCCGGAGCGGGACTTGAACCCGCACAACCAATGGTCACAAGATTTTAAGTCTTGCGTGTCTACCGATTCCACCATCCGGGCATCCTTAAATGAGCGACAAACGAGACTCGAACTCGCGACCCCGACCTTGGCAAGGTCGTGCTCTACCAACTGAGCTATTCTCGCAATAAATGTTTTGAACGTGTTTTCTAATTACTCTAATACCTGCCCGCTAAACTTTTCAGGCGGGGAACCCAAACAACCAATAGTCATCCCGATCTTAAATCGGGACGTGTCTACCGATTCCACCATCCGGGCCTCCTTAAAAAGAGCGAGAAACGAGACTCGAACTCGCGACCCCGACCTTGGCAAGGTCGTGCTCTACCAACTGAGCTATTCTCGCAAAATTTGCTGTTCCGGATTTTCATCCGTAATCAGCGATGCCTTTTTCAATATCATCCTGCAATCTGGTGGAAACCGCAGTATTTTTCTGGTTTGAACGTACTGTTTAGTGCTTTCTAAAACAGCGTTGCAAATATATACCTATTTTTTCTTTCTCCAAAAAAGGATTAAAACTTTACCTGTTTTCGGTGTATTATTTTTTGAACGGCCGATCCAGTCCGGTAATTTTCTTGATATCGTTCAGCTTATTCAGTGCTTCGAGCGGTGTAAGCTGATTGATGTCCAGGTTCTTAATCTCGTCGCGAATTTGTTTCAGCACCGGATCGTCGAGCTGGAAAAAACTCATCTGAAAGCCTTCCCGTTTCTCTGCCATACCCGCCAAAGGCTTCGATAATCCTTCTTTTCGGTGCGTATCTTCCAGTTGAAGCAGAATTTCGTCGGCACGGTGAACAACAGAAGGCGGCATTCCGGCCATTCTTGCCACATGAATCCCAAAACTATGGTTGCTTCCGCCCGGCATCAGCTTCCGGAGAAAAATAACTTTGTTGCCAACTTCTTTAACGGTTACATTGAAGTTTTTCACCCTGCCAAACGACTTTTCCATCTCGTTTAGTTCGTGATAGTGAGTGGCAAACATGGTTTTCGCTTTCGCTTTCGGATGTTCGTGAATGTATTCAACGATCGACCAGGCAATCGAAATGCCATCGTAGGTGGATGTTCCGCGTCCCAGCTCGTCCAGTAAAATCAGGCTTCGGTCCGAAAGATTGTTCAGGATGCTGGCAGCCTCGTTCATTTCCACCATAAAAGTCGATTCGCCCAACGAAATATTATCGGACGCCCCTACCCTTGTGAATATTTTATCGACATAACCAATCTGCGCAGCTTCAGCCGGAACAAAGCTGCCGATCTGCGCCATCAGCACAATCAAGGCTGTTTGACGCAGTAAAGCTGACTTACCTGCCATATTGGGTCCGGTAATGATAATTACCTGCTGATCGTCCTGATTCAGTGTCACATTGTTCGATATGTACGATTCACCCATTGGCAACTGGTGTTCGATCACCGGATGGCGGCCACCTGTGATAATGATGTCCTTAGATTCGTTTATTTCGGGACGGGAATACCTGTACCCGATGGCTGTGGTGGCAAACGACAGCAGACAATCCAACTGCCCGACAATCGCGGCATTCAACTGTATTGCCTGAATGTATTCGGACAAGGCAACCACCAGTTCATTGAACAACCGAACCTCGATGGCCAGAATCTTTTCTTCGGCACCCAAAATTTTCGATTCGTATTCTTTCAGTTCTTCGGTGATGTATCGTTCGGCGCCAACCAGTGTCTGTTTGCGTATCCACTCCGGCGGAACCTTGTCTTTGTGTGTATTCCTGACTTCAATGTAATATCCGAATACGTTGTTGAACGCGATTTTCAGGCTGGTGATACCAGTTCGTTCTGATTCGCGCTCCTGCATTTTCGCGAGATAATCTTTTCCTGAAAAAGCCAGCAACCGTAACTCGTCCAATTCAGGAGAAACGCCCGAAGCTATTACGCTTCCCTTGTTGACCAATGTTGGCGGATCAGGATGAATCTCCTTTTCAATGCGCGTACGGATCGATTCACAGGGATTGAGCTGTTCAGCAAAACGTTTCAGATTCGGGCTGTCGGTTTGGCTGCAAATTTCTTTGATTGGTGCAATGGCCTGAAGTGCATGTTTCAACTGCATCACTTCGCGCGGGTTGATGCGCACAACAGCAACCTTTGAGATAATGCGTTCCAAATCACCCACCTGACGAATGTATTCTTCAAGGTTTTCCTTCAGACTTTCATCTTTCACCAGATATTCCACCACATTGAGGCGATTATTGATAGCTGCGATTTCTTTCAGCGGCAGGGCAATCCAGCGTTTCAGCAAACGGGCGCCCATCGGCGAAATGGTTTTGTCGATTACCTGAACCAGCGTTTTTGCCCCTTCATTAATCGAATTGAAAAGTTCCAGGTTGCGGATGGTAAAACGGTCGAGCCAAACGTATTTGTCTTCTTCTATGCGCGACAAACTGACAATGTGTTTCGTCTGGTGATGCTGCGTCAGATCGAGGTAATGCAGAATCGCGCCGGAAGCAATGATCCCGTAATTCAGTTCGTGAACGCCAAAACCTTTGAGCGATTTGGTTTCGAAATGCCTTACCAGACGGTCGTTGGCCGCTTCTTCGGTATAAACCCAGTCGTCCTGTGAAAAAGTGTAGTATTTTCCTCCAAACAAAGAGGTAAAATCGGCGCCTTTCCCTTTCTGAAACAAAACTTCCTTTGGCTGAAACGAACTTAACAGTTTGTCGATGTATTCGAAGGAACCTTCAGCAGTCAGGAATTCGCCGGTTGAAATATCAAGAAAGGCAATTCCGGCCAATTTTTTATCGAAATGTACCGAAGCCAAAAAGTTATTTTCGCGGTGCTCCAGAATGTTGTCGTTGTAGGAAACACCGGGAGTAACCAACTCCGTAATGCCACGTTTGACAATGTTTTTGGTCATCTTTGGATCTTCGAGCTGCTCGCAAATAGCAACACGTGCACCAGAGCGAACCAGTTTTGGCAGATAAGTATCGAGTGCATGATAAGGAAACCCGGCAAGTTCAACATAGCTGGCCGAACCATTTGCACGGCGGGTAAGTGTTATGCCCAAAATTCCGGAGGCGCGAATGGCATCTTCACCGAAAGTTTCATAAAAATCGCCAACGCGGAACAATAAAATGGCATCAGGATGTACTGCTTTGACTGCATTGTACTGCTTCATCAAAGGAGTTTCGGCATATTTTGAAGTAGTGCTCAATGTTCTGAATTTTTTAAAGAAACACAAAGATAAGTTTTAAAGGCAGGTTTAAAAGGTTACTTTCTTTCCGGCATCAAATTCACAGCAACGCGAACAAGCAAAGTCAGAATAATAAAGTAAACTGCGGGATTGAACTGCTGCCCAACAACAAACGAAAGAAGTAAAAGTGCTCCGGCAAACCAAAAATAGATTCGGGTTTTGGGTCTCCATTTTTTATACTTCCAGATAAATGCAAAAATCAGGTTAAGCGGAAAAGCCCACAACAGGTTGAAATTTGGGCTCATAGCAGGATGCTCCGAATACAAGGTAAACCAGCCAATGATTAACCCGGCAAAGCCAGTAAGTCCAAACAACCAGTAATCGAGCCAGTCGGTTTTTGTTTTCCGGAGAAACCCACGAACAGAAATTCCGGTAACCAGGAGAAAAAACAAACCAAAAACAATTACCGGCCAGAGCAAATCAGAATTAAGCTTGGTATTCGGATATTCAACAAGCGTGCGGGTTTCAAGTACCAAAGGCTGCGCTTTTCCGTCGATGGTCATTTCCGCAGTGGCAAATTGGGCCTGCAGGTATTCGGGCAAAAACATTTGTCCGTAGGCAGAAACCGACTGATCCGCCTTTTTACCAACCAGTAAATCGATGCCCATATCAATCCAGCGAAATGAATGATGAAATTCCTTTATAAGATCGCGGTATGTTTTTGTTGGATGATCGTCAGTGAAACGAACGGTTCCTCCGGCATTGCGCTCAATCATATCGCGCACGCGGGTGGCGCAATTGTCCATGAAAAAGTTGTAGCGGTATTCGCGGTTTTCGGGTTTGGCATTCTCAAGCAAGGCCTGAAAAAGCTTGGATTTTCCTTCCGGCGAAAGATTTAAAACTTGTTCGTAAACACTGCGTTTATCTTCTTCATATTCAGGAATAAAACTACTGAACTTCTGTCCAACCATCAGGTAATCGGTTTGTCCTTTCGCAAAGCGGTAAATGAAATTGGGCGATTCGAAACTAAAAATTCCGTAATTAAACACCGCATCAAGTCCGCTGGACGGGTCATTCACCCGGATGGCAGTGTGCCCGTACATCGAATAAACATCTGTTCCCGGATTGCATGTAAGTATGCTGACAGTCGCCTCCGGACTCAACGATTGTGAGTGAGTTTCGGGCTGAAAAATCAGGAATGAAAGGAAAATCAGGAGAAAAATACGAATTTGCATAACCGAATATTTTGGTTCTAAAGATAACGGTTTTGCATTTACTATTTCGGATAGGAATGTAATGTGTTTTGATTTTCCTACCATGCAAAAAGCCCCCTTCCGGAGAACCGAAAGAGAGCTTTTAAAATATATATTAAATTGAAGGGTATGCCGGATATTACATCATTCCGCCCATGCCGCCACCCATTCCACCGCCCATAGGTGGCATAGCTGATTTTTCTTCTTTTTCGTCAACCAGTACACATTCGGTAGTCAGGAACATACCAGCAATTGAAGCTGCATTTTCCAACGCGATGCGGGTTACTTTAGCAGGATCGATTACACCGGCTTCGTAAAGGTTTTCGTAAACATCGGTACGTGCATTGTATCCGAAATCGCCTGTTCCTTCAAGTACTTTCTGCACAACTACTGCACCTTCTTTTCCTGAATTGAAAACAATCTGGCGCAATGGTTCCTGAATAGCGCGTTTTACAATTTCGATACCAGTGGTTTCGTCGTCGTTTTCGCCGGTTAAACCTTCCAAAACTGCGATGCTACGGATGTAAGCAACACCACCTCCAGGAACGATACCTTCTTCAACAGCAGCGCGGGTTGCATGCAATGCATCGTCAACGCGGTCTTTTTTGTCTTTCATTTAAACTTCCGAAGAAGCGCCAACGTAAAGAACAGCAACGCCACCGGCTAATTTAGCCAAACGTTCCTGAAGTTTTTCCTTATCGTAATCAGAAGTAGTCGTTTCGATCTGCTTTTTGATCTGATTAACACGTGTTTTGATGGTTTCTTCAGCGCCTGCACCTGCAACAACAATGGTAGTTTCTTTGTCAACAGTAATTTTTTCAGCCTGACCCAACATTTCCAAAGTAGTGTCTTCCAACTTCATGCCTTTTTCTTCGGTAATTACTACACCACCGGTCAAAACGGCAAGGTCTTCAAGCATTTCTTTACGACGGTCGCCAAATCCCGGAGCTTTTACTGCGCAAACTTTCAGCGAACCACGTAAGCGGTTAACAACCAAAGTAGCCAGAGCTTCGCTGTCAACATCTTCAGCAACAATTAACAATGGACGACCTGTTTGTGCAGATTGTTCGAGAATAGGAAGCAGGTCTTTCATTGTGCTGATTTTCTTGTCGTGAATCAGAATGAAAGGACGTTCCAGATCAGCAGCCATTTTTTCGCCATCGGTAATGAAATAAGGAGAAATATAACCACGGTCGAACTGCATACCTTCAACAACATCAACATAAGTTTCGGTTCCTTTGGCGGCTTCAACAGTAATTACACCTTCTTTATTTACTTTTTCCATTGCCTCAGCAATCAGAGCGCCGATTTCGCTGTCGTTGTTGGCAGCAATTTTAGCAACCTGCTCAATTTTTTTGAAGTCGTCACCAACATTCTGAGCCTGATTTTTGATGCTTTCAACAACTTTCAGTACAGCTTTGTCGATACCGCGTTTCAAATCCATTGGATTTGCTCCTGCAGCAACGTTTTTCAAACCTACTGAAATCAATGATTGTGCTAGAACAGTTGCGGTTGTTGTTCCGTCACCTGCATCGTCACCAGTTTTGCTGGCAACTTCTTTCACCATCTGTGCACCAATATTTTCGTACTGGTTCGACAATTCGATTTCTTTTGCAACAGTTACACCGTCTTTGGTGATCTGTGGCGCACCAAATTTCTTTTCGATCACCACGTTGCGGCCTTTTGGCCCGAGGGTTACTTTTACAGCGTCAGCCAATTTGTCAACTCCTTTTTTCAGGAGGTCGCGGGCTTCGATATTGAATTTAATTTCTTTTGCCATTTTAATTTTCTTTTAATCGTTGTTAATCAATTACTCTGCAACAAATAACACATCGGTTTGAGACATCAACAGGTAATCAGTTCCGTCAATGTTTAACTCGGTACCCGAATATTTTCCGTAGAATACGGTATCGCCAACACTGATTTCCATTGGTTCGTCTTTTTTAGGAGAACCAACCAGAACAACTTTACCAACTTGAGGTTTTTCTTTTGCCGAATCAGGAATAATGATTCCGCTTGCTGTTTTCTTTTCAGCTTCCTTGGGTTGTACAAGAACTTTACCTGCAAGGATTTTTCCTTTTAAATCTGCCATTTTTTAATTATTTAATTGGTTTGACTTTTAAACTTTATTTTTTTTGACACCATTCGTTAGCAGATACTATGCCAAAACCAATAGTGCCAAAATTCAGGAATGCCAATGGACATTTTTTCATTTTTATCCTGAACTATTGAATACACTTGCGGTTAATCGCCTGAAATAAAAGCAATTTAGAGTATTATCGGTTGCTGTCATTTTGCGTGTCAACCTGTCAGTTCTGTTAAAATCCGGCCTTCGACAGGCGTTCGAATTCAGAAGCGCTAATCTTGTTCAACAATCATTTTTTTCATTCCTTCTGAAAAGAAAACGACATAGTCGCCTTGTGCGTTGCTGTAAACAAAATAGACATCAACACCCTTAAGTTTCGGCAACAATTCCATGCTTTTTTCAACACCCAGCACCATAAATGCAGTGGCATAAGCATCGGCAGTCATTGCGTCGTCGCAAACAACAGTCGCGCTCAATAAAGTGTTTCTGGCGGGGAAGCCTGTTTTCGGATCGATTGTATGCGAATATTTTACGCCGTCTTCCACAAAAAACTTACGGTAATTTCCGGAAGTAGCCAGCGATTTATTGTTGATTTCGATGATTGCCTGAAGTTCATTTCCCGGCATCATATTACCATCCGAAGGTTTATCGATGCCTATTCGCCAGAATATATCTTTTGCATTGGTGCCTTTTCCACGTACTTCGCCGCCAATTTCAACCAGGTAATTTTCAATGCCTTTGCTTTTGAAAAAATCACACACAACATCAACAGAATAACCTTGTGCAATGGCATTTACGTCTATTTTCACGCCAGGGTATTTCTTGATAACCTTGCGCCCTTCAAGTTCGACTTTTTCCATACCGACATACTGCAACAAACTGTCGATGTGCGCCGAATCGTGTTTTGCCACCGGACCATCACCAAAACCCCAGGCTCGTGCAACAGGGCCAACGGTAATGTCAAAAGCACCTCCTGAAATGGCATTCACTTTCGCAGACTCCCTGAATACTTCCACAAACCAATCGTCGGCTTCCACCGTTGGATCATTGTCATTGATTCTGGAAATAATTGAAGTTGAATCATACGATGAAAGAGATTTGTCAAACGCTTTCAGGATAGAATCGATCGCCTGAGCGTAATATTCATTGCTTGAGTTTTCGTAGGTGATGTTGTAGGTCGTACCTTGGGCAAACCCTGATATTTTCACATATTCACTTTTTTTTGTCTGACAGGAAGAAAGAAGTAAAACGGCAAAAATTGATGGTAAAATGAATTTCATGATTTTTTTATTATGATTTTCAAAAATGACATTTTCAGAAGTCGTAAAATTAAAACTAATAATTTAGTAAATTGCGGGTAGGTTTTTTAACCGAATAATTATTTCCGTCTTTCTCAAAAGGATTAACTAAATTTGGATACATAACTGCTAATTCATTCGAAGCAAATGAAACGGTCAAGAATAGATATCAAGCGCCTGATCATTGTGTTGTTTTTCGCAACCGTTGCCATTACAATTGCCTCCCTTACCATAGGACAAGATATTTACAGACACAACGAAAGCGGATTGTTGTCTTTTGCCATTGTCAATTTCTCCGGGTATTTGTTCTTTCTGTTTATGCCGGTCGAATTGATGTTTCTCTTTTACCTCCGGTCGGGTTACGATCCTCTTTTCCTGAATCTGATCGCTCTTGGAACCGCCATTGCTTCTCAATCTATTGATTATATGATCGGGTATTTTTTTAGCGCCGGAATAATTGACCGGTTGATTGGACGCCGCCGTTACGAAAAGGCGGAAGCTGAAATCCGCAAATACGGCAAACTGACATTGTTGGTTTTCAATTTTCTCCCATTGTCATCGCCTGTAATTGCGCTTGCCGCCGGGATGCTAAAATACCGTGTGAAAGATGCTTTACTATTCAGTATTATTGGACTGGTTACCAAATATTTGGTAATGACACTTTTTTTTGGATTGTGAAAAGTGTAGTCAGCAGGTGACTTTGAGTCACCTG
>JAIBEZ010000073.1 GCA_019459485.1 Prolixibacteraceae bacterium
ATCACCTGAATTATATGGTATCCGAAATCACTTTTTACGACATTCGAAATTTTATCGCCCTTGAGGTTAAAAGCAGCCGCAGCATAAGCCGGATCGAGGTTTCCGCGTCCCATGTAATCGAGTTCGCCACCGGTACGGGCAGCTCCGTCTTCCGAATAAATAACTGCCATTGGGCCAAAACTGCTTTCGCCACTTTCGATACGGCGTTTCAATTCACGAAGTGTTGATTTTATCCTGTCTTCTTCTTCCAGACTGATTACAGGTAGCACAGTTATTTGTGCATATTCCAGCTTGGCATCAATTTGCGGAATTTCGGCTGGCGGTAAATTTCTGAAGTGAAGGCGCACTTCGGCAGGTGTTACAGTAACCTGATCAAGAATTTTCCCCTGCATCTGCTGAGTCATCTGCTGGTTTTTAATGACGTCCTGCATGTCAGCTTTCAGTTCCATGATCGACTTTTTAAAGTAGGCTTCTACCTCTTTCTCTGAACCCAGATGCGAAATAAAATACTGGATTCTTTGTTCAAGATTTTGATTGATCTGATTGTCGCTAACTATAATGGTGGTGTCCATTTCTGCTTCTGCAAGCAATAGCTTTTCGACCAGAAAATTTTCCAGTATCTCACATTTCATGTCGCCTTCTGTGGTGATTCCCTGCGCCTGTTGCTGCTGAAACATGCTTTCAATGTCCGATTTCAGGATAATATTTTTGCCAACTACAGACACGATCTGGTCAACAACTTTATCCTGTGCAACGGCTTGATTGCCTGAGGCCACAAATCCGGCGAGGATAAATAAACCAATTATTTTTCTGATCATAAACGATTATTTTTTGTTTTAAAATATTTTACTTTTTTATTATCAATTCCGTCCTTATAAACATCTTTTTCTATTTGTTTCAGAAACTGCATTTTTTGTTTGCTTAAAATCAAACTTCTGATGTCGTTATATACGTAGTCAATGGGAGAAGCCTTACCGGAAAGTCGATAATCACGAATGCAGACAAGATAGTAATAATTCATATCGCTGCTTTCCACAAACCGGTTTCTTTCCAAAAAGTGCTGCTGATTGCTTATTTCAACCGGTGTATTTTTCAACACCATGTCAGCGGCAACCCACTGATCATTAAAGCGATCATAAATTTTTGCATAACTCACACAGTACTCGTTCAGTTTGGCCAGCTGCTCCGGATCATCACTTACGCAGAGGTCTTTCAGGTTTTCAGGGTTCGAAACCTCCACCGGGACTTTGATATAAATGGCTTTCACAATATTCCGGTTCAGAATAAAACTCTCACGGTTTTCATTGAAATATTTCAGAATATCGGCTTCATTGACAGCGGTATCCATTTTTTGTTTCATCAACTCGTTTTTGTACCTGTAAACAATCAAAGAGTTTCGGTATTCATCGAGTTCCTTGCTTACATCCTTCATGTCAGCTTTCAAGTTTTCTTCCGCTTTCATCAACAGCAGTTCGCTTTGAATCCATCGCTTGATGTAATCGTCGGCCCACAACGAACTATCGGTTTCATCGAGATAATCAGGAATGTTCTTCGACAACTCTTCCATGGTCAATATATGTTTGCCAACCTGAGCGATTGGCTCGCCCTTATCTACAAACAGGTTACAGGCTGTCAGAAACAACGCGAGAATAAGAGTATAGACGCCTGATTTATTCATTAAACTGCTGGAATTTTATTGAGCACTTTCTTGTTAATTTTAACCGGATATTTCTTTTTCAACGAATCAATCCATTCTTTTTCAACTTGTTCCTGAAAGTCGGATGAATACAAACCCCAGGCGTCTTTCAGCATTTTCTGTTCGTTATTGGTAATTTTTCCGTGCACAAAGGTAGTTGTTTCATCAAAACCTTCAGGTTTTGGTCCGCTCCAAATGTAATAATCAACCACCGGATTGTCGCCCTTCTCAACAGCAACGTCCGTAATCTGTATATTATTTTCTGTTGGAGTGTTAAAAACATCGGTTAATTCCTGTTTGGCAACTTCGTTCTGATCCAGCAAAGATTCAACTTTGGTGCGGGTTTCACCGTCTTTTACCTGAATGAGCCAACCTTTGTAACGTTCGCCATAGTAATATTTTTTGCTGGTGGTTTCGTAGAATTTTTGAAGGCGAACACTATCGGTCGAAGCCACATCCCATATTTTATCTTTTGAAATATTGAAAAGCAGAATGCCATCGTGGTATTCCTTTATTATCCGTCCAAATTCAGGATGTTTTTTATCAAGCTGTGTATCTTCAAAGTCGAGCAATTGCTGATTAATGAATTTATGCAGCATCGTTTTTAACACTACATCTGGATTGTTTACTTCAGCCGAAAATTTCTGATCCTGAAGGTACTTGATAAAATCACCTGTGGCAACAGCCTTTTTCGCAAACTGAAACAGCACATCGTTTTTCAGTGAATTGGCTGAGTTAGGCCAATCTTTTCGCAGAATGGTATCGGTTGCAACCGCAATCAACTTATTCAGATTTCCATCATTTGTTTTCAGCTGATATTCTGCCCTCAGTTTGCGGTCGAACGATTCATCGCTGTATTTGCTGATTGCAGGATTTTGCTTGATTTTTGTTTCCAGTTCGGCACGTATTTTTTCAAGTGGTTGTGTAGTCCTCAGTTCGAGGCGTTTGATGATGTGCCAGCCGAATGGAGTGCGGATCACAGGAGAAATATCTCCATCGTTTTTCAGGAAAAATGCTGCTTCGGCAAACGCCGGAACCATGTTGGTTGGTGTAAAAAAGGGCATTACACCACCTTCAACTGCAGATTGTTTGTCGTCGGAATATTTTTTTGCCAGTTCAGCAAAATCGGCACCGGATGCAACTTTTGATAAAATACTATCGGCCGACAGTTTCAAACTGGCAATGGTTTCTTCGGAAGCCTGCTGTGGAAACATTTTCATGATATGGGCAACTTTTATTTCTCCGGGAGTCAGACGCTCATCGTGAACTTTAAGAATATGATATCCAAAACGCGTCCTGATAATTTCAGAAACCTGCCCCACAGGTGTACGGTAAGCAGCGTCTTCAAACGGATAGACCATCTGGAAAGCACTGAAATAGCCAAGCAATCCTTTATTTTCCTTTGCCGAAGGATCTTCAGAATGTTGCAATGCGATTTCGTTAAAATCGGCACCGGAAACTATCTGGTTACGCAAGTCGTTGATTTTGCTCCAGGCTGCAAGTGTATCGGCAGGCGAAGCTTCCGGAGTTACCATAACAAGCAGATGGCTGGCTTTGCGTTCGTATTTCGTTCTTTGGTAAGCTGTTTGCACCATTTCCTCGTTGAACGAAACATCGGTAAGGTAAGGTCGCGCCAGCTCTTTGCGATAACCTTTTAATTCGTCGATGAACGACTGAATGGTATCATAACCAAGATTTTGTGCTTCCATTACCTTTAATCTGAAATTAACATACAAATCGAGGTATTCGGCAGGTGTTTTTTTGTCCTTTTCGTCCAGAATATTGGTATTGTTTTTCTGGTAATTCAAAGTAAACTCTTCTTTTGAAACAGGAAGTTTACCAATGGTCATCACAGTTTGGTCTTTCTTCTGTGCCGAAAGCGTGAGGGTAATTAAAGTAAGAACTGCGAAGTGAAAAAATCTGATCATGGTTATAATATTACTTAAAAAGTAGTTGCTAAATTATTGGCAGATGGGTTATTTATTACCGCTGTGGAACAGCGTTTGATTATTGCCATTCGCGCGAACTGTAATTGGGTGATTCACTTGTAATACTTACATCGTGGGGGTGGCTTTCCTGAATTCCGGAATTGGTGATCCGGGTAAATTTAGCATGTTGAAGCATTTCTACATTTTTGGCTCCGCAGTATCCCATTCCCGAGCGAATTCCACCTGTTAGCTGGTGGAGAACTTCGTAGAGCGAACCTTTGTATGGAACCCTGGCAACAATTCCTTCGGGAACCAGCTTTTTTATGTCATCTTCCATGTCCTGAAAATAGCGATCTTTTGAACCTGTCTGCATCGCTTCAACCGAACCCATTCCCCTGTAAGTTTTAAATTTCCGTCCCTGGAAAATAATGGTATCGCCCGGAGATTCATCAACACCGGCAAAAAGCGAACCTGCCATTATTGAATGGGCACCAGCTGCGATGGCTTTTACAATATCGCCTGAATACCGGATTCCACCATCGCCAATTACAGGTACACCGGTTTTTTTGATGGCCTTGCTCACATTGTAAATAGCCGAAAGCTGGGGAATTCCTACTCCGGCAATGACTCGTGTTGTGCAAATCGAACCCGGTCCGATTCCAACTTTTACAGCATCGGCACCAGCAAGCACCAAATCGGTGGCAGCTTCAGCAGTGGCAATATTTCCGGCAACAAAATCAATTTCAGGATACTTGTTTTTGGCTTTTTTGAGCATTTCCAAAACATACATCGAATGACCGTGGGCAGTATCAATTACAATGGCATCAACCTGGGCTTTTACCAGTTCGTCAATGCGATCCATGGTATCGCCGGCAATTCCAACTGCAGCAGCAACCCGCAGCCGTCCCTTTTGATCTTTGGAAGCCAGTGGTTTGTCTTTTGCTTTGGTGATATCTTTATAAGTTACCAATGCAATCAGCTTGTTGTTTTTATCAACCACCGGCAACTTTTCAATTTTATATCTCTGAAGTATTTCTGAAGCCATTTCGAGCGAAGTAGAAACATTGGTCGTTACCAGATTGTCTTTGGTCATCACCTCCGAAACCAGTTTGTTCATGTCGTATTCGAACCGAAGGTCGCGGTTGGTTACAATACCAACCAAACATCCCTGTTCGTCGATTACCGGAATTCCTCCAATTTTAAAAGTTTTCATCAGGCCGATGGCGTCACGAACTGTTTTTTCTTTCGAGATGGTAACAGGATCATAAATCATCCCGTTCTCCGCACGTTTTACACTTGTAACCTGTTTGGCTTGCTGGGCAATGCCCATATTTTTGTGGATCACGCCAATACCACCTTCGCGCGCAATGGCAATTGCCATCAGCGAATCGGTTACTGTATCCATGGCAGCAGTAACAACTGGTGTGTTCAACCTGATATTACGGGTAAACCACGAAGATAAATCAACCTCGCGCGGTAAAACTTCTGAATAAGAGGGTATTAACAATACGTCGTCAAAAGTTAAACCTTCGGATACAATTTTATCGGCAAAAAACGACATTTATGTGTATTTTTAGATTCTGGTTGAAAGGCAAAACTACGAAAAAATCAGGTACAAATGTCCTGATTTTTTTAGAGGCTTCATCCCTATAAACTTTAATGTTCATTAAAAATTGTTAAGCAGAATAGCGAAAAAGAATCACCACAGATTTCACAGATTTACACAGATACGTTTTTTTGATTGAAATACTGATTTTAAGATAACTATCAGCCAAGATGGAATCCTGAAAGGATTTAATTTGAATAACCGCGGGTGAAGTGAAACGGAACCCGCGGAAGACGAATGAAACAAAGGAAAAGGCGCATTCGGAAATGATATTTGAAAAGGAAAGTTGTATGCGCCGCAAAAAAAAAACCACTTAATTGGAATAACGAAAAAAAGAGAACCAAACATTGAGCGAATTCACACAAATACTGACCAAATATTGGGGCTATGCGGCGTTTCGCCCTTTGCAGGAAGAGATCATCGAGTCGGTGGCAAGTGGCAAAGATACACTCGGGCTGATGCCGACCGGTGGTGGCAAGTCGGTGACTTATCAGGTATATTCGCTTTCGAAACCGGGTATCTGCCTGGTAATTACACCTTTGATTGCCCTTATGAAAGATCAGGTGGAAAACCTGAACGAGCGTGGAATCAAAGCCTTGGCCATTTATTCAGGAATGAGCGCACAGGAAATAAAAATTGCAATGGATCATGCTGCCTGGGGAAACTACAAATTTTTATACCTTTCTCCTGAACGAATTTCAACTGAACGTTTCCGTGAACGCCTCAATCAATTGGACGTGAACCTGATTGCTGTTGACGAAGCGCATTGCATTTCGCAATGGGGCTACGATTTCAGGCCATCGTACATAAAAATTTCTGAGCTGCGTGACTTGTTGCCCGATGTCCCAATTCTGGCAGTTACTGCAACTGCAACTGCCCGGGTAATAGACGATATTCAGGAGCAACTAAAATTCAGGACAAAAAATGTACTCCGCACAAGTTATTACCGAAGTAACCTGATTTACCTTGTCCGAAACGAAGAAGACAAAGTGAATTACCTTTTGAAGGCGGTTCAAAAAGCCAAAGGAACCGGAATCGTTTATGTCAGAAGTCGCAAGCAAACCCGCGAAATCAGTGAACTTTTCATAAAAAACAAAATTTCGGCAGATTATTACCATGCCGGATTACCATCCAAAATCCGGTCGTCCAAACAGGAAAACTGGAAAAGCGGCAAGTGCAGAGTGATTGTCTCGACCAACGCATTCGGGATGGGAATTGACAAGGCTGACGTGCGGTTTGTGATTCATCTGGAATCGCCTGATTCGGTTGAAGCCTATTTTCAGGAGGCCGGAAGAGGCGGACGTGATGGGAAAACGGCCTATTCGGTGTTGCTTTTCAATAACAGCGACAAGCTAAAATTGCAGAAAAATGTAGCCAAATCGTTTCCTGAACCAGATGTAATCAGGAGGATTTATGAAGCAATCTGTAATTTTTTCCAACTGGCGGTTGGCTTCGGAAAAGACCAGATTTTTGAATTCAGCATGGGAATGTTTGCATCCAAATTTTCGTTTCAAATTACCGAAGTTTATAACAGCCTGAAAATATTGCAACGCGAAGGTTACCTGGAATTGACCGATGAACTTGACAATCCGTCGAAAGTTTATTTTCAGGTGGGACGGGATGATTTGTATAAATTTCAGGTGGCCAACTCTGATTTCGATGGATTTATCAAGTTGCTTTTGCGATCGTACACCGGTTTATTTACCAATTATGTTTCAATTGATGAGCAATTGCTTGCGAAACGTGCCAATATTTCTCCTGAATTGGTTTATGAGTTTTTAACCCGACTAAGAACCCAGAAAGTAATAGATTTCATTCCGCAGAAAAAAACACCATTCATCATTTTTGCCAAGGAACGAATTGATCCTGAACGCATAAGAATAAGCAAGGAAAACTACGAAGACCGCAAACGCGATTACCTGAACCGGATTGAGGCCATGATTCATTATGCATCGTCGGGACACAAATGCCGCAGCCAGTTATTGCTTCAGTATTTCGGCGAAACCGAGTCGGTTAGATGCGGCAAATGCGATGTTTGCATGGCACGAAACGAGTTGAATGTGAGTAAGTATGAATTTGATAACATCAGCGAACAGATCAAAAAAGTGATGGCTCAACCCTGCTTTTATGAAGAACTTTTAACCAAAATTGAAGGAAATTCGGACAATGTAGTAAAGATCGTTCGTTGGCTACTTGAAAATGAAAAATTAGTTTACAGGGTTGATAACCGGATGGAATGGAGAAAAGGGCAAATGAATTAAAAATCTTTGTACTTTTGTGGCATATTTTATAGAATACTTTTCATGAGAGAAGAAGAACTGAACAGCATTGCCTACTCAAAAAATGTAATTGAATTCATTACCGTCGCCAACGAATTCTGTAGCTTTCTGGAACGATCGGAAAGCCTTGAAACTCCCGATTTTCTTAGTCGTTTACAAAAAATACTTCCACTTTTATATTTAAAAGCCAGCATGTTGCCCGAGTTTGAATTCGAAGCTGAAGACGACCTGGAGAAATTTGTATCTGAAATGGATTACAACCAGATTCAGCAGAAAATACTTCGTCATACAGGTGCAAACGATGATTACCAGGAAGTTTTTCTATCGGGAATGCAGTTCAGCGAATCGGCACTTACCGCCAGCATTTCTGAAAATGTGGCCGATATTTATCAGGAAATGAAAGATTTGGTAATGTCGTTTCGGATGCTGAACGATGAAGTAATGGAACAGGCGGTCTGGGAATGTAAAAATAACTTTTCGCAACTGTGGGGTCAATCGCTGGTGAATTGCCTGCGTGCGATACACAACCTTATTTATGCTGAAAACACACAGGATGAACAGAATACAACAAAAAGCCAAAAATCAGAATTAAAAAATACAAACCGAAAACCTGATTGGCTGAACGACCGGTTTTCGAATCAGGGAGAATAAGAATGATTTACAAAGAAAGCATTGATAAGGAAGAATTGGCCGAATTGCCACTGATTCAGTTTGAAGGTGAAATAATGTTGGTTGAGACCAAAGAAGCCTATTTGACATCGATTGAATATTTGGCTCAACAAAAGGTGCTGGGTTTTGATACCGAAACCAAACCAGCTTTTAAAAAAGGAGTTGTTTACGAAGTTGCCTTGCTGCAACTGGCTACCAAAGACCGCGCTTTCTTATTCAGGTTAAATAAAATTGGGTTGCCAAATGGCCTCAAAAATATACTTTCAAATCCTGAAATCGAGAAAATTGGTGTCGCTATCCGCGACGATATCAAAGGATTACAGAAGATGAACCATTTTAAACCCGGTGGTTTTATCGAATTGCAGGACAGGGTAAAAGACTACGGCATTCAGGATTTTAGCCTGAAAAAAATATCCGCCATTGTTTTGGGGTGTCGAATATCCAAAGCTCAGCGGGTTACCAACTGGGAAGCGCTGGAACTTTCAGAAGCACAGCAGATTTACGCTGCAACCGATGCATGGGTTTCACACCGCATTTACGAATCACTCAATCAATAAAAACATGACAAAAACATACAGCCAGGTTGTACTGAAATCAGGTAAGGAACAATCGCTGCAACGCTTTCATCCGTGGATATTTTCAGGAGCTATTCATGAAATCATCGGCCGGGTTGAAGAAGGCGATGTGGTTGAAGTTGTTTCAAACAAGAACGAATTTCTTGCAATGGGTCATTGCCAGATTGGTTCAATAGCTGTCCGCATTTTTTCGTTCGATAAAGTTGAACCCGATTTTGATTTCTGGAAAGGCAAGCTTGACCGGGCTTTGGATGTCAGGAAAAAACTCGGTTTGGTTGACAATGATAAGACCAACGTGTATCGTTTGGTGCACGGCGAAGGCGATGGTATGCCCGGTCTGATTGTTGATTTTTATAACGGAACTGCCGTGATTCAAGCACATTCAGCCGGAATGTTTCTGATTCGGGAAACGCTGGCAAAAGCCCTAAAAGAAGTGATGGGCGATCGATTGGTTGCTGTTTACGATAAAAGTGAAAAGACTGTGCCTTTTAAAGCTGATCTGGAACCAAAAGATGGCTATTTGTTGGGTGAGTCGAAAGTATTTGAAGTTCAGGAATACGGAAACAGGTTTAATGTGGATTGGGTAGAAGGCCAGAAAACCGGTTTTTTTGTCGATCAGCGCGAAAACCGCCGTTTGGTTCAGGAATATTCGAAAGACCGTAAAGTGTTGAATATGTTTTGCTATTCGGGCGGATTTTCGTTTTATGCCATGCGTGGTGGTGCAAAAGTTGTTCATTCGGTCGATTCATCGGCCAAAGCCATTGATCTGACCAACGAAAATGTGAAACTGAATTTCCCCGAAGATACCCGCCACGAAGCTTTTGTGGCTGACTGTTTCGATTATATGGACAAAAATCAGGGAAAATACGACCTGATAATTCTCGATCCTCCCGCTTTTGCCAAACACCGCGGGGCTTTACCGCAGGCATTAAAAGGATACAAACGCCTTAACCTGAAAGCTTTTCAGCAGATTGCTCCGGGTGGAATCGTGTTTACTTTCAGTTGTTCGCAGGTGGTTACTAAAGATAAATTTCGCGAAGCTGTATTTTCGGCTGCTGCTATTTCAGGAAGAAAAGTCCGCATACTGAACCAACTTGTTCAGCCTGCGGACCATCCTGTAGATATCTACCATCCTGAAGGAGAATATTTGAAAGGATTGGTACTCTATGTAGAATAGAATACCTTAATTTTTTCGGAACTATTGTTTTGCCGTGACAATCCCTTTTATCAGCAATACTACCTGTGCATTTTTTGCATTTGAATTAACAGTGACTGTTTTATTAAATGCACCCACAAGATTGGTATTGTAGGCTACTTTAATGGTGCCGGTTTCGCCAGGTGCAACTGGGGTACGAGTCCAATCAGGACTGGTACAGCCGCACGATGCTTTTACATTGTTTAAAATGATTGGCGCTTTTCCCTTGTTGACAAACTTAAATTCGCAATTGCCATCACTGCCTTGAACAACGGTGCCATAATCGTGTGCCATTTTATTAAAAACTATAGAATCCTGCGCGCTTGTAGGATTTACTTGTGCCTGCATACTTAAAGAAGCAAAAAGCACCAGAACCAGAACTAACAATGAATTTTTCATTTTGTAAAATTTATTTAATTTGTTGTGTTTACAATTTTCGAGCCATCAATTTTCGGGCGAAAAGTATATTTTTTTTTGTCTGTTATTCTCTTATCTGAAAACAATCGTTTTAATCAGTTCTTCGCCCACCACTTCATTCAGGCGAACGCGAATATCTTCCCTCATCATCAGTAATTCGTTCCGCACAATGGGCGAGGTTGTTTCTACAAACAAGGTACTATTCTGTATGTAAAGATTTCCGGTATAACGGGCCACTGTTTTGCCCATCACCGTCTCCCACGATTTAATAAGATCCAACTCGTTGAGTTTACGGTCCAATTTATTTTCCCGGGTATAACTCCTCAGAACATCGCTGATACTTTGGGTATTGTTTTTTCTCATTGTATGCTAATTTTTAACTTGACCATCGTTAATGGTAAAAATACGCGATTCTGTATCCAACCGTGAAATCATTACATCGAGGTGCTCGCGATTGGTATCGGTAATAAAAATTTGGCCAAAATGATCGTCGGCCACCAGTTTCACTATTTGCTCTACCCTGTTTTTATCAAGTTTATCGAAAATGTCATCAAGCAACAGAATGGGAGTTAATCCGGAAATTTCTTTCATGAAATCGAACTGAGCCAATTTCAATGCTACCAAATATGTTTTTTTTTGTCCCTGAGAGCCAAATTTTTTGATGGGATAACCGGCCAGTTCAAATTCAAAATCATCTTTATGTATTCCGGTCGTGGTATATTGCAGCATCCGGTCACGACCAATGCTACCCTTTAAAAGCTGGTCAAAATCATTGGTCAGTAATTCTGACTGCAATTTTAAACCAACCAGTTCCTTGCCTCCTGAAATTAACTGATAATATTGCTGAAAAACCGGCTGAAGTTTGTCGATGAAAATCATCCGTTCTGCATGAATTTGTTGCCCGTATTTGACAAGCTGATCGTCCCATATTTCAATCGTTTCCGACTGAAAGGTATTTCTTCCGGCGAACTGTTTAAGCAAATTATTACGCTGCAGCAATGCCCGGTTGTATCTGATCAGATTTTCGAGATAAACGGCGTTATACTGCGAAATCACCGTATCAACAAACCTGCGGCGTTCGTCACTCCCACCCGAAATAAGGTTGGTATCCAAAGGAGTTACTATAATTAATGGAATAAGTCCGATGTGTTCCGATAATTTCCGGTAGTCTTTCTGGTTCCGTTTAAAGATTTTTTTTTGGGTACGTTTCAGGCCGCAATATATGGTTTCTTCCGAATCGAGCCGTGAGTATTTCCCCTGAATCATAAAAAAATCCTGGTCAAACCGTATATTCTGAGCATCGACTGAATTCAAAAAACTTTTACAAAACGACAAATAATAAATTGCATCCATCAGGTTGGTCTTACCTGCACCATTATTGCCAATGAAACAATTTAAGCCATCGGTAAACTTGAATTCCGAATGTTCAAAGTTTTTAAAATTTACCAGCGATAATTCTTGAATAAACATATTTCAGGACCATTTTGACGACACAAAACTACAAATTTCTGCATCGGAACCGATGAAAATAATCGTTCAACAGTAGATTAACATCAATGTGTTCATTAATATTCAATTTTAAATCAGAAAACTGCCATTTATTTTTGAAAATAATATATTTTTGCCTCACGATTTTTGAAAATAGACTTTACGAAATGACAAAAGACAAAAAAAACAACCAGGCTGATAATTTAACCGAAGTAGAAAGTGCGTTAACCAAGACCGAGCAATTTCTCGAATCAAACCAAAAACTGATTTCAATTGTGATTGGTTCAATTGTAATTGTCGTAGTTGGGTACCTTGCATTAAACAAGTTTTACCTCGAACCACGCGATCAGGATGCAAAAGATCAAATGTTCGTGGCTCAGAATTACTTTGAAAAAGATTCATTCAATCTTGCGCTCAACGGAGACGGTGGAAACCTTGGATTTCTTGATATTATTGATGATTTCGGTTCAACTGATGCCGGCAACCTTGCAAAATATTATGCAGGAATTTCCTATTTGCAAATGGGTCAGTTTGAAGACGCAATTGATTATCTGAAAAAATTCAAGACGGATGATTTACTGTTAAAACCTATTTCAATTGGCGCTCAGGGCGATGCTCAGCTTGAACTTGGAAAAACAGACAAAGCGCTTGACTTATACACCAAAGCATACAAGTTGAATGAAAACGAGCTGACAACTCCGATTTACATGCTTAAAGCCGCCGAGTTGCTCGAAAGCACTGGTAAAAGTACAGACGCGCTGAAAATTTACGAAACCATCAAACAAAAATTTCCTGAGAGCAACGAAGGAAGAAACATTGACAAATACATTGCCCGCGCAAAAGTTAAAGCGAACAGCTAAAAACGATTTTTAAACTGACAATATAAAAAAAGTCCCCTCAATGCAGGGGATTTTTTATTTTTACCCAAATTTTAAATTCACAAAATGGCTACAAAAAATTTATCTGAATATGATTTGTCATCTGTTCCTTCAGCTTCAGAAATGAAGTTCGGGATTGTGGTGGCAGAATGGAACTACGAGGTAACCGGCGCATTGGCCCAAGGTGCACTTGATACATTGCTAAAACATGGTGCAAAAGAAGAAAATATTGTATTAAAGCATGTTCCCGGAAGTTTTGAACTGACCCTGGGCGCGCAATATCTTGCAGAATTTACCGGTTCTGATGCCATCATCATTCTTGGCTGTGTAATTCAGGGCGAAACCCGCCATTTTGATTTCATCTGCGAAGGAGTGACTCAGGGAATTACCAATCTGAATATTAAATACAACAAGCCGTTTATATTCGGTTTACTTACCACCGACAATCAGCAACAGGCACTCGATCGTGCAGGAGGAAAGCTGGGAAACAAAGGTGACGAAGCGGCTGTTACTGCCATTAAAATGCTGGCATTGAGAGATGATCTGACCAAATAAAAAAAGGGGCTTTCGCCCCTTTCTCTCTTAAAACCAAACAAATTATTCACTATTGACCCGGACCGCCCTGGCCCCCCATGCGACCCGGACCGTTCCTTCTGCTTTCCGCACGCTTTTTCAGCATTTCATCGTACAACTTGATCTGGTCAGCCTTCAGAATAGCTTTGATCTCCTTGTCTTTTTCAGCCTGAACCTTGGTCATTTCTGCACGCATCGCCGTCCGTTCTTCATCACTTGCATCGCGCATTTTCGACCAATCAACCTTCGATTGCTTTTCCATGTACTTTTTGTTGATCGCAGTCACTTTGGCTTCCTGATCCTTGGTCAACTTCAGTTGCTCAACCAACTGTTGAGTCTGACGCTGTAACCTTTGTTCCGGAGTCATCTGTTGACGGTCGCCCATTCCTCCGGGCCTGCCTGGCTGCTGAGTTTTGGATGGACGTTCGCCACCACCACGTTCCTGTGCAAATGTAATTCCTGATAAAACCAGAAACAGTACCATTAATAAGCTTATTTTTTTCATTTGATTGATTTTTTAATCCTAATTTAATTGTTTACTGAGGGATAGACTGTTTCATACCAAAAAAGTTTAATCCGGAAATTCATAAAATTTGCACGATTAGCGGAAATCGACTATCACAAAAAAATATCAAACAGAAACCTGATAGAATGATCAATATGTCTATTTTTGAAAAATATCAAAACCAGCTATATTGAAAGCACTCATTTTTGCGGCAGGGTTGGGAACCCGCCTGAAAGAACATACCAGCGATAAACCAAAAGCAATGGTTCAACTTGCCGGAAAACCATTGCTGCAACATGCCATTGAGAAACTGATATCACATCAAATCACAGATATTACTGTTAATGTATTTCATTTTGCCGATCAGGTTATTACTTTTTTGGAAAACCAACACTTTCCCGGGGTTCAGATTCACGTTTCGGACGAGCGCGAAGAATTGCTCGATACCGGTGGTGGGTTAAAAAAGGCAGAACCATTTTTAACAGGCAGCGAATCAATCCTGATTTATAATGTAGATGTGATCAGCAATCTCGATTTGAATTTGCTCGAAAGTCATCATTTAACTTCGAATTCGCTGGCAACTTTAGTGGTAAGGCAAAGAGATACTTCCAGATATTTATTGTTCGACCAGCATCTTCAGCTTGCCGGATGGAAAAACTTCAGCAATGGAGAAACGAAAATAAGCCGTGAAGATAAATTTGCAGAGTCCACTCCCTATGCATTTAGCGGAATCCAAATCGTTCAACCCGAAATATTCGAACTGATTACAGAAACCGGTAAATTCCCGATTATGGATCTGTATCTGAGACTGGCTCAAACCGAAGCTATTCACGGCTTTGTGGATACCTCAACCATCTGGATGGATCTGGGCAAACCGGATCAACTGAAAATGGCTGAAACGCTCTTCAGTTAAATTGCCGAAATGATATGATTAGTGAATTTTACTACAATGTCAAAACAGTCTTGGAAAAAAGGAATTTAGAATAACCAATATTGAATATCCAAAACCTTCGCGCCCCCTGACCTGGAACCTGGAACGTTGAACTTTGAACTACAAATGCTCTCCGACCGCACGGGCAAAAGCGCTTTCCTCGTTCGACCGGGCAGGCAAAAACAATTGTTTTAGTTCCTGCGGTCCGTTTTCAACGATGTATGAAAAGTTAGTGAATTCAAGCAAATCCATATCGTTGAAATCATTTCCGATGCCCAGAGTATATTCATGTCCGATATTCAGCCAGTCGCACAAAAATCTCACACCATTCCCTTTCGAAACCGAATGGTGAAATATTTCCATCCATATGTAATCAGTCTCAAGCGGCGAACTGGTTCTGACTACTTTTACTTCAGGAAAATTTTTCTGAATCTCGTTTTTCAACGAATGGAAACGTTCAGGATCATTTGGAAAAACAACTAAAAACTGACATGCTTCCGAATCAATATTTTGATTGGTTAAAAGTGCTTCAGAGTGAGACTGATGATAGTCGAAATATCTTTCAAATTCGGAACAGGGAACACTTCCACGGAAATACCAGCATTTAAAATTCTCCGGAACAGGTTTGAAAAGGTGAAAATTCAGGTCGCGGGCAACCAGATAATCCGACAATTGCCGAACAACAGACTTGTTTAAATTCTGATAAAACAGTAGCTTCTTGTTTTTCCAATCGTACACCCCGGCTCCAGATGAAAAAACAATGTAATCGAACGGAACATGGTTTGCAATTACTTCCTGCGTTTTCTGCAAGTTCCTGCCAGTGGCCACTACCCGCAGAATTCCTTTTTCTCCCAGGGATTTCAGTGTATCCAGATTCTCTTTCGAAATCGACTTGTCGTTCTTCAAAAATGTACCATCCAGATCGGTTGCGACAAGTTTTAACTTTTTTTCACTCCCCATTTTGTTTCAATTTTAGAAAATAACAGACGTATAGCTTGATTTGTTGGAAAAGCCAACGTTTACGCTACAAATTTACTGATAAAAGTTCATGCCCAATGGCTCGCTGAATAGAAACATCTAAAGCCTTGGATTTCATTTTTATTGTCGAATAAGGTGTGTTGGCTGAAATAGTAGAGATTACTTCAGCAGGTATCTCTATATTAGGGTTGATTTTATATCTTTGCTGACCAAAATTTAAGAACATTAAGCACATGAAAATTGCAATCATAGGTTATGGGAAAATGGGCAAAGAGATTGAAAAAATCGCTGTTGACCGCGGACACGAAATAGTATTGAAAATTGACATTACCAACCCGGAAGACCTTTCCATACAAAACCTTCAGAAAGCAGATGTGGCCATCGAATTTACCATTCCCTCATTGGCAGTAAATAACTACAAGATTTGTTTCGAAGCCGGAATCCCTGTAATTTCGGGAACAACAGGCTGGCTCGACCGAAAACCGGAAGTTCTTGAAAATTGCAAAAAGCTGAACGGAACATTTTTCTATGCCTCAAATTTCAGTTTAGGAGTAAATATTTTCTTTTCACTGAACAAAAAGCTGGCAGCTTTGATGGCCAACTTCGATGGATATAAAATTGAAATGACCGAAATACATCATACCCAGAAACTGGATGCACCCAGTGGTACAGCTATTACTTTAGCCGAAGGAATCATTGAAAATATTCCATCGAAAACCAAATGGGTAAATCAGGAAACTGAAAATGCTGCTGAAATCGGAATTATTTCGGAACGTGTCGGTGAAGTTCCGGGAACCCATACCATTAAATACGATTCGGAAGTTGACTTTATTGAAATTACACACTGCGTAAAAAAACGGAAAGGCCTGGCCTATGGAGCCGTTTTAGCTGCCGAATTTTCAAACGGAAAAAAGGGAGTTTTGACCATGAATGATTTGCTAAACATTTAAAATCCACGATAAAAATGAAAGAATTATTGACCAATAAATGGTTCAAATTTGGCATTGCCGGACTGATTTACTTCTTATGGGTACTGTGGCTGCAAAATTTCTGGTGGCTGATTGGCCTTGGAGTTATTTTCGACATGTATATTACCAAGAAAGTTCACTGGTCATTCTGGAAAAAGAAAAATGCGCCGGATGGCCAGCAAACCAAAGTGGTTGAATGGGTCGATGCTATTATTTTTGCAGTGATTGCAGCGACCTTCATCCGCATGTTTTTTATCGAAGCATACACAATTCCAACTTCATCGATGGAAAAATCAATGCTCATCGGCGATTACCTGTTTGTAAGCAAAACTTCATACGGACCAAAACTACCCAACACACCGCTGTCGTTCCCATTTGTGCATCATACCATGCCATTGTCGAAAACTAAAAAATCGTATGTTGAGTGGATTAAAAAGCCTTACAAACGTATTGCAGGTTTTGGAAAAGTAAAAAACAACGATGTAGTTGTTTTCAATTTTCCTGAAGGAGATACCGTTGCAGTGAATGTTCAAAACCAAAGCTACTACCAGTTGGTGCGGAGCTATGGACGCGATCGAGTATGGCAGGAAAAAGAAACTTTCGGTGAAATTATTGCCCGCCCGGTTGACAAGCGCGAAAACTACATTAAACGTTGCGTGGGTATTGCCGGCGACGTTCTGGAATATAAGAACGGCCAACTTTTCGTTAACGGAAAAGAGCAGAAACATTTCCCCGGAATGCAGTACGACAACGTTGTAACAACCGATGGAACAGGAATCAACAAACGCATGCTTGATGAAATGAAAATTGCGGAAGACGATCGCCACATGGCTTCCAACACCCAATATTTTTTCCCATTGACTCAGGAAAATGAAGAAAAACTGAAGGCAATGAAAAATGTAACTTCGGTTCAAAGAACTTTGATACCTGCCGCAAACTGGGACCAAAATATTTTCCCATACAGCAGCAATTATCCCTGGAATGTTGACAATTTTGGTCCACTTGAAATTCCGAAGAAAGGACAGACCGTAAAGCTCACAGCTGAAAACCTCCCCATCTATGAGCGCATTATCGACTTGTATGAAGCCAACGACCTGAAAGTAACTGACGGCATCATCTACATTAACGGTGCAGTTGCCGACAGCTATACCTTCAAAATGGACTATTACTGGATGATGGGCGACAACCGCCACAACTCGGCCGATTCAAGGTACTGGGGGTTTGTTCCAGAAGACCATATTGTCGGAAAAGCTGTATTCATCTGGCTTTCGATGGACAAAGATCAGCCATTCTATAACAAAGTTCGCTGGAGCAGATTGTTCTCATTTGTGCATTAAAAAACAAGCATGTCAGGTAAAGTAATTGTATTCTTTATTCTTTCAGCACTTCTGATCATTTTCACCATTCAGAACCACCTGCTGATCAACATCCGTTTTTTCCATTGGGAAATAATTGATGTTCCGTTGGTGCTGGTTCTGATTGTTGGATTGATTTTCGGATTTTTACTGGCCCTGATGATGCAACTTCCGCGAATCATGAAGCTAAAGAGAGAATTGAAAAAAGTAATCAATGAACTTGAAAATGACCATGCAGTTGCTGATAAAGATGACGATATCACTTCTGAAGGAATAAAAATGGGAAGCGACTACAAAGGCGGATTTTTTAACGAATAAAACATGTCACAATACAATGGGATACTGCTGAGCACCGCCTATTTTGCACCTGTCAGGTATTTTTCGAAACTGGCAGTTTATCCCGAAATTTATATTGAGCAGCACGAACATTTCATCAAACAAACTTACCGAAACAGAGCGGTAATTCTGGGAGCAAATGGACCCATTTCTCTCATCGTACCAGTTGAAAAAGGCAGGGAACAAAAAATAAAAATCAAAGATTTACGCATCGCTTACGACGAAGAATGGCAGCGAAACCATTGGCGAACCATTTTCTCAGCCTATAACTCCTCCCCTTTCTTTGAATATTATGCCGATGATCTGGAACCTTTCTTCCGAAGAAAATCAGTATTCCTGTTCGATTTCAATCAGCAGATTACCGAAACCATTCTCGAAATTCTGGAAATCCCAGCACAATTAATCCACACAGAATCATTCGAACAAATACCGGATAACTGTGCAAATTTCAGGGAAAAGATCAGTCCGAAAGCACACCGGAACGTAGAAGATCCGCAGTTTACAGCGCAATCCTACACACAGGTTTTTTCCGAAAAATTCGGGTTCGTTCCTGATTTAAGTATTCTGGATTTACTTTTTAATGAAGGGCCATCGGCGCATTCGGTATTGATGGATTGCTTTCAGGAATAAATAGGAGGAGAATAAAACAACAAAATCCATTACAGAATTAATTTGCATTGGATTTTGTTGTTTTGTCGGGGTGGCAAATTGCTTACTATGGTTTCAAGAAGTTCCAGAAGAGATTGGTAATCTGTTCTCTCATCAAGATTATTATCTTGATCTAATGAATGTAAAATGACTTCATGCCGGTAAATCTGTTCCTGAGCAAGTTTACGAAAGACCTCAATGATGCGATGATATGCGATTTTAAAAACATAAGCTTTAAACGATAATTCAGGGTTCAGTGATTTTCGGTTCTCCCAGATTTTATAAAATACCTCCTGAACTATTTCTTCAGCCTCGTGTTTTGATTTTAAGTATCCCATAGAAAAATAGAACAAACGTTTAGCGTATTGCCCAAAAAGCTTATTAAATGCTTCTGCATCATCTTCTTTAAGAGCTACAACCCAATCGCAAACTAAGTCTTCGCTATTAATTTTCATAAAAATTAACATGTAATTAATGCAATGATAGGAAATAAAATAGAAGTTTCAATAGGTATATTTTAAGTTGGATTTAAGGAGCAATTCCAACTCACTGTAAATCCAAAAACTAACAATTTAATTTATCAATATATTTTAATTCTAACTATCGCTTTCTTTGCCCCTTTCTCCTACCTTTAAGTAATTGCTTTTTATTCCTGAAATAATTTTTATCCGAATAGTTTGGAATCAACCGAAGTAAATCAGCCAGTAATCTGTAATTTCCCTGATGATACTCTTTTGAATCAATTAAATATTGACCTCTTGCAAGCTCAATCCTTTCAGCTTCCCCTTTCGATTGATAAAACCTAGGTCTTTCCTGAAAATCTGACATCTTAATCGGATGCCGGATCGGATTGCCATTTTCATCTGTTACAAATACCAAATGCCCTTTCTGAACCTGCCGAATTTCAATATGAAACAGCTTCAGGGCATCGTTATACATTTGCTTGTTGGCAATAAAATCCATGCGATTGAGCTCGGAGAACAGGTTTTCAAGGTTCTGTTTCAGGTTCTTGCTATATGCCGTAAATTTCAGATTGATTTTTTCCTTTGGCTCATCATTTTTTAACTTGTAGGTTTGTTCCAGCTCCTTGATGAACTTCTGTACTTTTTCCTTCTCAAAATTGTCTTTGATCTTTTTGCCGCTTTGCTTGTCAATCCTGGTGGAAACAATGTGGAAATGTAACCGGTCAATATCGGCATGTCGGTAAACCAGGTAGGGCTGATTTCCATATCCGAGTTGTTTCATCAGATTATCAAGCTCAGTTCGTATTCCCTTTTCGCCCATCCGGATCATATCATTCATTATTGGATTGAAAGAGATGTGAAGTCCTTTATTCTTAACACGTGTATTTGAATCTTCAATGCGCTTGAATATTTGATGACGATGTTGAGCGGAGTAAATAAATGGATTCGCCGAAGGTGTATTTCGGCTGTGGTAAAAGGAGGCTTTACCTTCTTTTGCCTTTCGCTCATTGTAGAAAAAAGCATTAGCAGTGCTTGATGCCTGATGGATGACAATAACCATTTCTTTGGTTTTTCTGGTTATTCATTATGGAATATGATCCATATATTTTTGCAAAAGAACAAAACACTTTTTGAGCGTTTCATAAGCGTTATTCAGGGTTCGCTTGTCTTGTGAATCAAGCTGGTATCCTAAATAGGTATTCAGTTTTTTAGCGATCTGGTTCAGGTTAACACCAATCTTGTTGAGTTCAAAATCCATTTGGCCCATTAATTCCGAAAATTCCTTGCTGGCTTCAATTTTGCGGATCTCCCGTTTCCGTAATAGTTTTGCCCTGCCAAAATCAATCAAGGTTTTATAGCCTTCCTTCCGGCAGCGCTCAGACAACAGTTCCTTTTCCCGGTTGGTCAGACGAACCCGGATTCCTTCACCTAGCTTTTTTTCTTTCGGGGTTGGAGGCCTCATTTTTTTTCCTTCCGGATTACCTGGATTTTAACTTTGAACTTGCTTTTTGAAAGAGGGGAATCATTATCATCGACCTTTAAGGGAATGAGGGGAATGCTCCGTAGGACAGTTTTGTAAATGTTTTTGTGGAACAAAAACGCATCTTGCATTCCCCTCTTTTATTAGATTCCTCTCCCATCTTTCGACTTCCTTTTCAACCAAAAAGGCAGGATTTTGCCTCCCTATTTTCAGAACTTGATCTGGGTTTCAACTTCCCTGATCCGTTCATCCAAAGTCGTTTTGATTTCTTCCATCAAAGCGGATACTACGGGAGTGTTGGAGGTTTTAAACTCTTTTCCTGATGCGTCCCGAAGGAATACTGTTGCACCCAAGCCGTCAGCTCCCAGTGAGAAAGGTTGCAGGTTTCGGCGAATTTCGGTCAGCTTGCGCCACTTCTCAATGAGCATGCTCAAATCTTCTACCTTCTGAATCCGATGCTCCAAAGAAGGAATCTCTGGAGCTTTTTCTTCGTTCTTTACTACTGCCAATGAGGTTTTGGCTTGTTCTTCACCTTCCGCATTGAGTTTTTTAGGCGTATTATTCATAGCTATTTGCCGTTGCCCTACGGTCTTATTTTGGCATCAGGCACCCCGGTTAAAATTTCGGCGGACCGGACATTGAGCTGTCACGGATAAGGTCAACGGGGTGCATGTCATTCCGGTGGAACCGGAATGAACGCATCCGAAGGATTCCGATTTATCGGAACCCCTTTACCGTTCTGTGAAGCGTGAATATCTTTGCATGCAATTTAAAATGGAGTGCAAGTTCATTGGGTTACATTTTTAAATATAAGTGAAGCCGCGCCGAGACTTCCGGCCATGTTGCCCAAAACAGCGGCAACCACATCTGTATTGGCTGCACAATCGGGCATAGCGTATTGAAACGTGTATTTTTTAATCAAATCGATGTAGAATTGGCCGGCTTCGGAAATCCCACCGCCAATTACTACCTTTTGCGGAGCAAACGAATTGACAAAACCAGCAATAGCGTGCCCCAGATAGTCGGTGTGATCTTCCATACATTTCACCGCTGCATCCTCGCCTTCCTTAAACTTTTGTACAAAGTAGAATCCATCGAGTTCGTTTACATTTTTACCGCTGGCTTCAGCATACTGAGTCAAAAGTGCCACGGTTGAGGCATAAGCTTCCAAACAGCCACGTCCGCCACAATTGCAGGCAATCCCTTTGTGGTCGATCGTCACATGTCCCATTTCCGTTCCGCGGTTTTTGTAACCACCGTAAAGTTTCCCGTCGGCCACAATGGCTCCTCCAATTCCTGTTCCAACCGTCAGGAAAATCACATCGGTGCAATCTTTGGCCGCCCCGTAAACGGCTTCGCCAAGCCCCATCACGTTTGCATCGTTGTCGAGCAACACCGGCAGATTAAATTCCGAAGAAAACATTTCCGACAGGTGTACCTCAACCCAACCGTTCAGGTTATCGGCGCCGCCAACTACAATTCCGTCGCAGCAAAGCCCCGGCGAACCAATTCCAATTCCGGCTACCTGAAGATTCTTTTCTTTTGCTTGCTTCAGCGAAAGTTGAATGGCTTTACGAATGGTTGCCAGAATATCATCGCGCGATGCCTCCTTCCCAATGGATAATTTACTGTTGTATAAGACTTCTCCTGATTCGGCGACCAAGGCGAATTTGATGAATGTTCCACCCAGGTCGATGCCAATAGCATTTCTATTACCAATTTTATCTTGTGTCATAAGTTGCTTTTATTTCAAATTTCAGTAGAATAAAACCAGAAAGCTGTTCCTTCACAGAACTCACATTTCTATTCAATCAGGTTTATCCCTGTAATTTTAACAGAAGGTTGACCTCCTTTTATATCCGATGTGTAGCAATATCCTTTAATATTCCGTTTTTCTCCGGGCAAGAGCGAAAAGTAATTATCATCCAAAAAAACCGGAGCAATAAAATTTCCTGTTTCTTTGTCCAGCATCATAATTTCTGTTGACAAAGCGATGTTTTCAGTTGGATTTTCTACGATTATTTCGAACTGCGTTTTATCCTGATCAGCAACACTATTCAGCTGGTAATCAAGTTTAACTTTAGGAAGTTTGTTGATCTCTTGCAGGTTTTGATGTTTTTTTGTGGGGGTATGTGCAAAATAGGTTTCATCCCAGTTAAATTCGTGCTTTGTTTTTGTCAACAGATACTGATTAATGGCTAATGTTTCCTGGTTCGAACCAAAAATTCTTAAATCAAGAAAATAAGTTGAATCCAATCCCGCTATCACATCCGGAATTTCGTGAACCTGCACGTACTGATCCTCCTGAATTTCTAAAGGAACGTTTACTGCAAGCAACTCTTCCATATCCAGATTTAATACTTTGACCGAAACGGTTAATCCGGAGTAATTAGTAAAGGATGAATTGGACACAACTATATTGTTTTTGCCATAATCATAAATTACCTGTAACGGCTCCAATGCTTTCTTTGTACCATAAAATGCTCCGTTTGGCAATAGGTCAAAACCATACAGTTGCCAGATTAACTTTGGCCACGATGAATTTAACATCCACTGAATGATTCCTGTGGCATGATTCCGATTAACGGTAAACGCTTCGAACATTGGCCTGATTGATTCGTAGTTAAGAAGCTGAGCTTTTTTACAATACTCTTCAAGGTTAGCTGGTTCCCCGAACCGCGCGTTCATGGCCCGGTTATATCGCTCCAGTGTCTGAAATTCGTTGCGCCCGCAATGATATTCCCAAACATCGTTAATCGGCCAAAGTGATTCTGAAGGAATCATATTGTAGATGGATTGAATAGGTGGAACCTGCGCCCCGGGGCCTGTTTCGGTATTAAAGCCGTATGCTCCTCCGTAAACCGTATCGGTGTACCAGTAAACAGGCGGAACATATTCGTAAGGGCCTTCCATTTTCATCCCTGACCAGCCGGAGATTGTACTTTTTTTCATGGCAGCCGAAGTAACCATCGGCCGGGTTGGATCTTCCTGCTCTAAAATAGCCAGATATTTATGTTCAAGTTCAGGAAGTGGCAACATATCGCTTCCCGTCATCCACATAAATATGCTGGGATGGTTGCGGAGCCATTTGATCATGTCTTTCCAGGATTCAGCAATCAATTCTATTTCTTCCTCGGTTTGAATACATCCATAGATATCGCTACATTCTTCGGGCGACTTTCCGCAATAGTTTGACCATTCCCACTGACAACTCCACCCCGTCATAATTAAAATTCCTTCCCTGTCGCAGATATCGTATAAATCCTGGTTATTTCCCCAAAAACCTTCCGGACGGATCGTATTCAGGTTCATATGTTTCACATATTCGAGCTGCCGTTCAAGCTTTAGCGAATCGGGCATTAGAAATAACTGGTCAACCCAACCGCCACCTTTAATAAGAATTTTCTTCCCATTCAGTTTATACCCTTTATGCTCTCTTCCATATTTGTTGTATGAATACTCCTGAATATCACGGATACCGAATTGTGTTTCCGTTCGATCACTGATTTGTTTGTCGGTATAAAAGGCAAGTTTCAAATCATATAATTCAGGTTTTCCCAGATCGTGTGTCCACCAAATGCGGGGATTATCAATTTTTAGTGACGAAAATTCTTCCGGCGAAAACCGGATAAGTTTTTTCTCGTTTGGCAACAAATTCACTTCCTTTCGAATTTTAATATCACCAATTTGGGCTTCCAGATATCCGCTGGCATCAGTGCTTGAATTATTTTCCACTTCGGTTGAAATTTGCAATTCGGCATATTTTAAAGTGGCTGTATCTATGTGAGTTTGAACAAACGGCGCCTTCAAAGAAACATCGCCCGACGAACAAAGACGTACCTCTCGCCAGATTCCCATTCCGCGATCGGGAGACTCAGGATTCCAGTCTACAAATCCAACTGTAAAATCACCCGCAGCAGGCGGAAAAACTTCTACTGCCAAAATGTTCTCCCCACTTTTTTTGACCAGTTTGCTGATGTTAAAAGCGAATTGACGGAAAGGCCCGGCAAGCGTATCAGCCGAAGCAATCCGCTTCCCGTTTAACCATATATTTGCCCGGTAAATAATACCATCGAACTCCAGATGGTATGTTGAGGCATTTTTGTTTTTAACTTCAAAAACCTTTCGATACCACCAGGAGCCTTGAAATTGCTCTTTGTCAACTTCTTCAAAGTTTTCCCCCATGAATATATCAGGATAAACACCATTTTTCACAAGCGTACCAAGTACAGTTGAAGGAACAGTTGCATTATGCCAGCCGGCCATTTCGCCTTCTGAGCTTGTGAGTTTCTCTCCCCTTTCAGTCACTTGCTGCGACGATTGTATTTGCCATCCATTGTCAAGCGGCAACACAGAAGAAACATCATTTTTCATTGAACAGGAAACAAATAACGCGAGTATGAAAATTAAAACGGCATTCCTCATTCGATGATCGAACAAATTATAATTCATGGGTTTTTATTTTATGGATTTAACCTTAGTACCTTAATAAATTTTTGAAAAAACGATGTGTTTTCACCAATGCCCGTAAACATTTCTGCACCAGGGCCATACGCAAACACCGGAACCATTATCCCTGTATGTCCGCCGGTTGTGAAACGCCCGGTAACTTCTCCTGTTTCCATATTTCCATTAACCAGTGTCAAACCTCCGGTTTCGTGATCGGCTGTTATCACAACCAAGGTTTCACCGTCTTTGGCCGCGAACTCAAGAACTTTTCCGATGGTTTGGTCGAAATCAAGCATTTCTTCAACGGTATATTGCATGTCGTTGTCGTGTCCGCCTCCGTCTATTTCAGAAGCTTCTACCATCAGGAAAAAGCCGTTTTTATGATCATCCAAGATGTCAAGGGCAACTGCTGTTGTTCTTTCCAGTTGGTCTCCCCGCTGGCTGATTCTTCCTTCTCTAAGGAAACCGGCTAATTTTCCGCTTTTTATTTTTGTAACCTCAGTAATGGTATCGCACACTTGGTATCCTTTTTCGGTAAGTTCGGCGAGTAGGTCGCGCCCGTCCTCCCGATTTTGAAAATGCTCAATTCCTCCACCGATAAATACCTCTAGATCCGAAGCAACAAACGCTTTTGCAATTTCAGGCATCATTTTCCGGCTTGGTACATGCGCTACAAAATCGGCCGGTGTTGCGTCAAGCAAGCTTGTTGTTACAACAATACCGGTTGCCAGGTTATTTTTTTGTGCTACTGTAATTATAGAGGGAACCGGATTCCCGTTGCTATCAACACCAACAGACGAATTGTTTGCTTTATGGCCTACAGCAATAGCTGTACCTCCTGCACCCGAATCGGTTACATAGCGATTGGCCGATTGTGTTCTTGAGTACCCGAGGTGTTTGAAATTATTCAAATAAAGTTGCCCGCGGTTTGCGGTTGCTCCGGCAAAAACCTGGGCAACTCCCATTCCGTCACCAATCATTAATATTACATTCTTTGGTTTTTTCGCTTTAAACTTTTGCGGAAAATCTTTGACTTCGTAAAAAGTTTGATTTTGATAGACGGATTCAGTCCCTTCGAATGTTTTGCTTTGTGCATGAACTGACTGAAAGGATAAAACAAGTAACAAGGACGTTAAAATGCTAATAATTTTCATGAGTTAAAATTTTAAATTTAAAGGTGTCCAAAAAGTCTGGTTATGTTGACCTACTCGACATTTAAAAGGAGTGGTTTGATGCCACTGATTGGCAACATATTTCCTATAATGCAGATATTTCAAGAGGTTATTCTTGAGAGAACTGCGTATCGTCACCAAACGCTCTTCTCCATTCTTAGTATTGCCCCATGTTCCCACTCGCAGTACATTCCTCTCCAAATCAATATAATTTCTTAATAGTATGTCAAAAAAATGTGTTTGAAAAATGATGATAAATTTTAAACGCGAAAAAATAACTAAACTAAAGAGGTTCTCCATTTTTTGAGGCATTCGTGAATGCAATATTTGAGCTATTGGATTTGACATTACCTGCTATACGTATATAACTCTATTGCAGACAGGCTAAATTTTTTTGAGGCATATGCTGTATCAATGCCACTGACACTTTGCCCACTGACACCCCCTGAACTTAGTCGGCCAGTCATTCCCACCGCCGGAGATTCATTCAGCAAACCCCTCGGCGTAATTCTTACATATCGTCCATTGGCTTGCGTGGGCAGGACAATATTTGTCATGACCGAACCCGATTCGCGATTGTCATACTCGGCAACCACCGTGTAATCCGTGTTGTTGTTGCTTACCTCAACCCTGACATGGTCCGGACGGCCTCTCAAATTGTTCATACTATTCCACCGGAGCATGATTCGATCGAAATTCTGCGAGGTTTCCAGATCCACCACAAACGAAACTTCCTCAGGAGTCAGGGTGGCAAAAGAGTTCATGTCAGAGTCAATAAATGTTTTGCCATTCATGGCTGCTAAAAGTCCGTTTTGGGATACGGTGGTGATATTTGCCGGATTGGTACCCCCGATGACCGTTTTCCCTCTTGCGATATTATTGGTCCCGTTATCGGGTATCGCACTGTAGATGTTGGTCGCCGCCCGCTTGTCGGATCCCTTGATTATGTTGTTGTAACAACTGACGGCCACAAAAGCATCACCTATCAAATCCGATTTGTTATACGATATTTCGATGTCACGTACCTCTCCGGGGAACAGGGTAAAGAGATTGTCGTCATAAAAGACCGGAGCCACGAGCATTTTCCTGTCACTGCCGGTGTAGGCCTTCAATTCAACCGCATATGCGATTGAACCGGAAGGGTTTTCAACCCTGAAGGTCACTATATTCTTGTTGACAACGCTCTTCTTACCTGCGGGAGAGAGTTTCAAATCCACTTCAGGGAGATGGTTCAACTGCGTCAAGTCGCCCACCTGGAAGGCTCCCGACCTGTTCCACGAGTGGCTGGCGCGGGCTACGTCGTTCCGGGTTGGCACGGCATACGAATTGATGCTGAGCACCTTGCCTGCCGCATCTTTTAACTCAAGACGGATAAAATATACATCCGATGTGGGTTTGGTCAGAGAAGCCTGAATGGCATCATGGTCCCAAAGATCAATTACGCCATAAGCATCGGTAATCTTTCCGTAGTAATTGATTTTGAACGGCTCATTCTCCCCCGATTGGTTTTTCACCAACCCAACGGTCATTGCTCCTTTCCGATTATTTCCTGATACGGAGTATTCAACGGCGGCAGGGGCCCCGTCGGGTTCAATATTGATCATCTTCTCAAGAGGATTGCTGATGGGATTCCCTTCGATGTCGTAAACCGACATGGTGGCCACGGCTCCGGGATATGCGGTAAAAGTATTGTTGACCACATGAACGGATTTCTGATAACCGTTATACATGATGTGGACGGGCTCATTTCCCTTTCTGGCGCCGTAGGTAGTTCCGTTGGGATTCAGATAATGGTCAAACTGGTTCCAGAACATAATCGGCCAGGCGTTGTTCAGCATCCAGTTGATGAAACCGCTGGTGTTTTTATATCGGCTAACATTTAGGGCCTCAAACTGTGCCCTTTGCAGCTCGTACTGGAATACCTGTGCCCGTGTGACAAACTCGTCAAACGTGGCTGAGGGTCCGTAAGAACCATCAATAAACAAGGTGTGATGGCCCAAATTATTGAAGCTTCCCCGGCTGGTGTGGTAATTCCAGATGTTATAATTTTCAGATGAATTGTACGGCCACAGATTTGCTTCAGGCAACATTCTCCGGATGGTTTCCTGGACAGGAATGCTTCCACCGCCTCCGCCTTCCGAAATGAACCCGTAAAGCCCCTTTGGCTCTGCGTAGTACCAGGTGGGCGACTGGCTGTCGTAGGTGGCATCCATGTGCATACCTCCGGTTATTCCTGTCAGGGTGGCAACCTTGGCCGATCCGTTGTTGCAATTCACGCCTATGTCAAGCCACCTGAGGTCAGACTGTATTTCTAGGTATTTCTGTTCCACATTCTGGCCATTGACTCCCTGACGGGCAATGCTTGGCGGCTCGTCGCTGCCATTAAACCAAAGGAACATGGATGCATACTTTCTGGCATTGCGCAGCTGGGCATACAGCGATTCAAAAGCCACAAAGCGCTCGGCCTTTGAATACTCGCCAGGACTTTGCCAACGGTCGCAACAGCACCAGCCTGTCATGAGCATGATCCCGTTCTCATCCATGAGTTCGAGCAAATGGTTGTCGAAGAACTTGCCTTCATCGCGGATCATGTTCATGCCCATATATTTCACATATTCCACTACAGCCTCATTGGCTCTCTGGTCGTGACGCAAGAGTAGATCCGTCGGACAATAACCACCCCCTTTGAGAATTACCGGCCTGTGATTCACATAAATCTGAAGCATGTTCGAAAGGTGGTTGGTGGCTATGGTATCGGCAAAATTATTGGCATACGGCGATACATTCACTTCGGCGGTTACTTCGCGGATCCCAAAACGATGATGGAGCCTGTCGCTCACCACCCCGTCGGTCGAGAATTCATAGTCGACCTTATACAGCGGCTGATCGCCCGAAAGATATGGCCACCAGAGCCGGGGATTCGTCAGGTTCAGCTCAGGATGGTCAGCCGCATATAAGGCAATCTCCCGGTTGTAGGCGTTTGCCGGAACCTCAACATTCTCTTTGGTTACAGTGGCAACAATATTCCCTTCGGGGTCATTAATGACAGCCTTCAGGGTTCCCTTTTCGCCCGTTGAAGTAAAATTGCTTGCATCCACAAACAGGTTCAATTGGGCGCTCGTGTGATCAATGCTCACTTTTGATGCAACGGCCGGATTGGCCAACCGGGTGCTGCCCGAAATATGCACTAAGACTTCGCCGGTCAGACCCATCATGGCATCGGCCGGCTGGGGGTTCCAATCCACCCAATAGTAGGTCAGATCATCACGGTATACGGGTTTAGTAACCTTCAGCTTGATGTTATTCTTTGCGCTGCCTGTCTTTATCAGGTCTGTAACGTCAAGATCATAGGTACGCATCGAGCCAATAAACAGCGACTTCAACATTTCGAAGTCCGAAACACCCTTCAGGCTACCGGCACCCTCCGATTCATAATCGGCACCCTCGGCGTCGGGGTCTATAAGCGTAGGACCGTTTTTGAGATAATCCTCATCGGTGATGTTGTTATAGGTATTGACTACCTCCGTGCCGTTTACGAATATGGCTCCGGCATAACTGATTCCCTTGAAAGTCAGCGTTATCCGTTTTCCGGCCGCCCTGGCGGGAAGGGTAAATTCGGTGCTGTACCACCACTGGTGATCAAAATCTTCGGCAGGGATTTTCGACAAGTTATCATGAAAGTACACGTTTTTCACTCCATCGTTGTCGGGCTCGAACAAGTCATCGTATATGCCATTGTCGACCAGATTCCCCAGGACCGTTCCGGGCACGGTAGCCATTATCCATCCCGATGTGGGATAATCCGCGTCGGCCACCTGTTCATCGGCATCGGTCACAGCCAGGGCCATCAAACCGGGTGTCACTGCCGCTGTGGACGGAGCAATCCTCCATTCCTTCAATTTCTGGCTGGTTGTTTCCTCTTTACCTGCAAAACCTGTCATCAACATGGCTGACAATAAAATAGTCATACTAATCGTAAATTGCCTTTTGATCATAGTGCTTCATATTTTTTCAATCCCCGTGGTATCCTTATAATTCCCTCTTCAACATCAGAAGTCTGCCACTTCCAATATTTTTTTCGGGAGTTGTGTGTTATCCATTAAATTGTTAAAAGATTCCGCCCCAACTCCTATTGCAAAAACAGGTACAAGCCCGGCGGAATGACCGCTACTCATCCAGCCCACATTGGCTTTTTTGTTTATTATCTTGTTTGCGGCAACGCTGATTTTTTCATCTTTTTGATAAAGTGTTTCCACTTTCGATGTATCTCCTTCCACAAAGGAAATTTTATACGCCTCACGAATTTGTTCTTCCTCAGCTTCACTCAGCATAACTTTATCCCAAAAGCCCATGGTTTCGGAAAGCAAAGCTTTTATGTCTTCCCATGAAACATTATTCTTTTTCTGTTCCCGTAACTCGACAATTTTCGATGACAAAACCGCTTGAGACATTTTCTGGTGCTGAAGAACCTGTAAGTTTAACCGGCTGCTTCCCGTTCCCAGAACCATTCCACCGGTTTCATGGTCAGCAGTAACAATGATCAAGGTCTCTTCAGGGTGTCTCTGATAAAAATCATAAGCAATTTTTACAGATTCATCCAAGTCAATAATTTCGGTAAAAGTAGTTGCTGCATCATTGGCATGGCATGCCATATCAATTGTTCCTCCTTCAACCATTAGAAAAAAACCATCCTGATTATCTCTGCTAAGGTGTTCAACAGCTGCTTCAGTCAGCTGGGCCAGACTTAAATCGGTTTCCTGTCGGTCAATCGCATATACAAGATCCAACAATTTCTTCTCCTTTCTTTCCATCAGGATTATTCTGTCGGCATCTGGAGATTTCTCCTTGTATTCGTCAAAACCATAAGCTAAAACATAACCTTCTTCTTCCATTTGTATATAGACATTAGCCCCCAATGAACCATCAGCCCGGGTATAAGGCTTTGTAAATGTTGCACCACCGAAGAAATCAAACCTTGATGTAAATGCATCGATTGCAATTTCGTATTGCATATTTCGTTTCGTCTGATGGGCATAAAATGCAGCAGGCGTGGCATCATCGAGACCGCAACTCGTCAGTATCCCAACCTTCTTGCCGGCATTTCTTGCGTTAACGGCGATACTGTATACAGGATTGGATAAGGTACTGTCAAGGCCAACTGTACCGTTTTTTGTTTTTGATCCCGTTGCCAGGGCAGTCCCTGCAGCGGCAGAATCGGTCACCCCGTTGGAGGCAGAATGGGTACGAAGCAGGCCTGCATTTGGAAACTGTGTGAAAAGTAAAGGTTTAAATCCAATATTCCCTTCCAGTTCAGCCAGATACATTTCAGTCCCATTTATCTGATTCAGTCCCATTCCATCACCTATAATCAAAAACACATATTTAGCCTTTCCCTGGGAAAAAAGCGTCAAAAAGACAACCAGTATGGTGAGTAAAAGAAATTTATTTTTCATAACCAAAAGATAAACTTAATGAAACTTCCTGACAATTATTTGATGATTTTATTGCCAGCAAATTATTTATTTTTAAAAGTGGTAGTAGAAAAAAGTAATTTTTCATACTACCACTTCATTCTAAAACATTTTCAGAATTCTACAATCCAGTAAATTCTACATCAGAAGTACCCCAGCCGGCGTTTTGTTTTAAAACGCTGTTAGAAAGCAAGATCTGAGATTGAGGTATGGGCCAGAAACCCCGGGTTGCACGATAACGAGCGCCAAACCCAATTTGATGTGTTATTTCCGAGTCCAAATTGGTCGTTTTCACAGGAATCCCAAGTTGTGCTTCCAAAAGTGCTTCGGCATCTCCCCATCTCCTGATATCGTTGTAGCGGGTATTTTCAAAGCAAAGCTCGAAGCGGCGCTCCTGTTTAAGTGCAGTCAAAGAGTAGCTGACCGGTGCTAATCCGGCACGGCTGCGCACCCTGTTGATACCGGTATTGGTTTCGGTCAGCTCCGAATGCATCAACAAGACATCGGCAAAACGTATGTGAACCGCATCCTGGGTAAATGCACCGGTAGAAGTCGCTGACGAAACAGATAAACCATACATGGGCACATTATAGGAGTGTTGATAAACACCCTCTGCAGTTTTAGAGGCTATACCCATATATTTCTTTTGCCAGAATCCGGTTTCTTCTGCCTGATTATCTCCACCCCACTGGTATTGGCCAGGATATTCATCGGCATGCCAAATAGAGGCCAAAAGGCGCATATCGTTAGGCTCGAGCTGTTTCCATTGTTCAACCATGACCGGACTGACAGGTCCACCGCCATATCCCCTGGTAAACGGGAACGGGAAATAAGTTTCGCCATGGGGGCGACGCACCGTGAAAGCCAGGCATAAACCATTTCTGAAACCTGAACCATTTGCACCTTTTGTCGCAAAAACAACTTCCTTGTTGCTTTCACCAGCCCACCTCAGACCCTGGCCTTTGGTGTAATGATAGTGTTCAACCGTATATTGGTTTGTATAAGGCCACAGATTCCTGTAATCCGAAACCAAATCGTGACCGCTGTTTGCAATACAGTCTTCGAGCCATGAAACGACCTGGGCCTTGGTTATGGATCCACCTCCGGCCACCGGCATTTCGTTCTTCTTATAAAATCCCGTATAAAAAAGGAACATCCGGGCCATCATGGATTGGGCTGCCCATTTAGTGACCCTCCCCTTTTCAACTGAATGGTAAGGATCGCCAGGCATCAATTCAATGGCTCTTTTCAGGTCGAAAGCAGCCTGGGCATAAACATCATCCACGGGAGCCTGGGGAGCATTGCCAGAGAGAGATTCGGTTAACAACGGCACATTTTCGAAAAACTGCACCAGGGTGAAATAATAATATCCGCGGAAGAAATGGACTTCACCGTAGGCAGTATTTTTCTGTTTGTCATTTGCCCATGGAATATTCTCAAATTTCTCCAATGCCACATTCGCACGGAATATGCCCTGGTAACGGTTTTGCCAATAGCCAAGTGTCAAATCCGGGCCGAAATTCAATAATTTACTGATGGCTTGCCAGTTGAAATTATCTGTTCCACCACCGCCGAATCGTTCGTCGGAAGCCAATTCATTAAAGAAAAATGCTGCCTTGCCATAATCACTGATTTCTTCGTTGAGCGTATTGTACACACCCACAATCAGCTGGTTTGCTTCCCCAACAGTCAGGGGAAAACTGTTATCATCCTGTTTGGTGAAATTTTTGGTATCCATAAAATCCTCACAACCCACGAATAACAGACCAATTGCAATTGATAATATTATCTTTTTCATACCTTCCATAAATTAAAATTCAACATTAAGACCGACAAGAAAAGTCTTGGCACTCGGATAATATCCAATATCTATCCCTGAAGCCCAGCCTGTTTGTCCGTAACCTACTTCAGGATCCAAACCTGAATATCCGGTGATGGTGAAAAAATTCTGTGCCGACATGTACACTTGCATTTGGGAGAATTTCCCGGCAGGCATTAATCGTGCGAAATCATATCCCAATGTGATGTTCTGTATCTTTACATAATCTGCATTTTCAATATATAAATCAGATATGTAATTACGGTTGGGATGGGGATTAAAAGTCAGCCTGGGTACCCGGTTCGTTGAGCCAGGTCCCGTCCAGCGGTCATATGCGTCGAGGGTAAAGTTCTCTTCCGGACGGTCAGCCCAGCGGCGGTATGTCTTAATAACCTGATGGCCAAAAGCGCCGGTAGTTGTGACTCCCAGATTAAAGCCTTTATAAGACGCATTAAAGCTTAATCCAGTTGTAAAATCCGGATTCGGATTTCCAATCATGGTCTTATCCAGGTTGTCAATTTTTTTGTCGTCATTACTGTCAACAAAAATGACATCACCGGGTTGTGCATTACTCAATTTGGCCTGGGTGGCATCCACTTCCTGCTGGGTTTGGAAAATACCGGCTGTTTCGTAGCCATAAAAGTAACCAATGGGATAACCTACTTGAACACGGTTTATCAGGTCAGTTGTAGCCATCAAAACACCAGATTCGCCATTAATGATTCCTTCGGTGTTGGCGATATGGGTTACTTCGTTCTTATTATACGTTACATTGAAATTCACGTCATACCTGAAATCCCTTTTTTTATTGTCATTCCAGTTTAATCCCAGTTCAACGCCCGTGTTTTTGATATTGCCACCATTGATATACGGTGCACCCGTTCCTATCGATGCCAGTATCGGAGCCTGCACCAGCCAGTCTTTGGTCATCTTGTTGTACCAGTCAAGCGCAACCGATAAACGACGGTTCAAAAACTGGGCATCAAGACCAATGTTCAACTGTTCAGATGTTTCCCACCTGATGTCAGGATTGGGTATTACATCCTTATAGGCACCGGTTGTCCTGACGGTTTTTGTATCCCCGAAATAATAGTGCTTGTTCTGGCTGAATGTTCCCACGTATTGGAAGTTGCTCACACGGTTATTACCGTTTTGACCCCAACTGGCCCTGAGTTTCAAATACTGGACAATCGACGAGGCTGAGCTCATAAAATCCTCATTTGAAACAATCCATCCGGCTGATACCGATGGGAAATAACCCCACCTGTTTCCCCTTGCGAACGTAGATGAACCGTCAGCACGCATGATCACGGTAGCCAGGTATTTTTCGTTGAAGTTGTAATTGACACGACCAAAAAAGGATTGCATCATCAACAATTCATAAGGCGCACCGCTAACGGATGTATTAACTGTTGTAGCCGCTGTATTCGACAGCCAGGCATAATCCCACAATCCGGGAAAAGAGGAAGTACGGTTGTTGGCACTCATGCTTTGTCCAATTCCCGATTTCTCGAGCGAAGTACCCAGCAGGAAATCCACATTATGGTCACTGTCGAAGATTGTCGAATAACTGACGGTGTTTTCCCAGGTCCAGCCATGTTGTGAACTTGCACCTTGTTCCACATTGTCAATCAACCGGATATCGGAAGCGACATTGATGGTTGGCTGATAGGAACGATCGGAACCTGAACGAAAATCATACCCAAACATGCTTTTATAAACCAGGTTCTTGATTGGCTGGACTTCCATAAAGGCATTGAACCTTAGATTAAATCTTTGGGATAGATCATTTCCACGCACATACGCCATGGTGGCAATCGGGTTTCCTGCCGGACCATAATGGTTCCATTTGTCGGCAACTTTATCCGCTTCGAGATACATTCCTCCCTGACTATTGTACATTGGCAGCAATGGCGTAACAGTCAACACGTTACGTATGTCGTTTGAATATTGGTCACCAATACCGATACCTTGGTTTTCGCGATAGCTGAATGAAAGGTTCTCCCCAATCCTTAATACTTCCAGATCACCATTCCTTATTGCGACATGAGAGGAGTTAACCCTCACTGTATATCTTTCGTCTTTCAGTGGAACAGGTTTACCCAGCACCCCTTCCTGCTTTGAATAACTTACACCCATGGTGTAACGGGAATTATTGTTTCCGCCTGAAGCATTAATGGCATGGTTCTGGACAGGCGCATTGGAATTTACCGTTTCGTCAAACCAATTGGAACCGGTCCAGGTTCCATTCATGATTGACTGATATTGCGCCGGTATTCTTTGTTCCCAATTGTAAGGTGTCAGGCCACTGCCAATTCGCGACTCGTCGTTCAGCTCCATATACTGTTTGGCATTGGCCAATTCTGGCTTTTTCTGTACATTTTGAAAACCAATATAACCATTGTATGATATTACTGTCTTTCCTTCACCGCCCTGGCGTGTCGTAACAAGAATTACCCCGTTGGCGGCACGTGATCCGTAAATTGCTGCAGATGCGGCATCTTTTAAAACGTCAATGGATTGAATGTCGGCCGGATTGATTGTCGAGAGATTGCCTCCGGGCACCCCGTCAATTACATACAAGGGATTGTATGAATTAATGGTTCCCATACCACGAATCACGACGTTATAACCTGATCCCGGCATCCCTGAGTTTTGCGAAATGCTCACGCCCGGCAAATATCCCTGTAAGGCATTCAACACATCGGTCCTGTTTTGCCTCACCACATTCTCTCCGCTTAAATGGGCTGTGGCTCCGGTAATGACCGCCTTTTTCATGGTTCCATATCCAACAGCCACAACCTCATCAATTCCAATCGCGTCCTCTGTCATCGTCACATTAATACTAGATTTTCCCACAACCGCAATTTCCTGCGTCCTCATCCCCACAAACGAAAACACCAAGGTCGCATCGCCTTGAACATTTGGAAGCGAATAATTTCCTTCTCCATCGGTTGTAGTCCCTTGGGTTGTACCTTTGATAACAACTGTAACACCGGGGAGGGGAGAGGCGGAGGTGTCAGTAACCTTACCAGAAACAGATTTTTGCTGTTGGATAATAGATTCGTTACCTGCCTCTGACATGCGATTGTTTATCAATAGAATCTGACGATCTTTGATTAAATAAGAAATATCCGTATTTGCAAATATCTTATTCAATACTTCATTGACATTTTTCTCTTCAACTTGAATATCGATTTTTCTGTCAACATTAATCATATTCTTGTTATACATAAAAAAGAATTCCGAGTTCTTTTCTATTCTATCAAGAACATCTTCTATTCTTACATTTCTCATATCTAAACTAAGTTTAGTTTGTTGAGAATAGGAGTTCACCGCAAATGTTTGCGATAAAGAAAGAAATAAGATAAAAATGGTAAAACGCATCATCTTAATCATTTTTAACAGGCCGACTTTATCCAGCAGCCCATAAGTTCTGTTTTTTTTCATAAATTTGTAATTAGTGGATTTACTAGTTCTCTAAGTTTAATTCTACTGGTTAACAGGGTAGGTACAGCGAATACCTCCCTGTTTTTTCATTAAATCATCATAGGCAATCTATTTTAGGTTAATATCACTCTTCAACCACATCTCCACTTTCCCTTTTGCAAAAGTATTGTCAGGTTGTTTTATTCTTTTTTGTATTTTATATTTTATGGGGGCTACCGTTGATAGCATTTTGCAGATCTCATCCAGGTTTTCGTCCTGGAATGTAGCCCTGAATATGGACGATTTTAATGAATCGCCATGCAGAATTATTTCGGTATTGTATCTGCGTTCCAACCTTCTGGCAAGTTCAGACATGGGGACATTCTTAAATATCAGTAATCCATCCTTCCAGCTTGAATAATCCTTAGAGTCAATGCTTGTTTTGATGATTTTTTTTGTTGACTTATTATAGATTAGCTGTTGGTCGGGGGTCAATTCTTCCTTCAACTCTTGATCCTTTCCGAATACAACAACTTTTCCTCTCTCAAGGATGATTTCTGCCGTTGTTTCATCGTTATAAGCAATGACATTAAACTGAGTGCCTAATACTTTTACATCAAAATATGGAGTAATCACCCAAAATTCTTCAGATTTAAGATGAACCACATCGAACCATGCTTCTCCCGAAATCTCAACATTGCGATGTTTAATGAAATTGATTGGATACTTAATTGAAGAACCGCCGTTTAACCAACCTTGTGTACCATCGGGCAACTGGAATTTCGTCCTTGATCCAACCGGTGAATGAATTTCAGCCCATGATTCAGCTCTTTCAGGAGAATGAATGGCTAAATAAGATAAAACTGCAATGGTAATTAAGGCTGGAATAATTAAGACAACTGCAACCTTTGAAAAAGCTTGGTAAAAAATTTGAAATACATTTGCTTTCTGACTGCTGATCATATTTATCTGAGAATGCAAGTTGTCGAGTATCTGTGACAGGCGTTCCTGGTTATTGTTGGTATTATCAGTTTCATTCCACTCCGACTCCATGCTTTGCTTCAGCACTTCATTATTCTCCTCATTCCTGAAATAGGAGGATACGGACAAATAATCATTGAATGAAAATTTACCGGAAGTAAAACGTCTTATTTTTTCTTTGTTAGTATCCATGATACCTATAATGTCCATTTAAGACCAATATCCACTATCCGAAATCAAAAAAAAATGAAATATTTTTTCAGACGATCCATATAGCGCTATCTATCAGTAAAATAAATGAACGATCAAATAGAAATAAAAAGCATAAAGAAAATCAACCCTGCTAATTTTTCTTTCTTAAGTTCATTTAGGATCTGCTTCTGGGCAGAAGCAAGTTGGTTTTCTACAGTATTGGGTGAGATACCAAGTTCATCAGCAATTTGTTTGACCGATAATCCCTCATACTTCCTTTTTATTAAAATTTCTTTACGCCTGTTTGGTAAGGAATTAATTATTAATTCAACTTTTTCAAGCAGAAACTTATAGTCAATAGTCTGATCCAGATTATTCTCTTGTTGCAGAAGAATGTAAATCAAATCATCCTTATAAGCATTATCCCTAGACTTTTTTATAAAGTACTTTTTTATAATGTTATAGGCGATTGTGAAAATATATGCGTTAAAAGAGTTGTCAGGCTTCAAGCCATCTCTTTTGTCCCAAATATATAGAAACACCTCCTGTACAACCTCTTCGGCTTCTTCTGCAGACTTTAGGTATTTGACTGAAAAGTTATACAAACGCGCAGAATACTTATTAAACAAATCATCAAATGCTTTTACATCTCCTTGTTTCAGGTTTTTCACAGCAAGATTGTCAATATGTTTAGAAATTGAAGTCATAGCCAAGGTTGATATTTGATCCTAACGGAAGTCTCAAAGATAAAATAAAAAATATTACGCAAGTTTTGATTTTACCTGATTCATTTCTTCCGATATTTTTGAATCAACGATCCTCATATAAATTTGAGTAATCTAAAGTGACGTATGTCCCAACATTTTTGTTCATCAGGCTCAAGGAAGCCCATTTCTACTCTTTTGAACTTGATATGATAATTCCTGAAAGAGTCGATTTTTAACCAATCCAGTTTTTGAGCCAGACCGACCACTTTTCTGAACCGTTTAATTATCTTGCATGTTTTTTGGTGATCAACTGGTTTTCTGTTCCGAAGAAAATACTCAAAATCAACAATAAATTTGTAGTTAATTGTTCGCAAATAGATATCTGTTGTTTAAACTACTCTTCAAGAAATTCTTTTACGCATTTTTCCGTCGTAGAGTAATGCTGAAGTGTATGTTGGAAAGATCTCCTCGTGCAATCTTTTTATGACAATCGAATGCGTTAAGGATGAACTTACCATGTTCCACGATACCTAAAAAACGATTCTTTTCCATTGTAACACCTTTTATTCCCTTTGAATAAAGCTCTATTCGTTTAGCTTTAGTTCCTTAATGAATTTATCGAAAAAGGATGTATTTTCATTTATACCTGTAAACAATTCGGCGCCGGGGCCATAAGCAAATACCGGAACCATTACACCAGTATGGCCACCTGTAGAAAATTTGGCCTTTACTATGCCTGCTTTCATATCTCCGCCAACTAATGTCAACCCTCCCGTCTCATGATCGGCAGTAACGACAACCAGCGTTTCTCCATTTTGTGAAGCAAATTCAAGCGCTTTACCAACTGTTTTATCAAAGTCAAGCATTTCTTCCACAATATATTGGATGTTATTGTCGTGTCCTCCATCGTCAATTTTAGATCCTTCTACCATCAGAAAGAAACCTTTTGGGTTCTGTTTTAATATATTTAGTGCTACGTCAGTTGTTCTAGCCAGCTGATCGCCTCTTATACCAACCCTTTGTTCTGTTAATAATCCAACGATTTTGCCCTCTTTTATATTCTCAGTTTCGGTTATGGTATCGCAAACCTGGTAGCCTTTTGAAGTTAGTTCAGTCAATAGGTTTCTTCCGTCTTTCCGATCAGTAAAGTGTTTTTTACCTGCGCCAATAAATACATCAATATCCGATTTTAAAAATGCATCAGCTATTTCCTCAGACATGTCTCTTAATGGAACATGAGCAATAAAATCTGCTGGTGTTGCGTCCGTAATATCTGTTGTGACAACAATTCCTGTGGACAAACCATTTTTTTTTGCAACTTCAATGATACTTGGAACAGGCTGACTTTCCGAGTCAACTCCTACCGCTGAATTATTGGCTTTTTTACCTGTAGCAATTGCAGTACCTCCGGCTCCGGAATCGGTAACATATTTATTCGCAGATTGTGTTTTTGAGAAACCTACATGTTTGAAGTTATCCAGAAATAAATGACCTCCGTTTGCTGTCAAGCCAGCAAAAATCTGGGTAACACCCATACCATCACCTATCAGTAATATAATATTTTTTGGATTTTTGGACTTAAACTTTTGAGGAAAAGTTTTTACTTCATAAAACGATTGACTTTGATAGGAATATTTTCCTTCTTCAGCGATTGTTTCTTTATTTGGTTCCTGACCTCTTATCGGCAAAACAAACAAGAGGGAAACGATAACAGATAAATATATTTTTACAGCTATTTTCATTCTTGGAATTTTAGTTAAATTATTATTATAAGTAAATATTTGCTATGCTTATATCACATAGTATTGACTGATTTATGATATAAGGTGGTAAATCTACCACCTTATATCATAATGAATATAAATAACTGAAGGAAAAATATTGGTTGTAATCCTATTTATATTTTGACCATTCGAGTTGTTGTGATTATGAATAGGATTAAAATATTATCACTCCCATCCCGGGTTTTGAGTAAGAGTTACACCCATATCTTTGTACATTGTTATTTGGTCAATTGGGACTGATCTCAAGTATTGACGTTCAAAAAATGACTGCCCCTTTACCCAATCTCGTTGCTGTGTTACATCATATAGAACAAGAATATAACCCTTTCCCTGATCAGAAGGATCAGGATAGTAAAGACGAATATCCTTATTTTTCAATAAAGTTTTCCATTTTACTAATTTTGTTACGCGGGGATAATCAAGTGTATCAATGTATGCACCAATTGCAAGGTCTGTTGGAACTCCTCCGTTTTTTACCTGGTTTGTCAGTAAATATTCAAACTTACCCCACCTCCACAAATCATCTTTGCGAAATCCTTCAAACATTAACTCAACACGCCTTTCACGGCGAATCTCCCATATTAGTGAAGAAACAGATGCATCATGGTCAGGATCATTCAAAACAATGCCATTTACGGATAGATTTGATCCATTCAATTGCATAGAAGGCAGTTTAGGTGCAACAGCTCCCGTGCCCTTCCCATTGTACCGGATACTTCTGTTGTGCAAAACATTAATTGTTTTATCCAAATCAGCTTGAGTAATAGTTCCTAATTCACCTACAGCTTCAATATAGTTAAGCAAAACTTCGCCATATCGAAGGATTGGGCAATCAGTAACATTAAATGAACTTGTAAACTTTGTTTCAGTGGTAATAACTTCAGGTAAAAACTTCCATGAAGATATTCCGGTTGTAGATGGTGCTGCATCAACCTTATTTAATCTTAAAGAATCGACAATAGTTCCATATAGTCGGGGGTCCCGGTTTTTATAGGCATCCCTGAAATTTCGTCTACCATTATCTATTGCATAATTATATAATGGGGATTGCTTAATTGGAAATCCATCTGAAGCCAAGTAAGTATCAAATGCATTTTTTGTCAAGCCTGTTTGTCCTTCAGTATTATTATATGATAAGATCGCATGTGTAACTTTTGCGGCTTCATATTCACGATAAAAAATTACTTCCTTATTTGTAGAAAGATCTTCACTCGTAAATAATCCTCGGTAATTATCTGATATGGAATAATTTCCTGAACTGATGATCTGATTAGCTGCCCAAGCAGCTTTTTGAAGTAGTGTCTTTGATAATTCCTGATCTCCGTTATGATATTTTAGGTATGTACCAAAATAAAGCAATTTACGCGACATAAATCCAAGAACAACATAACGGTTTATTTGGCCAGCTTCGTCTTTAAGCCTTACATTTTCTGCAGCAAATTCAAAATCTGAAAGAATATTCGCTAATACTGATGCTAAAGGATCTCTCGGCTTGTATAAGTCTTCTAAATCGGTTGTTAGTAACTCTTTATCATACCAAGGCACATCGCCAAAACGACTGCATAAACTGGAATATTCCAACGCTCTAAAAAAACGACCAATTCCTTTCCAATGATTTTTTGCCTCTTCGCCTATTGGCGCTATATCAGTGCGAGCAATCAAAATATTATGACTTCTTACATTGGTGAAAGACCAACCATTCCCTGAAGTTGCCACATTACTTTCCCATTGAGAAGACGAAACCTGATCATCCGCCCATTCAGCCCATGAAAATACCGGGCCGTAAGTAAAAAGCTGACCATATCCAGAGAAATAAGTTGGATAAAATTGCTGTGCATATAATCGAAGGTTTATTTCTGATTTCCAAAAGTTATCAGAAGTAAAAGTATCAAGGTTTTCTCTATTTAGATAATCAGTGCAACTGGAAAACAATCCAGTCATTATGATTACAATAATAAATTTTATCTTTTTCATGATTTAGAATTATTAAAATGTGAGTTGCATTCCTAATGACAAGGTCCTAACATAAGGATAACTGCGACCATAGGATCTGCTATCTATGCTTGTTTTTGATGTATAATTAATTTCAGGATCTAATTGAATGTCCCCTAAGTGATCGAATTCAAATAGATTTTCACCACTAACGTAAAGTCTTAATTTACTAATATTGATCTTATTCATCCATTTATCAGGCATGGTATATCCAACATTAATATTTTTGCACCTCAAATAGGCAAGGTTTAGCAAATACCTTGTTTGAACCTGATAGTTCCATTTTGCGCTTTGGCCATAATCAATAGGTCTTGGGTAAAAGGCATTGATATTTTCAGGAGTCCAATAATCTAAGGTATAAGCAAAATTTGTCTCAGTGGCAGTATAGCCAGGTAAAATCATATTACCGGTAGCCCATAAAGAGCGCTTTCCAACACCTTGAATAAAAGCACTAAAATCGAATCCCTTCCATGATGCATTAAGACGAAATCCATACTCAAAGCGGGGTTGAGTATTCCCGATAACTTTCAAGTCACCATGATTACTGACTGTGTTTGTTCCATAATCAATAACTCCATCGTGATTCAGATCTTTAAATTTTATATCACCGGGACTAAACAAAAAATTACTCGATTCAAGTACATATTGGGTAGGAATTCCCTCTACATAGGTATTTTTTACCTGACCACTTGGCAAGGTGATTTTAACAATATTTCCATCAGCACCGTAAACAAAATCTCCTTGTTGAAAAAGTCTGTCAGATTCGTAACCCCAAATCTCCCCAATGGCCTTCCCTTCGTAATTACTAGAAATTAAAGGGTCAGTTGCAGAAGCAAACTTTGTAATTTTTGTCAGATAATCAGAAAACTGTCCGGTAACTGAAAATCTTAAACCATTTGCAAATGCATGATTAAACGTAACTTCTAATTCAACACCCTTTGTTGTGAGTTCACCATAATTTCGCAACGGGGCGTTTGTACCCAATGAAGAAGGAACTGCCACACCAGCCGACAACATATTACTAGTTGCACGCTGATACCAATCAAAATTAAAAGTTATTTTATCTTTTAACGCACTACCGTCCAATCCAATATCGAGTGTCGAAACATTTTCCCAAGTCAGATCAGGAGAAACTAAACCTGGTACACTAACTTGATTTGGATACTGTCCACTTATTAACCAGTTTGAAAGTGATGAACTCATGGTTGAAATGAATCTATTTGTGCCAACATCCTGATTACCAACACTACCCCAAGAGCCTCTCAGTTTTAAGGAACTAAATACAGGCTGAATGACCTTTGCAAAAGGTTCCTCAGTTATTCGCCAGGCCACAGAGGTTGAAGGGAAAAATCCCCAACGGGAATTTGAAGGAAATCTTGAAGACCCATCATATCGACCATTTAACTCTATGTAGTATTTATTAAGATATCCATAATTGATTCGGCCAAAAAAACCGGCCACAGACCACCAACTATGACTCGAATTGGCAGTCATATCTCCTGATGCTAAATTGATTTCTGGTTTCTCATAATCAATTATTTTCATTTTTTTTGCAATTAAAGATACTGTTTCAGAACCTTCTATATTTGAACCACCCATTAATTTTAATGAATGATTGCCCATTACCTTCTCATAAGTCGCAAAGCCGTTGAACGTGTTTCTTTCTTCTTTGATTGATTCCCTTTGAACATAGTCATATGCTCCGCCTGGAGGCTGTAGATATCCAAGTACACCTTCAAATTTTTTAGATGATGTTACACTTCTATTCATTATCCCATATTCAACTCCTCCATTCACATCATTGGCCCTTATTGCGGTAGAATAGGTATAATCTAAGTCGATAGACAGGCCCTTTAAAGGATTCAACGTTGAACCAATCGTATATTGATTATAGTAATAACGGTCCGTATTGGTATTTGCTGATTTCAATTGATTAATTGAATTATCCATTTCATATTCTTGTCCTTTAACTTTGTATGTTCCATATGGAAATGTGGGTTGCCACCGATACAGATAATACATCGCATCGTACCCAACATTGGAGTAATATACATATGGATAGTCAGTTTGTGTTTTTGAAAGCATTGATTTTGCACGTACAGTCATCCAGCCATTAACTTTCCCACTAATAAATGCTGAGATATTTTGTCTGGAATAGTTGTCGTCAAATTGTTTTAATATTCCGGATTGGTTCATTAATTCAGCAGAAATATTATAAGAAATCTTTTCAGTTCCTCCATTTACTGAAAAATTGTGATTTTGAAAAGGAGTATATTTTTTGAAGTATATCTTATTGATATCCCAAGGCCTGTAATAATAAGCTCCACTGCCTGTCCGATAATCAAAATCCCGCCCTTCAACCATCTCACGCCCAAGTCCATCACCGTCTCCATAGGTATCAATCCATTGTTTGACTTTTGCAACAGTTTCATCACCCCAATAAACTCCGGCAGCATTCATTTCAGTTGCCGTTCTGTTCCATCTGTACTGTGCTAAAGAATAGGCCAATCCTAAGTCAGCCCGAGAGGATTTTGGAATAACTGTTGGTGTTGAAACCGAGAAATTATTTGAGTAATTTACCAAAACAGCACCATCTTTTAATCCTTTCTTTGAAGTTATTAGGATCGCGCCAAAAGCAGCCCTTGATCCATAAATTGCAGTTGCAGCGGCATCTTTCAGTGTTGAAATACTTTCAATCATATCTGGATTAACTAAATTTAAGTTTGGTATTTCAACATTATCGAGTAAGATTAGTGGATTACCGCCAGAACCATTCAGAGATCCGGTATATGCGCGAACACGTATTGTTGGCGTAGTTCCAAGTTCTCCACTGGTTGTGGTAACCTGTAATCCGGGAGAGCTTCCCTGCAAAGCATTTCCCACACCGGTAATTGGCCGGCTTTCCAGTGTCTTTGAGACATCTATTGTACTTACAGCACTTGTAATACTTTCTCTTTTTTGAGTTCCATAGCCAACCACAATTACTTCATCAACGCTGACTATTTCTGGTTCCATTTCTATTTTAAACGTAGTTTTTCCTGAAATCGCAATTTCTTGTGATTGCATTCCCACAAACGAAAAAACCAAAATCTTGGCATCAGAAGGTGCAAGAACCGTAAATTCCCCTTCAGAATTTGTAATTGTTCCGATCGTTGTTCCTTTTATTACTACTGTAACACCTGGTAATGTTGCTCCTGAAGCGTCAGTGACTTTTCCAGAGATGGATTTGGGCTGCAGGGCTTGAACAGAAGGAACCCTTAGCTGGTTGATTGTACTTAATGGACTATCCTTTTTATACAATAAAACCTGACGATCATCAATAGAGTAATTTACATCCGTGCCTTCAAGCAACTCTGATAAAATAACATCAATAGTTTGTCTTTTTACGGAAATCGTCCGTTTTAGAGACTTGTCAATTGTGCCACTTTCATAAATAAAAATAAACTTACTGCTGTTCTCAATTTCCAGCAGTACTTGTTCAATAGTGGCATTTTCCAGCGAAAGATCCAACTTCGTATTCTGAGAATACGTTCCCGCTGAAACTGTCAAGGTCAGCACTAATGTTAATACGATAGTTAGTCTCATAATTAACATGATTTTTTGGATGCCCCGATTAAATTGGGAGACATCATTTTCCCATTTTTTTTTCATAAATTTGAAGCGTTAATAGTTTAAATTTGACAATAGAAGGTCATGTTTAACTCTTGAAGCTGGTTATGGTTGGCACTTTTAACCAGCTTCTTTTTTATTTCATTCTTGCTTTTATCTCCTTTCTTAGTTTAATCTAAAGTATATTATCCCATCTTTTTTAGCATAATTGCCATCCGAAATCAATGCCAGAGCATTCAACACACGTTGGTAATCGTCTTTCAGGTCGAGCTTTCCCGATATTTTCCGGTTTTCGGCATCATTTATCCATTTAATTTCGAGGTTGTAATATCTTGAAATCCTCATCAGTACCGAAGCTAAAGGTTCGTCTTTAAATACAAAAAGCCCCTCAATCCATGAAGTGTAATCATGCACATTAACTTTTGAAATAGTATAAGTATTATCCGAACTGGCTGCAACTAAACGCTGTTCGGGTATAAGCAGGATGTCTTTCCCCAGAATCTTTTTGCCCAGATTGAGGCTAATAGAACCTTCGACCAGAACGGTTTCTTCCATTGTTTCATCAGGATAAGATTTCACGTTAAAACTCGTCCCCAGCACTTTGATGTTCGAATTGTTTGTTTCTACAACAAACGGCTTCGATTTATCTTTGCGAACCTTAAAGAATGCTTCACCTTGTAATTGTACTTTACGCTTATCTCCATCGAACTCTGTTGGATAAACCAGGCGGGATCCTGCGTTAAGCCAAACTTCGGTTTGGTCAGCCAGTACTATTTTCGATTGTTTGCCAAAAGGAACAATTAGCTGGTTCATCGTGGCACTTTTTGTTCCATTGATTTGCTGCACAAGTTCATCATTAACCTTCACTTGCCCACTGCCCTGATCGTAAACGATTTCAGACTTGTCATCCTTGATACTTATTTCTTTTCCATTGTCCAACACAAGCCTTGTTTCAGTAAAATCCTGCCTGTTGTATGCAGAAACGAAGTTTTTTTCGGTGGTGGTAGAAATGAAATAATAGGAAAGCGAACCAATTGTAACCAACAATGCAATGGTAGCAGCATAGCGGAAAAGTAACTTGTAATTTTTCAACGAATTACTCTGATTGCGATATATTTTGTTTATCTCCTCCCATATTTGTAGTTTGCGCGTCAGGTTGGTTTTCAGATTTTCATCATCGAATAGTTTAACCAATTTATACGCCTTTTGAAACGTCTCCTTTTGTGCTGGGTATTTGGCTAACAGGTGCAGATAGTAGTCATCCATATCTGGCCGCTCTAATCTTGCCCAGCTACAAAAATCGGGATCGTCCAAAAAATCTTCCAACGTATATTTTTTAAATTTTTCTTCCATGTTATGGTGTTTCATTATTAAGTAGCATTAGAATGAAATATATAGACAGAAATTTTGAAAAAAATGCAGAAAATAAAACAAAGTCATCTAAACACTTAGCTACGAGCCTATTCGCCTGTTCTAAAGTGAACGGAAGAAACTAAATAAAATAAGATTAGAATAGTAGTCGGTACCAAATGTGTCTTTTAGTGATTTAAGTGTCCGGTAAACCATGGTTCGCGTTGACTCCACGCTAATTTGCATCAGTTCGGAAATCTGGATGTAATCGAAACCGCAATTAAATTTCAGATATAAGGCTTCCTTTTGTCGGGCTGTAAGATCTTTTATTACCATTTGCAAAAACCTGGACCGCATCTCATCGGTTTCACTGGCAATCAAAGACTTTTCAACAGAATAACTAATCCTGAAATCTGCTTCACTTGGTTGATCAATCGGTATTAGTTTTTGTGTTTTCCTTTTTTCGGACGCCATTTGGTTTCGCAGCGCTTTCATCAGGTAAAACCTGATGTTTTCGACATGCTTTTGTTTTTGCCGGTTTTTCAACAAATCGACAAATAGATTTTGGATACAATCTTCTACAAAAGTTCGATCACAAGAATATTTCATTCCGAAATTGAGGAGCAAATCGAAAAACTCAAAATAAATGGAAGAAAGGGCATCATCATCACCTTCCATAAATTTCTGCCAAATATTATGGTATAGTTCAGTTTTTTCGTTGTCTGCCATGCTCGACATGATATTTGATTTATCGGCGACAAATTAAACAATTTTATTCGGATACAATTTAAACAGGATAAAGTACTGTTGAGTTTTTGACTATGGAGCCAATCGACACACCGATATTATTTTGCATTACCTTTTTAAACTTCCAATTTATATTGTAATTGGAGCATATCCATGGAAATCTTTGAATCTAAAATCATCGCATATATTTGGGAAATATTTAATGACGTATGTCCCAACATTTTTGAAACGGTTTCTGGCGGAACTCCGTTTGTTAGGGTAACTGTCCATCAGGCCAACCAGTTATTCTCCTGATGATTGCCTAAAACCTGTCCCGAGTTCATACGAAATAAGTGGACCACACTCGGTCTTTCGGTAACCGATGGTAAAAGGGAACTCTATTTTCCTAAAAAATGCTTCCACTTCGTGGTTAAGTGGGTACCTCCAATAACAATTTCCATAAAATTGCCACAGAAAGTTTCAATCACATGTCAGTTTCATGCCCGAAATAGGCAATCCATGAAACTGAACGCATCCGAAGGACGTCCCGGGTTTGCAGGGACGCCCCTTTACCGTTCCGTGAAGCGTAAATAACTTTGCCGGGAATTTGAGTGGATATGGGCAACTATACTTGATGATAAAGAAAAACGACAAAAATTTCTTATATTCACAATTCATTTAATTAAATACTTACGTTTCGCACTTAACTAAAGTGCGAAACGTAAGTAAATTAATTCTGGTTGGTTTAATTATTTGAAAAAAGTGGCTGCAAATCAATACAGACCACCTTTTTTATGAAAAAAATTCTCGCGCAAAACGCTGTTCTGGGGATTATCTTTTTGAAAGTTCTATCAGATTTTTTATATCAGATATTGCATCGAACGGAACGAGCGTGAAGCCATATTCATAGGCTTTGTCGGGCTGCAACATGTATTTGTCCAGTGGTTTCGAATACCAACTGTCAACACTTCCCAGGCCACGCTGAAAATAATCGATGTTCCAGCGAACCAGATTTTGCTTTTTAACATCCGTCGTGTGCTTTTGCTCTTTGTGTACCGGACCGTAATCGGTCCCTGTTCGGGCATCGAAATCTGAAGTCAGGTATGGCATAGCGGTGGTTTCGAAGCCCTTTTCTTTTGAATCAGAAATAGCCATCAACCCCTCCCCTTTTCCATTCGAAAGTGCCATCCAACGCACATCGGTTTTGTTGCCATTTTCCTGCGGGCGAACATACGGAACCATCTGATCGGCCACTTTACTCCGGAAAAGATCGACAAACGATGAAACATTCCGATCTACATAATTTTCCCACGGACCGCGCCCAAACCAGCTCATATTTTCAAACTCGCTTTTCAGACACAACACCATTCCGATGCGTGGAATATCCGACTTTTCGGTTGCCGATGCTTCCAATCGGTTTTTCAGGTGAATTTTACCGTTTCCGCTAATGGTGTAAACGGTAGAAAACGAAGTTCCGGCTTCGGGCAAATCCCAAACTGCCTTAATTTCGTAGCTGTCGGCTGTAAGTTGCTTTGCATCAAAACTTTTTAATTTATTCTGAAGTGTCACTTTCTTCCAGTTGATGTTGTTGCCGGGCATATTGTTGCCAAAATCGTTATCGGTAACAGCTCTCCAGAAGTCGGGACGTGGCCCCTGTTTGTTTTCCAGATATTCGGTGCCTTTAAAAACAAAGCTGGTCAGATAACCGCTTTTGGAATCGAAAACTGCCTGCACTTCAGAATTGAAAATTTTAACCTGATCGGCGGTTTGCTCCATCGAAAGTTTTGCATTTTCCACTTCAGCAGCAGCCGAAGCTTTGAACCAGGGCAAACGAATTTGTTCGGTAGCCACCGCATGGCCGGTTGGAATTACGCCAACAGTTGATTTCGTCAGCACCTCGAAATGCAGAAAATATTCGGTATCAGGCTTAACTTCGAGTCCTGAAGCCGATAGTTGCAACACTTTACCCAGGTGCGGTTCGAGCTCAAAAGTCGGCACGTCCAGTTTCTGAACCACTTGTCCATCAGCTTTAATGACAGCTGTAATTTGCAGATCGCGAAGGTTGGTAAAATCGTACAGGTTTTCGACCAGGATGCGAATCCGATCTTGCTTCAGGCTTAAAGGTTTGAATTTCACCCACTCGTGCGCTTTTTTCACTTCGTACAAAGCTGGCTGAGGTGTGCGGTCGGCCCAAATAATTCCGTTGATCAGGAAATTACCGTCCGATGGCATGTTCACGCCATAATCGCCACCGTAAGCGTAAAAGCGATTGCCTTTTTCATCCGTTTTCCAAAGTCCCTGATCGACCCAGTCCCAGATAAAACCACCTTGAAGTTGCGGGTATTTGTTAATCACGTCCCAGTAATCCTGAAAATTTCCGGTACTGTTTCCCATCGAATGGCAGTATTCCGAAGGAATAAACGGGCGGTCGAGCAGGTGTTCGCCAAACCACTCAAAGGTTTGCGGATCGGGATATTGCGGCACAATGATGTCGCTGTTCCAGTCGAAATCCAGTGCAAAACGGCTGCCGATTTCCACGCGTTCGTACTGAACAGGGCGTTTGCTGCGGTCGGCGGCTTTCATGGCTTTGTATCCGGCATAGAAATTTACCCCGTTTCCGGCTTCGTTGCCCATCGACCAAATAATGACCGATGCATGATTTTTGTCGCGTTGAACCGTACGAACCAAGCGGTCAACATGCATTTTCTCCCATTCGGTTTTTTTGGCCAGCGATTTTTCGCCGTAATACATGCCATGCGATTCTATGTTTCCTTCATTAACAAGGTAAATTCCACACTGGTCGCACAATTCGTACCAGCGCTCGGGTTGCGGATAATGCGATGTGCGCACCGCATTGATGTTGAACTGCTTCATCATTCGGATATCGGCCATCATGGTTTCTTCGTCGAGCACATGACCGGTATTTGGGTTGTGTTCCTGCATGTTGACACCTTTCAGGGTAATGTCCATTCCATTGACCAGCAGTAACCCACGTTTGATTTCCACGCGCCTGAAACCAATGGACTGAGTGGTGGATTCCAGTTCATTTCCATCGCTGTCTTTCAGGGTAATAAGCAAGGTGTAAAGGTTGGGGAATTCAGAATTCCATTGTTTTATAGCCGGTAGCGTAGCTTTAAAATCAGTAGTGATTTCAGAACTGGCATTAAGACTGACATGTTTTGATGCCTTGGTTAATACTGAATTTCCATCCAGAATCGAGTATTCCAGTTCAACTTCCTGATTAGTTGAAGTATGGTTTTTCAGATCGGCGTACAATTCGAAAATTCCATCGCAGTATAGATCGTCGAGGGTAGAAACCACTTCGAAATCACGAATCCGGAGTTTGGGTTGGGCATAAATATATACAGAACGCTCGATACCGCTCATTCGCCAGAAGTCCTGACATTCGAGGTAGCTTGCATCGCTCCACCGGTAAACTTCGAGCGCGATGGTGTTGGATTTGCCAAATTCCAGATAGCTGGTTATATTGAATTCTGCCGGAAGTTTACTGCCTTCGCTGTAGCCCACCTGTTTGCCATTGATCCAGATGTAAAAAGCAGATTTTACCGAACCAAGGTAAATGAAGGTTTCTTTATTTTTCCAGTCAGCAGGAATCGTAAATTCGCGGCGGTACGAGCCAACCGGATTGTATTCGCGCGGAACAGCAGGAGGTTCAGGCCCTTTTTTGAATTCGGTGATTGGGGTGCGCGCGTCGGCAAATTCGTAAGGATGATTGACATAGATGGGCACATCAAAACCCTGCATTTCCCAGTTGGCCGGCACAGGAATATCCTTCCATTTCGAAACCCTGAAGCCGGGCTTGTAAAAATCGACGGGTCGCGCAGCAGGTGTTTTCGACAGATTGAATTTCCAGATTCCATCAAGCGAAATTTTGTTTTCGGAAGCATCTCCGGAAAGTGCCTTTTTTGAATCGCTGTACGATGTAAAAGTTGCCCGTCCGGGTTCTTTGTTCCGGTCAACAACCTGAATATTATCCCATTCCGGTTTTTCCTGGGCAATTGCCACACACGACAAGAAGATGGATAAAAGTGAGAAGAGTAATTTGTTCATTATTAGGTAATTTAATAGATGTTACATTCTAAAAGTTATTTGCATGATGCAAGTTATTCGGTGATGAGTTCGAGTTCTGCAATTCCAAGTGACTTATGTCCGTCGGAAATCGTGGTGGTTTCCAGTTTCAGAAATCGGGCCTGTAACGGTTTTGATGTGCGGATGGTTTGTCTAATGGGATTGTTCCGGATGTTGGAGAATTCGCCTTTTGACACGTTTTCCCAGCTGTGCCCATCGTTGCTAACAGAAATCAGGTAGTTCAGCGCAATGCCATAGTTTCCGCGCGATTGATCGGGCAGATAGGTAATTCCATGAAATTGGGTGATAGCACTCAAATCTATTACAAGGCTTTTTACACCATTTATGCTCGTCCAGGTCGATCCGGGATTACCATCAAAAAGTGCAGGATTCGTTTTGGTTTCGCCAACAATTTTCCATCCTGATTTTGACCCGGAAAATTTTTGCATGGTAGTTTCACCCTGATTATCGGTACCGTTACAAATCATTGCTTTAACGGTTACTGGTCCATCGAGCAGGAAGGGCTGGCTGTATCGGGTAGCTATTCGGGTAGGCTGATTTCCATCAGTCGTGTAATAAATTTCTCCCGCCTTGTCGGGAGAAAGAATGGTGATTTTGCCCGACTGATCGCGCCGGATTTCGGGCTGAGCCAACAAAACAGGTGCATTGTACACGGCCACTGTCGAAATCATTGGCGGGGCCAGCGCTTCGTCAATGCGGATGCGCAGCTTTTCAGTTTTGACCGGCAAAAACCTCAAAATACGTTTATAGCCAATGGTGGTTGCTTTGGTCAGCTCAATCCATTTGTCTTCTTTCCAGAATTCGACGCTGAAGGATTTCACTTTCTGTCCATCAGGAATATATTCCTGAAGCAGCAATCGGTTACAGGTAATTTCGATTCCAAAATCTACTTCCAGATAACCGGAATTGTCTTTGGCTTGCCAATAGGTGTTGAAATTATTGTCGAAGGCATTTTTTAGGTTTTTAGGTTCTCCGGACGAGAACTTACAGTTTTTGCTGATCAGGTTTTCCCGAAAGTCGAGATCAAGCTGGCGCTTCCATTCCAGTAGCCTTGTGGAATCAATCGGATGAACCAGTCCGCGCTTATCCGGGCTGAGGTTGAGTAGCAGCAGGCTATTTCTTCCGACACTTTCGTAATAAATATTCATTAGTTTGGGCAAGGTTTTTACTTTGTGGTCTTCGAACGCATGATAATACCAGCCAGGACGCACCGATACATCGGTTTCGGAAGGCAACCACCGCGTTCCGTTTTCGTGCCCCGTGTTCAACTGCTGCGGGTGGCTTTTGTCCTTTTCGAACTGATCGTTTGGGCGAAGGGCGCTCCAGTGGGTTTCAGCGGCGTGTCCTTCTTCATTGCCTACCCAGCGAATATCTGGTAGACCTCCGCCGTGAACAATGCACTTGGGTTGAAGCTTATGTACCAATCCAACAAAGCCTTTCCAGTCGTAATAATCTGCCGTAATACTGCGGTTGTGCAGCGAGTCGGTTCCATAATAGCCGCGCCCGCCGTTTGCCCCGTCGAACCAGATTTCAAATAGTTCTCCGTAATTGGTCAGTAATTCGGTCAGCTGTTTCTTGAAATACTCATTATAAGCAGGTTTTCCGTAATCGGGGTGGTTACAATCCCAGGGTGAAAGGTACAATCCCATTTTCAGACCATATTCTTTGCATGCATCCGAAAATTCGCGGACCACATCGCCCTGTCCGTTTTTCCAGGGTGAATTTTTTACACTGTGCCCGGTGTATTTCGAAGGCCACAGGCAAAAACCATCATGATGCTTAGCCGTGAGAATAATGCCTTTCATCCCAGCATCTTTGCAGATTTTCACCCATTGCCGGCAATCGAGTTGTGAAGGATTGAAAAGAGACGGGGATTCGTTGCCATAGCCCCATTCCATGTCGGTAAAGGTGTTGATGCTGAAGTGAACAAAGGCGATATTTTCGAGCTTTTGCCATTCCATTTGCAAAGGGGTTGGTTTGGGCAGTTTGTCAGTAGCCCGAACACCAACCAAACCGAATGTTGATAATAAGAAAATCAATAAATACTTCATGATCAGTTTTGTTGAATTAATTGTTGATAATTGGATCGTTGTATTTTTCCTGAAGATGTTTGAGCTGAAATTTCAAGTGTTCGATAAGCTGTTTGTATTTCGGATCATCGTAAATATTTTTCATTTCTGATGGGTCTTTTTTTAAATCGAAAAGTTCCCAGATGTCGCAATCGTTGTAAAAATGAATGAGCTTGTAACGGTCAGTGCGGATGCCGTAATGACGTCGTACCGCGTGCTCGCCGGGAAATTCATAGAAATGGTAATACAATGATTTTCGCCAGCTGGCCGGCTTTTCACCTTTGAGCAACGGGAGCAGTGATTCTCCCTGAATATCGGAGGGAACCTGAATTCCGGCCAATTCCAGAAAAGTTGGGGCATAATCAATGTTCTGAACCAGCTGGCTGATCTTTCCATGAGCATGATAAGCTTTCGGAAGGCGCATCAGCAAAGGAGTGCGGAACGATTCTTCATACATAAACCGTTTATCGAACCAGCCGTGCTCGCCCATGTAAAACCCCTGATCGGAAGTATAAACCACGACAGTGTTTTCGGCCAGACCGCTTTCATCGAGGTATTTCAGTAACCGGCCAACATTGTCATCAAGAGACCTGACACTGGCCAGATAATCCTGCATATATCGGTTATATTTCCACTCGGCCAGTTCCTTCCCTTCAAGTTTAGCTTCAAGAAAATGACGGATAATCGGGTCGTAAACTTCATCCCATGCTTTGCGCTGGGTATTGGTCATGCGAGCGTATTCACCATTCTTATAGGCATTCCGATAAGGAGTTTGAATGGTACCTTCCTTGTCGAGCATTTTTAGATCGTAAACCAGATCCATGTCTTTGATGATGCTCATTTCCTGTTTCCCGGCAGCAGTTCTTCCGGCGTAATCGTCGTAAAAATTAGACGGCAACGGGAATTTCTGATCCTTAAAGAGCCTGAGGTATGGCGTGTCGGGCATCCAGATGCGGTGAACAGCTTTGTGATGCAGGAGAAGGCAGAAAGGTTTCGATGCATCGCGCTGTTTCATCCAGCCGATACTGAAATCGGTTATCAGATTGGTGACATAACCTTCGTGACGCTTTTTCCCATCTTTGCTGATGAAATCGGGATTGTAATAATTTCCCTGATCCGGAAGAATACTCCAGTAGTCAAATCCTGTCGGATCACTTTTCAGATGCCATTTTCCAATGATGGCTGTCTGGTACCCGGCCTGCTGTAAAAGTTTGGGGAAGGTTTGCTGCGATCCGTCAAACTGATCACGATTATCACGAAAGCCATTTGTATGACTATGTTTTCCGGTTAACATGCAGGCACGGCTTGGCCCGCAAATGGAATTAGCCACAAAACTGTTGGTAAAAGTGACTCCTTCTTTGGCAATGCGGTCTAGCCCCGGTGTCTGGATAAACCGATTATCATAGGTACTCAGTGTTTGAAACGAATGATCATCGGTCATGATAAAAATAATGTTCGGACGATCAGGCTTTTCTTCTTTTGGAGCCGAAGAGGTACATCCGGCAGCTAAAGAGGCCAAACCAGCCACTATTAATAGATTACGCTTCATACTATTTACGCTTTAGTTCATCATTTATTTAAAATGATATATTACAACTGAATACAGAACATAACCTTCCTTTCAATTAAAACCATGTAAAACCAAGTTTAAAATAGTTAAATTTATTCGTAGGGGTATAAAAATCACATCGGGATTTTATGCTTATGAGATTTTTTTTACAAAGCAACAACACGTACCCAGTCTACCCACATTTCACCAGGCAGATCCTGGTCGAATATTTGTCCAGGCCAGGTATTAGCCCCACCCAACGAGAAATTTAAAATAATATCATAGTTCCAGTTGTTGAACGGATATTTTTCTACTACACCCTCGTTCAGATAACGCATCGTTTGAACACCGTCGACAAAGAAGGTTACTGCTTCGTTGGTCCGTTCAACGGCATAGGTATGCCATTCGGTAACGCCAAATACAGGTGCAACTCCAGCTGTATTATCTGGATTGTCGTATTTATAGTGCAGCGTTTGGTAAATCATATCTGGTGTTCCCTGTATCCACTCCATGAGGTCGATTTCACCTGCCGTTGGCCAGGACGTTCCGTTAATTGGCATTTGCCAGATAGCCGGAAAACCACCACGCACTTTTTTTGTCAGCCGGGCTTTTAATTCTACACGCGAATCTTTTGGGAAACCTTCAAAAGTGCGGATACCGCCATTTTTGTAATCGGCTCCGTCTTTTTTTACAGTTAGTTTCAGGTAACCGTCTTCAACTTTTACTGTCTCGTATCCTTCGACCGCAGCAAAATAGCGATTCCATATTGGCGTACCAGGGGCACAAAGTTGCCAAACGTCCTGATCTGGAATGGGATCAGCTGCATTAAAAAGGTCAATAAACAGCGTACCCGGTTCATTTACTTTTGGTTCATCCTCTGTTCCTGAACCATTTTCTTTAGCTACATAATCTTCCAATTTAAAGGCAATTTTATAGCTTTCATTCTTGGCTGTGGTTATGGTGTAAACTTCTACTTTTTCCCAGTAATCACGCACTTTGAAAACCTTCCCTTCTACTGTCGTCTGAATACTATCAGTAATTGTTGCGGGAACCGGCGAAATGGTGGCGCCATCAAGAAGCCTGTAGTTTACCGCTTGAATGTTTTCGCTATACTTAATGCCATAAAAACGTGCGGTATCAACGCCATTGACCGGCTTTCCATCAACCAAAGCAACGATCTGAACATTGTCTGTTGTTTTAACAGAAATAGCATCAATTGGAATTATGCTACCGTCTTCTGTTTTGCGGAAATCACTCATAAGCTCATTACCCGACTCATCGCAACAGACCGTCATGCTTATTGCCAGCAACATCAGCCCTAATAAATAATTTTTGTATATCATTCTGTGATTGTTTTAATTTTAAATAAACTTCGGGAGATCAAATCCGATCTCCGGAAGATTATTATCCTGTTTAGTCTTTCCAATCCACGTTTGGCGTATACTCAAACCACTCGAAGAAAGTAGAACCATTACTCAGGTTTCCACACATTTTCCCCATGCCGAACCATTTGCCTTTTAACAATCAGCAAGCACTTTTCGACCGCTTCCATTACTGTAATATTATCTGTTTCAACGATATGACTATTGAACTCTTCAGGTTCTTCAAAAGGAGAACTTATTCCTGTAAAATCAGAAATGGTACGATTCCGGGCTTCACGATAATGCCCTTTGACATCTCTTCTAATACATTCCTCAACAGAAGCTTTAATGTAAATCAAAGAGAGTTTAGCATCCTTGTTAATAGTTAACACCAAGTCTCTTAATTCGATGGTAGGTGTAACAAATGAACATACGACATGATAATTCTTGAGGGAAAAAATTCTGGCCAACTCGCATGCTCTTCTTATATTTTCGTAGCGGTCTTCAAGAGAAAACCCTAAATCGCGGTTAATGGTGGCTCTCAGTTCGTCACCATCAAGTGTAATGACAGGAGTTCCATCAGCCTTTAAACTTTCGGCAAGGCGATTGCTGATGGTTGTTTTACCGGCACAAGGTCTTCCAAAAAGCCAAATTATTTGTCCATTACCCACTGTATCGGGAAAATAGTTTGCCATAAGATTTAAATTATTCGCTTTTTTATATTTTTCATCAGTTCATCCTGCCTAACCCGCAGTTTCATTCCTTCAGGATCGGCCCATAAATTGGCCTTTTCTTTCAACATTTTGTTTTGAATATCAAATTCAGTCCTAAGCTCCTCGCTAATAACCAATTTTGCTGATTCTTCAGGAAATTCCAGCTCATATCCTAAAAGTTCAAGTACATCACCTGCAACTGATTCAAAGAGTACAATTTCCTGGTGGGTTAACTCGCCGAGAAATTTTCTTTTATTATTTGTCATAATCGGTTTCACAACATTGCCCCACATGATCCCTGCGGTTGATGTATTCTTTGATTCTTCGGAATTGTAATAATTCAATATGGCCTGATCATATTTCACATGAAGGAATTCACTGAGTCGAATCATCTCTTTTTCAGGTGCATCAATCAGATCTTCATAACGTGATTCTATAAATCGCTCAGCAGCAGTCCTTTTCTTTAATTCAAGACAAGCCAGCTGGTTTTCACGCCAATCTTTGGCAATGTGATAAACATGTTTTTCTCCCACAATCGCTTTTTTAAATGAGCAGGCCACATCTCTGCCATCACGGAACAGGTAAATGTATAGCGGCTTAAGTCCTTCCTTTTCCATTTCACTGGCGAAATAAACATTGGTCATGCTTTTGCACAGCCACATGGAGGCTTGGTGACTGATTGCCATTTTATCATAAACAACCCTGAAAATATCAATTAATGTATTGTTTTTACATTCCTCCTGAATCGCTTGTCTATCGAAGGCTATTCCATTCCAGGGGACCGGATTTCTTTCAATAAGCCTGCAAACATCCTCAATCAGGGAAGCCATATTTTCCTTGTTTGCGAGGTCGCCATAAGCGGGAAGGAGCGGAAAAAATCGTTGAAGAATATGGGGAGGATGAGGCGCTACAACTTCTTTGTATTGGTTAAGTAATAGCCTTAACAAGTTGGAGCCGGAACGCTGAGTTCCTATCATCTGTATGGGTTGAATAAAATTCATTTTCACTATTTTTTTGTAATCAAATGCTAAAACAATAACATACCGGCAACTCCTGAAGCAGGTATAAGATAGGCAACATTCACTTTATAGCTGATGGATAAAAACAATACTACAATGAAAATAAGCACTGTCTGCCAACCGATATCCACCCCTTTCATAATGGTAAAAGAAGCTGAGAATATCATCCCTATGATGGCTGGACGTAAGCCTTTGAATAGAGCAATGATAAACCCTGAAATTTTGATCTGATCCAGAAATCGCGAACAGAACAACATGAGAAAGCCTGGAGGAAAAAAAATGGCAGCGGTGGCAGTAACGGCACCCGTTACTCCTGCCATTTTATAACCGATAAAAGTGGCACTGATAAAAATGGGCCCCGGGGTAATTTGCCCCATGGCAATGGCATCCGCAAATTCCTTTATGTTCAACCATTGCAGCCCGTCAACAATCACTTGCTGCATGGCTGGAATAATCACATACCCACCGCCAAACAAAGTCAGGCTAAGGCCTGAAAAAGTGAATGCAATTTGCTGAAGGAGTGTGGCTTTGTCGGCACTTTGCCCATTAAACAGCAATGGCATCAGCCAGAGACCAAAAACCACCGCAAGGATTAAAACACAAAACAACAGGAACTTGCGCAGATTAAACATTTGAGAATTAGCTGGTTCACTTTTAATTGGGTTTGCCTTGTTGTGATAAAGCAAATAACCAGCGACTGAACTGATAAAAATAATAGCCAGGGTGGCAAAAAATGAGCGGATAAAAATCAGGGTAAGGCATGCAAAGACACCAATCATTACCTGACTGTAATCCTTCAACTGTTTCTTGCCCATATTGGCAGCTACACTAATAATCACAGCCGAAACAGCAGGTAGTACTCCAAGAAAGAAATGACTCAATGCAGGTATCTGCCCGTAGTTTGAATACACATAAGCCAGGGCTAGAATCAGCAAAAAAGAAGGTAAAATAATGGCAACCATACTTACCAATGCGCCTTTCAATCCCCGCAAATGGTAACCTAAATAGGCTACGACATTGAATGCAACAGGGCCAGGTAAAACCGTGGCCAAAGAAATACCATCAAGGATGATCTCATCTTTAACGATTTTGTTTTTATCAACAAACTCCTTCTGGACCACAGCTATCAAAGCCATAAAGCCTCCCCACGAAATAGACCCTATTTTTAGGAATGTAAAAAACAGGTATTTTAATGATATTTGGTTGTTCTGTTGCATAGAAATAATTTTCGCATGGTTTAGGAACAATTGATTAGCAATGCTATTAATTTATTGTTTGTCATAATAACTAATTCCTTTACGGTTCCAGTATTGTTCGAGTATTGTAAGGGACTGTTTAAAGCGGTCAAAATCCTTATTGGGCACTTCGGTCCAACCCACTTCGGCATAGGCAGCCAACCTTGGGAAGATTTGTAGCTGCATTGACTGAACGGATGGAATCCACTCGCTCCACATCTGGCATCCAAATCCAAGAATTTGTTTTTTATACATCGGTGATAAGTTTTCCGGGGTAGGATTAAAGTTATAAGACTTCTCCAAGGGAATTTTGTTAAAGTTATAATCCAAATAAGTAAATTCATGGAAAGAGTTGACAATATCATAGCCCTTTGTGACTGCATCGTCAATGAGCTTTAGGTCACCCTTCCAGAAATGGACAATGGAGTTTTGGGCCAACTTTTCTGTGGCCACATGCCCGGTTTCGCTGTATTCATGCAAAGGAGTCCCCATAATTTCGTTCCAGCCCATCATCCGACGTCCTTTTTGACCGATGTAAATTGAAATTTTATTGGTGAACCAAACCTGTAAATCAGCGTAAGATGCGATGTTGTTGGCTGTCATGAAGGCATTTACATCGGGAGAGTTTTTCCATTGGTCGTATTTGACTTCGTCACCGCCAATATGGATAACCGGAGAAGGGAACAAGGCAATGATTTCGTCCAGGACATCTTTCAGGAAAGATTCAACCTTAGGATCTATAATATTAAACACTTGGTAGTGAACCCCAAATGTTCCCGGGACCTTAATTTGCTGATTAAAAGATCCCAGCCAAGGATAAGCCGCGATGGCAGCACTGGCATGGCCGGGGATTTCAAATTCAGGAACAATTGTAATATGTCTTTGTGCTGCGTAACGGATGATCTCCTTGATCTGTTGTTGGGTATAGAACCCTTGATGTGGAACTCCGTCAAATGTGGTACTTTCCCAACCTCCTGGCCATATACCCATCTGGGTGGAATCGCGTTTCGAGCCAATTTCAGTAAGCAAGGGATATTTTTTTATTTCAATGCGCCAGCCCTGATCGTCGGTTAAATGCCAATGGAAAATATTCAGTTTTAATAAGGCCATCTGGTCAAGAAGCTCCTTTACAATTTTTTCGCCCTTAAAATATCTAGCCTCGTCCAGCATAAAGGAACGCCACTTATACATGGGCTGGTCTGCAATCTGACAGGCAGAGATAAGATAAGCGCCTCCCTCAGTCAGTTTTATTAAATGACGTATCGTTTGAACGGCATAAAAAAGCCCGGTCGTTGTTGAAGCCTCTACTTCAATCCGATCATTGTTCACCGCAAGGGTGTACGCCTCAGGGCCTAAATGCCTGTTTTGTTGAACGCTTAACCTGCCTTTGGAATTTGCTATTACTTTTGTGTTATATTCTTCAGCAAAAATACTTTTAATAATTTCCAATTCTGACATAAACGCATCTGGTAAATCGATTGTCAGTTCAGCTTTGAATTCAAACGTTCCATTTGCTTTCACCAACTTGTTTGGGAATGGAACCACCGGGTAAGTTCCTTGTGCAAATGCGCCAAGGCTTACAGCCAGCATACTTAGGAAAACAATTGTTTTTTTCATACTCATGACTTGATAGATAGGTTTAAAATTTATTTTTTTGATTTTTAGCAAAACCGACTCTATTGGGTTTGCTTTTTTCAATTCCTTGAAAACTGCAGTGATTCAATTGGTTTCTTCACAATCAACACTGGAGCATTTTGGTTATCAAGGCTGCGATCCTTAAAGTTCAATTTTTTCGATTGGATAAGCCCTGTAGAATACATGTGATGAGGAGCAATTCCATACTATCTGGCCGATGGTGTCGGTGATAATCATTGTTTGAGAGACTGAAGAACCAAACAGATAGTGATCCTGGTCTGTCATATAGACACTTCCTTGTGCTCTGGAAAAATATTCTTCCGGGAATACAATTTCCCGGGTGAGGGTGGAGGTTTTGGCCGTTACATCGACCGTAAAGCTTAATGCCCGCGATTGTCTTTTAAAGAGACCATTGTCAAAGAACAACAGGCTGCCGTTTTTGTCGCGGTATACCGAATGCACGCCCTGGGTAATGTACCTGGGATCCATTTCAACATTGCCGTTTAAACCCAGTCGAAAAAGTACCTGCCCATTTTTGCTATCAATCTTCCATACCTGGTTAAGTTGTTTGAAACACATCAGGAAATTTCCATCCGTATCCACACTGATGGTATTGGCATGTACCCAGTCAAAGACCACGGGATAATTGGCTTCATTGATTCCAATTCCAAGAATATTGGGATCCTGGCGGGGGTCGATTTCCCCGAATACATCCCAGGATGAAACTGGTTCTCCGAGGGGGTTATAGATTGTATATCCATCACCCCATACCGTCTGGTCTGCTTTGCCACCAACAGCCCCTAGGTCAAATACTTTTGGAACACAATTTATAACAACCAAATTTCCATTTTCAAGTCGCAAGATGTCATGGTGGAAATAGGGATTATCGAAACTTGTATTGGCACGACGCATCAGGATATTTCCATATAAATCGACTACAATTATTTCGCTGCCTGCATATATTCGATCTGGATTATTGCCCACAATGCAGGCAAAGGTTCCTGATTGGGGATCGAAACTAGAAACATTTACACCGATTCCGAGTTTTTCGTACCACACGATTTTGCCTTCGTAGCTGAGTAAAACCAGGTATCCAGCTCCTTCTTTTTGCGCGATATGAATATAGCCTTTGGGCAAGACCTTCAATTTGTTCAGTGTTACCTTATATTCCGGCATCCAAGATGGCAATGAGGCCGTTGTAAAACTATATTCTTTGGAACTGGTCCAGGTTTTATCTGTCGTTGCCTTGACGCTGAATTTATAAGAAGTTTTTTCCTCCAACATCAACAAGGTGATGAGGTGCTTTTGTGAAGAGGGACTAATTTTCGCTGTATGGACATTCTGCGGATCGCTTTCCTTGTAATACTTCACTTCCACGGTGGCAGCACTTTTTAAATCTATTGTTGCATTTACCCGAAGAATATTGTTTTCACACGGAGTAAGGGTCACTTTTGTAATAATAACACCTGCATCCACTTTCCGTTTCTTGTTTTGATCATTACAACCCACAACAAGCACAATGATCAGGCTGTACAACAATAGTTTAATCCTCATAGCGTTTCCAGTTTATAGGCTTATTTGTGATATGAATACTCCACATAGTCAAACAACCCGTAATTATCCTTGGAGGCAGGGGTGTCGCCTATGAATTTAAGATTTTCCACTGAGCAGAAAATCATGAAGGGGAACTGTTTACCGAAGGTTTGCTGAACCGAACTAAGAACCTGACCGTCAATGATCCATTGGACAAAGTATTTCTTTTTTTTAAGCGACAAATCAATTTCAAAAGTGTGCCAGCCCCCTTTGATCAATACAGGGACCGATTTGGATGGATTGGCCTGGGTGGTCATGTAGGCCACATAGTCATCAGGCTGGGCGCCTAACTGGTCCCGGACGGCCTGTTTTCCATAACCGACCTCAAAATCTATTTCGTGCAGGTCATCGTTGTAAATCCAGCTACCGATGCTTGCCTGGTCGCCCGGTCCCATCTCTGAGATGAAGGTTTTCCATTTATAGCGTCCGGTAGTGTAAACCTTCTCGATGGTGCATATTTTTTTCCGGTCAGGCGATTGGGCTCTTGTCCAAATTTTCATCACCCCTTCTTCGATTTGACACTGATTATCAGGATTATCATCCTGATGGGCGTATTTCCAGCCAATCATATCGTTGAAATCCCATCGCTTATCCAGGGCCGATTGGGCAAAGCTCTCCTCTTTGGTGCAGGAGGTGAATAAAACAATTATCAGTAAAATTAAGTTAAAATATCCTTTTCTCATCTTTTCAAATTTATAAGGGAAGGAGTTAATCTTTTGGCCATGGGAGCAATCGGATAACTCCTTCCCTATCTTAATTTTAAATCATTCAATTAAATTTTCTATTGTCCAAAAGAGCTGGATTGATATCCGATTCTATTTTAGGAACAGGATAATAGCGACGGATATCATTTTCAGTTAAATCCGTGGGATAGCTTTTCCAGTTGGCGCTATAATCAGGGCGTGGTTTGCCTGGGTTTTGCACCATCCAGTTGTCTTCGTTTTTAATGGTCTTGGCTTTAATGGCCGCCACATAGCCTTCAACGACCGTTTTCCACAAACCCATCCGGATAAGGTCGGGCCGCCGCAGCCCTTCGTTGTTGAGTTCAAAAGCGCGCTCCTGACAGATGGCCCAACGCATGTTCTCTTTGGAGGGATAGTTGGCAATCACAAGGTTTTTATTGCTGTGTCCAAATGCCCGTGTGCGGATACGATTAATCAAATCAATCGATTCCTGGTTTGGTCCGTTCAATTCATTCAATATCTCCGCTTTACAAAGGATGATATCCGCCAAACGAAGGATGGGCATATTATTGCCCGTACGATAATTGTAAGTTCCTGAATTAAGGTATTTATACTTCTGCGAAAAACCTGCACCCAGTTCGTAGTCGATCCGTGTTGGAGTTTCTTTATAGAGGGTACCCGTCAAATTAATATTTGCAGGAATTGAATAGAAGATCTTTTGTGGGGCATACACATCTGCAAAAGAAGTTCCAATGAGAACACTCAAACGTTCATCATCAGGCTCCATTTGCCAAATTAACTCCAGGGGAACACTAAACAAATTCCATCCCATATCAAAACTCCAGGGCGTGAAGTTCATGGCAATATCAGAAGTTCCATTGCCATTGGGGTTCGCTCTGACAGCATAGATCAACTCATTGTTGTATTTGGCTGCATCGGTGGTAGGATCAAAAACATTCCATACTTTTGGTTGAAGGCTATAAACCCCATTCGCTTCCATGGTAAGGATTTTATTTGCATAGTCCAGAGCGGTAGTCCACATGGCGGTAGCCTCTTTGCCGTCCAACCGGTTGCGTCCGGCAGCACGCATATATACGCGACAGAGCATTCCGTAAGCCGCCCCTAAGGTTGCACGCCCTGCATCATTCTGACTTGCAAATTTCTCAGGTAAGGATGCCGTTGCAAGCAATAAGTCAGCAATAATTTGTTCCTCAACCTTATCAATGGGCGTAAGTGGCAATTTGGCATCAATGGCCGTTGTACTATTTGTATTCATCGGAATTGAATAGTAGAGGTCTGAAAGTTGATAAAAGGCAAAAGCTCTGAGATAATATGCCTCCGCAAGTAGGGCATCTCTTTGTTTCTCTCCCACACTTGCATTGTCATCAAATTGAGTACCAGGGATCTTAAAAAGATTATCGATTGCTATATTTGCCCGCGAAATCATTTTGTAATATCCACTCCATGAAGCGGTTACATCTTGATTGTTTGACATTTGCACATCATTCAATATCTCGTTGGGCATATTTTTCATATAGCAAACATCTGTAGGCATATCATTGAGATAGAAAATCGAACGGTTTGTAACCGATATCTGACGTTCGTATATGCCATTGATTGTTGCCATTGCATCATTCTCAGTTTGGAAAGCATTTGCAGTAGTAAGATCAGAGTATATCACCTCCTCCAGCACATCAGAGCATCTGCTTAAACCCGTCACTACCATTGCGGCAATACCGAGAATTACTAATTTATTGATTATATTTTTCATTCTGACTTGATTTTAATTGGTTAAAATGTGATTTTAGCTCCAAAATTAAAGGTTTTGTAGGCCGGATAAGAGTTGTAGTCCAAGCCTTGAGCCACTGAAGAACCCCCATTTGTACTTGTTTCTGGGCTAAAACCTGTATAGTTGGTAATTGTAAAGAGGTTTTGGGCCCCAATAAAAATACGCGTTCCCTTGATGTAATTGGTGGCCTTTCCCCATTTTTGAAGTGGGAGCGTATATCCAAGCTCGATGTTCTGAAGACGCATGTAACTGGCATCTTCCACATAGCGTGAATTGATATAGGAACCGTATTTGATACCCGCATTTTTCTTATACCCATTTTTGGGAATTTCGTTTGATGGATTGAAGGGTGACCAGCGATTTTGTGAATCGCGGAGTCTTCCTTCTTCCTCGAGCATCAAACGTGAAATGTTCAACAATTCATTCCCGTAGGAACCGTCAAAAGAAAACGAAAAGTCGAAATCATATATTTTTAAATTATTAGTCAATCCAAAGATGACATCTGGATTGCCATCCCCAATGTCCGTTCTATCTTTTGGTGTGATGGTTCCATCCAGATCAACATCCTTGAATTTAGGGTCACCGGCAATTGAATTAGGTTGTGCCGTATAGGTTTCATCCGTTTGAATGATCCCATCGAATACATAGCCATAGAGCGTACTCAATGCGCGTCCTTCCTGCAGGATGGAATATTCTTCAAAGTTATACCACCCCTGTGGGCTGATGGAGCTAAATCGGGCTTCACCCTCGTTAAGCTCTAGAACTTTATTTTTATTCTGGGCCAGATTAAGAGTAGTTGTCCATACAAAATTGGGTTTCTGGATATTTGTGGAACGCATAAAGAACTCCCATCCACGGTTTTCAATCTTGCCGTTGTTTCCCAGCATGGAGGTGAAACCTCCGTTAGAAATGGGCACCATTACCGGATTCAACAGATCAGAGGTCGTTTTAACGTAGTAATCAATATTAAACTGGATCCGATCCTTCAACAAGGATAGGTCAGTGCCGATATTGAGCTGTGCCGTGGTCTCCCACTTCAAGGCTGGATTGGAAGGGCTTGATGGATAGTAGCCCTTTTGCACTTCAGAGCCGCCCAGATAGACATCGGTAATTCCAAATCTTCCGATTGACTGATAGCTGCCAATTCCGTCGTTCCCGGTAATACCATAACTGGCACGCAGTTTCCAGGAAGACAAAACTTTATCGGAGAAATCCAGAAACGATTCATCGCCAATCTGCCAGGCTACTGAAGCTGAAGGGAAAAAACCCCATTTGTTACCTGTTCCGAAGTTAGACGCTCCATCCGCACGGTAGGAAGCATTGATGATATATTTGTTGTTATAAACAAATTCAGCACGGGTAAAATAGGAAAGGGTGTTGCGTTGGTATTGACTTGAATAAACGCCGGAGATTGTTTTTGCTGCTCCGATGTTGTTGAAAGAGAATGCATCAGTAGAAAAATCACGTGCATAAATTCCATCTTCCACTCCCAAATAGTCCGTATAGGTTGTTCCTGCTAATACCTTCAGGTTCGCTTTTTTCTTTAGCGTCGCGTTGTAAGTAAGAAGAGCATCCAACTGTTGATTGTCACCTTTGGCATTTTCGATTGAAGCCTGTCCATTGTCGGCTAACCCGACATTGGTTGTTTTTGGAAAATATCTTCTCGATTTTGTATTGTCATTGCTATAAGTGTAGGCCACACGTGCAGTCAAGGATTTTAAAATATCAGCCTCCCCATATATCGTTGAATAAATGGTGTTGGCGATATTCTCGGACTCCACTGAATTTAATTCATCCAGAAGTGTGTTTCTCCGGGCCTGTTCTCCGAAAATATTCACATCCGTATCGGTCGAAAAAGGGCCAGACATGAGCATGGCGTAAATGATATTGTTATTTGTGGCATTGTTACCCATTGTAATGTAGTTCTTAAACGAGCGTGCGGCATAGATATTTGTACCAAAACGCACTCTGTCGCTCAGATGATAATCCAGATTTAAACGGGTTCCAAAACGATTGAACTCCGTACTTTGAAGAACCCCCAGATCATCCAGATAGTTGGCCATAATGCTCATTTTAAGCTTTTTGCTGCCACCCATAATGGAAAGTTGGTGATTCTGAGTGGTGGCCACCCGTGTTGCTTTTTCAATCCAATCGGTTCCAGGTCCGGAATAACCAAGCTGAGCCTGTGTGTAGGGTGGATTGCCCTGTGAGCCATTGTCATTCCAGTTTTTCATGGCGTAGGACATATAATCCTGTGCATCCATCAGATCCCATGGATTGAATAGCGATTTGGTTGCTTGATTATAGCTATAATCGATTGAAAATTTCCCTTCAGTACCCTTTTTGGTGGTAATAATGACCACTCCATTTGCACCACGTGCACCATAAATTGCAGTTGACGCGGCATCTTTAAGTACTTCAATTGAAGCAATATCGTTCGGATTGATCTGGTTCCCAATGCTTGTTTGAAATCCATCAATTACATAAAGCGGTTCGTTGTTTGAACTGATGGAGGAAGAACCACGCACACGCACTGAAATACCACCTCCTGGTTCTGCATTATTCTGACGAACCATTACCCCGGCAGCACGTCCCTGAAGCAGTTGAGCCGTTGAGGTAATCACACCTGCCTTAACATCATCTGTTTTAATGGAAGAAATGGCCCCTGCAATGTCCCGTTTTCTGGCAACTCCATATCCAACAGCCACCACTTCCTCAATCCCAACAGTTTCTTCTTCCAATACAATATGGATGGTCGTTTTTCCGGAAATTGCAACTTCTTGGGATTTCATTCCAATAAATGAGAACACCAGTGTTGTGGCATCTGCAGGTACCTGGAGTTTGAATTTCCCGTCAGAACTGGAAGTTACACCCAAATTAGTGCCTTTGACCATCACTGTAACCCCAGGCAAAGGCTGCCCGTTCGAATCTTCCACAGTTCCTGAAATCTCAGTTTTCTGTTCTGTTTTAAGTTCCGATTTTATAATGGGTGGCAATGTTTTCATCGTCGGCGAAAGAATAACAATCTGCCGATCGTAAATTTTAAAAGTGTTTTCAGTTCCTTTAAAGAGTTCATTCAGAATTGATTCTACTTTTTCATCTCTGACACTGATACTTACTTTACGATTGACATCAAGGTAGTCTTCATTATAGAAGAAAATAAATTCGGTTTTTTCTTCAATTTGGGTAAAGACCGTTTTTAAGGTTGCCTCCTCGAATTTCATGCTTAATTTAGTTTGCTGCGAATAAGTACTTGCAGAAACTGCAAGCATTCCGGCAAAGAAAAACGCAAATAGTAATTTCATCTTTTTTAACAGATTTCCAGCGCCTCCGTGCCGGAAGCGCGAATTCATAACTTTTTTTTTCATAAATTTGAATGTTTGATTAACGTTGATATTTATTGACGTTTATATTAAGTCCGGGGAATGTTGACCGCATTCTCCGGATCTTTTTTTATCGCATTGGCAATGAATTAGTTTTTACTATTAACAAATACTTTTTCCTGATTAATCTGAAAGGTGATTGGTGCTGCATCCGAAATTACTTTCATAACGACTTCCAAAGATTCTTTCAAATCAAGCTTCCCGCTTATTTTTTTGTTTATTTCTACCTGATCATCCGTAATAAACTGAACATTGTAAAATCTGGAAAGCTTGTCAAATACTGTGATGATGCTTTCTTTGTTGAATTCAAGCAATCCGTTTGTCCACGATGTATAGTAGGTAACATCAATATTCGATTCAATATTGGTCTGTTTATCTGTTTTGTTATAAACGGCTTTTTGATTTGGACTCATTCTAATCTCTTTGCTGAACATATTTAAGAAGTTATTTTCTTTGAGACCAACCACTCCTTCAACCAAAACCACTTCCAGATTATTCTCTGAATCGTAACTGTTTACATTAAATTTCGTTCCGTGTACATTTATATTCATTTGATCGGCACCAACAACAAATGGCATATCTTTATTTTTGGAAACTTCAAAATAGGCCTCACCTTTTAGAAAAACTTTTCGTTCCTTTCCTTTAAATTTTTGTGGAAAAACCAGAGTCGAGCCTGCATTAAGCCAAACATTTGTGCCGTCAGATAATTGAATCTTCGATCGTTTCCCGTAAGGAACTACTAATTCAGCCATTTGATTTGTTTCCGAATCTAAACTAATAATGCTGTCCTGATCTATTTCAAGCTGATTTCCTGATTTATTGAGTCTTAGATCCGACTGGCTGTTTGTCAGCAGAAATTCTTGACCGCTAGCAGTTATCAATTTTGCTTCACCAATCGTTGAAGAAGAATCCGTAATTTCAGAAAACTGAACCTGGCTGCGTGTGAAATATAAATAAGGAATTGCTGCACCGATGGAAAAAATCAGCACAAATAATGCTGCATAGTTCAAAAATCTCCTAATCCTAAACGATCGTTTTGACTTATGGCTGAGGTTATAAAACAAATCAACATTTTTATAGATTTCATAAATATCTCTTTCATCAAGATCTTTTGGAGAAAATCGGAGAGCAGAAACGATTTTTCTGGCTAATTTTATGTCTTTGGACCGATTCGGATTTTGATTGATGAAATCTTCCCATTCTTTGAGTCCGTCACCGTTGTGAACCCAGTTTATAAATTTTATATCCTGGGTAAAATCTTCTACTGAATATTTGAGGTACTTTTTGTCCACGATTAAAGCTTTTGACTTGTAAGTCCTGAATACTATATTTTGTGGACACAATCAATACCTGCTATAAAACATGTTTGTTTGAAAATCGAATCAGTAATAGTATTAATGGAATTTGTAGTTGATCACCAATAATTTCCCGCAATAACTTTACAGCTCTATAAACTAGCTTTCTGGCAGAATCATTCTTCAATTGCATAATATCGCATATCTGGTCATATTCCATTCCACATTCATAACGCAAATAAATAATTTCCCTTTGTCGATCACTCAAACCCTTTAATGCATTCAAAAGAGCCATTTCTTTATTTGATCCATTCTCCTTTTCTGATAACTCTTCTTCGAGTGAAAAAGCGGCATCAAACTTTAACGGGATCAACTCCACAATTTCGACTTTTCTGCTTTTATCCAATTCCTTTAATATGGTGTTTTTTAAGGCTTTGAACAAGTAAAATCTGATGCTTTCAGTAGAACTTAGGTTTTCTCCAGCTTGTATCAGCTTGAAAAATACATCCTGAATGCAATCTTTTATGAATTCAGGATCGTCCTTTAAACGTTTACCATATTGGAACATAGGGCGAAAATGCTGAAAATAGACATACGAAAGTGCGGACTTATCTCCAGCCTTAAAATTTTCCCATATTTCGCGATCAGTTTTCAATAATAATAGTTTATAAGCATTCAATACTGCGAATTTTCTCCCCATCATATCTGAGAAACCTTTCTCTAACTTCAAACCTCAAATTATATCAATTGAGGTTAATCGAATTGTCTTATGTAGGACAAAACTATAAAATTTAAGATAAAGAACTTCGTGCATGAAAAAATAAGTGAATAGGTGATATTACTGATTGCTATCAGATAAAGTATACGATTGTTGACTTATATTGTTGGATATTAGAATAATAAAATAATTTACGATATCTCGAAGTAAAGAACAATGACACCCAGAGAAGTGCCAAAATTAGTAAATTAGTTTTCATTTTCCTCAAACAATTAGGTTGGAATAAGTTATAACCGAACAAATTTGTCATAAACCTGAAAAGAATGACCGTAATAACAATGAAGGGAAATGAATGAAGGAATTGACAAGTCGGTTGAGAGAAATGAATCAAGCGTTCATGGTGTGTCAGTCCCGGAAGGTGGAAAGGTGTGTGTGCTGAATGATCGGTTTTTGGGTCCGATCATTCAGAACTTACACGTGGGGCAATGAACATTGTTTAGTGGATGAATTTTATTTTGAATAGGGAAACAAGAATATTAGTATTTTAACTTAAAGTTTGATACATAGGCTTCGTTGGAAGTTGTTCTAAATTTTCAATGTACCTCTTTTCATTAAATTCATAAAACGTTCCATAAATTCAATTCATCCAATTACAAAGTATTGATTTGCATTCACTTCTCATTATAATTGATTTTAGAAATGGAAAAAACGGCCATAAAAAAAGCCTTTCGGCTTTTTTGTTCCTGTTAGAATGGAAGGTCATCTTCGGATTCGGCGGCCTGCTTTTTCGATTTCTTTTTGCCAGCCTTTTTAGCTTGCTGTGGTCCCTGATCTTTCGGTTCCCCGGTGTAGTTTTTGGTCTGAAAATAACAGGTGTGGGTACGACCGAATTTGTCGGGTTCTTTCAGTTTTGCGATTTCGAACGAAAGGTATTTAACGCCTTCTTTTTCAGAAACTGCGGATTCGAGACCAGCTACTGGTAATGTTACTCTTACGATTTCAAGGCCGTTTACCTGTTTGCCTTTTCCGATGTAATGCTTTTCAAAAGTTGTCATGATGTTGAATTTTAAGTTATTTTAAAAAAAATATACAGGTTGAAATGTTCCATTTCAGGATGGCAATGAGGAAACTGGAATACCGGAATCAGCCGTAGGCGGTTAATTGAGGATATGCCGGGAAAACTCATTGACAGGTCTCTTGAAAAAGGAACAAACCTTTGTATATATTTTTGACGAATAACTTCAACATCACTGACAGCCGTAGAAAAGCTACTTGCAGGAAATGGCTAAAAAAGGTTCGGCCTTCAAACGTTTAGAGTAACAACAATAGCTGGTTCCTTACAGTTTTGAACTAAGATGTGTAGAATCCCCTCGAAATTGCTTGAAGTAACCCAGCCGGTCGGCCCACAACTTACCAGACCAAACGCGGGGACCGAATGGAACAGCAGAAAGCAGGAGGACAAACTAAAAAAAAGCAGCCACCAGATGACCATCTAACAGGAACACAGCCGAAAGGCTCTTTGGGAGTGAAAGCAGGCAGCATGGGAAAAGGGCATGGAGAAAATGGTAAAGCTGTGAGTTTGCGAGCAAAAAAAGGGAGGCTGCGCCTCCCTTTCAATCACAGGTTGATTTGTGATTCAACGTCGCGGATTTTGATATCCAGCGTGCGTTTCATTTCATCAATCACTGACGTGACAACGGCTGAGTTTGAAGTTTTGAACTCGTTCCCGTTTGCATCGCGCAATGCGACAACCGAGCTCAGCGAATCAGCCCCGATCTGGAAGGTTTGCAACTTGCGCCTTGAATCGTTCAGTGTCTTCCACCGTTCGATCAGCATCGACAGGTCTTCGACCTTCTGTATGCGTTCTTCGAGTGTGAGTTTACGGGCTGCTTCTTCAACCTGTTCTTCGCGGACTACTGACATTGTTGGAGCCACTGTGCTAACTTCTTCAACTTCAGCAACTAGTGCTGTTTTTTCTGCAACATTTGATTTTCCCATAATCTTATGCCGATGCCCTTCGGACTTATTTTGGCTTCTGGCACGCCGGTTAAAATTAAATTACGGGTAATACACATTGAGCCAGGCGGATTCTTGTCAAGGGCGGCATGTCAGGTTTTTGCAGAGGGTATGGGACGGAGCTGAGGGCAAAAAGGTGACCGAGCGCGAAGCGATGTTTTGGTCAGAGAAGTTTTGATAAGCACAACCCCTTGACTTTTCCGGCTGGCGATCAATAACTTCACCCGCTAATTTGAGTGTAACAAGGATTTCTCTGTCATTTCAGTCGAGCATGAAGCGTTTTTAATCGACCAAAAAAGGGGCAAAAAGCCCCTTCGGAATTAACAACCACAGTAAGGATTCCCTGTGCCGTTTATCACTTCTTCATCGGCTGCAGATGAAAGGAATTGACGGTAATCTTCGTCACCGCACTCCAAACAGTAAATTTTTCTACTTGAGGGCCAATAATAAACATTGACTCCTTTTGGCAATTTGCAACCACAAGTGGCACAACAGGATGGAAACTTAGTTTTAATTTCACGCGGATCGTTTGAATAATAGTTCATTGTAATTGACCCATGCCTTTGGAATTTATTTGGGCACCCCTCGATAAGTTCGGGGAACATCTGGCACGCCCGGTTATTTAATGAAGTTGATTTTCTGTTTCGCTTTTGGTTTCGATCCTTTGCGAACCGAACAGATCACGCATTTGGTCCATCGAGAGCAACTTTCCCGATTTTTTGGAGTATTCGCCTTTGTGCCAGTACCAGGCTGTTTTAGCGTGACTGAACATGAAGCCAAGCCCTTTGAGCGTTGACCTGACCGGGAAAGTGTTTCCTGTTATCCAAATCCAACCTCCGATTACTTCTATTTCGACACCTTTGAGGAAAATAATCCGGTCGATCATTTCACGGATTTCTTCTGAAACTTCCTGTTCGTAATGTTTTCTGGCTTCAGAAAAATCGGTATTGTCATTGATCAGCTTTTTTGAAAGCCGGTCGAACTGGTCGTTGATTGTCTGCATGATGGCCGTATCTCCACCCCTGTCGGGATGATACAAAAAGGCCAGTCGGCGGTATTCTTTGCGCAGGTCGTTCAGGTTTTTAATACCTTCGAAAAATTTCATGTGAGTTACTACTGCCCTGTAGATTTTTATTGGCACCCTTTGATTCAACTCAGGTCTGGTCTGGCTCGCCTGTTAATTTTGAGCCAACCAACATTGAGCCAGGCGGATTCTTGTCAAGGGCGGCATGTCAGGTTTTTGCAGTGGGTATGGGGCAAGAAGCAGAGGGCAAAAAGGTGACCGAGCGCGAAGCGGTGTTTTGGTCATGGAAGTTATGAAAAACACAACCCCTTGACTTTTCCAGCTGGCGATCAATAACTTCGCGGCAAAATTGTAGGAGAGAATTCTATGATTTACGATTTGGACAAAGAATGTGAATTGATACAGCCATTTGCTACAACAACAAACTTCAAACTCGCTCTGTGTTTTTCAGTGTTGCGAGATGGAATACCATGTGTTCTGGATTAACTTTCTATCGTTATTTGTTATAATTGAGTAGGAATATCATAAATTAAACAATTCGTTTTTCGTTTAATCTTTCCTTTAATTTTTTCATATCCTCACCAAGTTTTTTCTCAATTACTTTAGCATAAATCTGGGTGGTTGAAATTTTAGAATGGCCAAGCATTTTGCTAACAGATTCAATGGGAACACCATTGGCCAGAGTAACTGTTGTGGCAAAAGTATGTCGGGCTAAATGAAAAGTCAAATTTTTGCTGATTTGGCATAAATCTGCAACTTCTTTCAAGTAGCTATTTATTATTTGGTTGGAAATATTTGGAGATAATCGATTTTGAACAATTGCTTTCAGATCATTTCTATACTTATCAATAATCTCCATTGCAACGGGGAGGATAGGAATTCTAACGAGATGATCAGTTTTTTCCCTTTTTGTGAATAACCAATACTGCTTATCAATACCAATTTTGATATTAGCAGGTGATAATTGCATCACATCGATGTAAGCTAACCCAGTATAGCAGCCAAAAACAAATAGATCTCTTATATATTGTAACCGAGGAATTTACAAATCCTTTTCTTCAATTTTTCTTAATTCTTCTTCAGAAAGAAATCCTCTTTCAACCCGATGAAACTTTTGTTGAAAGGAAATAAAAGGATCATTTTCCAACCATTCATAACGAACAGCCATTTTAATCATCTTTCGTAATCGTTCAATGTGTTTCATTACAGTATTGCTCTCCATGGGCCGATAATGGTCAGTTGGTGAATGTTTCCTGAGAAAATATTCAAAATCAGCCAGAAATCTGTAATTCAGACTTTTAAGATAAATATCAGAAGTCTTATACTTTTCTTTTAGAAAGAGTTTAATATATTTCTGAGTTGTAAAATAATTTTTTAGCGTTCCCCATCTTAGGGTTTCTTTGCAGTTTGTGTTTTGATAATCAATCAGTTCGCATAAGGTCATATCTGAAATGTCCAGACCCAAAAACTTATTTTTAATAGCTTCTGTTGTGATGACTTGTTTGCTTAACACAAGGTCCTGGTATGATTCGATCATCATCTTTCGAATTTGTTCCAAATAAGAGTTTAATTGCTTATTTTCAATTGATGAAGGTTTCGGCAACCCTTTACCAAAGTTTCAACTTTCCATAGAAATTTTTCGCTTAATTGAGACTTCGCATCGTTTTGAATTTACAGTAATCCTTGCATAAATTGGTGCTAATCCATTCATAACTTTGTTCATACGAAGTACAAAATGAATTCCTAATGTTACCTTTTCCATGATGATTTAATTTAAAATTTTTATACTCTAAAAAGGTTCACCTGTCTTGAATTGATTTGGTCTCAAAATGAGTCAAAACGAGTCAAAATTGATCAAACTAAATGCCTACAAAACACTGTATTACATGCAGTTACATCGACATTCGTGAACCAAATATAAAAATTAAAAAAGGTCACCGGATAGTTCACATACCAACTGATTTATATTGGTTTATTTTGATATGATAAAAAAAAAAAACAAAAGCCACAAAATCAATGATTTGTGGCTTTTTGATTGGATTTGGAACCCCATTTTGTCGGGGTGGCCGGATTTGAACCGACGACCTCGTCGTCCCGAACGACGCACGCTACCAAGCTGCGCTACACCCCGTATAATTAATCTTTAAATCAAATGTAAATCTAAAAATATTCTGAATTAATTATGATGCTTTTTTGAAGAATTTATCATGGTCAGATATATTTTTTTTGTGGAATTTTAGCAGCCATAAATAGAAGAAGCCGTTTCAAATTTACTTTGAAACGGCTCTCCTAATCCACACAATCAATCCACACTAAAAAAACCAATCAACACCTAATCGCGCAAAATGATTTGCACTTATCAACCTTAACCAATCTACTTCCATCGACAAATCAAATAACTCTCATTAACCTTCCAACATACTCAATTCCACCCTAATCCTGTGTGGGGTTATTGCTTTTATGACAATTACTTAAACGTATAATTCAATGAAAGGTTTGAATAATTCCAGCTAAAATATTTTTTGCAGCCATTTTCTACTCATCATTTTTCAGACTTAACCGAGTTCCCCTAGCCATGGAAATAAGAAATGGATTGGTAATTAAAACCTGACTAACACCATTTTTCATGGCACTGAAACCATTGTCAAGTTTCGGAATCATCCCTTCGCTGATGGTTCCTGATCTTTGCAATTCTTTAAACCTTTCGTAACTAAGTTCTGATATAACTGAATTATCGTCTTCCGGATTTAGTAAAACTCCTTTTTTATCGAAGCAATAAAACAAGTTAACCGTATAGTAATTAGACAACTCAATGGCCAAATCGGCGGCAATGGTATCGGCATTGGTGTTAAGCAATTGTCCCTTTCCGTCATGAGTAATCGGGGCCATTACCGGAACCACTTCCTCATTAAGCAACATCCGCAATTCAGAGGTATTTACCCCCATAATGTCGCCCACATAACCGTAATCGATTGTTTTAACAGGTCGCTTGACTGCACGTATTACATTCAGGTCGGCACCTGTAAGTCCAATAGCATTGCACCCTTTTGACTGCAACCCGGCCACAATGTTTTTATTCACCAACCCGGCATACACCATTGTTACCACTTCAAGGGTAACGGCATCTGTTATGCGTCGTCCTTCAACCATCTGGGTTTCAATTCCAAGCTTCTCTGCTAAATTGGTCGCAAGCAACCCTCCCCCATGCACCATAATCCTTTTTCCACGAATCTGCGAAAATTGTGCAAGCAACTGCTCCAGTGAATCCTTGTCTTCAACTACCTTACCACCAACTTTAACAATGGTTAATCTTTCCATAATAAGTGCCTAAAGTATTTAGAGTGCCTAAAATTCGAAGTTATTTAGGCACTCCGAACTTTAGGCATTCCGAACTATTTTATTTCGTCCAAAATCATTTTTAATACTGCCTGGGCTGAAAACAATCGGTTTTCCGCTTCCTGAATCACGATTGAATTCGGGCCGTCGATCACTTCGTCGGCAACAATCATATTTCGGCGAACCGGCAAACAATGCATAAATTTCGCATTGTTGGTTACTGCCATCTGACGTTCAGAAACTGTCCATGAGCGGTCTTTCGACAGAATTTTGCCGTAGTCGGTATAGGAAGCCCAGTTTTTGGCATAGATGAAATCTGCTCCTTCAAAGGCTTTCATCTGGTCGTATTCCGGTTTCAGGTCGCCCATAAATTCAGGCGCCAGTTCATAGCCTTCCGGATGAGTAACCACCAATTCGTAATCAGTTTCACGCATCCATTCCACAAATGAATTAGGAACAGCCTGAGGCAATGCACGTGGGTGCGGCGCCCAACTCAAAACCACTTTCGGGCGTTCTTTGGTTTTAAATTCTTCGATGGTCAACTGATCAGCAAACGATTGCAGTGGATGACGGGTTGCAGCTTCCATGCTCACAACCGGAACTCCTGAATAATCCACAAATTGCTGAATAATTTTTTCCTGGTAATCGTCTGCCCTGTTTTCAAACTTAGCGAACGAACGAACTCCGATAATGTCACAATAGCGGCCAATCACCGGAACGGCTTCCCGAATGTGCTCAGGTTTGTCGCCATCCATGATCACGCCCAATTCGGTTTCCAGTTTCCAGCCACCTTCGTTGATATCGAAAACAATCACATTCATGCCCAGATTTAATCCGGCCTTTTGTGTACTCAAACGTGTACGTAAACTCGAATTGAAGAATACCAGCAACAAGGTTTTGTTTTTGCCCAGATCCTGGTATTTATAGGGTGATTTTTTTAGTTCGAAAGCAAGTTTCAAAGCTTCGTCCAGATTTTCGAGATCATGGACAGATGTGAAATGTCTCATTTTGTTTTATTTATCTTCTGAAGTTGTTATTAAATAGAGTGTTACATAAAAATGCATATTCGCATAAAGATATTGCAATTTTCAATTCTGAAAAGGATTTTCATCTGTTTAAAATTGTTTTTTTATTGTCAGATGGAACTCGCCAATAATCATTCTCCTTTGTGAGAAGTAATTTTCATGGCTCGTTTCTTTTTATTTTTCATTTAATTTGATAGACGATTCTCTAACGTTCAACTGTCCGTTTAAAATCACTGTTTGAGGAACAAAAATCCCTTTTGATTCAATTTGTTCTAAGAGCAACTTCGCTGCAGT
>JAIBEZ010000080.1 GCA_019459485.1 Prolixibacteraceae bacterium
GAATGATCCAACCACCATTCTCCGGAATTTGCTTTAATGTCGTGTGCGTTTATTTAAATTGTAAATAATTGAGGTCTCTCAAAAACAGATTTAATTTTTGAAATATCAAAATAGCCATTAATTTTATATATAAACGACGCAACAAAACCGCTGTTTTTATCAAACCCAGATTGATCAATAATGGAAGTCTTATACTGAACCGAATGGTTCCAAGGGTTACCGTCCGGAAATCCATTTTCTTTAAAGACTGTATTTGAAGCTTCACCCACATGAATATCTTTTACTGTCTTACCAGCAATTTGTAAATCACAAAAGTCAATTGGTAATACGTTTAAATCATCACGTTTTGTAGTAATTTCCGATTTTGCTTCAACAAGTTTAAGTTCCCGGGATTGGATTGGTTCTTTATATCCTTTTAACTTTTTGTCGGAAACATATAACAAAAGGCTTTCAGCCGGAGACAATGAGAATGAAATTTTTATTGCCTTTCCATCCTTCACCTCCGGGCAGTCGGTTATTTCACCAGTAAAGGCATTAAGAAATACAGCATCCTTACCAGTCACAAGCAATGATCCGGTACTTGTACTATCCATACTAGAGTTGGTCAGGAAAACAACTTGTCCTCCCTCCATTAATCTCCGATGGTGATAAAGATTCCCTCCAATTACGTTTTCAAATTTTAAATTTTCACTTTGAAAATAGAATGAAATTATTTGCTGATTAAGTTCAGGAATGTGAATTACATTTTCCATTTCGAGCTTAAAAAAGTCTGTAATTTCCTGATTTTTGGCGCCTCCAATCAGAGTTGGAGATGAAAACATGAATACCTTTCCTCCATCGGCAATGTACTGCTTGATCAACTGAAAAGTTGCCTTATCGAGAGTTTCTGTCATTGGGGGAATTATAACAGAAGTATATGTTCTTTCACCAACAGTAAAACCGGATTTACCTGCCTTACCGTTTTTCCTGATAATATCTTCTGAGCCTAAATCATATTCTACCTGATTTTTTTCAAGTGTTGTAACAAACTGCTGGAATGATTTTCCAATTTCATTAAAAGTCGCATTACGCCCACTACCTAAATAAGAATCATACAACCAGGCTGTAGTGGTAGGTTCAATAATGAGAATTTTGTTTTCCTGTTTTCCGGAAGATAGAGCAAGAGATAACCTGGCGTAATAGTTATTCAGATATTTATAGTTTTTCCACCAGGGATTGTGATAAGAGAATGACGGCGGATAATCATATTTTCTGGCTCCTGCCATTGTGAAAAATGAAAGGTGTTGGTTCATCAGGTTAACTCCCAATGCGTATTCCCAATCACCCAGTCGTTTCAGCTCCTGAAATGTTATTTCCCAACCGGCGCCTCCATACGTTTCGCTCAAAGTTCTCTGACGGCCAAACTGATTAGCTACACTTGCCAACTCTTTTACTGCCCTTATGTTTCCGAACTGGGCAGTATTTGATTTTTCATCAAACTGATTGAATAACATATCAATTCCCGGAACAGCATGGTAGGCGTACATGGCCATATTATCGCCGCCCAATCTCATACCCGGCCATCCGTGTTCCCAATAATGACCTGTATATTTCAATCCATTCTTAGAATAATATTCGCTGGTAGGTATTGACCAACGCTCAATAAATAATTTTAGAAGTGTCTGCGTGTAATTATGACGCACTTTTTTCCAATCACCAACTTCCTTCCACAATGATGGCAATGTCAGTTTTAAATCGTATCCCCATTGCTTTTGGAAAACATCGAAAAGATCCGGAGTCCAGCGAATACCTCCAGGCGAACCAATTTCTGGTTCATCTGTAAATACACCTTGTACAGTTTTTCCAAATTCATCTCCTGCGATTTTTTGATAACCTGGCATTGTTACCTCTAAGAACTTTTCGGTTACTCCCGGATAAAGCAGATCAACGTAAGAAAATCCGCCAAACCAGCCAGAACTCTTGAAATAAGTCTTCGAAATTAAGATGTAATCACCTTTTTTCCCAAGCTCGTTCTGTGCAGAGGTTGTAATATCAGTGTATTTGCCATTCTCATTTTTAAAGATTAGGTAATATTTTGAGAAATCTGCCGGAATTGATGTTGTATCAATCGGTTGTAATCCTTGACCCTGGTTATATAATTCGGGCATTTGGGCAGGAACATGGCCACCTGCAAAACCGCTTGGATAAGAGTTTTCATCATATATCCAAACATTCATGCCGAGCTCTTTCCCTTTATCAACTGTATATCTGAACAACTCAAACCATTCATCAGAAAGGTATTCAGTAATTAATCCAGGTCGTGGATGCACAAATATACCACCGCAGCCTGCATTTTTGAAATCCTTCATTTTTTCATCAATTTCGGCCTTGGTGATTTTGCCATTCCAGACAAAGAACGGAGCGGTTCCGTATTCTTTCCCAGGTTGTTTGAATTCTTTTTCAAGAAGATCAAATTGGGTAATTGCACCTTTTGGAAATATGCTTGCGGTATTAGTACAACCCGATAGCATCAAATTGACAATCAAAATAATCTGTGATACATAGATGGTTAATGGTTTCATAGTGCTTCGTTTGGTTTTATAATTGGTTACAATTCATACAGCAATTTCATAAAGGGACTGAACCTGAGATTATTTTTGCTTTTGTATATTTTTTTATCCTGGTTTCACACTCTTTCCGAAGTCGGTCAACCACTTGCTTATAGAAAGGATCTTGTGCCAGATTTTTTGTCTCCAAAGGGTCATTTTCAAGATCATACAGTTCTTCCGGAGATTCGATAAACCTATACCTAAAATATTTCCATTTGTCGGTTCTAATTCCTTCACTGGATGGTATTTGAGGCAATTCCCAGAGGTGTTCAAATAATACAGATTTACGATTTTTCTCAGGTTTCTTATGTCTCACATAGGAAAGCAAGCTGTTACCTTGATATTCTCCCGGAGCTTTAATGCCAGCAATATCAAGAATGGTTTTGGTTATATCAATATTCAGCACAATATCAGAAATATCATGGTGTTTATTTACTCTTGGATCAAAAATTATCATTGGAATTTGTATCGAATTATCGTGCATTAACCATTTCCCAGCTAACTGACGTTCGCCCAAATAATAACCATTATCACTCATGAAAATAACAACTGTATTATCAGCTATCCCTTTTTCTTCCAGCACTTTCCGTATTTCTCCAATTTCATCATCAATTTCACTAATCATCCGGTAGTAACCTTTAACACTATGTTGGTATTTTTCAGGAGAATTGAATCGCCAGGTCCAGCGCAATCGGTTATAGCCTTCGCGAACTTCTTTCGGCAAAGCCAAAAAATATTCTTCCTCACCTAATGCTGGTGGTGGAATATTTACACCTGCATATCGGTTATTTGATTTTTCCTGCCAGAAGTACTGTTCCTTTGCATTGTCGTGGGCGTGAGGTGCGCTAAAACTAAGTGATAAACAAAATGGTTTATCGGATGAAGAGTTTTTAATAAACTGCTGAGCCTTATATCCTGTATATCTTGTGAGATGAACCGTATCTTTACCAATCGTTTTGTAAAAATAACCTCGTCTATTCGGCAATTTATCGTCACGGTCATATATATCTGCTTCATCGAACAGCTTTTCAATATTTTTGTAAACCACTCCGAATTTACCGAAAAATCCGGTATGATAGCCGTGTTGATTTAATATTACCGGATAGCTTAGCTGCATATATTGTTCTTGTAAGGGCCCTTGCTGAAAGGTATATCCATGAGTTCGTTCATACATACCTGTTAAAATGCTTGCCCGACTTGCAGCACAGATGGGTGTTGTTACAAATGCCTTTCTAAAAAAGGTTCCTTCTCTCGCCAGTTTATCCATTTCTGGAGTTTGAATTATATTGTTTCCGGCATAACCCAAAGCATCCCAACGCTGGTCATCAGTAAGAATAAAAATTATATTTGGTTTTTTACCAGAGTATTTCCCCTTTGCCTCACAAACAAAACTTGAAGAGATCGATCCGGCAAGGAAAAGCAATGCTAATTTTTTCATAGTTGAAAATCTATGCTTGATGTTTATAATTCTACAAATACATGTTGAGCTTTTAAGGCGCTTTATGACATGTTGATATGTCAAAAACTGTTAAGCTGCTGCAACAAGGATTATTTGATAGGCTATCTTACCAAATTAAAAGTTTGAATACTAACAGGTCCCAATAAACCTGATTCAATTAAAGGGACTTTTGCCCAAGGTACCCGGGTTTGATCTGCATGCCAGATATTTGATCCAGGTACGATTGTATTCAAAATATTTGTTTCGGTATATTTTTCTCCGGTAATAGCATCGCCGGTTAAGCGATTTGACCATGTATTTGCAATTTCTATTTTAAGTGTATTACTGCCATTTTTAATAACATTGGTAATATCAAATCTGTAAGGTTTTGCCCAGGTGATTCCCAATGAATGTCCATTTATCCATACTTCACCAACCTTTGACAAATTCCCCAGGTCTATAAATATTCGTTCATCCATACTCAATGGGGTAATTTTCTGAAATTGGAATGTTTTATGGTAAGTTCCTATCCCTGAATAATATTTAACTCCTTTGTTTTCATTGTTTGTCCACGAAGTCAATTCTGGAATGGTAACTGTTTCGGGAGCGCCCCATCCTTTTGTAAATGTGATATTCCATTCTCCATCAATGATCTGTTTTCTTTGTTGGTGTTCCACCTTTTTTTGTCCCAGCTTGCTTACTAATTTAGAAGTTCCATCTTCCAAAAACAGTATTCCATCGTGGGTAAACTCCATTAGCGGCGGATTTTTGCTCGAAGTGGAAACATGTGTATATGGAGCAGAGGCTGCTCCATTCTTAAAAACGACAAAATAAGATCCGAAAGGAGGAAGGGTTATAGGGATATTAATGTATTTGTCCTGTTGGAAGTAAACAGGAACGGAAACCACATCACCTGTCAAGGGGTTCCATATTTCAGGAATTTTTGATTGCTGCCTGAAGCTACATTCCCTGGAAATCCATTGATTGGTCGTATTGGCAATGAAATAAAAATCCAGTTCATTTTTCTTATAATGAATAAAATCCAAAATCCAGGATTCCTTATCCCGATAATTAAAATCCGGAGAAACTTCCAGCGCCTTTAACATTTGCGAAGGCTTTATTCCTGAATAGATCTTACCCTTTTTCCCAATTTCAACCTGAGAAATGTCACTGACAGTTTCCCATAATTGATCGATCATATCTTCGCCCTTTTTACCAGTATTTGGCTGATTTTTCAGATCGGCAACTTTTTTAGGCCTGAGACCAACTATCATAGCGCCTTGTTTGGCTAATTCACTGAGTTTTGCTAAAACCGCAGGATTAATTTCGTCCTCACTGTTTAAGGCAAGCATACTGAAATCAGCCCCGTTTGACAAAGCCAATTTTCCATTTTTCACCGTCAGTTCATTTAAGAGGATTTCTGTATTTACCACTTCATAATCATATCCTGGACCAGCAACAAAGTGCGTATTTTTGGGAGCGGCTGAATTGGGAACGTTATCCCCGTAATAGTAAAGCACATCGGCAACAAAACTGGCTTGCTGAAAAATAAATGAATTGCGGGAAATATAATCATTGAACGGTTTAACTTTTGGCCACCATACACGTTTATCATTGAAATGCGTACCTGCATTATAAACAATGCCCGGATATCCATAATTGCCAGGATTGTGGCTAAATCCATGAAATACTACCTTGTTCATACCTTCGCAGAAGGCCCGGTCACCGATTGGTTTTAAATCAAAAGGTCCTTCCTGCCAATGCTGAAAAGAGGTAAATGCCTCTTCCTCGACAATACCTCGTTGATAGATGTGGGAAGCAGCTGCAACTTCCTTTACAACCCGCAAGATGTCAATGCTATCTGTATTACTACTATACGCTGTGCTATTATCCTTGTAATACCTGCCATGATTGACCCAAAACTCCCCGCGGGGCGTATCCAATGCGCCAAGTGCTTTCAAGGGTTCTGCAGGTCCATTATAAAGAGGAAATCCAGGACCGCCTGCTTCACAATTAATTTTTAATCCATGACTATTACAAATTTCTTTGGCCTTTTTGTATAAGTTATTTATCATTAATTCTGATAAGGTTTTCCTGAAATCTGTCTGTAGTTTTTTTGTAGTCGCATTACTGAATAGTTCAGCGTCAAAAAGAGAAGGAAGAAACTTATAAATATCGTATCCATTTAATTTTTTATACTCCCGCGGTAAAGTTGATGTCCATACAAAACCTCGTGCCTCATAACTTGCCAGATAAAAACCTTTTAACGCAGTTTTTTGAAAGTCTCCAAGAAATGGTTTTAAACGGTTAATGAAATACATCAGATGGGTACGAACCGCAGTTGAATCAAAATGGTCAATTGTCAGACCTGCAGATTGCGGACTTGGAAGAACCAATTGTTGGCCGGAATTTGAACAGACATAGCGGTAAATATTCCATTCCCCAGAAGGAGCTTCCCAATTAAGTTGATCCTTATCAGAATCAAAAAATTTTGAAACATTAATTATTGAAGTGGTGTCAAGTTTGTTTTTTTCAATATTAGCAGGTATGGCTAAAATAGCTACTTCTTCAAAATATATAGGTTTGCCATTTGCCTGAAACGGAATCATTGGTTTATCTGTTCCACCAATGAGAGAAGCCTTTGGAAATTTGACTTCAGGAAAGGGAACCTTGATATTTTGTAGTTCAGTATTGCCCTTTATTTGAATTTTTGAATAGTATAGCGACTTACCTCCGTGCTTTGGCTCTATCCAACTTCCTCCGGCGTTCCAGCTGCTCGAAAGGTTCAATCCCATTTCAAGACCCAATTTTCCCGCTTCCTTAACTGCAAAGGCTATTACTTTCAATGATTCATCACTCAAAAAAGAAGGCCCGCCAGGTATCATCACATCTTGCTTTGGAACACCAATTTCAAAAAAGTCGAATCCTCCAATGCCAGCCTTTTTCATAGCTACAAATTCCTGTTTTGCCCGGATAGTATCTATGTTGCCGTTCAGGCACCACCAATATACCTTTGGACGGGCTTGTTCTGGTGGATTCTTAAAGCCATCGATCATAACTTCATAGGTTTTATCTTGAGCCGAAATAGATTGATAACTTAGAATAAAAGCTATCACTAGAGGAATCAATAATTTATTCATGCGTCTAATTTTTGTATTGAAACAATAAATGGCATATTAAAAATTTGTTTTTCAAAAGATTACCATGATAGTACCAAACTTCCCGTCACGTTTTCAACCACAAAATGTTTCCCTAGTTTTTCATCACCCGATTTAAACGGAACCCTGCCAGTCTTCCATGGATAATTAGAATTTAGGTATGCATTAAACGATTGATCATTTACAATATCGTTCGGATAAATTCGCACTTTGGCATTTTTCAACCCATTGACCTGAAAGCGCCTGGTTATTCCAACCTGCCCTGAGTGTAATTCCTTACATGAAACGATTCCATCATTTTGATCCACAAAAATGCGGCACTCACGATTCCACGCTGTGGGCATAACATAAGTTGAATTGCCTTTTTCTAATTTTGTTTCCAGCCCTAGAAGCAATGGTGCTCCCTGCGGCATTTTAAGCCTGAGTTTAACTGTATTACTCGGGTTATAGCCTGAAAAGATAAACGCATTGTCTGATCTTGCTATTGTCAGCACTGGACTTTTGATCGAAGGATCTTGTTTTTCAACAGAACAATTGATGCCAAATTCCCTTAACACATAGCGAAGATATAGTGGACCTATAAACCATTTTTCCGGATTATCAGGAGTCAGCAAGCGTCCGCCGGTAAAGCTACTTGAGTTTGTACCACGCAGATAAATGACTTTTCCGTCATTCCATTCGTCTCTGCTACGAACCCATACAATATCACGTTTCAATCCTGATTGCTCAACTTCAACCAATTTTCGGGTATCTTTTTCTTTGGGATTTTTCAGAACAGTCTTTATCCCACCTGAAGAAAATAAAGAGCCGTGATTTAATAGTTTCGGATAAGGTGTTTCCAGCTTATCTGGCATTTCATCCGAAATAATTTTGAATTCGCCCTCAAGTGGCGATATGTTTTTTAGGTTCAGAAAATCCGTAAAGGCTTCGCTGGAATGGTCGACAGGGCCAAAAACAATTAGTTTTCCTCCGTTTTCAACAAACTGCATCAACGATCTTTCAAGGGAAGAACCACTTTCCGGTGCAATAGTTATTAATACAGATTCCTTAAATATTTCTGGATTTTTTCTGATAACAGATTGAAATGAAGTTGCTGAGATGATCGTATTCAGGGGTAGCCCACTATTGATTGCCTGACGAATGAACCAGTCTCCATAATATATTTCAGGCAACCGATCTTTGAATCGATTTGCCCATTCATGGTACTCGTCGAAAGGATACACCCACACCAGCGGTCCCGGGGCTGTTGGTGCATCCATCCTGGCTTTAAGAATATGAGGAGTCACTTCATTAGGTACTTGCACAGGCATATTGCCATAAGAATCATCAATGGTAAGGAAACTGAGATGAGTTGGAATGCCGATTTTTCCATTTGCATCAATGCGACCAACTGACATTGGAAGATAAATGTCATGTGGCTCGCGACCGTAACGATCGAGCCATGGGCTGTTGAGCCACCATGGATCGTGTGTGTAATATCGGAAAGGAAACCGATTATCAGGCAACTCAGCCATGCGAGACATATAACCGACCATTTCCAGGCCAAAATCTCCGTCGAGTGCAGCCCAGGGAGAATTGGGAGGAGGAAGCATATTAAATTTTCCCTTGTAAATATTTTTAAGATCAACGGCATCTCTTGCCAGATCGCTGCCAACCGAAAGGTTGGTTCCACGTGTTTGTATCTGGAATTTCGGACATTCTTTTCTGAAAAGAGTCCAGAATTCACCAATTTTTTCAATCGAAATATCTAATTTTTCTTGTTCAAAACCTTTACCGGTAAAAATCGCACCAGTTGCAGACCAGCCTTCAGCACCAAAACCGAAACCATTGCTGAACCAAATATAATCAAATCCCAAATCGGTCAGAAAATGTTGGCTTTGCCGTCCAAAGAAGGTACCGAAAGGTGTATTCGCCGGAATACCTTCCGGAAAACCAGCATATGAATCTTTATCAGCGTTCAGAACCGAATAACAACTGACAAATGTTTTGTGTCCCATTGCACTGCCTCCCAATATTTCAGGATGTTTTTTATACTTGAATTCTGATTTTGCAAATTCAGGCCCCGGATCGAAGGTTGCCCCTACCAGAATGGGCTTTCCGGTAATTCTACGACCAGTCTCTTTCAGTGTCTGGACAATAAATTTCAAATCACTGTATGAATATGTTGGAGGATCTTGCATGTAAAGATAAGCTCGCTCATGTATAGAAAGTTCTTTTGGACCTGATCCAACCTCATGTTCTGTATTTGGATTACCCAAATATCGGGCCCACTCAAGGGGCTGATCAAGACTGCCGCTGTAGTCAAGTATCTCTGAACCATCGCTGGTCCACAACATGACAGAAACCGTGTCGGTTTGACGGAGTAAGGCAGACCACTGTGTAAATACTTCATTGGCAACTTCCCGGATATAGGCTTTGTCATTTTTCTTGAAAGGTTTTAAAGACATTTCAAGGGTAATATTATTGAATCTATTTTTATTTAACTGCGGGTCACCAATTTCCAACTTCTGCCCAAATCCAATAGTGACGAATGCCAGCATCATAAAAGATGCTAAAAACAATGATGTAATATTTTTCATATAGACAATAAGAAAGAAAGAAAGAAAGAAAGAAAGAGGCTGCTTTAGACAACCTCTTTCCAGTAAGTCATTAGTAACCCTTATTTTGTACAAGATTCTTATTTACATTCAATTCCCTGTAATGGAACGGATAAATCAGCCGATTTTCAGTAACATTAAAGGCAGTAGGCAATAACCATGGATAAAGTTTTTTCATTTCTGACCCAAATTTCGTCATCACTTCAATGGCTTTTCCTGTACGAATGAGATCTGTCCAACGATGATTTTCAAATGCTAATTCATGACGCATCTCATTTGCAACACTTTCCTTTGTTACGACTGACAATGGATCAATTCCAGCTCTTGTGCGCACCTGATTGATGTATGGAAGAGCTTCCGCGGCTTTATTCTGCTCAAGCAGACATTCAGACAATAACAGCAATGCTCCCGAATAACGATAAACAGGAAAATTATCACCTGTTTGCAATCCCTGACTGTATGGCGGATGATAGTATTTGCGCACGAAGTAAAAATAATCTTTACCACTTGTTGGAATGTAACCGACTGGATTCTTAACTGCAGATGCTGCAAATTGTTCGCTTACTACAGTTCCTTCAGCTACAGCAATCGATGCATTTAATCGTTTATCTCCACTTTCATAAGAGTCAATCATTTCCTTGGTTGGAACGTTCCATCCTCCACTTGTAAAAGCATAGTTGTTGGCACTGATGCCCATTAAAAAATCATTATTACTACATTTTGGAATCATACGCCATGCGAAGTCGCTATGTTGACCTCCTTCTCCTGCAATATATTGAACCTCGAAAATTGATTCTTTACTGTTTTTATTAGATGGTTGAAAAACAGCGGCATAATCATCCAATAGTCCATAATTCATTTTAGTTATCTCAATTAATACAGCTTCTGCTTTTGCATATTCTCTTGCAGGTTTTGACATATATACATAAGCCAAAAGCATTTTCGCAGCACCCATAGTTGCCCTACCTGATTGTGGAAAAGTTGTAGGAATTGGCAATCCGAGTTGAATAGACTCGTTTACATCTTTTAAAATTTGTTCATAAATCGCTTCCACAGTTGAATTTGGCTGAAATGCATCAGCTTCATTGGTTACTTCATTAAGCATTAATGGAACCGGCCCCCAATGTTGCACCAAATCGAAATAATAAAAAGCTCTTAAAAATAATGCTTCTGCCATTACCGATTTTTTTTCAGTATCCGACATCTCTGAGCCATCAATTCGTGCCAGAATTGTATTTGTCCTGGATATTGCATTATATACATCATTATACCTGTTAGGCAACCAAGTGGTGGTAGTTGCATCATCTAGAAATTCGGCCAGGACTTCAGTGGTCAGGTATGGACCTCTATCTCCGGTGTATATGGTGAAAAAAGTATTATCTGAACGCATTTCGTCCATAAATATACCATTTAGAGCAATTGACCTAAGCCCATTATAGGATGCTGTGATAGCCTGGTCAAAGTGGGTTGCTGTTTTATAAAACGATACAGAAGTAATTGAGGTTTCCGGATAGATATTTAAGAAATCTTCCTTGCAGGAACCTAACCAAATAAGTACCGGCAACAATATAAATATTAATTTACGTTTCATGCTTTTGTGATTTTAGATCAATTAATGACTGTTTAAAATTTGACATTTATACCCAAAGTATAAATACTTGCAATTGGGTAAGAACTTGTATCCACTCCCTGGTATAGTCCATTTGAACCGTTTGCTCCAACTTCCGGGTTCATACCACGATAATTTGTAAGCATAAATACATTTTGGGCACTAAAATAAAACCGGGTGCTTTTGATGTAAGGATTGGAGTTAAATGGAACTGTGTATCCAAAAGTAAGATTTTTTACTGCCAAATAGGAGCCGTCAGATACCCATCTGTCATTATTACATCGGAAAATTGAAGTTGTACCAGCTCTTGTGCGAGGAACATTTCCTTTCCCCGGATTGTCAAGAGATCTCCATCTTTCAGCCATTTCTTTTGTCACGTTGAAAACACCATCAATATTCTCTGTCCACTCATATGTGCCATCGATGATGTCTCCACCCACAGCACCGGCAATAACAACGCTTGCATCGAAGTTTTTGTAATAAAATTCATTGGTCAAACCGTAAAGAAAATCAGGATTCGGGTCACCAATAATTGTTCTGTCATTCATGTCAATTATACCATCGGGAACTCCATTTGGACCACTAAGGTCTTTCATTCTAGCTGTACCAACCATTGAAGATGTATGTTTGGGTTGTGTATCAAACTCTTCCTGTGTCATATATACTCCATCGTTAATAAAACCCATAAATTGTCCCAATGGATGGCCAACTTGAGTCCTGTTATAATCGCCAATGGTACTATTTCCACCAATATGTGTATTATTTGTACCAAGTTTTATTGCCTCGTTCCGATTAAAAGTAATGTTGAAATTGGTATTCCAGCGGAAATCGCCTACGAAATTTTTTGTTTCTAATCCAAATTCATGTCCCCAAAACTTGAACTCGCCAATATTGGATTGAATACTTGCAAACCCTGATTGTCTCGGAATATCTATAGCATAAAGCAATCCATCTGTAGTTTTATTGTAATAATCATATACGAAAAAGATACGATCATTGTATAATCCTATATCCAAACCAAGGTCATACTGAACAGTAGTCTCCCATGTTAAATCATTGTTCCCAATGGCATTTGGAGCCCTGCCCGAAGAAATTGCACCATTTGTCACATAGTTAGAAGTTACTACAGAGGCTATATAACTGTAATTCCCAATATTATTATTACCTACCTTACCATAACTTGCTCTAAGTTTTAAATAGCTTAGTTTCTCAATGTCTTGCATAAAACTCTCATCTGAAGCAATCCACCCAAGTGAAACTGAAGGGAAGTTACCCCATTTCGCATTCGTTCCGAAACGGGAAGAACCATCTCTGCGAAAAGCCATCGAAAGAAGGTATTTACCATCAAAGTTATAGTTTAATCGTCCGATATAGGAGAGCATAGACCATTCAGATTTATCACCTGAACCGGTTTTTACTGTTGCGGCATTAAACCACTCTACCTCGTCATCAGGAAATTTCGAAGAGGCAATTGATGTATTTTCGAAACTGGCTTTTTGAGAAGTATACCCAAGTAGGGCATCAAAATTATGCTTTTCGGCAAGTGTTTTGGAATACGTTAACGTATTTTCAATCAGCCATGTCATATAATTTGATGTACTATAACTACCAGTAGCAGGTAGTGGTGGTGCTGAAAACATTGCACCCTGGGCTTTTGATGGTATAAATGACGATGCTGCGGTATTGCCTAAATCGACATTTGCACTGAGTTTGTATTTCAACCCTTCAATAAACTCAATTTCAGTAAAAGCATTTGTTATTACACTTGTTTGTTTCGTTGGGTTCTTTCTTTCTGTTAATACTAAATAGAAGTTTGGATTTGCGAACATTCCAGGAGCTTGAAAAGAAATCGGATATGTCCCGTCATCATTTTTATATTTCAAAGCAGGATCCATAAGAAAAGAAGAACCGATAATGTTTCGACCATTACCCAGCCCAGGTGTAATTTGACTGTTTCTATAAGAGCCTGCCAGGTTCAATCCAAAGGTTATTTTATCATTTGCTTCAAATAAGTTATTTGCCCTCACAGTGAACCTTTCAAAATAGGTGTTTAAGATTACGCCTTCCTGCTTGTTATAATTTGCGTTAACCGAAGATTTCAGTTTTGTAGTGCCACTTGAAATTGATAAATTGTAATTTTGTGTCTTTGCATTTCTTAACAAAACATCATACCAATCAGTACCTTGTTTAACACTTTCCGGATTCTGATATACTGCGGGAACACCTCCGGTATAGCCTTCGTAAATTGCCTTGTCTTCGTAGTATTCTTTTTTAAATTTTGCAAATTCCGGGGCATTCATTAAATCTGGCCGACCACGATCTGATACGCTTTCAGTGCCATAGTAAGCGCTGAACTCAACGTTTGTCACTCCGGATTTCGCAGCTTTAGTGGTAACAAGAATAACTCCGTTAGCAGCCCTGGAGCCATATAATGACGCTGCAGATGCATCTTTTAAAATGGAAATGGATTCTATTTCATCAGGACTCAAGGTTTCCATTCCACTGACAGAAGGAAATCCGTCAATAACAACTAAGGGGTTGTTTCCAGCATTTATTGAAGCTTGACCCCTTATACGGTATGATAGTCCTCCATTGGGTTCGCCTGATGTTTGGTAAATTTGAACACCGGCAAATTTGCCTTGCATTTTCTGACCAATATTTGAAACAGGGATATCTGCCATTTCTTCTGTATTTATCTGACTCATGGCTCCTGTTACATTTCTTTTCTTCTGTGTGCCATAACCAATGGCAACAACTTCATCAATGCCAATCGTTTTTTCATCAAGAATAACATTAATTGCAGTTTTACCTTCAATTGCTATTTCTTGGGTGGTATAACCAATAAATGAGAAACTTAAAATAGCATTGCTCTCAGCAACATCAATGGAATAAATACCTTCTGTATCGGTAATTACACCCTTGGTTGTGCCTTTAATTGTAACATTAACCCCTGGGAGAGGCATACCGTCAGTACCTTTGACAGTTCCTTGCAACACCTTTCCCTGATTTAGTGATTCAGCGTTTACTGTCAATGTCGTGCATAAACTCAAAAAAATCGTAAACAAAAGATGAATAGCCATCAATTGGAATGTCCGATTTTTTAAATAGTAAAAATTGACTCCTTTTTGTTTCATAATGATTTAGTTTAATTTAGTTATTATAGTAATCTGGAAATATTTCAATAGTTAGAAATTATTTTTGATTCGATATTTAGATAGCGGGCTATTTTTTCAATCGTAGATGCATGATGGCCTATTCCTAAGGCAAAATGGTGGGTAGGGCCTTCATTTATCCAGTTTTTCAGAAAAGTCTTAATGTCTGGCTTAAAATAGCCACGTGTATTTGTATTCCCTGTTGGTGGAATCGGACCGCTAACGGATTCACCTTCAGCAATAATAAATTTAAATTTGCCATCGTAAGTTGAGTTGATAGACAACATTGTTATTGGTCCTTCTTTTATTTTAAACTCGACACCAGCTCCGTGGCCTGGCTTTCCATGATATTTTTTCAGACTACGCAAAACGGGTTTTCCATCTGCAATCGAGATATTGTGTGGACCGTCATGACCAACCAGCACAAAACCTTCAACGAAATCAATAGGATGGAATTCCGCAAAGCTGCCACCTATACCCAACCTGTCGAAAATAAATAAAGCGATCAATGTTTTCAAGTCAGATTCGCCACACATAGGTATGTGTTTTGCGGTAAGCAATGAATTCCCCACAATAAGGTTCGACATTACTTTTCTCAATTCACTTTCGTCAGGCCCATCGTAGTAATATGCCAAACCATCCAATTTATTCGTTATAACAAAATTCTCCAGAGCCACACTTACTTTTGCGGCAATTTGCAGATCCTCAGGAATAAGTTTCATCGAAATTGGATCTGACACTGGATCTGGTGTATCAAAAAAATCAAGAATTTGTTTTTCAGCCTCAATAATTTCATTATCAGTAACCGCATCAAAACTTTGCATCATTTGATTGGCCTCACATTGCACAATATGGCTTCCAAAATAGGTAGTTAACATGGTCGCATCGGTGTGCATATCAAGCATTGCATTGATAGGGTGGCCCAAATGGCCCAAATGGGCATTCTTCAAATCGTGCAATACTTTTGCAATTCGGCAGTATTCAATAACCTGTTCATCGACTTCAGGATCATTATCCAAAGTTCCAATGATCATTTCAGGTACCCTTTTTCCCATACGTACCGCAACTCCGGCAAATTCAGGAAGCGAACAGATATCGTCGTTCATCAATTGCATATAAGTTGTGCCTTTGGAATAATCCAACGATTTCAATGGCTGTAAGGCGACTAAGACAATTGGAATACTCATAGTTTTGATGATGATCCCAAAAGTCCCTGAAGTTGCATAAGTCAGCATATCGCAAAAGATCAGGTCTAAATTCGCACTTTCCAGTTTTTTTACAACTTCATAGGCCTTTAGTGGTGAATCGATTATTCCAAAATCAATCACCTCAATTCCATATTTAGGAATTTTACGTATGAACTTCTCCTGTTTATGCAACAATTCCTCATAGAGTCCAGAAAATTGTTCCCAGTATTTATCATACCCCACACCAAATACTCCAACCCTTACAGAAGAAAACTTTTCATTTTTCAATCCGATTTGAACTTCTTTCGAAATCATATTAACGTTTTAATTGTTTATATCTAACGCACTAACTTATTAAAAATAAAAAAATAGACTTTTTAAACTTTGTTTAAAACCATTCTTTTTTGCTCGATCTTAGGAACCAACCAAAGAAAACATACAAAGACAATGGGATACATCATTCCTGCATATAACCACATTGAATTATATGAGTAAATGGAAACAACATATCCTATAACTGGATTTAGAAATAGTGATGATATTGCACCTGCCGACCCTGACAAGCCAATAACAGTTGACGTTGTTTGTTTGCCAAAAACATCGCTAATCGAAGTAATATAGTTGGTTATCCACAAGCCATGGGCAAAAAATGCAAGGGACATCAATACAATAATTAAAATATACGATTGAATGAAGCCTACGAATACGACCGGGATAGTCATTGCCGCAGCAATGCCCATAACCAACTTCCTGGCATAATTTAGGTTTGAGGTTTTAATGAAAATTAAATCCGAAATCCATCCTCCTAAAATATTTGCAACTCCTAATGCCAGAAAGGGTATCCATAGAATACTTCCAATGGTTTCTAATGAAAGTGAATGGTATTCGTGCAGATATTTTGGTATCCAAAACATATAAAAATAAAAGATTGGATCAAGTATAAATCGCATAGCTGCAAATACTTTAACTTCTTTTATTTTTAGCAGTACCGTTAGTTTAACCCTTTCTGTTTTCACTTCAGGTTCTATATTGATGCTGTCTGAAGTCTGCATTTTAAATTGCTTTTGCCCCTTCGTAAAGATCAACCAGGCTACCAGCCAGATAAATCCAAATCCACCACTAATAAGAAATACGGCTCTCCAACCCACAATTCCCAGAAGATATACACACAATGGTGGAGCAACAACAGCACCTATAGCAGAACCGCCTATCGCTATCCCATTGGCAAGCGCGTGCTTGCTCTTAGGCACCCATTCTATTACAGCTTTGATAGCACCAGGGAAGGCTCCTCCTTCGCCTATACCCAGCATAAAACGGAATAGACCAAAATGAAAAACACTGTTAGACAAACTGTGCAATAAAGTGGCAAACGACCAAAATCCGACTGAGACAGCAAGACCCAAACGACTTCCGAAACGATCGATTAAAATACCAGCCAGCGTAAACATGATAGCATAACTGACCAGAAAGCCTGAATTAATAAATCCATACTCAACGTCGGAGATTAGCAAATCCTCTTTAATCTTAAGAATGGAAACGGAAAGTACCTGTCGGTCGAGAAAACTTAAAGAGGTCGCCAGTAATAGCAAACCAACAATAATCCAATATCTATTTATAGTTATTTTTTTCACAACTTAACGCTCTAGGTTAATTCTTTTGTAAAAATAGTTATACTTTATTCAATTGCAATTATTATTTGTGTTATTTTGCAGGATATAGCACTATGTTGTAAAACACTTAGAATAATTCTTATATTCTTATTAAACAATTTTCTTTATGACAAAGAATACAATTCCAAAATATCTGACAATCAGCAAAGAAATTATACAGAGGATTGAATCAGGAGAATTAGAGGCTGGAGATAAAGTTCCCTCTGAAAATGAATTGATAAAAACGTATAACGTTAGTAATACTACTGCAAGAAAAAGTCTACTGGAAGTTGAGCTTAAAGGATGGGCCACACGCATAAAAGGTAAGGGCACTTTCGTTCTGAACCGTTCAGATGATAAACATCTTACGCGTGTACTTGGTTCGTTTCATAACGATTTAGAGAGTTTTAGCAATAATCTGCTCAAAGAAGGATTTACTCCAAGAAACATCATCCTCGAAAAAACCATCCTTGAAAACGGAATATCTTCCAACATCAATGGAAGATATTATATTATAGATGGTCCTGTTTTAAAAATACACCGGTTGCGTTATGCCGACGAAACGCTACTGAAAGATGAAACTAAATACATTTCGATGACTTGTTGTCCGAAAATTAATATTCTCGATATTGAAGAATCGTTGAACAAAATTTACATAGATAAATATCAATTGAAACTCGGTGAAGTTCAACGAACATTGGGTACAACAATCCTTCTTCCGAAAGAACCGGAGAATTATTTTGATGTTGAGATACCTCTGGCAGTATTTATTCTCGATGGTGCAATATATACCATTGAGGGAAAAATCGTTGAAATTGAAAAATCATACTACAGAGGAGATAAATACAAATTTTCAATTAAAACTAAGCCAGAACTCTCAAAGGAATAATTTCAACTATTGGGGTAATAGTGTTAAAGAATTCATCAAAACAGACTAAAAATTTAGGCGCATCGCGGGTCCCTGAATTTTTCAGATGTTTTTCAATGGATGGCGCAAGATTTTTTTCCAACTTTTTTCTTGCAAGAAAAAAGTTGTGGAACTCTAACCGGAATGAAAATGAAGGGAAATGAATGAAGGGATTGACAAATCGGGTGAGAGAAATGAATCAAACGTTCTTGTGTGTGTCAGTCCGGGGAAGTGGAAAGGTGTGTGTTCTGAATGATCGGTTTTTCGGTCCGATCATTCAGAACTTACACGTGGGGCGATGAAGATTGTTTGGCGAACAAATGAAGCAGAGAGCTGTGTACTGTTCCCATTTCAGGGAAAAGGAAACGGCGGTTCGTATGAATGTAGAGAGCCGGACGTTCTGCAATCGCAGGGGGTTGTTCTGCTTTTTGATCTTCTTCTTACTTTACTTTTTCTTTAACCTGTGCAACAAATTCGTTGGCAGCTGACCTTATTTCACAGCACAATTTGCTTTGTTATTGATGCTTGTGGAAATGTACGACACACAAAAAAGCCTTTCGGCTTTTTTGTGGTTTTCTGTTAAAAGGAAGATCCTCTTCAGTTTCGGCAGCCTGTTTCTTTGATTTCTTTTTAGAAGCTTTCTTTTGCTTCTCAGCAGCTTCGTCCTGAGTAGGGATGGCAGAAGTAACTTTGGTCTGGTAATAACAAGTGTGGGTTCTTGATTATTACTATTCGATGCAAGGAGGAGATAAATTTTTAACTTTGTATGGAACATTAGCGGACAGCGAAATGGCAATATCTGTATTAAGCTTCACAAAAAACAAAATAGCAGCTCCAACTGCAAATGCTATTCCAGCCGAAACCGAAACCATGTAAGGCAATCCGAATCCTTCAGGAGCAAAAAGCAGGTAACTGGTAATTACGGTGGTCATAAACAACGCCGGAATGAGTGTAATCCAGTAAAACTTCTTTTCGCGCGCCAGGTAAACGGTGATGGCCCACAATACAATCATGGCCAACGTTTGGTTCGACCATGCGAAATACCTCCATATCACCGCGAAATCGACCAGTGTCAAACCGTAACCAACCGCAAACAATGGAACACTGATGATCAGCCGGTTTTTGATCGGCCCTTGTTTAAATTTCAGGAAATCGGCCACAATCAAACGGGCACTCCTGAAAGCGGTATCGCCCGACGTGATGGGCGCTGCAACCACGCCCAGTAATGCAAGCGCGCCGCCAACTTTTCCCAGCAGCGAATTCGATATTTCGTTCACCACAAAAGCTGCATTTCCTTTGTTGGCAATCATTACTTCGTTCAACGGACCAACTCCGCTGTAAAAAGCCATGCCAATGGCCGCCCAAATCAGGGCAACAATTCCTTCAGTAATCATGGCTCCGTAAAACACTCCCCGGCCCTGCTTTTCATTGGTAATGCATCGTGCCATCAGCGGCGCCTGTGTTGCATGAAACCCTGAAATCGCACCACACGCAATGGTAATGAACATCATCGGAAAAATGGGGAATTTTTCGGGTTGATCGTGAAAGTTCGTCAGATTGGCCAATGTCAATTCAGGAATATGGTAGCCTTTGACAAATAAAGCTGTGATCAAGCCCACCGCCATAAACAACAGGGCAAAACCAAAAACAGGGTAAATTCTGCCAATAATTTTATCGATGGGCAACATGGTTGCAAGTACATAATAGATAAAAACCACCCACACCCAAAAATTCATCGTCAATGTTTCGGGAGTCAGACTTTCGAGGATTTTTGCCGGTCCCATAATGAAAACCGCACCAACGATCACCATCAGCAAAACGGTAAAACCGCGCATAAACTGTTTGGCGCTGATGCCCAGATAAATTCCAACAATTTCAGGAATACTTAGCCCCTTGTGCTTTACCGAAAGCATTCCGGAGAAATAATCGTGAACAGCACCGGCAAAAACAGAACCCAGAACGATCCAAAGAAATGCCACCGGCCCCCACATTGCACCTGCCACTGCACCGAAAATAGGCCCCAACCCTGCAATGTTCAGGAATTGAATCAGGAAGGTTTTCCACTTTGGCAGCGGAAGATAATCAACTCCATCGTTCATGGTCATGGCCGGAGTTTGCCTCGATTTGTCGGCACCAAAAATACGTTCAACCAGACTTCCGTAGAAAAAATAGCCAAGTACGAGGATGGCAATGGAGATAAAAAATGTGATCATGCTTTGTAGTTAAAGTTTCTTACAATTCCAGTTTCTTTCCTTTTGGCGAAGCGCCCATTTTTAGTACACCAGTGGCGTGGCGGTAAAAGTGCCCGCGTAAATCTTTGGCATAATCATTCAGGATTTGGTTTCCCAATCCGTTGTAATCGCCACAGCGAAAGAGAGCCCGACCTAAAATAATTTCTCGTAACGCATTGTTTCGGGTGCTGGTATCGGTTCCACTGGCCGGTGTATCCTGAATGGCTTTCTGAATGTTCGTCATGGCATGACCGGTTACGCCTTTCATTTGCAGCAATTCGAACAGCACTTTGGCCGGAAGTTCACTGGCCAGGGTCTCAAACGCTACAGCAATGGCGCGGAAATGCGAGAATTCGCTTTCATGAGTGAGTAATTTTGCCAAACGAATGATTGAAGGCAACACTTCCTGTTTGCGCGATTTGCCCAGAGCAATGACCAGACTATCCAGGTAGCTCATGCTCATACCGAACTGCCCCATTCCGGTGTAGTTCCAGCCTTTGTCCCAGGCATCAAAACCATCAACTGCCTTTTGTACAACTTCCCATCCGGAATTATTATCAAGCATTCCGAGAATACGGGCGTACACCAGTTTTTCTTCCTGAGTTCCTGATAGATTGAGCTGATCAGTTAGTACCGGAATTCCTTTTTCAGTGTCCCACATTACAATTTCAAGCCCGTCCAGTTCATGTGTCAGCTTTTTAGCTGCTTTCTGCACATCTTCAAACTTAGGTGGGTAATTATCCTGATCAGTCAAAACCCGTGGTTCAAGACTTTCGATCTGAACCAGTCGTTTTTGCAGTGCTTTGATATCGATGTAGCGGATACGTTGATTGTTTACAGAAGCCATTGCAGCTCCCATTCCAACAGCATAACCCTGGTTTTGCAAACAGGGCTGCATCCGAATGACCGGCATTGCATCCCGGTGCGCCGAAGCGCCCAATCCGGTAACTACAATTCCTTCCAATCCTTTTGGCAACAAAGCGCGAAAAGGCACATTGGCAACCACATCCACCCCGCTGTGTGCCGGTGGTTTCAGTGCAAAAAACGGATCGACTGTAAAACCGTGGGTATCAAACGAACTTTCGTGAATAGAGATTGTATCGGGATAAGTTCGTCCGTTATAAACATCAAGAACCGAAACCGTAAAGTCACCATTCATCCGGCGGCGCTCGCGTGTTTGTGGCAGTTTTCCCAGATCGAATTGATCTTTGAATTTTTCTTTTCCGACGATAAACGTGGCCCAAACATCAATCATATCCGAGTCGTCGGTAAATGTCCAGTCGGTATTGTTGTAAAAGTCGTTTGGGTTCTTTGGAGGCATTCCGGCACCCTGAACGGCCACATTCGTACCGTCGGTGTATGAATATCCAGCGCCTGCAGCAATGGCAATATCCGCGCTGCCGGTAGAGTCAATAATGGTGTTCGCCAGCACAATACCACGTCCATAAGGCGTTGAAACAACCACCCCTTTTACCTGCTTATTTTCCACATAAGCACCGATACCAATCACACCAAACCAGATTTCGCCACCAGCTTTGCGTATTTCGGAGCGGAACCATTCGGTTTTCCAGTCGAACACCCATTCATCCAGACGCTTTTTCTGCCGCTCATTGTCGCCACCGAGAGCTTTCACTCCGGCATCGACTTCGTTGGTAAAACCATGTTTATATCCGTGGTAATAGCGACCAATCATTCCAAGCGTTCCAATTCCTCCCAAGCCGTGCAGGTATTCTATCACCAGTGTTTTGGCGCCATTGCGGGCTGCACCCAGTCCAGCCGGTGCGCCGGCAGTTCCGCCACCCATCACAACGACATCGTAGGTTCCGAGTACAGGTAAATGCGTCGATTCAGCTTTCACAACACCGATGTTCAGCGTGGGACGTAAACCAGCAAGCAATTCGCCTACATCACCAGTTTTAGGCTCCTGAAGCAATTTCCCCTGAACCACCAGTTTGGCAGCATCGTGAATACCCACAATTTGCATCGCGGCTTCTTCTCCAATGCGTTCACCAATGCGAATCATTGCTCCAGCTTGCAATAACTGCGCTGCAGCTTTACGTGATATGTCGGCACAAGCACCCAGCACGTATAAACGCTCCACCTTTTTAGGCTGAAAAGCTTTTAGGCTGATTTGTTCTAAATCCGGAGATTCTTCTTCCACATTTTTTTGCCCTATCAAAGAATCGGGCGGAACCTGAAACAGCAAGTCGGAGGCTTCCACTTGGTTGGGATCCCAGGTTAAATCTCGGGCAAATTGCTCAGCGCGGGCAAACGAAGCCATCGAAGCATCGGGCATCTCAACTGCCACACGGTATTCGTAAACGGAGTAGATTTTATCTTTAATATGAATTTTTCGAGTATTGTCAACCAGTGTTAATCCGGAAGCCGTTTTTAGGTCATTGCCTACCACCACGTAGCTAAATTCCTGTTTCCCTGAAGGATAGTCAGCGAATTTTGCTGCCGACATTCGTGCTACCATCGCACGTGGCGTAGCATCAATCACGGTTTTAGCCAGCACTACCTGACGGCCAGATCGATTGGAAATCACAACCCCTGCAATCTTTTTATTTTCGCCGTACACCAAATCGGTCACATAAGTCGAATACAGAAAGCCTATTTTGTTACTGATTAATTCCTGATCGAGCGTGCGTTTGATGTGCATCGGTGTAGGCTGACCATTTCCGAACAGTTTTAGCCCCAACTCCGAGTAGGTCGAACCATTGAAAAAACGGTAAGTTCCGCAAAGGTCTTCTCCCAGATAAGGCTCCTGTGCTGCCAGAAACACGGATGCTCCGTTTTTTGCGGCAGTCACAGCAGCAGCAACTCCGGCAGACGATCCACCAACGATCACGATATCCACTTTGTAGGCTACCGGAATCTCGCGTTCCGATTGAAAACAGTATTTTATATGTTGAAGACTGGCAGCAGTGGCCTTGTTAACAGACCACCATCCGGAAGTAGCAACAAAAGCAGTTCCGGCAGCAGTTGTCCGAAGAAAATCACGACGTTTCATTTCGTTAATTTAGGTTCAGGTTAGATGTAAAGTTATAAAAATCAGGAAATATTGTGCCGCTTTTTATTGCAGTTTAAGTATCTGATTTTTTTCCATCAGTTTTTCTTTTAATGCTTCGTACGGAATATCCTGAACCGCCTGATCGTTGTCGATAGCCATTGACGCTGCCACCGCTGCGGACTGTCCCAGAATCATAAACACCGGTTCCATGCGGATAGAGCCGAAAGCAATGTGGCTGCTCGAAACACAAACCGGAACCAGCAGATTGGTGCAATCTTCTTTTTTTGGTACCAGTGAACCGTAAGAAATGGAGTAGGGTGCAGGCGGACTAACACCAATATCTCCCTCATTTTGAACATATCCTTCGGGAGTGATGTAACGTTGAATATTATGCGAATCCATGGCATACGAACCCATTCCCACCGGATTTGGAACTTCGCGTTTCAGCAAAACGTCGTTTTCTGTGGTTACATATTCGCCTATCAATCGGCGGGCTTCTCGCACATAAATCTGGTGTGGCCAGTTGCCGTTATCGGTAAATTCGTCTTTGGCCAATCCCCAGGTAGCCATTTTTGAGCGAATATCTTCAGGCACCCGCGGGTCGTTCGCCACAAACCAAAGCAAGCCTTTCTGGTAATCTTCGTGTTGTTTAATGATTTCCCTGCGGCGTTCGTAGCTGGCTTCTGGGTAATCATAATTCATGCCAATATTGTCGCTGCTGAACGGGCCGTGGTTGTTGGTATCGGTTTTCCGGTTCGGTATATCATCAAATTTGGCAAACCAGTCTTTTCTACCGGTATCAAAAACCCGAACCAATAGTTCATATTGGGTTGAATCGTAATTTTCAGGTTTTGGGAAAAGAATCCGGTTCTCATCGTGGTTGGTCATGCACATTCTGAAGCAGTAAGCTTGAATTTTGTTGTCGGCAGCGCCGTATTCACCTGGATGTTCGGCTGAAATCAATGGAAGTACACCGCTGTTTGGGTCGCCCGGGATTTTGTAAGGCGAAATTGGCTTGTCGAACCAGTGTTGGTGGTGCAAAACTCCAGTCTGAACACCGTTCCATTGTTCGTTGTATTGAGCGTTACTTTCACGGCCAACATGATAACTCACACCTGCCAAAGCCATTAAATCGCCTTCGTAGGTGGCGTCGATAAACATTTTTCCAAAAAATACTTTTCCTGAAAGTGTTTTAAAAGAAATGATTTTTAAGTTTTCTTTTGTGACTCCGCTCGCTGTCCGGTCTAGCCATTCGTCTCGGAGAACGGTGATTTTGTTTTCAGCTACAAAATCCTCGAATACCTTTTCGGCTACGTGTGGTTCAAAAATCCACATGGTGCGATTTTCTCCATCCATAGCAACGGTGCCCTGGCCCTTATTTCCATATTCGCTGTGTTTTTGCCATATCCAGGCAGCAGAATCATTATAATGGTTATAAACGCGGTGGTAAAACTCACGTGAAAGTCCGCCGATAACCGCTTTATTGCCTGTATCGGTGTAACCCAGTCCACCTGATGAAAGTCCTCCCAAATGGATATCGGGCGATACTACCAAAACTGTTTTACCCGACTGTGCCACCTCGACAGCTGCAATCACTGCGGCCGATGTTCCGCCGTAAATGATAACATCGGCTTCATGAATGTTCGGTTGCTTTTTATCACAACTTTGGAAAATTGTTATCAGAAAAAGCAAAATTACAATTCCTGATCTCTGCCATTCTATACTTATATAAGTTTTCATAATTTTATGATTTATTTTTTATTAGTTAAGGAATTTTTATTTTGGCGGGTAAACAAGAATTTGTTTATCCTTTATTAATCTTGCTTTAAGTAAAATGTAATCTACAGAATGTATATCGGATTCGGTTTGTATTGCCAGAGATGCAGCGGTAGCTGCTGACTGTCCCAACACCATAAACACAGGTTCCATCCTTATAGAACCAAATGCAATGTGAGTTGAACTTACGCAAACCGGTACGAGCAGATTACTGCATTCTCCCTTTTTGGGAATAATGGCACGATAGCTTATTGGATATGGAGAAAACCCATGAGCTTCTACATTTCCTTCGTTTTGAACATAGTCGTTGGCATCAACATACCGTTGTACATTATGCGAATCCATTCCGTAAGCAGCCATTCCCACCGGATCTTCAGCTACTTCATATGCTTCGCAGTGAAGCTGAGTCATAATGTAATCACTTAGCATACGCCTTGCTTCGCGTATATAAAGTTGCTGTTGCCAACCATCTTCGCGTTCATATTCATCTTTGCAGGTTCCCCAGCGCGATACTTCATTTCTGATGCTTTCAGGTATGCGGGGATGATACGCCAAAGACCACATCAACCCCTGCTGGTAACTGCGATGTCGTTCAATTATTTTTTCCCGCTCCTTATAAGAAGCTTCAGGATAATCATAATTTTGTCCGATGAAATCAGTAGAAAACCCATCCCGGTTATTGGTATCTGTTTTTCGATTTGGCATACTTGAATTAATCCACGGAATTCGGTCATAGCCTGCTTCATAGTTTCTGAAAAGAAGTTCATATTCCAGTTCAATGTAATTATCTGGTTTTCTAAAGGGAACGCGGTTTTCAGGATGATCAGTTAATGTCATCCGGAAGCAATAAGCCTGAATTCCTTTATTGCTTCTTCCATCAATTCCAGGTCGGCCACCATCAACGATAAATGGTAACAATCCACTTGATCGATCTCCTGTTACAATATATGGGTCAACACCCTTAACGAAATTATGATTACTACCATTGATGGAAACAGTTCCACGCAATGTTGTTCCAATTGTATTGGCTTGAACACCATTCAATGTTTCACCAAATTCTTTATTTGATTCGCGGCCTACGGTATATGTAATTCCGGCTGCAGCCATTAAATCTCCTTCATAGGTTGCATCAATAAACATCTTTCCCCGGTATTTTTTTCCACCTTCCATTTCAATTTCAATTATTTTTTGGTTTTGCATTTTTACACCGGTTTCACGGTTAAGTCTTTGATTGTATTCCAAGGTGATATTTTCCTTGGCCATCATAGTATTATAAACGGTTAAAGCGGCTGAAGGCTCAAATGTCCACATGGCATCTTCACTATTACCAGTCTGTGTTTGGCCACCATCGCGATATTCAGATCTTTTTTGCCATTTCCAGTTATTCTGATTTTCATAATACTTTCTGATTCCCTGGTAAAATTCTCTTGAAATACCACCAACAACCATTTTATTTCCAATATCTGTTTGTCCCAATCCACCGGTAGTTAACCCGCCAATTCGGTTCGTCGGCTCAATTAAAACCACTGAGTTCCCCATTCTTGAAGCTTGGATTGCTGCTGCAATACCTGCTGATGTACCACCATAGATGACAATGTCAAATTGATTAGGTTTTTGGGTGAAAATGCCTTGGTTTTTACACGATAAGAACGTGAAAAACCAAAATGTTGTTAATATTAAAACTCTTATTTTCATGTGTACAAAAAAATTAAAATTGTTGATTATATGGTAGTTATACGTTATTCTTTTATCTACATTTTAGGGATTATGTGATAAAATTTGTTTATCCTTCAACAAACGTTCTTTTAAGATACTGTATTTTAAGGAATGTAAATCAACATTGTTGTCAATTGCCAGCGACGCAGCAGTTGCTGCCGATTGTCCCAAAATCATAAATACCGGTTCCATGCGAATAGAACCAAAAGCAATATGTGTTGAGCTCACACAAACCGGTACCATCAGGTTATTACATTCTCCCTTTTTTGGAATGATGGATTTGTAGCTGATAGGATAGGGTGAAAAACCGTGAGCTTCCACATTTCCCTCGTTTTGAACATACCCATTGGCATCCACATAACGCTGAACCTGATGCGAATCCATTCCATAAGCTGCCAGACTTACCGGGTCTTCAACAACATTTATACCCTCGCAGTTTTGTTGGGTCATAACATAATCGCTAATCATTCGTCTTGCTTCCCTGATATATAATTGTTGCTGCCATCCATCTTCCCGTTCATACTCATCCTTACAAGTTCCCCATTGTGACACCACATCTCTAACTTTTTTCGGAATACGCGGATGGTATGCCAAGGTCCACATCAATCCCTGCTGATAAGTACGGTGATGTTCTATAATTTTTTCGCGTTCCTCATAACTGGCTTCCGGATATTTATAATTCTGTCCAATAAAATCGGTGGAAAAACCTTTTTGGTTGTTGGTATCTGTCTTCCGATTAGGCATGGCCGAATTTATCCAGGGAACCAATGGGTCACCATAAGAATACATTTCCTCGATGGGGCCTTCAGCGGCTTCATAGTTACGGAATAGTAGTTCGTATTCCAGGTCTCTATAATTTTCAGGTTTTTTGAATGGAATTCGGTTTTCAGGATGGTTAGTGAGTGTCATTCGGAAACAATAGGCTTGAATTCTTTTGTCGCCTGAACCATCAGTTCCGGGGCCACCTTCTTTGATAAACGGCAGTAACCCGCTTGTTGGGTCACCTTTAACAATATAGGGATCGACTCCATCGATAAAGTTATGATGAACGCTATTTTTTGAAATGGTTCTTTTTAATGTCATGCTCACTTTGTTTGCCTGAACTCCGTTTAGCGTTTCTCCAAATTCACTGTTCGATTCGCGCCCCCAAGTATTTGATACTCCTGCGGTTTCCATTAAGTCTCCTTCATATGTGGCATCAATGAACATCTTTCCATTGTATTTCTCGCCACTTTCCATTTCAATTTCCACAATTTTTTCGCCTAATTTTTTTACACCGTTTTCCCGGTTTAAACGTTGGTTGTAAACAACATCAATTTTTTCGGGAGCCATCATTTCTTTATACACTTTCAAGGCTGCAGATGGTTCAAATGTCCACATGGCGTCTTCCTCTTCTCTGTTTCTGGTTTGCAGGTATTCTTCCGGTTTTTGCCATTTCCAGTTTTCGAGTTTTTCGTAATACCGTTTAATATTTTGGTAAAATTCACGGGAAATTCCTCCAATTGCCTGTTTGTTGCCAATATCAGTTGCACCTAAACCACCGGTCGTTAATCCGCCAATGCGGGATGTAGTTTCTATTAAAATCACAGATTTTCCCATGCGTGAACTTTGAATGGCTGCTGCAACCCCAGCCGAGGTTCCGCCATAGATAACAATGTCATATTCTTTCTGATTTATTGAAACAATACCGAATACTTCTGAAATCATGGTCATCAACAAGACCAAAATTATAATTCTCCATTTTGAATTCATAAGTTCTTAATTTAAGTAAATAACCTATTAAATAAAATATACCCTCAAAAGTGTTATTTTCAGATAAACTTGTTATGTAATATCTTAGATTACAACCGTAATTAAAAATAAAGTTCCCCGGGTCACCCTGGGGAACTTTATTTTGTGTCCCTCAATAAGGATTTTTTATCAGACCAATTTCGTTTTCCTTGTTGAGACTGAGTCTTTCCCCACTTATTCCCAGTTTGGATTTTGTGTCAGACTTAAATTCGTTTTTCTTTCAATATAAGGTATTGGCCACAAATAATCCTTATTAGGATTAAATGCTCGCTTATCAACTGTGCGCATTGATGTATTCGGATTGTTAATGGTAGAAGCAATCGGAATACCGGCAGCAACATAATCAGGGGTTCCCCATTTGTCAATCACCGGTGCTTTTGTTGGATAAGATTTCTGCATCCTTCCGAGCAAAAAGCCGTTCATCACTTTTTCGGCTATTTTCCAGCGACGGATGTCTGTAAGCCGATGACCTTCTCCAGACAGCTCATGACGTCGTTCACGGGCTATGGCGTAAAACAAATCATCCGGGCTCGTCTCAGGTATTGCTGGCATTCCAACACGGTTGCGTATTTTGTTTAGCGCGGTATATACAGAAGCATCGGCTTGACCTGCTTTCACTTTAGCCTCGGCATAAATCAACAAAACTTCAGCATAACGAATAACAATAATATTGTTATCACAGTTATTTACGTCTCCGTAATTTTTATCATTAACATACTTACGCCAATTAATACCGCTGAAAGACGCATAAGCATTCAGAGCTTCTTGATTATCAACACGAATAGCGGGTGATTTGTGATAATTCCAACATTTAGTGCTGTCCCTGTGAGTTTCGAACTGAAAGCCCTGAAAGATACAACCTGGTTCGTTTTTCCAGTTGGAATAGCCTGAAGAAGGTAGGGCAAAAGTCCACGCCAAACGTGGATCACGATTGTCCCACGGTTTTGCAGGATTGTAAAGGGGTGACTTGTCAATTGGAAGACCGTCTTTACAACCATAAGAATCAACCAACTGATATGAAGGTACTTTGTTGGCATGGCCTCCTCCGTTTCGACTGCCGAAAAGACGGAAAATAGGATGAACCCTTTGGCCAAAAAGGTACTGAATAGAGAAAAGTATTTCTTTGGAATCCTGACCTTCATAAGTGAACAGATTGGAAAATTTAGGATCTAGATCAACCAAAGAGCCCTCTAATTTCATTACTTCTGAAGCTGCTGCAATTGCTACATCCCACTTTTCACTATACAACGCTATTCTCGCTTTCAGAGCGAGAGCAGCCTGTCGTGTGGGGCGACCGGACGTTGGTTTATTCCCTGTACTGAGAACCGCCGCGGCTTCGTCATAATCCTTAAAAATCTGATTCAGAACCTCTTCCTTTGGAGAACGCGGAATCTCAGCATTATTAAGGGTAATTGTTTCCAAAATTAAAGGTACATCACCATATAAATCTACTAAATGTGCGTAGTAGTATGCTCTTAAAAACTGAGCTTCTGCTTTTGCCTGGGAAATCACGTTAGCACTGACAGTTCCTTCGACTTTTGTAAGGTTATTAATTAAATAATTACACCTTGAAATACCACTGTAACAAGTTCTCCATACAGTTTGAACAAATGAACTGTTTGCATCATTGGCTCCTTGTGATAGTTTTTGAACATCGTTTGTATTACGATCCCACCCGTTGTCAGACAATTCCTCAAAAGCCAGAAAGAAAGGCATACCCTCCCAATCTGTCCACAGATTGGTGTAACAGCCAATAACAGCCATTTTAATTTCCGTTTCATTAGCCAAAAACGTTTTGTCGGAAGGAGAATCCAGAGGAACTTTATCCAAAAAATCGCTGCATGAAGCAAACAATAATATGCTTGTCATTATATATATAAACTTCTTCATAATATCAATAATTTAAAAATTAAAACTTTAAATCAATCCCAAACGTGGTAGTTCGCATTATCGGATAAAAATTCCCATATCCGGATAATACCGGAGATTCAACATCGAAATATTTCCAGAATTTAGAAATGGTAAATACATTATCTGTACTAGTGTTAAGTTAGTTTTGATATGACGGTTTAATTGTGTAGCTTTGCTAGAAAAACTATGGTACTTTACACAATCAAACTAAGCAAATCTGAGATTGAAGATCTTGATAAAGTAATAAGCAAAGGGAGCCATTCCTCA
>JAIBEZ010000087.1 GCA_019459485.1 Prolixibacteraceae bacterium
GTGAGGAATGGCTCCCTTTGCTTATTACTTTATCAAGATCTTCAATCTCAGATTTGCTTAGTTTGATTGTGTAAAGTACCATAGTTTTTCTAGCAAAGCTACACAATTAAACCGTCATATCAAAACTAACTTAACACTAGAAGCTTAACCAAAGCATTTATTATCGAAGAACTTAACCGGTTCGCTGCAGTTTTCGCCTTCAACGGTCCAGGTATTTCCTGATTGAAGTAGTTCGTCCATACAGCTTATCTTTCGTTTTTGCTGAACTGTTTCGATCTGTTTTTTCATTTCCTGATCGTAAACCGGAGCTTCAACACTGCGGATGACACCCATCGCAACCGGAAATTCAGGAAGCGTCATGTTGATCAGCGCAACCTGCAATCCGAGGTTATCTTCTGATGGTTCATGAACCAGGATGTCCTCGCGGGTTATTCCGTTTTCGCCGATTTTCGCCACTTTCAATTTCCCTTTTTCCAGAATTAATCCTTTGTCTTCAAGCTCGCCAAAAATCATGGGCTGGCCTTTTCTTAGGAAGATTTGTCTTTCGCTCCGGAATTTTGGGTCTGAAATATAATCATGTATTCCATCGTTGAAAATCACACAGTTTTGCAGAACTTCAACGATAGAGGTTCCTTGATGAAGTGCTGCATCAGCCAATACTTCCTGGGTGTGTTTCATGTTGTTGTCGAGCGCACGGGCAAAGAAGGTACCGCGTGATCCGAGCACCAATTGTCCGGGAACAAACGAATCTTCGATGGTACCGAACGGAGAGGTTTTGGTAATCTTGCCACGGTCGGAAGTAGGCGAATACTGGCCTTTTGTCAATCCGTATATTTTGTTGTTGAAAAGTACCAGATTCAGGTTAATGTTGCGGCGAACAAGGTGGATGAAATGGTTTCCACCAATGGCCAGTGAATCGCCATCGCCGGTCATTACCCAAACCGTAAGATCAGGATTTGCAGATTTTACGCCTGAAGCAATGGCTGCCGCGCGGCCGTGAATGGTATGAAAACCATAAGTGCTCATGTAATACGGAAACCTCGATGAACAACCGATTCCGGAGATAACGGCAAAATCCTTGTGCGCGATGTCCATGTCGGCCATTGTTTTTTGAACCGCGTTCATGATGGCATAGTCGCCACAACCCGGGCACCAGCGAACTTCAGCAGCGCTTTTGAAATCTTTGGCAGTATAATTAAATTTTGTCATGATTAAGCCTCCAGTAATTTATCAAAGTTTTCAACTAATTCGTGCACAGAGAAAGGCAGACCTTTCATCTTGTTAACCTGGTGATAGGTAAATTGTGGTAATTTATCGCGCAGGTAACTGGCGAATTGTCCCATGTTCAATTCACATACAACAATCTTTTTAAACTTGCCGAAAACTTCGGCTGTATTTTTTGGCAGTGGTTTAATGTAGTTAAAATGGGCGAGGCTAACATTCTTTCCTGCCTCCTGCATGGCACGTACCGAACTGATCATGTGACCGTATGTTCCGCCCCAGCCAACTACCAGTAAATCTCCTTCCTGATTGCCATCTACCTCCATTTCAGGAATCATATCAACCACTTTTTCAACTTTGACAGCCCTCATTTCGCTGTTCCGCTGGTGATTGTCCGGATCCTGGTTTACACCTCCGGCGTTGTTCTTTTCCAGTCCGCCAATGCGGTGCTCGAAACCTTCCATTCCCGGAATGGCCCACTCTCTTGCAAGTGTTTCCGGATCGCGGTTGTATGGCAGAAATGTTTCAGGGTTCTTTGCTTTTCGCGGAGTGATTGACGGAAGTTCGTCCATCGATGGAACTCTCCATGGTTCGCTGCCGTTACCCAAAAATCCGTCGGTTAAAAGTACCACGGGGACCATCCGTTCGAGGGTGATTTTTGCCGAAAGGAAGGCGTAATAAAAGCAGTCGGATGGCGTACTTGCTGCCAATACGACTACCGGACTCTCGCCGTTTCTTCCGTATAAAGTTTGCAATAAGTCAGATTGTTCCGTCTTGGTTGGCAATCCGGTTGACGGGCCGCCTCGCTGAACATTGACAACAACGATTGGCAATTCGGCCATAACCGATAAACCCAGCGCTTCAGATTTCAGGGCAAAACCTGGTCCTGATGTGGAAGTGACAGCCAGATCGCCGGCAAATGCGGCTCCGATGGTGGTGCAGATTCCTGCAATTTCGTCTTCGGCCTGAAATGATTTTACCCCCAGGTCTTTTCTTTCGGCCAAAGCTTGTAAAATATCTGTTGCGGGTGTAATAGGGTAGGAGCCAATAAAAAGTTCAAGCCCTGCTTTTTCAGCAGCGGCGATGAATCCCCATGCGGTGGCATTGTTCCCGTTAATATTTCTGTAAGTTCCTTTTTCAATAGGTGCAGGATGCACAATATACTGTGGCGTCATGTGCTGAAGGTTCATGCCGTAGTTGTATCCGGTATGAAGAACTATCAGGTTTGCTTCAGCAATCAACGGACTTTTTTTTCCGAATTTCGATTGAATAAACTTTTCGATGTAATCCAGCGGACGATCGAACATCCAGCAGATTAATCCCAGTGCAAACATGTTTTTACAACGCAAAATACTCTTGTTGTCGAGTTCAAGTTCCTTCAGGCTTTCTTTTGTCATGCTGGTGATCGGAACCGGAATCAATGAATAGTCGTTGAGTTTTAACTCAGTAAACGGATCGTCAGTTTTAAACTGAGCTTTTTCCAGATTCTTTCCGCTAAACGAATCAACATCAAAAATGATTGTACCGCCCGGATTCATGAATACTGCATTGGCTTTAAGTGCAGCAGGATTCATGGCTACCAGCACATGTGCGAGGTCGCCCGGAGTGGTAATTTTCTTTTTCCCGAATTGTACCTGAAATCCTGAAACTCCTCCCACTGTACCCTGCGGTGCCCTGATTTCGGATGGATAATCGGGAAAAGTTGAAATGTCGTTTCCCAATAGCGCTGAGGTATCCGAAAACAAGGTACCTGTCAGCTGCATTCCATCGCCCGAATCACCGGAAAACCGAATGGCTACTTCTTCAAGTTCTATTACTTTTGCGTTTTTCATTGGATATAAATTGTTTTGATATCGGTCAGTCTTTTTTATAGTTTAATGATTTTGGGCTTCACAAGAAATAAAATATAAACTTCAATCCATAGTTTTACTCCCTGATTTTTTTTTAGAAGGTTCAAAAATAACCATTATTTTATATGGCAGACCAGATATAGTCAAATATTTATAACCAGTTTAACACATATGTATATTTGTATATTTTATTGTATTGTTTTATTTTTTATCTGTGTTAATCATGGTAATCTGTGGTTAGTTACTTTCTCCTTGTTTTGTATCTTTGCTGCTCAATTTTAAACTGATTAAGAAATGGCACTTGTAAAACCACTGTTAGGGAAAACGCCTGCGTTTGGCGAAAATTGTTTTTTAGCTGAAACTGCTGTCATTATTGGCGACGTTGAGATGGGAAATGATTGCAGTATCTGGTACGGTGCGGTTCTGCGCGGAGATGTTCATTACATCCGTTTAGGCAACAATACCAATGTTCAGGACAATGCAGTGATTCATGCCACTTATCAGAAATCGCCGACCAATATTGGGAATAACGTTACGATTGCCCACGGGGCGATTGTTCACGGATGCACTATTCACGACAATGTGATGATTGGCATGAATGCCGTGGTTTTGGATGAGGCTGTAATTGAAAGCAACAGCATTGTGGCAGCCGGATCGGTTGTCAGCAAAGGAACTCGGGTGGAGAGTGGTTCAGTTTATGCAGGCATTCCGGCAAAAAAAATAAAAGACATTAGTCCTGAATTGCTTGAAGGCGAAATTAAACGCATCGCAAAGGCCTACGGCATGTATTCGGGATGGTATAAATAAATTCTGTTATCTCCATTTTGGTTCAACAGGAATTCTTTCCCCATCGGCAGTCGTGTATTCCTCAAGAGAATCTTCTTTTGATTGAATAACCATATAAATCATCGTTTCATCAGATGAGTTGCAAATACCTCGTTTCCCTTGTGGTGCAACCCTGATAACACTACCTTCTTTTATTTGAAAACAGTCTTCATCCACCTGAAAGAATCCTTCCCCTTTCAGAATAATGTAAGTTTCTTCATTTTTTCGATGAATGTGAAAATAAGGTTGCTCAGTATGGGGAGGCAACATATTAAACGAAACCTCGGTTCCGGTTGCTTTTGTTGCATCCTTCAGGAATACTTTACCTTCTATCAATCTTTTGTTAACCGGATGAATTAAATTATAATCCATCAATTCATTTAAACTACCAAGATTTACCGCTGAGTAGTGCTCGTTTTCTGATAAATTTTCAATCTGTTTCATGGTTCTAAAATTTTGTTGTTCTGCAAAACTCCATAAATTTTCAATATAAAACAAAAGCGGGAAGCTCCTTTCGAAACCTCCCGCTTTTTGTTTTTTACTCCCTTCTCCGGTCTTCCGACTTCGGTCTCCCGACTTTTACTGGTAGCTCACTTTCGCTTTTTCAACAAGTTTTTCTCCCGGTCTCAAAGGACTAATCCGGAAACTATAATTATAAGCTTTTTCTTTCAAGCGATATTGGTCGTGTGTCCATGCACCCCAGCTGTCGTCACCGCCAACACCCATTTGTTTGTAGTCGATGTTTATGGAAGTCAGGTCGCGTGGCACAACATCGGTGGTATGACGGCGAACCATTTTTTCTCCTTCTTTTACTCGTCCGTCGGTACGGGCAGGCGATTCAAAATCTTCCATAATCTGGTGGTGGGCACTAACCGAAAGCAAAGGGAGACCGATAAACTGAAATCCCAGGCCATCTTTGTTGGAAATACTCATCCAGCGAACATCGGTTTTGTTCCCGTTTTCCTGCGGGCGGATGTAGGCGAAATACTGATCAGCAACTGGTCCTGAATACAAACCAACCAATGCGCTGGTGTAACGATCCTGATATGATTCGTGTGGTCCGCGGCCCAGCCAGCTCATCTGATCGAATTCGCGTGGCATCACCAGATTTACACCAAAACGAACTATTTCAGGAAGCGAATCTTTCATCATTTTAAAGCTGTTGTTTACAATCACTTCGCCATTCCCAAGAACTGTGTATATTGAATTGTAATTGGCAATTACCTGGTTTTTATCGTTGTTCAGGTCGAAGTTGAAAGTAACGACTACTTCATTGTCAACTTGTTTCGCCGTGGCCGATTTTACAGTTTTCTGCTCGCCTGCTTTTCTCCAAACCCGGCTACGCCTGTCAAGTCCGTTTCCAAAATCATTGTCGATTGGTGCGCGCCAGAAGTTTGGCACAGGTCCGGCGAGAAGCATTTCTTTGCCATCCACCTGATAAGATTTCAAGGTAGCATCGTCTTTGCTAAAGTTGATTTTGAAACCGGTTCCTTCAACAACAAACATGTTTCCTTCTTCTTTCGAAGTCACCGCTGCCAGATCTTTTTTCGAAGCAGCCACCGCTTTTTTCAGGAAAGGCAACTGGAATTGTTCGTAAGCAAGTTTTGTTCCGGCGGGTAAAATACCTTTGGCTGTTTTCAGTTTGGCCGAAATATTCAGGAAATATTCGGTTGCTGGTTGTGCTTCCACTTTTACGTCCAACTGAACCTTTTTGCTTGTATTCGGAGCCAAATCTAAATCTGCAATTTCTCCTGATTTCAATACCAGTCCATCGGCTATGACTTCCCAAATGAAGGTAAATTCAGAAAGGTTGGTAAAGGAATATTTATTAAGGATTTCAATTTCACCGTTGCTCAGGTTCACCGTTTTGAAACCGATGTGCTGGTAAACTTTTCCAACCTCGATCAAAGTTGGTTTAATAGTGCGGTCGGGATTGATCAGACCATTCAGACAGAAATTACCATCGGTTGCAAGTGTGTCGCCACCCAAATCTCCACCGTAAGCCCAAAATTTATTTCCGGCTGAATCTTTTGTCAGGATTCCCTGATCGACCCAGTCCCAGATGAAACCGCCCTGTAAAGAAGGATATTTCTCAATCAAATCCCAGTAATCCTGAAGGTTTCCAACACTGTTTCCCATGGCATGGGCATATTCGCATTGAATGTAGGGTTTGGTTGGTTTGCCTTTGGCGTAATCTTCCATGTTTTTCATACGGGCATACATCGGGCATACAATATCGGTATTTGCACCGCCGTGTGCCTGTTCGTGTTGAACCGGACGTGATGGATCAACCGATTTCAGATAGGCATAAGTAGCTTCGAAGTTTACCCCGTTGCCGGCTTCGTTTCCAAGTGACCAGATGATTACCGAAGGTTGATTTTTGTCGCGTTCGAACATGTTGCGGGTACGGAACATGTGTGCATCTTTCCATACCGGATCTTTTGCCAGCGATTTCTCACCGTAACCCATCCCGTGTGATTCAATGTTGGCTTCGTCAACCAGAAAAATTCCGTATTGGTTGCACAGTTCGTACCAGCGTTCGGGTTGTGGATAATGTGAAGT
>JAIBEZ010000098.1 GCA_019459485.1 Prolixibacteraceae bacterium
GGCCGAACAAATGGTGTAGGATGCCAGAAGTCGGCCCAATCGCTGTTGAACCTGATCGTAAGTGAACAATGATTTACCCCCTACCATACGGCGGTTGACGTGCGCAATTGATTCATCCAGCAAGCGCTGTATGAAACCCATTGCCATGCCGGGAAATTGCATACGACTGCGGTGCAGCAAGTCGAGCATCATTTTCACTCCGGTGGATTTCGGCACTAACCTTTGCAGTTTTGGTATCTGAACATCCAGTCTGTTTCTTCCATAAGGAATCTGGAATAATCCGAGGTTCTCGTAAAATTCTTCAACCACAATATTTTGGCCGGGACTGTTCACGTCGCAGATAAAGAAGTCGATGTCGCGTTTCAGGTCACCCGACTGGCTTTTTTCGCGTGCAGTCAATAACCAAAATTCGGCCCAACCTGTTAGTCCGGCCCAATGCTTGGTTCCCTGAAGATGGTATTTCCCATTATTTTCTGAAAAGGAAGTCTGCATATTTAAAGCATCACTTCCAAAGTCTGGTTCGGTAATCATCAGTCCGCCCATGTTTTGATGTTTCAGAAATCGTTCAAAAACGGGAGCTTTGGCCTCTTCCTGTGCATATTTTGCAACTGGCTGAAGAAATAAAGCCGAGTTGATCCCCATGGTGAGTGATAAAGCCAGCGATTCATATGAAGTTGCAGCCAACAGAGCGATAGCCTCCTCCATCTTGCAGCCTCTACCGCCATATTCCGTTGGAATTCCAATGGCCAGTGGGTTTAAATCCATGATTTCGCGCATTACAAAAGGCGGCATGCCGCGTTTAACAGCCATTTGATCAATATCTGCACGGTCGTGATAAACAAGTTTCATCCGTGCTTTTAAATTGTTCAGAAACTCGCCGAATGGGATATTTTGCACATTCAGTTCAGAAATTGGGTTTTCAACTTTAAGATTTGCCTGGTTCATTGATCTCTATGTATTTTGTTCGGAAATATTTCTTTGTGGTTTGATTTGAAGCCCAAAGAATTTTAAATTGTTAAAACACGATAACATACAAGCCTGCTGAATGTTTTTGTATTTAATTTCATTCGACTGAAATAATGGGTTCTTTTTCATTTTTAGGTGTAATTTTTAAAAGTTTGCCCAGACAGATAAGTCAAAATTCAAAAGAATATGAAGAAGAAGTCAAATAAATTTTTGCCATACATTATTGGTTTGGCAGTTATCCTTATAATTGTTTTGGTTGTTGGTAAAAAACAGGGTTGGTTTGGTAAAGACTTTGAAATTAATGTTGCAACTAAAGTCGTTGAAAGCAAGACCATTACCGAGTTGATAACAGCCAATGGCAAGGTTCAGCCCAAAACCGAGGTGAAAATAAGCCCTGATGTTTCAGGAGAAATTATTGATTTGCAAATTGCAGAAGGAGCTGAAGTTAAAAAAGGCCAGCTTCTGATGGTGATCAAGCCAGATATGTACGTTCAGGCATACAACAGGGCACAGGCTAGTTTTAGTTCATCGCAGGCCCGATTGGCACAAACCGAAGCTCGCTTAATCGAAAGCGAACTTGCATTTAAGCGCGCCAGCACACTTTTTAAACAGGATGCAATTCCGGTATCGGATTTTGAAACAGTGCAAGCTTCGTTTAAAGTTGCACAATCGGAAGTAAAAGCGGCGCAGTTTGCGGTTAAATCAGCCGAAGCATCGGTTGCCGAAGCCCAGGAACAGCTCGTGAAAACCAAAATTTATGCCCCAATGGACGGTACTGTTTCACGTTTAAATGTTGAAAAAGGCGAACGCGTGGTTGGGACAAATATGTATGCGGGTACTGAGACAATGGTTATTGCCAATCTCAACCTGATGGAAGTTGAAGTTGATGTGAACGAGAATGATATTGTGCGTGTTCACCTGAACGACACTGCTTTGGTGGAAGTTGATGCCTATTTGGGTCGCAAGTTTAAAGGAATTGTTACTGAAATTGCCAATTCTGCAAATGTGGTGGGTGGTTCAACCGATCAGGTGACCAACTTCAGTGTAAAAATATTATTGCTTGCCGAATCATACAATGACCTTACTGATAGTGTGTCCGGAAGGAAATATCCTTTTCGTCCCGGAATGTCGGCAACTGTTGATATTCAGACAGAAACAAGGCTAAATGTAATTACAGTTCCGATTCAGGCTGTTACTACCCGTGCATTGAAAGGAAATGGCAAACCGGAACCCAAAGCGGAAGAAGCAGAGAAGGAAGAGGAAACAGGTACAGAGCAAGTGGCGAAGGCCGATCAGGAAGAAAAAGTAGAGGTAGTATTTATTTATTTGGATGGGAAAGTTTACAAGAGACCGGTTAAGACCGGAATTCAGGATAGTCAGAATATTGAGATTCTGGAAGGTGTAAGCGCTGGCGACGAAGTTGTTTTTGCACCGTTCAATGCCATCAATAAATTGCTGAACGATAGTTCGAAAGTGAAAAAGGTGGACGAGAAAGAATTGTTTAAAGTGAAAGAGTAGGCAGTAAAAACAAAATGCTACTATGAAACAATTAGCATCGATACCTGCTGGAATGATTTTTCTGGTATTTGCCATACTGATTGACCGGTTTTTACCACAAAACAACTTTCTTGATTTTCTGGCAGGGATGTTTACAGGTTTGTCGATAGTGCTGAATGTCCGCTACGTTTTAGCCATTGCAAAAAACAAACAGTTAAAGTTAAAGGCGAGCTAATAAAAATAGGCTGAACTTCCTTGCTCAGCCTATTTTATTTTTGGCAATCCCGTAAAACAGAATATTCAACATTTCATCCACAGACTTCCGGATTTCTTCGTCGGTAAGGTTTTTAAGTATCAGCGGAACCTCAAATCCCTGAAGGATAGTGACGATTGTTTTTGCTGTAAGTTCAGGGTTTGCGATTGAAAATTCACCCTTTTCAATGCCTTCAAAAAGCAAATATTTTATCTGCATGATTTCATTTTCGAAATGCTCATTTCGGAAATTGTTTACAAAGTATAAGTTGTCGAGCAGGTCGTTTTTGATGGCCTCGTAATAGTTGACAACCATTTTCAAGGTCTGCATCCGCACATAAATGTATGTTTTAAGCTTTAATTTCGAATCGCTGATCTGGTTAATTTGCTCCTGAATTGCTTGTTTCCTTATCTCCGTTTCAGCATCAATTACGGCTTTAAATATTTCATCTTTACTTTTAAAGTAATAATAGATCGTACTTTTCCCTTTTCGTGCTTCCCGGGCGATGTCGTCCAAAGCTGTTTTTTTGTAACCGAAACGTGCAAATACCAATCGGGCTGCCTGAACAACTTGCTCCCTTACTTCGTCATTCCCGATATTTTGTGTGTCGTTTTCCATCATTTTGTTCGTTAGTACTATTGCAGCAGCAATATAGCGGTAGTTTTTGGAATATTCAAACGGTACTTAATTGATGCAATCTCGAATTAATCCAAATATGGTGCAGAATTAAAAATAGATTAAAATTCGCTGATGCCGTTCTTAACAAATGATGGATTGCTACATTTGTTGGTATAAAAGAAATCTAAAAATCAATCATTGAATCAAGGTTTAAGAAATAAGGAATACTGGCAACTGGTTTTGTATAAATTCAAAACTGGCGACCGCGATTCGTTTGAGGAAATTTACAATGAATTTGCCGGTCAGTTATTTGCTTATGGTTCCAAAATCACGACTGATCGGGAATTACTGAAAGATTGTATTCAGGATCTTTTTATTGACCTCTATAAATACAACCCAACTATCAGGAACGCGGAGTTGTTGGAGTATTACCTCTACAAATCATTGAAGCGTTTGATCATAAAAAAACTTAAAAAGGACAAACGTTTAGAGGGATTCGGTGATGAGCATACTTCATTTGACCTTATTTTCTCTGCTGAAACTGATTCTTTTCCTGATGAATTGATGAATGAGCAGATTAACTTGCTTCAAAATGCTCTGAAGACATTGGATGACAAAAAACGCGAACTGCTTTTCCTGAAGTTTGATAGTGGGCTGAATTATAGTGAAATAGCTGATTTGCTGGACATGAGACCCGATACAGTAAAAAAACAGATTTACCGGATTCTTCAATATTTGCGAGGTAAATTTGCTCACAAAGTGCTCGAATTGCTAATGGTCTGTTATAAAACATAGAGATATTTTTTCTTTTTTTTGTCCCTTTATAGGACAACTGGTCTCTTGGTATAAATTAATTCATTCTATCGCATGGATATTTACGATAAATTGATTGAGAATCCCTTATTTTTCAAATGGGTATATCATCCGAATCAGGAAATTGATTTGTGGTGGAATACCTACCTCAAAATGAATCCGTCCGAGGCTGATCAGATACTACGCTTCAAACAAAGCTTTATTGCACTCGATTTTCCTCAGGAGAAACTTACTGACATTGAAAAGAAGGAACTCGCAAAACGAATTATTCATGGGATTGAATCCATTGAAGCGAAAAAGAAGCGCAGTCGGTTTTTGATTGGCCTTGCAAGATATGCAGCCATTGCCATTCTGTTCTTTTCAATTGGGGGTGTGTTTGTTTATCTGCAAATGGGAAAACAAAACAATGAATGGTTTGCCGAAGAAACCCGAATACCTTCGCAACTTGAAGGTCCGGTATTGATTTTGCCTGAAGGGGAAAGTATTGCTTTGAACAAAACAGAATCTTCCCTTGATTATTCCAATCCGGAAAATGTGTTGGTAAACAATGAATCAAAATTGCTTTCGAGAAACGAAGCTGAAAAATTATTGTCGAATCAGGTGATTATTCCTTATGGAAACCGATCAAAAATTACCTTGAGTGATAGTACGGTTGTATGGCTGAACGCTGGAAGCCGACTCATATTTCCTTCAAAATTTTCAGGAAAACAGCGTGAAGTACTGTTATTTGGGGAAGCATTTTTTGATGTAGCCAGAAATGAGCAAGTGCCATTTGTTGTGAAAACCTCTTCCTTAGAAGTAAAAGTACTTGGAACTGAATTTAATGTTTCTGCCTATCCGGAAGACAATTCTGTACAGACCGTTTTGAAAGAAGGAAGTGTTTCAATCCGCAGGAATAATTCGGGTATTTTTGAGAGTGACATCGTTTTGAAGCCAAATCAGATGGCCTTGTTCAACAAAAATGCTCAAAACTCGAAAGTATATAATGTGGACGCTTCCTATTATACGATTTGGGTAAAAGGATTGCTAAGTTTTGATGATCAGGATTTTAGTCGTATAATTAAGAAGATTGAGCGGTATTATAATATTCAGATCCGATATACCGACCCGTTGGTTGGACTACAGAAGATAAGTGGGAAACTTGATCTGAATAAAAATTTAGAGGAGGTTTTTGAATACCTGGCAAAAGTTTCGTCAACTGAAATCAGAAAAATTGACAATAATAATTACGAAATAAATTAAAAACCGGCAAATGCGGGAACATTTACCGGTCAAACAAATACGAGTGCTTAATTCAGTATTTATTAATTAAAACAGTTCAAATCTATGAAAAAAAAGTGGTTAACCGGGCATCCCTATGGGAATAGCCTTCAAAAAATCATGCTAATTATGCGACTAACTATCATGTTGCTGTTAGGTTGTATGTTAACTGTTTCGGCAAACAGTTATGCTCAGAAAACCAAATTGGACATCAACATGTCCAATGGAACTATCCGCGACCTGTTTGGCTTCATTGAAGAAAACAGCGAATTTATCTTTCTTTACAAGAACGAAGATTTTAACGTAGAAAAGAAAGTTCAAATTGATCTCAAGGATGCGACCATCAATCAGATACTTGATGAGGCGCTGAAAGGTGAAAAAGTATCCTACGACGTGTATGAAAGGCAAATTGTAATCCGGAAGACCGGTGAAATGGTTAACAGTCAACAGAAAAAAGACATTTCAGGAACCGTGAAGGATATTAATGGAGTACCTATCCCTGGAGTTACTATTCAGATAAAAGGTACGTCATTAGGGATAATTTCTGATGTTAATGGCCAGTTCAATCTGTCTGTGCCTAATGAGGCTACAACAATCATGATTTCTTTTGTTGGTATGAAATCTCAGGAAATAGCAATTGGCGGCAGTTCTTCATTTAACGTGGTTTTAGTAGAAGAAACCATTGGGGTTGACGAAGTCGTTGTGGTTGGTTATGGCACTCAAAAGAAAGCAAACTTAACTGGTGCAGTTGATCAGGTTACCAGCGAGGTATTTGAGAATCGGACGATGACCAACGTAAGTCAGGGCTTAAAAGGAGTTATGCCCAACTTGAATATCAGGATGTTAGATGGAAAGCCAAATCAGGCTCCCAGTTATAATATACGTGGAACGACTTCGATAGGGCAGGGAGGTAGTGCATTGATACTTATTGATGGGGTAGAAGGCGACCCCAGTTTGTTAAATCCAAATGATATTGCCAGTGTGTCAATGCTTAAGGATGCAGCTTCTGCTTCTATTTACGGAGCAAGGGGTGCTTTTGGGGTGGTGTTGATTACAACAAAAATTCCGGAAAAAGGAAAAACAAGTGTATCATTCACCTCCAATTTTTCCATCAAGAGCCCTGTCGCACTTCCTGAATTTGTTACCGATGGTTATACCTGGGTGAAAATGTTCTCGGAAGCCTTCGTCAATGGCGATGGTTCGTTCCCTCAGAATATTAATAAAACACAGAAATTCTCGCAGGCTTATCTCGACGAATTTAAGCGAAGAGCCGAATCGGGGCAAGCTTACAACACTGTTGAAGTTGATCCGGTTACAGGCGAATATGTATATTATGGAAGTACTGATTGGTATGGCGAGTTATACAAAAATACCACCAATGCCACCGAAAATAATGTAACCATTACCGGGAGCAGTGATAAAGCATCTTTCTTGCTTTCAAGTCACCTGACCACCCAAGACGGACTTTTCAGGTACAATTCCGATGATTACAATATGAAAAATTTCAGGGCTAAAGGATCAATTAGGGTTTTCCCCTGGTTGCAGATTGATAACAATGCCGACTATTCGGAAATGAATTATTTCAACCCGATGAATGTTGGTGAAGGAAGCGGGATTTGGAGAAACATTGGAGATGAAGGTCACCCGTCAGGAACCATGTTTAATCCGGATGGCTCACTCACTATGGTTGCTGTTTACACTGTTGGCGACCTCTGGTATGGTAAGAATGGAATTGATAACAAAAAGAAGGTATTTAAGAATACAACAGGCTTTACTTCTACTTTCTTAAATGATAAGCTCCGGGTAAAAGGTGATTTCACGTTTCGGAATACAAATGATGATTCGCAGCGCAAAAGAGTTCAGGTGCCTTATAGCGCCAAACCGGGCGTAATAGCTTATGTAGGCACAACTACCAACGATTTAACTTTTGACAAAAGGGAAACGCAGTATCTTGCCACAAACATATATACAGAGTATGAAAATACAATTAACGATACTCACTATCTTAAATTCCTGGTTGGATACAACTACGAAGAATCTACCTATAAAAGAATTTCGATACAAAGAAATGGAATAATCTACGAAGATGCTACCGACCTTAATCTGGTTTTAGGGCAGTCGATTGTAACCGGCGGCGGATATGAGAAATGGAATATTCTCGGTGGTTTCTCCAGAATAAATTACTCTTATAAAGACAGGTATTTGGTTGAAATTAATGGGCGGTACGATGGTTCATCAAAATTCCCCTCGAACCAGCGTTATGCATTTTTTCCCTCAGTATCGGGAGGATGGCGTATTTCTAATGAACCGTTCTGGCATGTATCTCCCAAACTGCTATCCAATGTTAAAGTCAGGGCGTCTTATGGTTCTTTAGGGAATGGTAATATAGCATCGTATGTTTATCAGGAGCAGTTTGCCATCTCTCAATCCTCAAATATCCTAAATGGAGTGAGGCCTCAACAAACCAGACTTCCAAGTGTGCTCCCTGATGGCATTACCTGGGAAACCTCAACCACCACTGATTTTGGACTCGACTTCTCGATGTTCTCAGAACGTCTGAGTTTTGTGGGCGATATGTATATTCGGAATACTACTGATATGTTTACCATTGGATTAACACTTCCGGCTACTTTTGGAGCAACTGCACCAAAAGGAAACTACGCCGATTTAGAAACCAAAGGATGGGAAGCATCTTTGCTTTGGCGTGATCAGTTTAATATTGCCAAAAAACCTTTGAAATATGATATCCGATTGACTCTTGCCGATAACAGATCGGTTATCCAACGATATAACAATCCGGATAAGTTGCTTTCTGATTATTACGAAGGGCAGGTTCTTGGAGAAATTTGGGGATATGAAACGGAAGGTTTCTTCATCGATCAGGCAGATATTGATTCACATGCCAAGCAGAGTCCTCAAATGCGGGCTTCTCCAACCAATATTTGGTATCCCGGCGATATTAAGTTGAAAAATTTAAATGATGACGGATTTATAAATATCGGAGCCAACAAAGTTTCAGATCCGGGCGACAGACGAATTATTGGAAACAGCGCTCCACGCTATAATTTTGGTGTAAATCTTGGGCTGGAGTGGGATAGCTTCTTCTTTTCTTCTTTCTTCCAGGGGGTTGGAAAACAAGACTGGTACCCGAGTACCGAGGCTGAATTCTTTTGGGGACAGTACAACCGGCCATACAACAACATTCCAACATTCCATTTAGGAAATATGTGGACACCCGAAAATACAGATGCTTATTTTCCCCGTACCATGTCGCGCGCGGCATCCAACAGCACTACCAGAGAACTTGGGGTAGCTCAGACTAAATACTTGCAGAATGTTGCTTATGTCAGGATGAAGAATGTTCAGCTGGGATATAAGCTGCCTAAAAGCCTGATTTCAAAAATCGGGGCAGGCGAAGCGAAGGTTTACTTCTCAGGAGAGAACTTGTGGTCCTGGTCGCCTCTTTATAAGATTGTGAAGCATTTGGATGTTGAAAATACCGGACCCTCAGATCAGGTCTTTACTTCGGGTAATGCGGGTGATGGTTACAACTATCCGATGCTGAAAAGTTTAACTTTTGGATTATCTGTAGTTTTCTAGCTAACTTTTAAAATAAACAATTATGAAAATATATTATTTGTTAATTTTCTTTATTGCTGTCTTGTTTTCCAGCTGCGACATTGAACAGGAGCCAGTTTCCACAGCCTCTAAATCGGCAGTATTTGGCAGTCAGCAAGGATTAGATTTATACGCCAATTCCTTTTATTCCATTTTGCCGGGTCGTGCAACCAATCTGGATGCCATGTCGGACTATCTGGCTGTAAAATCAGTACCAACATTTGTTCAGGAAGGTGCTTATACCGCATCACTTAGTTCAGGTTGGAGCTGGACCGATTTAAGAAACATCAACTATTTTATAGCCAATTGCAACGATCCTGATGTTCCTGTTGATGTCAGGAAAAACTACATCGGTATTGCAAAATTTTTCAGAGCGTATTTCTATTACGAAAAAATTAAACGTTTCGGCAATGTGCCGTGGATTGGCAAACCTCTTGGTGTTGATGATCCCATTTTATTCGGAGGACGAGACCCAAGGACATTGGTCATGGACTCTATAATTGCCGATATTGATTACGCTTGTGCAAACATCAAAGCTACTAGCGATCCGACCAGAAGTTTGGTTACCAAATATGTAGCCTACGCTTTAAAATCGAGAATCTGTCTTTTTGAAGGAACCTTCCGGAAATATCATACAGAATTGAATCTTCAGAATTCTGCTTCAGTCTGGTTAACCAATGCTGCAACAGCTGCTCAGTCGGTAATGGATGCGGGAATTTATTCCATCTATACTACCGGTGGTGCAGGAAAATCGTACCGTACTGTATTTACAAATGCCACTCCTATTGCCAGCGAAGTAATGCTTGCCGGAATATGCGATTTGGCATTGTCGGTACTAAACGACGCCAATTGGTACTGGACCAGTGGAACTTATGGAGATAAGGCAAGTTTTACCCGTACGTTTATCAACACTTACTTAAATCAGGATGGGACTCCATTTACAAATAACGCCGAATACCCAACCATGCTGTTTAAAGATGAGGTGAAAAACCGCGATTTAAGGCTTAAACAAACCATACGCCTGGGCGATTATAAGAGAATAAGCGGAGGATCACTCGTTCCGGCACCACCATTGTTTTCTTATACCTTTACCGGTTATCAGCCTATTAAATGGACGCTTGATGATATGTATTACGATACAAGAGACCTCAATATAAATTCGATTTCTCAATTCCGTTACGCTGAAGTTTTATTGAATTTTGCCGAAGCCAAAGCCGAATTAGGAACACTAACTGATGTTGAATGGGCTAATACTGTTGGTGTTCTTCGCACCAGAGGGGGCATTACTGGTGGAATCAGTGCCAAACCAACTGTGGTTGATCCATATTTGGTAGCCAATTATTTCCCTGGGATTACTGATGCTGTTGTTTTGGAAGTCAGAAGGGAACGAGGAATTGAGCTCTGCCTGGAAGGATTCCGTTTTGCTGACTTGCTTCGTTGGAAACGCGGTGAACTGATGAATCAGGAATGGAATGGGTTTCATGTACCTGCACTGGTTACTCCAATGGATCTAAACGAAGATGGTATTCTGGATGTAGCATTTTATCAGGGAACCAAACCATCTCCTGCAGTTTCAGGAGTAACATATGTTGATGTTTCGGCTACGGTAAGCGGAAAAGTGAACTCTCAGTTGCTGAAAAACGGAACTTCAGGTGAATTGACCTGGATGAATAACATCAAAAGGAAATGGGAAGATAAAATGTATTATTACCCAATTCCACAAACTGACTTAATAACCAACCCCAACATCGGTCAAAATCCGGGTTGGTAGTTGCAATTAATTTTAAAAACTGAGAACAATGAAACTACTTTTTATATTATTCTTTGGAATGATAATATCATGCTCATTCGCGGATTCAAATTTCGTGAAAGAGGAGGAAAATGTAACATTCAACATTGTTACCTATAATATCCGGATGAATACAGCTGCTGATGGTGTAAATGCATGGCCACTCAGAAAAGAAAAAGTTGCCGGATTACTAAAGTTTCATCAGGCCGATATATTTTGTGTACAGGAGGCGCTTCCTGAGCAGGTAGATTTTTTGGTATCCGGCTTTCCGGAGTTTGAGAATGTTGGCGTTGGTCGTGATGATGGCATACGGGCTGGTGAACACATGTCGGTTTTTTATAGAAAAGCACGTTTTGAAAAACTAACTGACGGAATGTTCTGGTTAAGCGAAACTCCTTCGAAACCGGGTTTTGGCTGGGATGCGGTGTGCAACCGAACGGTTACCTGGATAAAATTAAAGGATAAGATGACTAACAAAGTATTCTTTGTTTTTAATACACATTTTGATCACCGGGGAGATGTGGCACGCGCTGAGTCAGCAAAGTTAATTTTGAAATCCATCAGGGAAATCAACAAAGAGAATTTGCCTCTTATTCTGACCGGTGATTTTAATCTGACAAAAGAAACCAGTCCGATTCAATTAATTTTAACTGAACTTCAAGATTCCAGGGATCACTCCAAACAGGCACCCTACGGCCCCGAAGGTACAAGTGGCGGATTTGAAGTGAAACTTATGCCAAGGACGATTGATTATATTTTTATTAAAGGGAGCGTAACGGTTCAAAGACAGGGAGTTTTAACAGATTCTTTCGGTCTTTACTATCCATCCGATCATCTTCCTGTTCTGGCGGAAGTTCAGATCGACTAAAAGTCTGCTTTTCTATCCAAAGTTTTTAAAGCTCCAAATAGGTTCATCTTATTTGGAGCTTTTTTGTTCTATTGCTCAAACTCTCAATATACGCTTCCAGCTGTACTGACGTTCTTTTCGGCGCTTCCGCCAGTACTTTCTGCATCTCCGGATCAATGATTCTCCCTGCCGATGCTTCTCATCACTTAAGAAATAAAAAGCATCGCTGCACGGATACTTTGGTTTACTGTGAGGGTGCTTTTTTTCGGCATACGGGAAATACTTTGCATCATACGGAAGTGATTTATCTTCATGCGGAAGAGATGTAATGAGGTGGTAAAACATTGTCCGTGTTGTGTAAAAGCTATTCCAGATGCCATAGAAGTGTTTCGTACTGCGGAAAGTTCTTATTAATTGTCAGCACGTTTGATTTTATGTATGTAAGCGAAGAAACTTACCAAAACTTTAGCTTAAGATATTTGATCATATTTCAAGCTAACAGTGTATGTAATAAGCTTTCGAATTATTATATTTATTCCGCCAAAGCCATAACAGCTTACTATTATTAAATTTTCAAACTTAATATCACCTAAAATGAAACAACCCAGAAAAGCATCACGCCTTTTCAAAAAAAACGATGAACTGATGTTGCAGCAATCTGATGTAGTATTGGATTCTTTTTTGGCAAACAAAAGCCTGTTTGCTGAACGATTTTTTGACTTGGCCGATCCGTTTGCCGATCAGTGGGCTGCCGCATCGGCCATCGCCCGGGCAGCGCGTCCCGATTTCGAATTGGTGGCTGAACAATCGTTAGAGTCAGCCAGGCTGGAAACGCTGATGAAACAGGGACGGAACCTTTTCCAGACAGTTATGCTCTATACGCAGCTCGCTTTCCCCGACAATGCAGCGGTACTTCATTTGTTTGGCCGGCCCCAATATCATTCGATACGCAGCAGTCACCTTAAATTGTCTGTTTTGCTCATCTCAACCTTTACCGATGCTTCGAAACCAGAATACAAACCTGCTTTGATTGCCACCGGATTAAAGGAGCAGGAAATTGCACAACTTGATATTCTTGCCGAAAAAATCACACTTCAGAATGCTGCCCTGCAGAATGCTAAGAAGAATCGGATGGTCGCTACCATTGAGCGTATCGCCAAAATGAATACGGTTTGGAAAAAGATGGCACTGGTGTGCAAATGCGCCAAATTGGTATTTCAGAACGATGCCGCAGAATATAATTTATTCCTGCTTGCCGATGGCCAAACGCGCATGGCTCCATAGTATCCCCCCTTAACAGGACAAACGGTTCTTTTGGTACACAACCTGAAAACCGACCTTGGCGAAGAAAACAATGTAGCAGCAAAAAATCCAAAAATGGTGAAACAAATACTCGAAATCATGAAAAACTCACGGACTCCTTCGGATGTTTTCACTTTCGGGGCGGAGAGCAAAAGCAAAGTAATTGATTGATGGTTAAGCGATTTCTCTTTTTTTGTTTTCTGAATTTTGAATGATTGGATTGGTGTATATTTTTAGTTGGTACGGCCGGTTAAAAGCTTCCTGAGATAGGCTAAAATGTGTGGCAAGAGTCCGTATGATTTCTTTGGATAATCCCTTTTTATAATTCAAAATATCCGAAACTAAACCCTTACTAACACCAAGGATACCGACCAGATCTTTATTCTTTAGTTGATGTTCCGCCATTAACGAGTGAAGCAGTTGAATGGGGTTAGCCAATTCAAGTGAATTATGCTCCTCATCCCATTTCTCAATCAACAAAGTTAGCAGCTCGATTTCTTCCTGAACTGAGTCTTCAGAATCGGCAACAAGCAATTCCTCCAGTTTGGAAATATACTCCTGATATTGATCTTCGGTTTTAATGATTTTATATTTTAATGTTTCCATGATCGGCACGATTAAAAATTACTTATCAAATATTGCTGATTATCAGCACAAAGTTTATCGTATTCAGCATGAGTTCCAATCCAGCAAACAAACAGATGTACTTGTTTTTCTCCAAATACATACTTGCAAATTATTCTGTAAGCATTGCCACCCAAATTAAAAGTAACTCTGTCTGATCCGTTTCCCAGCAAATCCGCGGCTCCAAAAGTTTTTCTGATATCTTCCGGCTTATTCCAATCGGCAAACCTTACAACAGTCAGCCAATTTTGGAAAGAGCTTCGTCCTCTTGCATTTTTCGCAACGAACATCTCTATGGTCTGTCTTTTTATCAAATGAACCCGCATACAAAGGTATATTAAATTTAAATAAGTTCACTTTTTGTGAACTTATTTTCTGAATCTGCTACCAAGTATTATTCACCCTCAATCACCACCTCATTTTTCAACTTCGTCTTTTCACGTTTTTCTTCAACACAGTAATAAATACCAGAACCGTTGCCAGTAGATGCTGAACTTCGGAGCCGAGTCCTGAATTATATTGTAGTGAACAATGATTGATCGACAAGCAATAAAAAATTCAAAAAAATGTATCTTTACAAAAAACAAAATTTATGCTGGTAGAAATTACAAAGAAAACCGGACTTGCTCAAATTAATGAAGCATTGAAAAAAATAAAACCGGGCAAGCAATTCAATGCAAAAAAACATTGTGGAAAAGTTAAATGGGATGTTGATGGTGTAACGTACCAAAAAATCTTACGGGATGAATGGGATTAGCGTTCTAATTGATACAAACATAGCCATTGCATTACTAAATGGTGATGAACAAATAGCTTCTCTATTTGACGGGAAGGATGTCCGTATTTCATTTATCACCGAATTGGAATTGCTGTGTAAACCCGGAATGAACAGTTCAGAAAAGAAAAATATTCATGCATTTATCGATGACTGTACTATTCTGGAAATAAATCCTTCCATAAAAGAAATAACAATCTCAATAAAACAATCCAGCAAAATAAAACTTCCAGATGCGATTATTGCCGCCACCAGCATTTTTTGGAACCTACCATTCTTCACCCGCGATGAAGACTTTAAAAACATTAAAGGTCTAAATTGCTTCTTTGTTAATTTCTAATTCCAATTATTCCCCCTCAATCACTACTTCATTTTTCAACTTCTTCTTTTCCCGTTTTTCTTCCACCCAGTAATAAATGATTGGCAAAACCAGCAAAGTCAGGAAAGTGGAAGTGATCAGTCCGCCAATTACGACAGTTGCCAGTGGTCGCTGAACTTCGGAGCCGGGACCAGAATTAAATGCCATCGGGATGAAACCAAGGCTGGCTACCAGTGCCGTCATTAAAACGGGGCGCAAACGATCGGCTGCCCCGTCGATGATGGTTTTTCGAAGTGGTCCGCCTTCTTTGCGGAGTTCGTTGATGTGGTCGAGCAGCACAATGCCGTTGAGAACGGCCACCCCAAACAAAGCTACAAAACCAATACTTGCTGACACCGAAAGGTACATTCCGCGCATCCAAAGCAGGAAAATACCTCCTGAAAATGCAAACGGCAGGTTCATTAAAATGATGATCGCATAACGCATTTTCCCGAAGTTGAGGTACATTAGGCCTACAATAATGAACAGCGACAAAGGAACCACCAGCAACAAATGGTTCATGGCGCGTTTCTGGTTTTCGAAGGTTCCGCCGTATTCCAGAAAATAACCTGCCGGAACATTCGCTTTCTGGTCAATGGCTTCCTGCAACTGGGTCACATACGTTCCCATGTCGATATTTTTGATGTTGATACCAACAATCAGTCGCCGCCAGCCGTTTTCGCGCTGAATTTCGCGAGGCCCTTCCTGCGCAACAATGTGGCTCACCCGTTTAATCGGGATAAATTCGCCGTTGGGAAGTGGCACCGGTATCTCCTGAATTTTCTGTAATTCGGAACGAAATTCCGCCGGATACCGCACCTGAATATCGAAACGGCGCTGGCCTTCGTACAACTGACCGGCAACCTGTCCGCCAATTCCGGCTTCGATTACCGCCTGAACATCATTCACATTCAAGCCAAACGTAGCCAGCGCTTCACGATCGATTTCAATCGTCAGGTACGGTTGCCCGATGGGTTGCTCCACAAAAAAGTTGGCTGTTCCTGCCATCTCAGAAACGATCGCAGAAATATTCTCTCCAATCTGATTGAGCTGATCCAGATCTTCGCCGTAAATTTTTACAGCCAGGTCAGACTTTACGCCGCTGGTCAGTTCGTCAACGCGCATGGCAATCGGCTGTGTAAAATAGTACGCCAATCCTGGTTCAGTCTTCAGGAACGGTTCAATTTGCGCCACAATATCTTCTTTGGAAATTCCATCACGCCATTCGTCGGTTGGTTTCAGTACCACCCAAACATCGGTCTGATGCACGCCCATCCAGTCGTTGGCCAAGTCGGAGCGGCCAGTTTTCGGAACCACCGTTTTTATCTCCGGAATATTTTCCATCAGCTTTCCGCCCAGCCAGTTTGCATTGTCCATCGACTCTTTCAGGGTGACCGATGGCATGCGAACCTGTTCAACTAAAATAGAACCTTCATCCAATTCAGGAAGGAATTCGGTTCCAAGGCGAGTCATTACAATCATCGACAAACCGAAGATGACTGCTGCCGCAATACTCACAAACTTGCGTTTATCCAGATTTTTGTCCAATCCGCTGTAATAACGCGGTTTGATCCAGTCGATCAGGTAATTCCGGCGAACTTTTACACCTTTCCTGAAAATGATGGACGAAATGGCTGGAACAAAAATCAGGGCGAGCAACAGCGAACCCAGAACGGCGGCTGCAACGGTAATGGCCATCGGTCGGTACAAAATACCTTCCATTCCGCTGAAAGTCATGATCGGAACATACACCATCAGGATAATCAGTACTCCGAAGAAAATGGGACGAACCACCTGTCTGGAGGCAGAAATAACCACATCATCCACATGTTCGCCTTTATTTTTTTGAAGCCGGTGAACGATATTTTCGATCATCACCACCGAACCATCCACCACCATCCCGAAGTCGATGGCACCCAAACTCATCAGGTTGGCCGCCAGCCCGAATTCACGCATCCCGATGAACGCAAACAGCATCGAAAATGGGATAACCGCAGCCACAATCAATGCTCCTGAAATTTCGCCCAGAAGCAGCAACAGCACCACGATCACCAGGAAACCTCCTTCAAGCAGGTTGGTCGAAATGGTTGAAGTTGTGCGATCGATTAGGTCCGACTGGTCGTAAAATTTTTCAATTTGCACGCCATCCGGAAGCGACTTATTGATGACTTCAATTTTATCTTCGATTTCCGCAATCACCTGTCGTCCGTTTCCTCCGCGAAGCATCATCACAATACCGCTTACAATTTCGCCTTTCCCGTCCTGTGTTACGCCGCCCTGACGAATTTGCGTGCTGACCACCACATCGGCAATGTCTTTGATATACACCGGTTTGTTGTTGATACTCCGGATAATAATGTTGCGGATATCTTCGGGTTTGTTGATCTGTCCGTACCCGCGAATGATGTATTGCTCGCGGTTGTGTTCCAGAAAATTTCCACCCGAAACACTGTTGTTGTTGGCAATGGCGTCGGTAATTTCCTTAATCCCGATGCCATAAGTACGAATTTTTTCAGGCGAAACGACTACTTCGTATTGCTTGACAAAACCTCCGAATGAGTTAATCTCGGTCACGCCTTTCACCACTTTCAATTGGGGTGCAATGATCCAGTCCTGAATTTCGCGCAATTCGGTGAGCGATTTGTTTTCGCCGCGGACAGCGTACTGGTAAATTTCGCCCAATGCCGTTGAAATAGGCCCCAGTTGCGGAGCAGAAACATCCGGCGGCAAATCAGAGGAAATAGATTGCAACCGCTGACTGACCATTTGCCGGGCAAAATAAATATCCGTGCCTTCTTCAAATTCGATGGTTACTGCCGAAAGTGCGAATTGCGAAGTGGAGCGAACCTGCTTCACTTTGGGCAAACCGTTCATGGCCGTTTCAATTGGGTAGCTGACCAGCTTTTCGACGTCGAATGGTGAAAAGCGGCCCGCCTTGGTGATGACCAAAACCTGAACAGGCGTAACATCGGGCAGGGAGTTGATCGGTAACTGGATGAGCGAGAAATAACCCGCAACCGCCATCAGGATAACCAGCGAAAGTGCCACGAATTTTTGCCTGACACTGAACGAAATAATTTGATTGAGCATGGTCGTTTGTTTCAGTGATGGATTTATTCTTCAGCAATTTTATCGAAACGTGAAAGGGCTTTCAGACTGAAAATCTGTGTAGCTGCCAACCGTTCATTTTTATCAAGACCACTGCGCACAACGGCATATTTTTCGCGAAATTCCTGAACGTCCACCTTGCGTTTTTCGAAGGTAGATTCGTTGATCTGCACAAAAACAATCGGGTCGTTTCCTTCGTAAGTCAGCGCTTCGACCGGTACCGAAATGACTTCTATTTTCGAAGAAGTTTCGATTGAAAGATGAAGATTTTCGCCTGGTTTTGGCCAATTTTCGTTGGTTGCCAGCAAAATATTGACCACCACCGAGCGGTTATTTTCGTCGAGTCCAGGGTTGACCGAAGTAACCACGGCTCGCATTTCGAATGTGTCGTTTTGGCGGCGCAGAATTTTTACCGAATCGCCGGCACTGATAAATCGGGCATCTTCAGGAGAAACATAGCCGCGAACCAGCACATGGCTGATGTCGAGCACGCGGGCTAGCATTTGCAGGGCATTCACCGATTGCCCCAATTCAACCGAACGCTGATCCATGATTCCGCTGATGGGCGAATGAATTTTGAGCGTTGGGTCGATACTTTCGGTAGTTTTAAATGCGTTGATTTCTTTCTCCGGAACGCCGATGGCTTTTAGTTTAGAAACCGCAGCAATTACAGTTGTTTTGGCGCGTTGAAAATCGGAACGGGCGCGATCAAGTTCACTTTTCGAACTAATGGTTTGCTCCACCAGTTGCTCCAGACGCTGTAAACGCGAAGTTTGGAAAGTTTCTTCGGAAACCGCCTGAAGGTATTCGGAAACCATGTTCCCAAATTCAAGGCTTTCGATGCTGAACATTTCCTGACCTTGCCTGACAGCTTGCCCTTCCTGTGCCGAGATGCGGCTGATGCGTCCGTCAATTGGGGTACTGATGATGCTCACATGGTTGGGTGCCGGGAAAACCACGCCCGGAACGGCAATGCTGTAATTTAAAGCGCTACTGCCCACCTCAATGGTCTGTATTTTTAGCTCCGCCATTTCTTTGGCCGAAAGCTTCACCAGGTTTTCAGGTTTTACCCCAGAAACCGAAGGTGGCGAATCGGCAGAGGTTTGTTCTTTTGCTTTTGTTTCAGTTTTACTTCCGCATGAAGAACCCAAAATGAGCAAACCGAAAAGGCTTATTGTGGCAATTTGATAGTAGTATCGTTTCATATGAATATGGTTTTTATGGAGGTCAGGTTAATAAACAAGTTCTAAATCGAGGAACCGTTCGAGTTCAACAAGCTGGATGTAAAAATCGCGCAAGGCCGATAAATAGCGTTGCTGGCTGTTGAGGTAAATCTGTTGTGCAAGGATGAGGTTCAGTAAATCCACTTCGCCCAAACGGTAGGCACTCAGGGTGAGCGATTGTAGCTTTTCGGCTTTGCTGCGGATGGTTTCGTCGTATCGTTTTATGGTCGAGCGGCTTACTTCGTAACTGTGCCAGGCATGTTCAATTTGCTCTTTCACACCCGACCTGATTTCTTTTTGCTTCCACTGTATTTCTTCCTGACGAGCCAGGTTCATCTTTATCCTTCCCTTTTGCTCCAACGGATACCAGATCGGGAAACTCAGGCCAAGTTCAAATCCGTTAAAATTGTAACCTGTTCCGAAATCCTGCTTGTACAGATTAAACCGGATGTCGGGCAGGATGTTGCTTTTGGCTTCTTTCAGGAAATAGCCGGATGCTTCCAATTCCCTTTCCGATGATTTGTAGGATGGTTGTTCGGTAAGAACCGACAATGCCGTGATCTGCGAAATTTCCACATCTTTGCTTTGCAGCGTATCCATAAATTCGATGGTGTATTTCTGATTTTCTGGCGGCAATCCCATCAGCATAAAAAGTGAATAGCGGGCCTGATGAAGTTGACTGCGGGCAGCGTCGATGTCGTTGTTGGACTCGGCCACCTGCAATTCGGCTTTGGTCAAATCCATGCCATTTCCCATGCCGGTTTCGAACTGGGTATAAACTGCATTGTACAATTCGGTGGCTAGTTTTAATTGCTGGTCGCGTAGTTTCTGAAGGTGAAGTGCATAAATAACTTCAATGTAGCGCGATTTTACGCCAGCTTTTACTTTTCGTTCCTCTTCCTGAATATTGAATTCCATCGCTTTTTCTTCCTCTTTCAAAGCTTTCAAACGGTAGGAAGTAGTCAGCGGGAAGTCAACCGATTGCGAAACCGTGAGCCGTTGTTCCTCAAAAGGATCAGCAACTTTGTTGTTGATACCCTCTTTCATGTAACTGATTTCAGGAGAAGAAATGCCGGTTTGAGTGCGCCATTCCTGCTTTTTCTGATCCAACTGCGAACGCATCTGGTTGATTTGTGCATTGTTTTGAATGGCCTGATCAACCGCATCTTTGATGGTTAGTAATTGGGCTTTTGAGGGAGAAAAGCAAATGATAAGAAATGCCAGAAATAGAAATCTCAGGATATAATACATGATTTTTTGGCTTTTAGTTGAAAGGCAAAAGTTACTAAAAATTGAATCAAAATCATTTTGAAAGCGCAACAACATTTTAAAAACGGAAAAAATTGTTTCATTTACAATCAACTAATCGATTTAAGCTAATTTTAAGAAACTGCAAATAATTCTTCAGGAGAAATTTTGTGTTCCAAGTGCGGCTGTATTTTGCCTATTGTTTATCTTCGGCAAATGTTTGAAAAGAATAATTCAACAATTCTATGGAAATAAATAGTGCTGATTTATTGAAATCATATCATTCCCTGCCTGAGTTCCACAAGAATATTCTCAATGTATTTGTTGTAAAGTATTCGGGTGTGCCAAAATACGATGTTCTTAAATATATTCAGGATAAAACCGGAAATAAAGCAACTCAAAAGGAATGTCAAAGTGTGCTGAATGCGTTGGTTGATAAGCAAATGGTAGCATTGTCGGTAACCAGTTATGATATTCCTTTTAGCCTGAAAGTTGAGCTTTTCCCAAAGCTGATCAAAGAAGAAAGGTACAGCAATCTTTTGTTGAAAATTCAAAAAGAGTACAATCCATTTGGGCACATTCCGGTGACTGAATACATCCGCGATTTTCTTTTTGGATATTATGCAGGTGAAAGCAGATTCAGCAAGGATGCCACCAACCGCTTAATTTCAAAAGCAATGGAAGCTGCTCCCCTAATTTCGGAGATGCTGCTCAATCCTGAATACGATCAGGCTTTCCTGCGATCACCTGTACTACTGTATGAATTGTTGGATGCTATTCAATTAATGAATGTTTTGCACTTTCAGGATTTTGCGCCTGTTTCCCGATTTTTTGATCGAAATGCGAACTTCAAAGGATTGTTTGATCAGGTTAAAATCCAAAAAGCGGAGATGCTTTTTCAGCTTGGGAAGATTGACGAAGCTGACAAACTGATTAAAAACCTGCACAATACGGCTTCGCTGCTTCTTAAATCTCAGATTGAATTATTCAGGGGAAATTTTAAATTGTCGGCGGACTGTTACGAAAAAGCACAAATTACCGACAGGGACGGAATGAAAATGCCAAAACTGGAATTTAACCTCTACTTTGAATTTCTATACTGGCTAAACTTTGCTTTAAATCCTAAAAGCGTAAACGAGAAGAAGCTCGAAGTGGCAATCAATAAAAAGTCGAGAAGCAAATTCAGCGACGATCACTTTTTTCTTCCACTTCTATATTTCCTGAAGAATGATTTGGCGCAGGCAGAATCAAAATTTAAACAGATAAATACAACAAGCTGTTTCTCAGCAACCGGTTTTAAATCTGTTTTTTACCTGATTTTAAGTTACATCATTAATGGGGAGTTAAGTGCGGGGCTTCAAATGGTAGCTCAAAATACAGCTTATAAACTGAGCCTTTCCCAACGCTGGTTGTTTTTGCGCGAGATCAACTTTATCATCGAAAAATCCGAATTTAATACTGAGATTTTTCCTGTGCCGAAAGAACTTGAAACGAAAAATTCAACTTGCCTGATGAGTCGGTTTACCATTCCCGAGAAATGGGAGCAATTGCTCGAAGGATTGTTGACCCTGACAAAAGGCACTGGAGCGACACAAAAAAAAGATATGGCCACCGCCAGGGTAGGCTATGTGGTTGATCTGGAAAAAGGTTATATACAACCCATTTATCAAACTATTAATGCAAAGGGAATCTGGAGTGCCGGACGAAATATTGCACTAAAAAAACTGAAAGATCAGCAAGTTGATGGCTTGACAGAACAGGACCGGAGAGTGGCGTCCTCAATAACATACCATTCAGGATATTACGGCGCTACCGAATACAATCTTGACTTTAGTAAGGCAATCAATGAGTTGTGTGGCCACCCGTTGCTGTTTTTATCTTCAAATCCTTCCGTTTCAGTTGAGTTAATAAAAGCGCAACCTGAAATTAGTACAGAAATCGGGAAATATGGAATCAAACTGAAAACAAATATTGCCAATACCGACCAACGTTCTGTTTTGGTGAAAGAGACCCAAACCCGCTTTAAGCTAATTACGCTGACTCCGCAGCAGCATTCGGTTATCCGGATGATTAACCAGGGAATAACTATCCCGATAAAAGGAAAAGATAAACTCATCGAAGCGGTTTCGAGCCTGAGTGGTGTAATGACAGTTCATTCTGATTTTGCGGAAGGAAATGTGCAAGTTAAGTCGATAGAGGCCGATTCGCGCATCAGGATTCAGATTGTTCCCATCGGCGATGGGTTAAAAGCGCAGATGTTCGTAAAACCTATGGGAACTGAGCCTCCTTACGTGAAACCCGGCATGGGCGGGAAAGTGGTTTATGGAATGGTTGAGGGCGAAAGATGTCAGGCTTTGAGGAACATGAAAGCTGAAAATGCCAATGCCATGAAGTTGACCAATGCGGTTTCTATGTTCATCGATGCTGATTTAATTGAAGAAGCAGAACTTTTTTCTGATCCTTACGATTGCCTCGGATTACTCGAAATCCTGAATGAAAATGCTGATATCGCTGTTGTTGAATGGCCTGAAGGTGAACATTTCAGGATGAAAAAAACGGCTTCGTTTGCAAACCTGAGTCTCCGGATTAAAGGGAAAGGACAATGGTTTGAACTGGAAGGAGAATTGAATATTGATGAAGCAACTGTTCTCAGCCTTAAAGAATTGCTTAGCCTGAACCGCAAAAGTAAAGGCAGATTTATTGAACTGAAAAAAGATGAATTTCTGGCGCTTACCGAAGAGCTCAAAAAACACCTCGACGAACTTGAATCATATTCCAACATCGATAAAAATGGAGTAACTGTCAACCGGTTTGCCTCGCACGCTTTGGAGGAAATTACCAGTCGGGCTGCTTCCTTCAAAACCGATAAATCGTGGAAGGAATTCCAGAAGCAGATCAAATCAATTTCAGCCGCGGATGTTCCGGTTCCGGCAACGCTCGATGCCGAATTACGCCCTTATCAGGAAGAAGGTTTCCGTTGGATGACACGCCTGAAAACCTGGAACGCCGGAGCCTGCCTGGCCGACGACATGGGTTTGGGTAAAACGGTTCAGGCAATTGCGATGATGCTTCATTTAGCTGAAAATGGACCAATAATGGTTGTATGTCCCGCATCAGTGGTTCCAAACTGGGGCAGCGAACTTCAGAAATTTGCGCCTACCCTAAACATTGTAAACCTGAAATCGGGCAAACGGGAAGATGCTTTTACTTCGCTGGCAGCTTTTGATGTGCTGGTAATTACTTACGGTTTGCTGCAATCGGAAGACAAGCAGATTTCGAAAATCAACTGGGCGATGGCTGTTTTAGACGAAGCCCATGCCATCAAAAATACCCAGACCAAATCATCGAAAGCGGCCATGAATATTCAGTCTGACTTTAAACTGGCGCTCACCGGAACGCCCATTCAAAATCATTTGGGCGAATTGTGGAACCTGTTTAATTTTTGCAATCCCGGACTGCTGGGTACTTTGCCGCAATTTACCGACCGGTATGTGAAAACCGAAATTCAGGCTCAGAAAAACCATCTGAAAAAACTGATTACCCCGTTTATTTTACGCCGGACAAAAAACAAAGTACTCGACGAATTGCCACCCAAAACAGAAATTACCCATTCTGTTACGTTAAGCGAAAAGGAGTTGGCATTTTACGAAGCTTTGCGGCGCGAAGCAATCAATACAATCGAAAACAATGGTGGCGGCAATGGTCAGCAACACCTTCAGGCATTGGCCGAAATTACAAAACTTCGGCTGGCCTGTTGTAATACTGCGCTGGTAAACAAAGACATACAATTGCCTTCTGCCAAACTCGAAGCTTTTTTCGAAATTGTTGAGGAATTGCGCGCCAATAAACACCGGGCATTGGTATTCAGCCAGTTTGTGATGCATCTGGCTATTGTGCGGAAGGAACTTGACAAGCAAGGCATTAGCTATCAATATCTGGATGGCTCAACTTCCATTCCCGATCGTCAGCTGGCGGTGAAAGCTTTTCAGGCGGGCAAAGGCGAACTTTTTCTTATCAGCCTGAAAGCCGGCGGACTGGGATTGAACCTCACCGCAGCCGATTATGTGCTGCACCTCGATCCGTGGTGGAATCCCGCCATCGAAGATCAGGCCAGTGACCGTGCCCACCGCATCGGACAATTGCGTCCGGTGACCATTTACCGTTTGGTTGCGAAAAATACAATCGAAGAGAAAATCCTGAAATTACACTCCACCAAGCGCGATTTGGCCGACAGTCTTTTGGATGGCACCGACCAAAGCGCCCGTTTATCGACAGTCGATTTGCTGAATTTATTGAAAGAGGTATAAAAGAGTTATGCTTTGAAAAGTGCATCCATCTTAATTTCGTTCTGCACAAGTCCGGTTGAATAACTATTGGGTTGAAGGCCGAAAGTTGTAATCATGGTTATAAAAACCGATTTCCGGGTTTTGGTTTCGGTTCTGAGTGTACCAACCTTGTTGCGCAATTCTTCGGCATATTTTGAGTCAATTACAAACGGATTGATTGTGAATTTCATTTCACAAAGATTTATGACCTGATCGCGGCGATCTATCACCAAATCAATTTGCGCTCCATTTTTAATTGTCGTACTTCGCCATGAGGATGAGGTGCTTTGCACGCCACTAATACCCAATGCTTTTTTGATCTGTGGCAAATGGTAAAGGCATACCTGTTCGAATGCATATCCACTCCAGACCCTGTATCTGGGATTATCAATCATATTCATCCACTGATTTGTTTCACCCGATAGACTTTCATTGATAAATTTCAAGTAAAAATGGGTATAAAAATCAACCAATTGATAAATACTGTTTTTCGATTTTTTTCCTAAAGGTTTATATTTCAGGATAAAACCGCTTTCTTCCAGTTCGTCGAGTAAACGGCTTGTACTCCCGGCGTTGGGTAGTCCGGTTAGTGTAATTATTTCATCACGGGTGAGTCCCAGGCTTTTTTTTGCCAATATGCCTACAATGACCGAATGTTTTTCATGTTTGTTGAAGAGCGATTTAAACAGTATTTTATACTCGTTGCGCAAAATTCCGTTTTCGCTAAAGCAAATATCTTCAATGTTTTGCATGGCACTTCTTCCCGGTTTGACCTCTTCCCAATAAAATGGGATACCCCCCAAAACCATATACAATTGAATGATCTGATACCGGTCCAGCAGAGTGTTTTTTTGCGCCAGAAATTGTTCACACTCGTACAAGGTAAATGGTACAATTTTCATTCGTTTAGTTACCCGGTTGTGAAGTCCGCCTTTGTTGTTGATTAGCTTATTGATCATCCATGATGCTGCAGACCCACAAGTAATTAACAGAATGTCATTTCGGGTTGAAGCCCAACTATTCCAGAAATGTTCGAGGGCCGAAATAAACCCCGATCTTGGAGTGTCGAACCACGGGAGTTCGTCAATAAAAACGGTTTTTTTTTCGTCGCTATTCAATTCGAGGCAAGAGATTAAATTCTGAAATGCAGTAAGCCAATCCTTCGCCAACAAAAAGTCATGATCCGGAGTCATCTTTCGCATGGCCAGGTTGAAATTGGTAAGTTGTTTTGTCAGACTGGCATTGCTTAATCCTGTAACCTGAAAGGTAAAATGGCTTTCGAAAGCATTGCGGATAAGAAAAGTTTTACCTACCCTACGGCGACCATAAACTGCAACAAATTCAGATTTTCCGGATTTGTAAAGCTCCTGAAAGGTTTCCAGATACTCGGTTCTGCCAACAATTGTTCTCATATTTCGATTATATTTGGCTTTATCTGCGAATAAAACTCAGTTAAAGCCAAATATAATACTTTAAAATGGTTTAAGTACTTGTTTTTACAAACTATTTCTAAGCCACATTTCTATAAATGGCTTTAAGTTCTTTTAATCGCGACTTAAAGCCATTTACAACAAAGCCCTGCCATGTTCATTACGATTTACCCGTACCATTCTCGTGTCCGTTTGGTAGTTTTCAAACAGTCGATGGCAATATTTACATTGCTGACCACCTGAAAGTCGAACATTCCTACGCAAATAAAGTCGGCGCCATTGTCGTATGCCCATTGAAATCCGTCTTTGGGTTCGATGGCTCCTGCCGCCAGAACTTTAAAGCCCATTACCGGTACAGTGGTTTTGCTCACAAAATCAATTACCTTTTCAGGAAAAAGGCAGAACATGTTGTTGTGGAATCGGTTGTGATCGAGGTAGTTTTTGCCATCAACTTCGAACACGACGCGGTTTTCGCGTGGGTGAGCCGACCAGTACTGATCGTGGTGCATGGTTTTCATGTAATAATCAGGAATGATTCCCTGGTCGGCACAGGCAATGAGCGATTCAACCGAATGAGCGCCCAAACCGGCGGTGTATCCCTGCTGACGAATGTGATTGATCATTTCGTCAATCACCTCTATTTTGTTGTCGCGCACCAGCCAGTCGCACCAGTTTCCCTGCACCTGAATGATGTCAACTCCGAAATCGATTGCTTTGTCAATGTTCTCAAAAAAGAGTTTTTTATCCGTGTGCGATCCAACTTTATCAAGTCCTTTCCAGTCCAGATTTGGAGCCACCTGTGTGATTACTTTCATCTTGCTTCCGGTCATCTTTTTGTATTTGGCCAGAAGCGGATTCGATGGAAATCCAATGTTGATGGTGTTGATTCCAGCTTTTTCAGCAAGTATAAGTGTTTCATATACTTTTTGTTCGGTGTTGTAGGCCTTGAATAGGGTATCGGTATAAATCAGGTCACGACCATGCGACCATCCGCCAATCAGGTTCCCGCCTGCGATCATTCTGCTGATTTCATGTTTCCCGATTTTTCCTTTGGGAAGTTCACCTTTAAGCTCGCTCAACGCGGTTTGATTAACCTGAATGGTCGCACCCGACATTACATCAACTCCATACGTTTTAAAATTGCTTATCGCTCCCAAGCCCATTGCTCCCAAAACCGGGAGAGTGGCAAGGTTTTTCAATGCTTCACGCCGGGAAGAACTGTTTTCAGGTTCAGGAGCAATTGTTTTTTTTCGGTTTCGGTACATCGAAATAAAGGTATCGATGCTGTAACCCTTTTCGTGATAGAAGAAAAGAAACAGGAGAGCGGCTGCTTCGATAAACAGCTTGTCCACTATGAAAAGATGGCCGTCGGAAGCATTCATTAGCGGATTGCCAAAAGGTGGATAAGCAAAATAATACAAGGTCAACAGCAGCGCTCCGGAAAGTGCGGCAACCCGGCTGAAAAGCCCGATGAAAAGTGCGAGCCCGATAAACAGCAGTGCATACATATTCAGGAAATCGCTGATGTTTAAAAGTGCCGGTGAATTTGCAATCCAGTGGTAAAATCCGGAGAAAAATCCTGAAGTGTTCAGTAAAAATCCAGAAGCTGTCCAGTTACCCTGAAGAATTTTGGCGGTTCCTTCGTACAGAAAATGCCAGCCAATGGCAACGCGAAGGATGGTAATAAATAAACGGTTATAAAATGTTTTTTGCTGAAGTTCCATGTGAGTTTGGTTAGTTGGTTTGATGATTGGTTTATTTCAAAATCAGACCGTTAATTTCAGCAACTTTTTCGAAAAAACAGATAAAAGGATGAAATTTTTATTAAAAACCAAATAGGCGCATAGGTCACTGTAGAATTAAACTATATTTTCTATGTGTTCTATGTGCCTATGTGGTTAATTTTTATCGTCTCGCCTCCAAATATTTAATAACAAACCGAATTTCGGAATAAGTGTAGCTTTCACCGATTGCCGATCTGATTTCGTTTATGCAGCTTATCCGTTGCTTTTCCAAGTATTCCAGAATAACTTTCGCCTTTATTTTTATTACATTTGCCTTATGACAAAAAATGAAATCATATCACACATTAACCTTTCATTCAGTAATTTAAATGTAATCAAGGTGATTCTATTTGGTTCATACGCGAAAGGTACACAAACAGCAGATAGCGATATTGATTTGCTGGTTGTTACCAACGATGATTTTGTTTTCGAATCTTTTGCCGAAAAGATGAAAGTCAAAACAAAGATTGCCAATGCGCTTAATCCGTTGCGAAAATATGTTGATATTGATCTTATCGTACATACAAAACCAATGTATAATAAGTTTATTGAATTGGACAGCGGTTTTAAAAGAGAAATACTAAGTTCAGGATCAGTTATTTATGAAGCAAACAACTAAAGATTGGTTCATTGCTGCTGAAGATGATCTTTTGGCAGCCAAGAAACTTGGTGATGAAGACCGACTTACCAATGTAGTTGCTTTTCATTGTCAGCAATGTCTTGAGAAATGCTTTAAAGCGATTATTGAGGAACAGGGTATGCCTTCCATTAAATCGCACGATCTGTTGAGGCTTCAACTGAATGCACGGATCCAGCTTTCAGAGCCCGAAATAATACTTCTCACAATTATCAACGAGGTTTATATCGACGCTCGTTACCCCGGAGATTTGGGTCTTTTGCCTCATGGGAAACCAACAAAAGCAGAGGTTAAAACTTTCATTGAATTTTGTGAATCACTATTTAAAAAGGTACTGCTGCAAATCGGTTCATAAGGCTTTTATCGGTTCGCCTCCAGATATTTAATCACAAACCGGATTTCAGAATAGCTGTAGCTTTCGCCGATTGCAGATCGGATTTCGTTGATTTGTGTCGTTCGGTTTTTCTCAACATAAGCTGCAATCACTTTAACCTTCGCAGATTCAACAAATTTGGATATTTCCAATTCTCCAAGCCCGACGTAATGGGCCAGATGCCCTTCGATGGTCGAAGCCGCGAAATTTCTTTCCGATGCAATTTCAGAAATTGACTTCCCGCTTTTATACAATTCGTAGCTGATTTGCTTGGTGTCCATCGCGGCTTTTTCGGCTTCTTTTTCGGCGCCAATTGGCAAATCCATTCCTTTTTGTTTTCGGTAAGCTATCACCAATTCAATTATTTCCTTGCCAAATTGCTGCAACCGTGCTCCGCCCATTCCTTTTACCGCTTTTAGTCCGGCCCTTGAAGCAGGCAAAGTTTGGGTGATTTCGAGCAGTGTTTTCTGCGGAAGTATCCGCGCGATTTCAACATTCAATATGTGCGATTTTTGGTCGCGCCATTTCTTCAGTTTGCTGTAAAATTCAGGATGCATCGTGAACGACGACGAACTGACTGTTGGCTTTCCTTTGTAGTTTGATTCAGGAATTTCGATGGCCGCTTTTGATTTGGTTTCGAGGTAGGTTTTTATGCTGAACCCGTTTTTGCACAATTCTAAGCACACTTTTTTCGTGTTTATTTCTTTCCGGAGTTTATCGGCAGCATCGTTGAAACTTTTGCGGATGGCTTTGTTGTCGGTATCAAACGTAGCTTCCGAAAAAGCCTGTTCGACAATGGTAAAAAGTTTTCCGGAGAAATAATCGGAAGCTTTTTTAACCCGTTCCTGAAGTTGTGGATTTTCCTCGGCATTGGGTGCAGTGGCAATCAGTTGCCTCATTTGATTTTCGAATTTTACCGACACATTAATAAGTTCAGTTTGCAGCGGTATGGTCATTCCCTGCAAGTTGGTTTTCAGGTTACCAAGTAATTGAGCTGCATGTTCTTCCCAAAGTTTTAGCAAGTATTCAATCTGGCGCTGCATCGACTTAAAATCAAACAGATCGCTTAACAATTGCTGCACATATTCTTTGCGCGATTTTTCAAGTTCGGCGGGTCCCGGCTGGTTGCGTTCCACATCATCGGTAAACTGAATAACCGTGGTATCGTTTTTTACGCTGTAATCGGCAATTGGCGAACTCAACACCAATCCTTCCAGTGTTTTACAACGACTTAGCGCCACATAAACCTGACCGTGTGCAAATGATGCGCGCGCATCAATAATCGCTTTTTCGAACGTCAATCCCTGGCTTTTGTGAATGGTAATAGCCCATGCCAGTTTCAGCGGGTACTGAATAAACTTGCCAATTACATCTTCTTCAATTTCCTGGGTAGTTTCATTCAGGGCGTATTTTGCATTTTGCCATTCCACTTTCTCCACCTCAATTGATTCAGCGTCGCCGGGGCAAAGTACCTCAATTTCACCGTCAACAATGTTGATGATTTTACCGATTTTGCCATTGTAGAAACGTTTTTCCGGCGACAAATCATTTTTAACGAACATCACCTGCGCACCAACCTTTAATTCCAGCTCCGGATCAGTGGGATAGGAATATTCAGGAAATTCACCCTGTATTTCGGCTGTAAATTTATACGATTTGGTTTTCAGCTTTCCCAGTTTCAGATCGTTGATTTGCTGCGACTGGTAATTGTGGGTGGTGAGCGTAATGTATCCTTCTTTTTCTTCAGGGTTGAATCCCGGAATGTATCGCTTGTTCAACTCCTGAAGGGTTTCCACATCCATGCGGTTTTCGCGCACCTTATTCAGCAAGTCGATAAACCGCTGGTCGCTTTGGCGGAAAATATGGTTCAGCTCAATTCCGGTGAATTTGGAACGCTGCAAAGCATGGCTGCTGAAGAAAAACCCGGTTTCGTAATAGGGTTTCAGAATGTTCCAGTCGTCGTCTTTTATAACAGGAGCCAATTGCTGCAAGTCGCCGATCATGAGTAATTGCACCCCGCCAAAGGGTTTGTATCGGTTTTTGTATTGGCGCAAAACCTCGTCAATTCCGTCCAGAATATCGGCGCGAACCATCGAGATTTCGTCGATCACCAGCAAATCGAGACTCCGCATGATGTTGATCTTTTCGCGGCTGAAACGTTTGATTCCGGCGGCCACATTTCCATCAGCAGGAACAGTTACAGGTCGCAGCTGATCAGGGTTCTGCGGAATCTGTGGGCCGAACGACATCTGGAAAAATGAATGAATGGTAACACCACCCGCATTGATCGCCGCCACACCAGTCGGTGCAACCACCACCATACGTTTGGGTGACAGTTTTTTCAGGTTACGCAGAAAGGTGGTTTTTCCGGTACCGGCCTTCCCGGTCAGGAAAATATTTTGGTTGGTGTATTGTAGGAAATCGAAAGCAAGTTCGAGTTGCGGGTTGGATTGGTATTGCATGGTGGATGGAGGTTATTTATTTTTCTTTTTGGTTTCATTTAAAACCTTCTTATTGTCGCTTTCAAATTTCCGCTGTACCTTTTTTACATCTTCTGATGCAGGTAAATTTTCAGGACGAATACCCCTTTCAACGAGCATCTTTCTGACTGCAGAACTATTTTCCACATGTTCTATTTCAATTGGATTCTGTCCTTTCAAATCTTTTGATTGAACATTCAATCCAGTCATTTCAGCGGCAAGATCTTTTGCTTTTATGCTTATTGTTGGGAGAAAATCTGCAATTGGTCTATTCTCAGGTACTCCCATTTTCTTTTTTAATTGTAGAGTTGATAATCGGAACAAAGCCTGATCCCCTTTTGAACGAATAATAGCAAATCCTTGATTGTTAACGCCACGCTCATAAAGGATACCTGAAAGTTGTTTCTCCGTTTGGCTGAGTTTTTCGCGGGCCTGTACCCGTTCAAATTCCAAAAGTCTTTGCTCAATTATCTCTGCCCTACGGGTTTGTACTGCAAAATAATTTTGGGCAAAGGCTATTTCTGGTTTCCTGCTGTCTCCATTTTGTGCAATTAGATAACATGCATAGCGCGTAAGAAGGATGTCGATTATTTCTCTTTCAGCACCTTTTGCTAAGGTTATCATTTTCCTGACGTCAGGAAAATGATCGTTGATTTCCTCTCCTGCATTTTGACAAGCATCTTTTGCTTTTTGTATGACCTTTTCAAAATTTTCCCATTTACTGTATCCAAGGAGGATTTGTAATTCCCTGCCACTCCAACATTCTATGTCATCAAATTCAGATGCAGCTGATTCAAATTGTTCAAGAAGTTGTTGTATTTCTTCTGTTTTCATGACATATTCCTTTATGATTGATTTTTATATTATAACAAATATAAAGAATTCAAGTCAGATAAAAGGTTGTTACAGTTTCTATATTCTAAAATGGCATTGGAAAGATTGTTAATCAAAAACAGCAGCCCGGAAATTCATCCGAACTGCTGTTTCTTTCTGAAAACTGAGACTGAGACTGCCTACTTCTTTACAGAAGGCACTTTCAGGATACCAACCAAAACGGTTGCGATTACAAGGAAAACCGCGGCAACCAGATAACCATTGCTGTAGGCGCCGGTTTTATCGGCTACCATACCACCCAGCATCGGGCCAATTACTCCGGCCACACCCCATCCGGTGAAAATCATTCCGTAGTTAACTCCCAGGTTTTTCATGCCAAAAAATTCGGCGGTGGTGGTGGGGAACAGTGAGAAAACGGCTCCGTAAGCCAGTCCTGCAACGGCTGAACCAACCATCAGCAAAGGGATGGATGTGTAGAACATGAAAAGGAACATGTTCACTGCCTGAATCATAAATACGATCATCATTGCACGGGTACGTCCAACTTTGTCAGATAAAACGCCTGCACCCAAACGGCCCAATGCGTTGAAAACGGAAAGAATAACCACCAGCAAGAACCCGGCAGTTTTCCAGTCGGCCTGAACTACCGCGATACTTGGAAGGTGCGCAATCAGCATCAGTCCAGCGGTAGCTGCAAGCAAATACATGATCCACAGCAAATAGAACTGCGGCGTTTTCGACACTTCGTCCCAGGTGAAGTTATTTCCCTTGGAGGCAGGAGCAGCGTTATTGTTCGCGGCTTTTGGCGCCACCACTTCAGGAGGGTTTTTCAGGAAAATTGCAAGCACTACAACTGCAACAATGGCAAATACGCCGAGAATAATGAAAGTATTGCTGATTCCCTGAGTTCTAAGTAAACTGGCAGTAATTGGAGTAATGTAAACCGGCGAAAGGCCGACTCCGGCAACCACGATTCCGGCAATCATTCCTTTTTTAGACGATTCGAACCATTTCATGGCGCATGGTGTGGCGGCCGAATAGCCGAGTCCGATTCCTATTGAACCGATTACACCGAAAGTAAATACCATCATGGCCAGACTGGTTGCAAAACCGGAGGCGATCAATCCGCCACCGAGCATTAATCCGCTGAAAATGGTTACTGGTCGCGGTCCAAATTTATCCTGAGCCCGTCCGGCAAATATCATGGTAACTGCAAAAACTGCTGCCGAAACAGTAAAGGGAAGTGCGGCATCTGTATTGGTCCATCCCCAGTCGCTTACCAGCGCTTTTTTGATGACGCCCCACGAGTACAGGACGCCCATAACCAGGTTTATGCCCAATGCGGCAAAGGTGATGGTCCAACCTTGTTTGTTAGTTGATTTGTTCATTTTTTTAAGAGATTTTTGGGTTCTTAAAATAATGTATAAAAACTTGAAATTGCTAACAGCAAAAAGAGAAAAATTAGAATTGACACAAAAACGCCTTGGATGCTGATTATTCGAAAGTAGAATATGGGTTTTACTTAAAGAAATGAGTTGATGGCCATTTTTGGTATTCTTCGCGATAAACATTACAATTGTACCACCTTAACATTCATTCAACTCACTAACCATGATTCAAAAAATTTCATTTTTCCTGCTGATTTCCTGCTTCCTGATTTTTCAGGGATGCCAACCTGAAACTCAAAAAGAAACTTCAGCAACACCCCATTTCATTAAAATTGACGGTCCAAATCTGATTGCCCCCAACGGCGAAAAGTTTTTTATCAGGGGGACCAACCTTGGCAACTGGCTCAATCCTGAAGGTTATATGTTTAGCTTTAAACGCACAAGCTCGGCCCGGTTGATCGATCAGGCTTTTCGCGAAATGGTTGGCCCCGACTTTACCAACGAATTCTGGAAACTGTTCAAAGACAATTACATCACCCGCGAAGACATTCGGTATATCCGAAAAACGGGTATGAACACGATCCGGATTCCGTTTCATTACAAGTTGTTTACCGATGAAGATTACATGGGACTGGCTGTCAATCAGGATGGGTTTCAAAGGCTGGACAGTCTGGTAGAATGGTGCCGCGAATCGGAAATTTACCTGATTCTGGACATGCACGATGCGCCTGGCGGGCAAACCGGCGACAACATCGACGACAGTTATGGCTATCCGTGGTTGATGACCAGCGAAGAAAGTCAGCAACAGTTCATCGAAATCTGGAAAAAGATTGCCGATCATTACAAAAACGAACCGGTTATTTTGGGATACGATTTTCTGAACGAACCAATTGCCCCCTATTTTGGCGACGACATGGAAATGCTGAACGCAGCGCTCGAACCACTTTACAAACGTGTCGTGGCTGCCATTCGCGAAGTGGATAAAAATCATATCGTTATGTTGGGCGGCGCGCAGTGGAACAGTAATTTCAAGGTTTTTAAAGATTCGAAGTTCGACGATAAAATGATGTACACCTGTCACCGCTACTGGTGCGACACGCTTCAAGCAAATATTCAGGATTATGTGGCTTTTCGCGACTCGGTGAACCTGCCGATTTTTATGGGCGAAACCGGAGAAAACAATCATCAGTGGGTGGCTGCATGGACCCGCCTGATGGAGCGCAACAACATTGGCTGGACTTACTGGCCATACAAGAGAATGGGCGGCCCCAGCTCAATGATGAATATCGCAGCACCCGAAAACTGGGAGTTAATCGTTGCTTTTACTGAAAGCCCGCGAAACAGTTTCGATGAAATCAGAAAAGCCCGTCCCGATCAGGAATTGGTAAAAAAAGCCATGCTTCAACTGATAGAAAACAGCAAATTCACCAACACCAAAGTGAACGAAGGATATGTTAAAGCGATGGGCATGGAGCCTTAGCAAAAACTTTGAAGGATAAAAGGACAGGGTGCTCAGTTAAATGGGCACCCTGTTTTTTATTCCATAGCAATCTCATCAATAAACAGCCATGCAGCTTTTCCTTCGCCAACGTGGCCTTTGGGGCATTTGCCGAGATTTTGGGATACTATTTTTACAAAACTGACAGGTATTGGGTTGAATGAAGCCGAAAAATCTTTCACTTGTTTTTCTCCTGAAAGCGGATCCACATCATTTAAGACCTCTGCCACCTTCTGGAATTTGACGCCATCAGCAGAAACAAAGAATTCCATTTTCTTTGGGAAGAAAATATAAGCACCGGCATTTTGAAGTGACCCGACCGAGATGCTGCTTATTTCAGTTGTCTGCTGCAAATCAATCACTAATTCCATGTTTGTTGCCGACCAGCCCTGCCATTCGCCGTCCTGATGGTTGGTCGTTCCGCGAATGCCGTTTACCAGTGTATATTCGCCAGAACCTTCGTAATATTCGCTGAAAGGAAACCGGTATTTTACCGGCTTAACGGTTGCTTTGTTGATGTTAAAAGATTGGCTGAATGGCTTTTCGTATGGAGTGCCATTTGCAAAAGTTATTGCCTTCAAGGTCGATGTTTTATCCAACAGAATCGGTTCTGAATAAATGGATGATAAATTCGTTGGTTCACTGCCATCGGTGGTGTAATGAATTTCTATTCCGGAAAATTCGCTGCTCAAACTCGCTGCAAGCTGTTTTTTCTCCGGATCAAACTGTGTTTTTGCCGACACCTTGTAGGCTGATTTCGAATAGTTGATTCCCAACTGGTCGTATCGTTTCATAAACAATTGAATGCGGCGCGAAAAATCTTCCCAGTTGCGAACTTCTTTCGGACTCCAAACCGCTTCGGCCAATGCTGCAATTCGCGGAAAAGTCATGTATTCTGCATGTTTCAGGTCGGGCACATATTCTGTCCAAAGGTTTGCCTGTCCTCCCAGAATATGTTTTGCTGCATCGGCGCTTAATTCTTCAGGAACAGGATTAAAACTGTAAACTTTACTGAGTGGCAAATAGCCGCCGATTGCCAGCGGTTCCTGATCCATTGGGCCTTGATAATAGTCGATGTAGCAATGCGAGTTCGGTGTCATCACCACATCGTGGCCCTGGTTGGCGGCATCAACGCCACCCTGAAATCCTCGCCAGCTCATAACTGTAGCTTCCGCCGGCAGTCCACCTTCCAGAATTTCGTCCCAGCCAAGCAAGATTTTACCTTTTGAATGGAGGAATTTTTCCATCCGTTTGATGAAATAACTTTGCAGTTCGTGCATGTCTTTCAGTCCTTCGGTTTTGACCCGTTTTCTACAATCCGGACATTTTTCCCATTCGGTTTTCGTTGCTTCATCTCCCCCAATGTGAATGTATTTCGAAGGAAAAAGGTTGATTACTTCGGTCAAAACATCTTCAAGAAACATAAACGTTGAGTCTTTTCCGGCGCAATAAATATCGGTGATGGGCCAAACGCCGCCCGGAAGCACTGTGAACGGCCCTCCGGTGCACGAATACTGAGGATAGGCTGCCAGTGCAGAAGTAACATGTGCAGGCAGTTCAATTTCGGGTACAATGGTTACAAAACGACTTTGGGCATAGGCCACCATTTCTTTGATGTCTTCCTGGGTATAAAATCCGCCGTAGGTAGCTGTTTCGCCGGGTTCCTGTTTCGGGCGGGCGTTCCAGTGCTTGTCTTTGTGGTCAACCCGCCATGCGCCAAATTCTGTCAGTTTTGGATATTTTTTGATTTCAATCCGCCATCCCTGATCATCGACCAGGTGCAGGTGCAGTGTATTGATTTTGTGGATCGCTAGATTGTCAATCATCCGCAGAACATCTTCTTTGGGGAAGAAATGGCGCGAAACGTCGAGCATATATCCGCGCCACCTGAACGACGGACCATCCGAAATGCTGACAGCCGGAACCAGCCATTCAATTTCTATCGGGTTCAAAGCACCTTCAATTTCTATCGGAAGCAATTGACGCAAGGTCTGAATGGCATAATAAAAACCGGCAGGTTTGGAGGCTTTGATTTCGATGCGGTTTTCCGATACTTCCAGCGAATAGGCTTCGGGTCCCATCACCGGATCCGTTCTGAAATAAACCTGGTTTGAGCCCTCGTCGCCACCCACAATAATATCCAGATTGTATCCTGAAGCTTTTTCGAACAGATCGGTAAATCCATCAGCAATTACTTTTTGGTCAACACTTTCGACCACCAGTCGGGTGCTTTTTTTGAATTTGAAAGACGATTCGCCCAAAATCATTTTTTGAGGTTGGGGGATGAGCGTAAGTTCGCTTTCAGTGAAAGTTCTATTGGGTTCGCAACCTGAAAAAACGAATGTGCAAACCAAAATAAACAGTCCGGGTAATACATTTCTACAATTCATTTTTCAAACTTAATGAGTGATTGATCCTGAAGCAGTTTCAAATGGCAAGATAGCACAATATGAGCAATTGTAAAAGAATGGATTTGAGAGTTTGCAGCGTATCAATAATTGTCTGTTTATTTTCAACTTAAAAATTGCTTTATTTGTTATCTGCACCAAAGCTAAAAAATTCAAACAATATGACAGCCAAGTTAATTTCCATCATTCTGATTTCCTTACTTTTCTTTTCTTGCGGCAAAAAACCTGTGCTCATTAAAAATCCTGAACGACAGGCCGATATCCAGCGTATGCTGACCGTTCAGAAAGAACTGACTTCGAATAGTCAGATTCCAATCTGGGATATTTTTGACCAGCAACTTACTCACGAAGAAAAACAAGCGTTGGAATTTTTATACGCATACATGCCGTTGAGCGATCTGGCAGATTATAAGTCAGATTTTTTCCTGAAGAATACACAATTTAGCCTGAAAGCCCGGCAGGAAATGCCTTGGGGAAAGACTATTCCGGAGGAGGAATTTCTGCACTTTGTGCTGCCTTTGCGCGTGAACAACGAAAACCTCGACAATTTCAGGGAAGTGATGTACGACGAAATCACCCAACGCGTGAAAGGTATGGACATGAAACAGGCTGCACTGGAAATCAACCACTGGTGCCACGAAAAGGTGAATTACCGCGGAACCGATTCGCGAACCAGCGCACCGCTCAGCACTGTGAAAAAGACTTTCGGACGTTGCGGCGAAGAATCTACTTTCACCGTTACCGCCATGCGAACCGCAGGAATTCCTGCCCGCCAGGTTTATACGCCGCGTTGGGCGCATTCCGACGACAACCATGCCTGGGTGGAAGTCTGGATCGACGGAAAATGGAATTACCTGGGCGCCTGCGAACCTGATGTTGATTTGAACATGGGGTGGTTCAGCGAGCCTGCCACACGAATTATGCTGGTTCATACCCGCGCTTATGGCCATTATCTGGGAGGCGAAAACGTGATTGTTGGAGAAGACCGTTTTTCTGAATTGAACCTGAGTCCAAATTATGCCACGACCAAAAAGATTACGATTTCAGTAAAAAAAGACGACGGAACGCCTGCCGACAGCGCGAAAGTGGAATTTCAGTTGTACAACTACGCCGAATATTACCCGATTGCAAAAGCATTTACAAATACTGACGGAACAACCAGCCTGATAACCGGAATGGGCGATCTGATAGTTTGGGCAGCCAAAGACGGAAAGTTTGCCTATCAAAAACTTTCGGTGCCGGAAACTGATACCCTCGAACTGGTGCTCAACCAAACGGTTCCCGCAAATAAAAGTGAATCATTCGATTTGGTTCCGCCACATGCAGCCAAAGTGAAGCTGAATGTGACAGAAACCGCCCGCAAGGAAAATGATCGTCGTTTAGCGCTCGAAGATTCGATCCGGAATGCGACAATGGCCACTTTTAAAGATTCTGTTTGGATTGCAGAATTTGCAGCCAAAACAAAACTTCCGGCTGACACCATCGCCCGGTTCATTAAATTAAGCTACGGAAACTGGGATCAGATTTCGGCTTACCTTGAAAAGAACGCGGCATCGTATCGCAGCAACGTGCTCGAATTGGCGATTCAAATTGCCGACAAAGATTACAGCGATGCACTGGAATCCATTCTGACCGATCATTTGGTGCAAACAACTCAATCCGGAGCACAAAAGTTAGTTCCTTCGAAAGAACTGTTTACCCGGTATGTTTTGTCGCCCCGGATTGCACTTGAAAACCTGAGTCCATGGCGGAGCTTCCTGAGCAATGCTTTTGGCGCTGAAATGGCGCAATCGACAAGAAACGACATTTCTGTTCTGACCAGCTGGATTCGTGAAAACATCCGAATTAATACTGTTGCCAATCTTCATTCACGTGCACCCATTTCGCCCATTGGCGTTTACAATCTTCGGGTGGCCGATCTCGATTCAAGAGATATCTTCTTTGTAGCCGCCTGTCGTACCTTTGGTATTCCGGCGCGTTTAAATCCTGAAACCCAGATTCCGGAGTACAATAAAAATGGCGAATGGTTGCGTGCCGGTTTCGATCCCGCAGCAATTACGCAGCCAGATAAAGGTTTGCTGAAACTGACAGATAAAAACAATCCGGTGGTTCCGCAATATTACCTTCACTACACCATTGGTTTCCTGAAAGATGGATTTTACCGCACCCTCGAATTTCCTGAAGGCGGCAGTCTGACCAATCAGGAAAAGCCAGTCGAACTGGAAGTTGGCCAATATTCGCTTGTTACCGGCAACCGCCAGGAAGATGGCTCGGTGCTGAGCCAGATGACTTTTTTCAGTATCGAAAAGGGAAAAGTTACAACTGTTCCGGTTGAATTGCGCAAACAGGCCGGCGAGCTGAAACCTTCCGGAAAACTGAATCTGGAGCAACTGAATCTTGAAAAAGAGGGGAAAGTCGTGAGTTTATCGTCGCTGGTTGCCGGAAATTATTCTGTGCTGGTAGTTCTCGATCCGGACAAAGAACCTTCAAAACACATCCTGAATGATTTGGGTCCGTATGTCGATCATTTTAACAAGTGGGGCGGACAATTTGTGTTTGCCATGCCCGCAGAAAAAGCCGGACAGGCAGGTGTGCTGAAAACTTATCAGTTGCCGGCAAAAATGGAAAGCGGCATTGATCCTGACGATCAGATCCTGAATGCGATATCAGCTATTTATGGTTCAGGACTCAAAGACAAACTGCCTTTGGTGCTATTCTGCGATGCTTCCGGAAATGTGTACCTGTTTTCTTCAGGCTACAAAATTGGCATGGGCGAGCAATTGCTTAAAGTGATTTCGGCCATCGAATCGAAGTGAAAACCAGTTGAACTGAAAGCTAATTGAAGTTAGCAACAGTCAATTGGAGTAGTAACAAAAATCTGAGTTGAAAATCTGATCTGGTTTGCATGAAACAAGAATCAATTTTCGGCGATATCATAAACCATCAGCGAATTGCCATGCCGCAGGTAAAGCTTGCGGTTGTGGATTACTGGGTGTGCCCAGTGTTCGCCGGTTCCCTGCGAAATATCGAATTTGCTTTTGATGGTAAAATGGTCGGGGCTCATGTCAACCAAAGCTAACTGCCCTTTTTCGCTGTAGCAATAGTACAATCCGTCGGCAAAAATAATAACACCATTGCCAAATTCAGCCGAGATTAATTTTTCATTTCCGGTTCTTGTGTCCACAGCGTACCAGTCGTTTTTTCGGTAGGTTGACCCATAGATAAACCCATCATTAATGATGATTCCTCCCATCAGGTTCTGAAGTTTTTCATTTCTCCAGAGTTGTTCAACATTTTTTCCGTCGGCGGATAATTTTAAGGCCACCGTTCCGGAGTTTTTTTCGCCCGACGCGCTCGAACAATAAATCACTCCATCAATATAAACCGGCGAATTGGCGTGTATTTTATTTCTTTGCTGCTGCTCGGTTCGCCAGTATAATTCACCGGTCTCGGCGTCAAGTCCGATCACCGACATGGCGGTCATCGTTACAATCAGCTTAGTGCCGTTATGATTTACAATTACCGGAGAGCAATAGGCCGCCGGTTCACCATATCCTTTGCTCGTCCAGATTGTTTCACCTGTAAACCTGTTCAATGCAACCACATTGTTTTCTTTTCCGCCCGGCGTGCAAATAATGCGGTCGCCATCAACCAGCAACGATTCGGTCATGCCCCATTGAATATTAGAGGCGCCAAATCTTTTCAGCAGATCGACCGACCATTTTATAGCACCTGTCAGTGCATCGAAACAATAAACAATTCCCTGTCCGCTTTCAAGATAAACCAATTTGCCAACCACCGTTGGAGTCGATCGTGGACCGGTATAATTTGTAAACCACTCCAATCCATATTCTTTTTTCCACAGGAGATTGCCTTTCATATCAAAAGAATAAAGGATTCCGATGGTATCGGGCATTCCGGTTGTGAAAAGTCTTTCTTCTCCAATACCAACGGAACTGTGCCCGGCCCCGAGCCCATCAAAAGACCACAATAAGGTTGGACCGCCTTCAGGCCAATCTTTCAATAAATTTTTATCAGAATAAATACCATCTCGGTTAGGGCCGCGCCAATTCAAATAATCGGGGCTGTTTGTAAATGAAAGAAGGGTAAACAAACCGAAAAACAGGATCAACTTATCTTTTGCCATGGGATTTTCGTTAAATTTTCTGAATAAAACTAGAAAATAACCCTGAATAAACAAATCGGAAAGAGAATTTTCAGCGATATGTTTAATTAGCAACTTAGCCAATTGTGCGATGGTTTCTGAGAAACAATTCACCGTCAGGTGGAGTGTCTTAAAAAGTCTTATTTGTTTCATCCGCGTGATTATTATTTAATAATTTTACCTTTGCAAAATTATCACGCAAGCGCTTTTTCTTAAAATTTCAATCTCCGGTTAAACCATCTGGACAGATAATAGTCAAAAAAACTTTAAGTTTTTTCGTTCATACAAGGAATATAAAAAAATGGCAAAACAATCAAGGAATTCCATCAGGATTACAATTACTATTTTATTGTCAATTGTTATCGCAGGGATCATTTTCTATCCCAAAATTAAAACGATATTTAAGTCCAAGTCAGAACAAGGTGCAATGGGCATGGATCGCAGAGGCCAACAGCCATTGTTTGCCAGCGGATATATTTTGGTTCCCACCGAAATGGACGAAATGATATACAGCACCGCCTCCCTTTTGCCGGAGGAGGAGGTCGATCTGGCGTTTGAAACCCAGGGTAAAGTGGTGGGTATATTTTTTCAGGAAGGCACCCGGGTAAAGAAAGGGCAGCTGTTGGCAAAAATAAATGACAAGCCCTTGCAGGCGCAACTGCTCAAATTGCGGTCACAAATTAAACTGGTTGAAGAACGGGAATTCAGGCAGCGGCAATTACTCGACCGCGATGCGATCAGCCGCGAAAGTTATGATCAGGTTGTGACCGAATTGGAAACTCTGAAGGCCGATGTGATGCTGGTGGAAGCCAGAATTGCCGAAACCGAATTGAGGGCTCCCTTTAATGGAACGGTAGGTTTACGCATGATTAGTGAAGGCGCTTATGCCTCCACACAAACAAGAATTGTTAAACTGGTAAAGTTCAGTCCTTTAAAAATCGAATTTTCCATTCCTGAACGCTACGCCGATGAAATTGTTCCGGGATTCCCCATTACCTTTGAAATTGATGGTTTCAGCGAAACATTTCAGGCCAAGGTATATGCCATTGAACCGAAGGTGAATATGAACACCCGCACCATTGTTGCGAGGGCATTGTACGCCAACACCAAAGAAGAACTCAAGCCCGGACGGTTTGCAAGTGTAAAAGCAAGGTTGTCGCAGATTGAAAATGCTGTATCTATTCCAACCCAGGCGCTGATTCCTGAAATGTCAGGGGAAAAAGTGTTCATCTTTAAAAATGGCAGGGCAAAAGAAGTAAAGGTTACAACCGGGCTTCGCACAGAATCACATATACAGATAAGGACAGGGCTCGAATTTGGCGATACGCTGCTTACCACGGCAACCTTGCAACTTAGGGACGATCTTGCTGTTCAGCTCGATACGTTGGTTACCAATCAACATTCAGTAAACAAATTATAATGAGCCTTTCATCTACCAGCATAAAACGGCCTGTATTGGCCACGGTATTTTCACTGGTGATCCTGCTTTTTGGGATCATTGGGATGACTTACCTCGGAATCAGGGAATTTCCCAGTGTCGATCCTCCCATTATTTCGGTGAGCACCTCTTATCCTGGAGCCAATTCGGATGTGGTAGAAACCCAGATTACCGAACCTTTGGAGCAATCCATCAATGGTATTCCGGGAATTCGAACACTGACCAGCAGCAGCAGCCAGGGAAGCAGCCGTATATCGGTTGAATTTGAACTTTCCGTTGACCTTGAAACAGCGGCCAACGATGTTCGCGACAAGGTATCACAGGCACAACGGTTTCTTCCGCGCGACTGTGATCCTCCCACGGTTTCCAAAGCCGATGCCGATGCCAGCCCAATCATGATGATTGCTGTAAAAAGTCCAAAACGCTCTTTACTCGAACTTTCTGAATTGGCCGAACTGACCTTTAAAGAGCAGTTGCAAACGGTTTCAGGAGTGAGCGCAGTAAGTATTTGGGGCGAGAAACGATTTGCCATGCGAATCTGGCTTGATCCGGCAAAACTGGCTGGCTACCAAATGACACCGCTCGATGTGCGCAATGCCATTTTACGCGAAAATGTGGAGCTTCCCGCGGGAAGTATTGAAGGAAATACCACCGAGCTAACCATCCGAACCCTGGGGTTGATGACCTCTCCTGATGAATTTAATAGCCTTATTCTCAGACAGTCGGGTGATCAGTTGATTCGGGTGCGCGATATTGGGCGGGCCGAACTGAGCCCGGAAGATTTGCGCGGGATTATGAAAATGAATGGGATTCCCATGGTGGCCACCGTAATTGTTCCGCAGCCTGGTGCCAATCACATCGAAATTGTGGATGCGGTTAAGCAACGGTTGGATTTCATTAAAAGGGACTTACCAGATGATGTGCAAATCGAGATTGGTTTTGACAACACCGAATACATACGCTCGTCGATCGATGAGGTGAAAACTACCATTTATCTGGCTTTTTTCCTGGTGGTGGTTATCATTTTTGTCTTTTTGCGTGACTGGCGCACCACCATCATTCCCATTTTAGTAATTCCTGTTTCGCTGATTGGCTCATTTTTTATCATGTACCTGGCGGGATTTACCATCAATGTACTCACCCTGTTGGCCATTGTGCTTTCGATCGGGTTGGTGGTTGACGATGCCATCATTATGATGGAAAACATTTATGTGAAAATTGAGCAGGGGATGACTCCGCTCAAAGCCGGGTTGGAGGGATCCCAGGAAATTTTCTTTGCCATTATTGCCACCACCATAACCCTGGTTGCGGTTTTCTTCCCCATCGTTTTTCTCGAAGGGATGACAGGCCGTCTTTTCCGCGAGTTTAGTATTGTCATTGCCGGAGCTGTCACCATTTCATCGTTTGTGGCCCTTACTTTAACTCCGATGCTTTCCACCAAACTGCTGAAAACCCATCATTCCAGAAGTAAGGCCTATGATTACACCGAAAAATTCTTTGTCAGGATCAACGAGGCCTACAGGCGATCGCTCGAAAATTTTATCGGACGAAAGTATATTTCGCTGGGCATTCTCTTGTTGTCCTTTGTCCTGATTTTCATTCTCTGGAAAGTTATTCCGGCTGAAATGGCCCCCATGGAAGACCGTTCGCAGATGAACGTCAACGTCACTTCGCCTCAGGGGGCAACGTACGAGTATAATTATGAATACGTTGAAGATATTGGGAAGCTGGTCGATAAGGTGATTCCGGAGCGGGATAAAGTAACAATGATGGTTCGCGGAGGTTGGGCATTTGTTCGGGTGGTGCTGAAACATCCCAAGGAGCGGGAGCGTTCGCAGCAGCAAATCGCCGCTGCTTTAACGGGCGAACTTCAGAAAAAAACCCAAGCCCGTGCAAATGTGATTCAGCAATCAACTTTTGGAGGACGGCGAGCCCGGCAGCCTATTCAGTATGTGCTTCAGGCACCAACGATCGATAAACTCAGGGAGGTTCTGCCTGCTTTTATGGCCGAAGTTCAGGACAATCCGACCTTCGTGATGGCAGATGTAAACATGAAATTCACCAAACCCGAACTTCAGATTGAGATTAACCGCGACAAGGCAAACCTGTTGGGGGTTTCAACCCAAAACATTGGGCAGACTCTGCAGCTAGCTCTTAGCGGGCAGCGTTTTGGCTATTTTATCATGAATGGGAAACAATATCAGATTTTGGGTGAACTGGCACGGCAGGACCGAAATCAACCGCTTGACCTGAAATCGCTTTATGTCAGGAACGACAAGGGGGATATGCTGCAACTTGATAATTTTGTTACCCTGAAAGAGACAACTGCCCCACCCGAGCTATACCGCTACAACCGTTTTGTTTCAGCAACCGTTTCTTCAAGTCTGGCCGACGGCCAAACCATTAGCCAGGGCATAGAAGCAATGGATCGGATTGCAGACAAAGTGCTCGATGATTCATTTCGAACGGCTCTTGACGGCGATTCAAAAGACTTTATGGAAAGTTCTTCGAGTTTGATGTTCGCTTTTTTACTGGCCATTCTGTTGATTTTTCTGGTGCTTTCGGCCCAGTTCGAAAGCTTCAAAGATCCCTTTATTGTGATGATGACCGTTCCTTTGGCATTAACGGGCGCCCTGCTTTTTATGTGGTACTTTGATGTGACCATGAACATCTTCAGCCAGATTGGAATTATCATGCTCATCGGGCTGGTTTCGAAAAACGGTATTCTGATTGTTGAGTTTGCCAACCAGCGCAAGGAAGCCGGAATGAATAAGCTGGATGCGATCAAATATGCTTCGGCAGCACGATTCCGCCCAATTCTGATGACCAGCTTGTCAACCATCTTGGGTATTTTGCCTCTTGCCCTGGGCTGGGGCGAAGGCGCACAAAGTCGTGTGTCGATGGGTATTTCGGTAGTTGGCGGACTTACAATTGCCACCATTCTTACCTTGTATGTGGTGCCGGGCATTTACCTGTTAATTTCAAGTGAATCAAAAAATTTAAATAATGATACAATTACTCCTGAAAAAATTGATAACCAGGCATAAATATAAGAGTTTAATGGTTGTTTTTATGTTTTTCCTGCTGTCTGGAAATACAGAAGCACAAAACATATACGACTTGAGCCGTTGTGTGCAAACAAGCCTTGAGCAGAATTTTTCAGTCAAAGTAGCCCGCAATCAGGAAGAAATTGCAGGCAATAATTACACCCGGGGAAACGCCGGCTTTTTACCCCTGGTTACCACTACCAACAGGTTTGGCGGGAATGTCACTTCCACCACGCAAAATATGAACAACGACACCAAAAATACCTCCAAGGGGATTCAAAACACAACCGGATCGGCTGGCGTAAATCTGGATATGACTTTGTTTCGTGGTTTCAATGTACAAACTACCTGGCAAAAGCTAAATGAACTAAAGCAGGTCGGGGAGCTCAATACCCAAATGTCCATGGAAAATCTGGTTGGGCTGATAGTCGCAGAGTACTATTTTCAAATTCAGCAGTTGAATTATTTCAACAACATGAAGTATGCGGTGTCACTTTCGAAAGAGCGGGTTCGGATTGATGAAGAGCGTTATCTGCTGGGGGCATCATCAAAACTGGAATTGCTTCAATCCAAAGTTTATTTGAACGAAGACAGTTCGCGGCTTGCACGCCAAAACGAGCAAATTCTGGAATCGGAAGTACGGCTGAAAAAACTGATGGCGCTCGAAAATCTGGAAGAGGATATTGAATTGAAGGACACGTCCATTATTTTCAATCCGGATTTAAACTATAAAGAGTTGCTTGAATTGACACTGGATTTGAACACCAGTTTACAGATTGCAAAAAAGAATCACCTTATCTCTGAACTCGATTATAAAATAATTGCATCACGGTCGTACCCCTACCTGAATTTTTCGTCAGCGTACAATTACGCCTACCGCGGCTACGGAAGCGGAACAATAAGTGACTATGGTACTTTGACAATCAAAAATCAGCAAAGTCAGACCTTGAATTACGGCCTTGTTTTTGGGATGGATATTTATAACGGAAACAATCGTCGCCGGGAAAAATCGAACGCCTTGATTGAAGTGGAAACGCGGGTTTACCGGTTTCAGGAAGTCGAACAAGATGTAAAAGCCGAACTGCTCACTGTATATAATGCCTACCAAAACAATTTGCGCCTGGCAAAAATGGAAGGACAAAACCTCGACGTGGCCCGCGAAAACCTCGAAATTGCCCTAGAGCGTTACCGTCTGGGTGCTTTGTCGGGACTTGAACTGCGCGAGGTTCAAAAAAGTTTGCTAGATGCCGAAGAAAGACTTATTTCCGTTAAGTTTCAAACCAAACTGGCCGAAATTTCATTACTTCAGATTTCAGGAAAAATTATGAACTACATTGCTCTTGAGTAAGAGACGTAATTCATCCTCAAGACTTGAGCTACTTTTTTTCTTACTCGCGGAATGGGCAACTATTTCCGTGGACAAATTGGTTGGCTGGTGGTGTTTGATAGGGCGCTAAGTTCAGAAGAGATTGGAAGGTTGAAATAGAAATCCAAATCTCCGTTGGTTGAAACCGACAATAAAGGAACGTCGCTGGCAAAAGCATTCCATATCATTGGTTCTTATTTATATGAGCTTATTCTCAATTAAACCTTCAAGAGCTTGAGCTACGATTTCATAAGCATTTTTAGCCTCGTCATCGCTGGGATTAATTCCAACATGAATTGCTCGATTTCTAACATCTTCAACCTTTTTCTGATAATTGTATTCTGGTAATTGGAACTTAGTGTGCTTTAATAAATTTCTTTTTTTTGAAATGGAATTATTTGTTTTTAAAATTTCAATAAGCAAATGATTATCTGCCACCTTTAAATTCTTTTTTAGAATGTTTGTGAGGCATAATTCTAGAGCAGTTGCACTATCCAAGATGGATTTTCGGTATTCCTGAGTTCTCAGTGCTTTGTGGGCTTCTTTGAGTAGTTGATATTCTGGGCTTAGGTTTTTTTCAGATGAAGTTGCTTTTACAACTTCTTTCAAAACTGTAATGTCCAAAGAAACAACATTAAATATTTTAACCATTTGCATTTTTCTGCTCGTAATACGTTCGACTTTGCTCCCATTTGTTTTTTTTAGATAATAATCAAAATCTTCGGTATTTCTATTTTTAACTTCATAATGTGGCACTCCTACATGATAATTGTATGCAAAGAAGTTTTCTTTAAATCTACGTATCCATTTCGCAGTTTCATTTGACAGTTCTTCTTTTATTCTATCAACATTTATATCATCATTTACATCTATTTCAATTTTAAACCTTGTGACATTTGATTCGCCATGAGGCCATGAGAATGGTTGTCCCCATTCAATTGATTCGTTAAAATTGATATCGCTTTCAGGCTCGATTAATAAAATTCCAAGTTTTTCACTGTCCTCAAAGAAGGTGTCAGGAAGTTTTGGACTTAACAATCTACCTTCAAATTGATTGATTTTTATGTCAATTGATTGATTAAGGCAGTTTGATTTGAGAGGAAGGCCTTCTTCGATTGCGATGTAACCTATTATTTTCATATTATTGTCTTCTGTGATTTGCTAATTCTGGCATTAACTCAATCAAAAGTAATGATTACTGTTGATTTGTTTGTCAGCAAACAAAATCTCTCTTAGAAATCAAGCAAGTGATTGCCATTGCCGCTTTTTACGAGGAATGGTCCTCTGAATATCAATTGAGTACTCACCAAAATACGGTGTTATGCCGAAACAATTCCGGCATAACACCGAGATCATAAGTTTCTTTGCAGACAGGGGTTATATTGAGAATTTCAATTCGCTATAAACTCTTTATTTCACTGACCAGATTTTGAAGCGTATTTTTGGCATCGCCGAACAGCAACCGGGTTTTGGCGTCGAAGAACAGTTCGTTTTCAATTCCGGCGTAACCTCTGCCACGACCGCGTTTCATCACGATAATGTTTTTGGCAAGGTGGGCATTTATAATCGGCATTCCCGCAATCGGACTGCCCGGATCGGTAATCGCGGCAGGGTTTACCACATCGTTGGCACCGATCACCATCACCACATCGGTGTTGGGCATGTCGGGATTAATGCTGTCCATTTCGAACAATTGGTTATACGGCACATCGGCTTCAGCAAGCAACACGTTCATGTGTCCCGGCATTCGGCCTGCCACCGGATGAATGGCATAGCGAACATTTACTCCTTTTCCTGAAAGTATTACATCCAGCTCGTGACAGGCATGTTGAGCCTGAGCCACTGCCAGACCGTATCCTGGCACAATCACCACACTTTTCGAATAGCTCAGTAAGATGGATGCATCGCTCATCGTGATTTCCTTCATGTCGCCAACCTGATCTTTGCCGGATGAAGCTCCTCCGCCACCAAAAGCGCCAATAATCACATTCAGCAACGAGCGGTTCATGGCATTGCACATCAGAATGGTTAAAATCGTACCGGCCGCACCAACCAGAATTCCGCCCAAAATCATTGCCTGATTGTTGTAAATGAAACCGGCCATTGTCGCTGCGATTCCTGTCAAACTATTCAGCAGTGAAATTACAACAGGCATGTCGGCGCCTCCAATGGGCATCACGAACATTACCCCGTAAATCAAAGAAACTGCCAGCAACAAATAAATTGCCCAGTTCAATTGTTCCGGAGTTTGTCCTGAAGTCATTATAAATACTGAAATAGCCACTACCACCAACAGCAGGAAAATATTTACATATTTCATCATTCCGGAGAAGATATCGCCCACTTTGCCGTCGAGTTTGCCGTAAGCGACCATACTTCCGCTAAACGCGATGCTGCCAATTACCAAACCCAGAATGGTTACCAAAACTGAACCCATATTGTTCATGTCGGCATTCGGAAATTCGAGCAATGCCACGAGCGCAGAAGCCGCGCCCCCGGTCGCATTGTAGAATGAAACCATCTGCGGCATGGCAGTCATTTTGATGCGAAGTGCCATGATCCAGCCAATGACGGAGCCAACACCCAATGCGCCCAGGATAATAAATATATTTGCGGGCGGAATCCCTCCACCTTGTGCATTTTTATGAAGCAGGAGCGTGGTGATTATAGCCAGAAACATTCCGCTCGCGGCGTAAATATTCCCTTTCCGGGCTGTTTCCGGGTGGCTCAACAATTTCAGCCCTATTACGAAAAACAAGGCTGCAAGCAAATAACTCAGTTCGAGTAAAGTTCCACCTAAGGTGAAATCAGTGCCATTTAAATTTCCGATTACCTGATCCATAGTTATTTCTTTTTCTTTTTAAACATTTCCAACATGCGGTCGGTCACTACAAAACCACCCACCACGTTGAGCGTGGCGAAGATGATGGCAAAAATTCCAAGAACCAGTTCGAGCGAAAGTTTTGAGGCATCGGAATGCCCGACAAGGATAATCCCGCCGATAATAATTACGCCACTGATGGCATTTGCCCCCGACATAAGCGGAGTGTGCAGCACCGAAGGCACATGGGATATCACCTCGATGCCCAGAAAAACTGACAGCGCTATGATAAAAATCGCCTCTTTATACGTAAAAAAGTAAACCAATATTTGTTCCATGGGAATATTTTTATGATTCGATTACAGACTTAACTCGTTCGTTCAGGATCTCGCCGTTGCGGGTTATACAGGTTCCCCGAACAATATCGTCGTCGAAATTCAGATTTAGACCACCTTCCGGAGTAATGATTAATTGCAGAAAGTTGAACAGGTTTTTGCCGAACATTTTGCTGGCGTCAACCGGCATAAGTGACGGATAATTCGACTGCCCAATGATTTTGACTCCGTTGTGAATCACCGTTTCGTTGTCTTTGCTGAATTCACAATTTCCGCCGCTAGACGCAGCAAGATCGATAATTACCGATCCGGGTTTCATCTTTTCAACGGCTTCTTTGGGAATGAGCAGGGGTGCTTTTCTCCCCGGAATCTGGGCGGTACAAATAATCACATCCGCTTTGGCAGCATGTTCGTTGATCACCTGTTGCTGTTTGCGCTTGAATTCTTCGGTTTGTTCAACCGCATAACCACCGGCAGCAGCATCTTCTTTGGCACCTTCCACTTCCACAAATTTGGCCCCGAGGCTCATCACCTCTTCTTTTACAGCCGAACGCACATCGAAAGCCTGAACCTGTGCACCAAGTTTTCGGGCAATAGCAATGGCCTGAAGTCCGGCAACTCCAGCTCCAAGTATCAAAACGGTGGCCGGGCGAATGGTTCCGGCAGCGGTCATAAACATGGGAAAAAAATTGGGAAGCTCCGACGCGGCCTGCAAAACAGCTTTGTAGCCCGAAACGGTGGCCATCGACGAAAGTACGTCCATCGCCTGTGCCCTTGAAGTTCGCGGGATGGAATCCATGCTGAAACTGGTGATTCCTTTTGCTATAAATTTCTTTACTAACATTATATTTGACAGTGGATTGTACTGGCTCAACCAGATTTTGTTGCTTTTCAGCAAGTCAATCAATTCCGAAGTGGGTTCACCAATCTGAACCAGCAAATCGGCTTTTTGTACTACTTCTTCCCTTGAAAAAATAACAGCTCCAACTGTCTGATAGGCTTCGTCGGACTGAAACGCAGCAGCTCCTGCGTCCTTTTCGACAAAGACTTCCACCTTTTGACGTACCAGGTTGGCAACAATCTCAGGCAAAAGAGCCACCCGTTGTTCGTTGCCGCTTTCTTTCAGAAGTCCTATAATCATTGGTTTGATTTTAAATTAGTTAAATTCATAAAACAATGTAGTTTCAAACAGCAAAATGCAATAAAAGTTCAGCGGGCAGCTTGACCAGATTGAATATGAAGTGATCTTTTTTGACGCGAAATCTACTTTTGCGATGTAACAAAAAGAAATAAATAATCGTTAAGTTTGTCCATATGTTTTAAGCTTTTAATTATGAATTCAGCAGAGATTAAATTGGACTTATTCCGTAAAATCGACAAACTCGATAACAGTAAACTGGAGAAAATTTACAATAGTCTTATTGGCTTATTGAATTCCGCTTCGTTAGGGGAAACATCCTTGAGCCCCGAGTTAAAATCTGCTCTCGACGAGGCATTGGAAGCCAGTAAAAAGGGACAAGTACATACACATGAGGAAGTAATGCAAAGAACAAGGGAAAAATATTCTAACTTGTTTAAATGAAAACGGTCATCTGGAATGATTTAGCCGTTCGTGATTATCATGAAAACATTGACTATTTATTAAGAAAGTGGTCTGATAAAGAAGCAATAGCATTTATAAATGATGTGGAATCAGTAATCTTCGATTTAAAACAAGGCAACGTTGAATTCAAAGAAAGCGGTTATTTATCTATTAGGCAGTGTGTTGTTTGCAAGCAGATCACACTTTATTACAAACATATTGAATCAGATACGATAGAATTGCTTCGTTTCTGGAATAATTATCAGGATAATAAAAAGCTGAAATTGTAATTTGCAAAGCATCTTTAGCTTTTGTTAGAAATAATTCTATAGCAATACTTTTATAAATCGGACTATCTGCAAAAACGGCGATTAAAAATCTCGGCACCCAATTTTCCCAGCATTATTTCCCATTTCCCCAACATTTCCTTACTTTGGCTGAACTAAAAATCAAAACATGCTTGCTTCCGGAAACATAATTAAAATGCGGTCTGAATTTGCAGATCCGGTACAATATTTTCTTCAGGTGGGAGAAAATGAACTGCCAATGAATGAGCTCATCGGCAAAAACATACAACTCGCTTTTACGGGGCAAATCAACTGCATTGTCTGCGGAAAACGAACCAAAACCTCTTTTGGACAAGGCTTTTGCTACAACTGTTTGCAAACGGCTCCCGAAGCAAGTGAAACGGTAATGCGCCCCGAATTGTCGAAAGCGCACCTCGGCCTTGCCCGTGACATGGATTGGGCCCGCGAACACGATCTGATCGATCATTACGTTTATCTGGCCGTTTCAGGAGAGTTGAAAGTCGGTGTCACACGGCATCATCAGGTGCCAACCCGCTGGATTGACCAGGGCGCTACGCAGGCAATTATTTTAGCCCGCACACCCAATCGGCACATTTCAGGAGTGATTGAAGTGTTCCTAAAAAACTATTTTTCAGATAAAACCAACTGGCGATCGATGATTCAGAATAAAACCAATGTGCTGGTTAATCTTCAGGAAGAAAAAATAAATGCTTTTCAGTTGCTTCCGGCAGAATTGAAACAGTATTTGCATTCAGACAATCAAATCTGGCAAATGAACTATCCGGTTATTTCTTTTCCTGAAAAGGTGACCAGCGTTTCGTTTGATAAAGACCCGGTAATTTCAGGAATCCTGAATGGCATTAAAGGACAATACCTGATCTTTTCGGATGGCCGTGTACTGAATATTCGCAAGCACAACGGTTACTTCCTCAATATCAGCGCAGGAGAGTGAAAGAGAAATTTTCGGGATGGAATCATAAGTCTTTTCATCTACGCTTTTTTTTTCGTTAATTTATGGCTATAAAAAAAGGATCTTGTTAACCGCAAGCGGTCAATTTTGAGAAAAATCAGTTAAAATAAGTCATATATGAAAACGACCATACTCATAATAACAATTTTGACATTTTTTTTAATTTCCTGTCAAAACAAGCAACAAGAAGCCATGAGCAAAGAAAATAACCAAAACCTAATTGTACTTGTAAAATACAAGACACGACCTTTAAAAAGCGAAGACGCTATTGCGGGTTTGACGAAACTGATAGAAGAGGTAAAAAAAGAGCCTAATTTTGTGAATATTACACTGCATGTAGATCCGAAAGATGATTCGAATATTTTGCTCTATGAAGAGTGGGGCGATGAGGCCTATTACAATGGTGATCACATGAAAACAATGCACTTACAAAATTTCATGGAAGATTCTAGAGCCTTTTTGGCTGATCCTCCGGAAATATCACAGTGGAAAATTGAAAAAAAATTTAATTCTAAATAAATCGCCAGTAGTTAACGGGATGTATGTGGGCAACGGACGGGAAAGTACTTTTAATGCGCCGCTGCACAAACACTCAAAACGAATGACGAACAATTTTACTAATTATGGAAAATATAGATTGGAGTAATCTGGCATTCGGTTACATGAAAACCGATTACAATATACGCTGCACATATAAAGATGGTGCCTGGGGCGAACTGGAAGTCAGCGACAGCGAATACATAAATCTGCACATGGCAGCAACAAGTCTGCATTATGGGCAGGAATCATTCGAAGGATTGAAAGCTTTTCGCGGGAAAGACGGTAAAATCAGGGTTTTCCGTATGGATGAAAATGCCAAACGAATGCAGGATTCAAGTGTCGGAACGATGATGGCGATACTTCCGATTGAAAAATTTCAGGAAGCTGTTGTGAAAGCTGTAAAGCTGAACGAACGTTTCGTGCCGCCTTATGAATCGGGTGCGGCTCTTTACATTCGTCCATTCCTTTTTGGAACGGGTGCTCAGGTTGGCGTAAAACCAGCTTCAGAATACATGTTCATCATTTTTGTAACTCCGGTTGGACCCTATTTTAAGGGAGGTTTCCAAACCACGCCTTTCGTAATCATGCGTGAGTTCGACCGTTCAGCGCCGCTTGGAATGGGCAAGTACAAAGTGGGTGGAAATTATGCCGCCAGTTTGGTTGCCGGACAAAAAGCCCACGAACTGGGTTATTCAAATGTGTTTTATCTCGATGCCAAAGAAAAAAAATACATTGATGAGTGTGGTGCGGCCAATTTCTTCGGAATAAAAGACAACACTTACATCACCCCGAAATCGAGTTCCATTTTGCCTTCAATAACCAACAAAAGTTTGATGGTTTTGGCCAAAGAAATGGGAATGAAGATTGAACAGCGCCCTGTTGCGGTTGAAGAACTTGCTACTTTTGAAGAGGCCGGTGCCTGCGGTACTGCTGCAGTAATCAGCCCAATTGAGCGGATTGACGATTACGATGAGAAAATTTCGTATGTGTTCTCAAAGGACGGAAAACCAGGACCGATCAGTGAAAAACTGTACAAAAAACTTCAGGGCATTCAGTACGGCGATGAGCCGGATCTATACGGTTGGGTCACGATTGTTGAATAAAAAATTATATCCGGATATTTAAAAACCCTGCACGACTTGTTTTGTGCAGGGTTTTTTGTTGCAGTTTACTTTTTTATTTTTTTCTGAAGAAAGGCCTCAGCTACAATTAAGTCAGTTGGGGTCGTAATTTTGATGTTTTCGCGGTTCCCTTCAACCATAAATATTGGGAAACCAGCTTTTTCAGCTACCGATGCATCGTCGGTAAATGCCGCATCAAAATCTTGTTCGTATGCTTTAAGTATTTGGTCACTCCGGAATGTTTGGGGGGTTTGAACACTCAAATACAAAGTTCTGTCCACCGAAACACTTTGCAGGCCTTTCTGCTTACGCAGCGATTCGTTGATAGGTAAAACAGGTATTGCATTTCCATTTTTTTGAGCCATAAGATTGCATCTTTGAATCGTCTGAAGACTAACCAATGGTCTGACTCCATCGTGGATAAATACAATTCCTTCTTCCTGAATGAGTTTCAATCCGTTTTGCACAGAATGGAAACGCGTTTCTCCACCTGAAACAATTTGATGAGGCAACGGAAAGGTATATTTCAAGCACAGGTCTGCCCAATAATCTTGTTGGGATGCTGGAAGAACCAGGATCAGTTCACATTCAGGATCGAAATCAAAAAACAACCCGATGGTGTGCATCAGAACAGGCTTCCCGCACAATTCCAGAAACTGCTTGGGAAGTGCAGAACACATCCGACTTCCCGACCCTCCGGCAACAATAATTACAAACTTTTTCATTTTAGATATGTTGATAACAAAAGTACAATTTCAAAACCACAACGGGCAAAATATTTTGTACCTTATGCCGATTAGAATGTCTAAAATATAATCACTATGCAACAAATACTCAACTTCCTTTCAGAACTGAAAGTAAACAACAACAAGGAATGGTTTGACCAAAACCGCGACCGTTATCAGGAATGTCGTAAAAAAATATTGTTTCTTACCGAGTTAATCATTCAGGAAACCGGTAAATTCGATCCCGAAATTGGCGCTCAGGATCCGAAAAACTGTGTTTTCAGAATCTTCCGCGATGTGCGTTTTTCGAACGACAAAACTCCCTACAAAACCAATATGGGCAGTTTTATTTCCAAAGGTGGCCGGAAAAGTGTAAACAGCGGTTATTATCTGCACATCGAGCCGGGCGCTTCGTTTGTTGGCGGTGGTTCTTATTGCCCGCCTGCTGACGCATTGAAAGCAATCCGGACTGAAATTTTTGATCATCCGGAAGATTTTAAACAAATTATCAGCAAGGATTCGTTCAGGAAAGTTTACTCGGAAATGTACGATGATAAACTAAAAACTGCCCCCAAAGGTTTTCCGAAGGATTTTCCTGACATTGATTTACTGAAGTACAAATCGTTCGCGTTTGGGTCAACAATTGACGATTCGGTGGTGACAAGTGATGCTTTTGTGGAGAAAATAGTAAGCTCGATGAAGGAATTGTACCCGGTAAACCGGTTTTTGAACACTGCTATTGACAAATGGCTGTAATTATGGCTACTGCAAAATTTACCATTCGACCGTCAAAATGAGGGTTTCGTCACGATATTCGAACCATTCGTGAATTAGTTCAAAAAACAGGGTTACCTCTGGGTGGAAAAGGGAATTAACTTTAGGTAAATGTATAAATTTGCCCATCCACCATTTCTATAACATATCAATGAAAAAAAAGCCTGACGAATTCCGCCAGGCTTTTTTCAGTAATATGAACTCTTTCGGGAACAATCCAAAATTTAGGTGTACAGGTAACGTTTGATATTCCGTTTCGGAGTTTTCTCAAATTCTTTGTCAACCAAAATGATTGAACTTAGTTGAGCAAATTTGGGCAGTACTTTGTTTACGTGTTTACAGTTTTCGGCCATGATTTGCTGAAGCCGGTTTTCATCGGGTTTTTCTGCTTCGATTCTTTCAGGATCAGGGAATACGAATGCCACCAGTTTTCCTTCGCGTTCGGTAATCACACATTCAAGCACAAAAGGCTGATTGTTCAGTTTGGCTTCCATTTCTTCAGGATAGATGTTTTGACCGGACGGCCCAAGCAGCATGTTTTTGCAGCGGCCACGAATGTAGATAAAATCATCCGCGTCAATTACACCAAGGTCGCCGGTGTGCAGCCACCCTTCGCTGTCAATGGCTTCGGAAGTCGCCTTTTCGTTTTTATAATAACCCTGCATCACATTGGTTCCTTTCAGGAGAATTTCGCCCACTTCGTTGTAAGGATCTTTCGAATCGATGCGGACTTCCATTCTATCCACCAGTTTTCCGGCTGAAGATCGCCTGAAACTTGTCCAGGGTTCATACGAAATGAGTGGTCCACATTCGGTCATTCCGTAACCGATGGTGAACGGGAACTTAATTTTGCGGAAAAACGCTTCAACTTCGCTGTTAAGCGGGGCGCCGCCAATAACAATTTCCATAAAATTGCCGCCAAAAGTTTCAATCAGGCTGGCACGTACTTTCTTAAACAGCAGCAATTGAATTCCGGGAACTTTTAGCAGAAATTTGATTACCGGTTTATTGATAGTGGGCAATATACGTTTATAGTAGATTTTTTCAATCACCAAAGGAACCGACAGTATCAGCCTTGGTTTTATTTCCTGAAATGCTTTGATTATCAGTTGCGGCGTGGGAGGTTTTGTCAGGAATGTGACATGACAACCGACCGAAACCGGGAAAAGGAATTCGAACAGTAACCCAAAAACATGCGCCATTGGCAGAAAAGAAACAATGCGGTCACCGGCTTTCAGAGGCATGTGATCTTGCGCATAAACGATGTTCGACAATAAACTTCGGGCTGGAATCATCACGCCTTTTGTGAAGCCAGATGTTCCGCTGGTGTACGAAATTACACTTAAGTCTTCATCCTGAAAATCATCAAGTTCGAAATTTTCAGGATTCGATTTTCCGGCAAATTCAGGAGTAAAACATTTTACCCATTTGTCATTTTCAGTCTGAATTTTAAAATACAACGGGGAGAAATCATTCAGGCTAATTATCCCCACTATTTCCGGAATCTTTGTTTGATCCAGCTTTTCGAATAAGCTATCGGCTGCAAACAGGAAAACAGATTCGGAATGGTTGAGGATATGGTGAATGTCTTCAGGATTAAAGTCGGGCAATACGGGCACCGATACCGCTCCGTATCCCGAAACTGCCAGAAAGGTGATGGCCCAGTTGGATGAATTCCGTCCGAGAATGGCAATCTTATCGCCTTTTTTAATACCTGTTTCGCGAAAGAAACAGTGAATCTGACGAATTATTTGAGCAGCTTCGCCATAGGTGCAGGCAGTACCCTGATAATCAGAAAAAGCTGGTAAATCCCAGTTTTTCCTGAACGTTTGGGCATAAAGTGTGATTAGTTTGTCTCGTTTCATACTGTTTTTGCAATTCGCATGATGCGGTTTACTGCTTCGTCTATCTGTTCGGTAGTGGTCATGCCGATGGTCATACAGTCAACATTTTTACTTCCTATCACATATTGAAGCGATTTTTCACGCCTGCTTTCTTCAACCATTTTACCTTCACCAAAAATTTTCATACCGATGATACCTTTTCCGCTGTCGTGCGCTTTTTTCAGAACTGCCATTACTTCTTCTGAAGTCGCATCCATTACCAGCCCTTCAGGATTTATGCGTGCCAGAATTACGTCCACCCACGGATCGTCAACAGCCAGTTTAAGCGCTTCGAAATTGTGGCACGAAACGCCCAGAGTCTTTATGATTCCCTTTTGTTTGGCTTCGGAAAGCGCTTCGATGTATGGCTTTTTTTCTTCCTGCCATTTGTCGTTGGTCATGCAATGCAGCAGCATGATGTCGAAATAGTCAGATCCGGTTTCCATTCTGAAACGATCCAGTGTTTTCATGGGTGCATCCGGATTCCATTTTTCGGCGCGTGTCCATATTTTTGAAAGCAGTGTGGCTTTTTCACGCGGAACTTCTTTCAGTATAGCTTTTACATTGTGGTGCGATCCGTACAAATCGGCAGCATCGTAAAACGACACCCCCCTTTCGTGTGCATAACGGGCTAATTTAACCCAATTTTCGAGTCCCATTCGTGTCATGTCTGATGACTGATTTCCACCATGCGTTCCTGTTCCCATGGCCAGGCGGGGAACAATCAATCCGGTTTTGCCCAGTTTCACCTTGTCAATTTGGGTAATCTTTGAGTTGGCGTAAACCGTATTTCCAAGGCCTGTGGAGATGGCAGCTGCGCCAATCAGCCCGGCCTGTATAAAATGTCTTCTTGAAATTGGTTTCATATCTATTAAATTTAGTGATCTGCAACGATTGATAATTCCGTATGGTTTTATTCAGACATATAACAATCTGCATAGCTTAATGGGCGGATGAAGATATGAAAATAATTTAATTAGTTTAAATATTTGCGAGTCTGCCCTGTAATTCAGGCGAAAAGAAATGTTAGAAAAATGTTGGTAACAAATTAGCCTGTAAAATATACAACAAGGAACCAACAAGGCTTTTTTAATTATTTTTGGCGAACATTAACTTTTAATCCACTTAAAGATTGCATTATGAAGAAATTAGTTCTTATTCTGTTCGTTACCTTACTTACTTTTGGCACTTATGCCCAGAATATCCAAACCCATTACGACATGGGAAAAGATCGCGGATACCTGACCACAACTGTTGAAATGTTCAGGCCTGACAAAACCGGCAACACTTTCTTTTTTATCGACTTCGATTACGGTGTTGGCGATATGAAAGGGGTTTCGCTGGCCTACATGGAAATTGCCCGTTGTTTCAAATTAGGAAAATCACCTTTTAGCTGGCATGGTGAATACAATGGAGGATTTGGAAAATCGATTGACAATTCATTATTCAGCAAGGGAAGCGATGGATCATACAGTGCTTACACAGGCAATACCGCATATACTATTAATAATGCCTGGTTAACCGGTATTGATTATTCGTGGAATGCCAGTGATTTCTCAAAAGGATTTTCATTGAAAGCTTTGTATAAAAATATTCAGGACAAAGACGATGCTTCCTTCCAGCTGACCGGAGTGTGGTACCTGAATCTTCTGGAAAACAAAGTGACTTTTTCTGGCTTTGCAGATTTTTGGAAAGAAGAAAACAATTTTTTCCTGAACGCTCCTTTAGGAACAACCACCAAATTTGTTTTTTTAAGTGAACCGCAATTGTGGTACAACTTCAATAAGAACATTTCTGCCGGCGGCGAGGTTGAGCTCGCTTCAAACTTTGCTCTTCACAAAGGGTTGAAAGCTTGCCCTACACTTGCATTGAAATACACTTTTTAAACTAACCAAATATGGACTTTCTAAACAAGTATTTCAAATTAGGTGAGAACAAAACGACTGTCAGAACAGAAGTTCTTGCGGGGTTGACCACCTTTATGACCATGGCTTATATTCTGGCCGTTAATCCTGACATCCTGAGCGCTGCCGGAATGGACAAAGGAGCCGTATTTACTGCAACCGCCCTTGCTTCGCTGGTTGCTACATTGGTGATGGCACTTTATGCAAAATTACCTTTTGCCCTTGCTCCGGGCATGGGTCTGAATGCGTTCTTCGCATTTACAGTTGTACTCGGAATGGGTCATTCATGGCAATTTGCATTAACCGCAGTTTTTCTTGAAGGTTTGGTATTCATTGCCTTAACAGCATTCAATATTCGGGAAATGATTGTCAATTCGATCCCGAACAATATGAAACATGCGATTTCGGTGGGTATCGGATTGTTCATCGCTTTCATTGGGTTAAAAAACGCAGGCATCATTGTTAGCAATCCTGCAACATTTGTTGCGTTGGGCGATGTTACCAATCTCACCGACAATGCCGGTGCAGTGGTGGCACTTCTGGCGCTTGTACTCACAGGTGTTTTACTTGCATTAAAAGTAAAAGGCGCTTTGTTGATCGGTATCCTTGCCGGAACGGCTATTGGGTTGGCTTTTGGAGTCACACAGCTTCCAACTTCATTCGATCTGATACCTCCTTCGCTTAGCCCGATTTTCATGAAGTTTGAGTGGACTGAGATATTGACCATTGATATGTTGATCGTGGTATTTACCTTCTTGTTTGTTGATATGTTCGATACGGTAGGTACTTTAATCGGCGTTTCGTCGAAAGCCAACATGCTCGATAAGGAAGGGCGCGTTCCACGCGTGAAGCAAGCCCTGATGTCCGATGCAGTTGGAACTACATTCGGTGCAATGCTCGGAACTTCAACTGTTACAACTTATGTTGAAAGTGCAGCAGGCGTTTCAGAAGGTGGCCGTACTGGCTTAACTTCGCTGACTGTTGCCATCCTGTTTTTCTTTGCGTTGTTCCTTTCTCCAATTTTCCTGATGATTCCGGGTGCAGCAACAGCTCCTGCCTTGATCCTGGTTGGAGCAATGATGATGACACCTATAAAGAACATCGATTTTGACGATTATACCGAGTCAATCCCGGTTTTCCTCACCATCATTATGATGCCATTAACTTATTCTATTTCTGAAGGTATTTTATTTGGAGTACTTTCGTATGTTATCCTGAAGGTTTTAACCGGAAAGTTCAAAGATATTTCAATTGTGACAGCTGTTCTGGCAGTTTTATTCATGCTGAAATTTCTGATGTAAACCAGGCAATTGATACCATAAAGCAAAAAAGCTCTCCGGAAACGGAGGGCTTTTTTGTTTTATGACGAACCGTAGAATCAATACTCACCCCGAAGTCCGCAGGTGGCCTTCCCCCCTCTCTTTTAAAGGGAGAGTGCGAGTCCCGGTTTACCGGGACGGACGATGGGGGTGAGTCGCACTTTAAATATTTACCCACACCAAACATTATAGACCAAAAAAAGTTAGAGGAAGGTTTTACGATTCACAATCGTTCCAAAAAAAGTTGGAGGAAGGTTTTGCGATTCACAATTGCTCTAAAAAAAGTTAGAGGAAGGTTTTACGATTCACGATCGTTCCAAAAAAAGTTGGAGGAAGGTTTTAAGAATCACAATTGCTCCAAAAAAAGTTGGAGGAAGGTTTTGAGATTTACAATCATTCCAAAATAAATTGGAGGAAGGTTTACCGATTCACAATCGGAATAAAACACCTTCCGGCTGTTTTTTTGAAGTATGATAGCACAATCATTACTCCTCCGATGGCTAAAGATATTTGTCCGGCCAATGCGTTGAGCAGTAAAAACAAGCCCAACCCATCCAATCGCCTATTGCAAAATAATTTTGTTTAAAACAGACATAAATAAACAGTAAATAGTTTTGATCTATAAACATAACTGACTACATTGAACCCGGTTTAATAACCATCAACTTAGACGGAAATATAGCAGATTGCAATAATGGAGGTTGAGAGAAAGTACAGTAAGGTTTCCGCTGGTTAATTAGTTAGCGGTAAGTTTAAGAACGAGCAACTTAATCACATAATCATAAACTATGAAACTGGAAGATTTTATTTATGAAAGTATTACTCAGATAATTAGTGGAGTAAGAAAAGCTCAAGATTTTGCTTCACAAAATGAAGCTATGATAAATCCAGCATCTTTGAGACAAAGCCAATCTTCTGGAAATATATACTATGATGATGACACATATAGACCAGCACAAATAATTGATTTTGATGTTTCTGTATCCACAAGAGAAGATGGAGAGACATCAGGGAAAGCAGGTGTTTTCGTTTCAGTATTAAAACTTGGAGTGGAGGCAAAAGAGGGAACACAAAACCTAATTTCAAATAGATTAAAATTCTCGGTGCCACTTATGCTACCGACTCAAAACAACAAATAATATGACTGAAAGTAAATTTAAAGTAGGTGACAGAGTTTTTCATAAATCAGATTTTACCGTTATTTGGGTAATTGAAAGAATCAATGAAACTGAAGCATTCTGCTCAACTCTCTTAAAAGATTCTAAAAAGCTTGTCAAAGAAAACCTTTCACTAAACTCAATAGTTCAAGTTGAAGACAATTCAGCTACATTAATTATAGGGTCTAGAAGAAGGAATAATTATTATTAAAAACTTACCGTTAACATTTAGCTACCCGTCAAGTGCGGCAACGGTGGTTTTCGGGGTGCATCTTTCCGCCCGTTCCCGGTTAACTGGGTTTGACAGGCAATTGGCACTTTTTAGCAAGGGATTTATAATCCGAACAAAAGGAATGGTTGAAACGAACATGATAGAAAGGATAGACGGATCACAGATCAGTAATCAAATAAGTGCTGATCGCCAACCAGCGCCAGCAGCTTTGAACAACATGGCTGCATATATGAAGGAGCAGAATGGAATAGTGGAAATCGAGAGAAAGTATGGTGAGGTTTCCGCTGTATGGTAGTTATGGGCAAGTTGATTATACACATTAAAAAAATAAAAGTATGATGCACACAGTTCTCACATGTTTAAATATAATTTTTGCTTTCGCATTCATTATATTTTTGGGATTCCTATACACACAGATTAAAAATGAAAGTGGTAAATGGACAGCTCTTTTGGTTTTATTAATTGGATTAGCTTTTATCAACATTAATAGCCCTGACTCGAACATTGATAACCATAAAAAGGAATTCATACTATATGATTGTCCTTCTATTAAATCCAATAGAAATCTGGAGATTGAAAGCAAATTTGGAAGTTTAATCACAATTCATCATATATTGGACATTTATGTTCCCCAAGATAAAAGTGACTCAATTATTAGTATTGTTGGTCAGAATTCATATGTGACTGGCTTAACTTCAGGATTTAAATTTGAAGTTTCAAATATTAAATTAGAACAAACAAACGACAATAAAATAAAATACAGAGTCAGGATTAAGTCGAGTATTCGTCTATTTGGACTATGGAATTACAGTGAATTCCAAACTTTAGTTGGGGAAAAATGAACCTGCCTATAACATCTACCCGTCAAGTTCAGCAGCAGTGGTTTCCGGTGTGTATCTTTCCGCTCGGTCCCGGTTAACCGGGATTGACAGAAAATCGCGCACAGGTCGGAAATGCACAAAGTGTTCTATTTTATGGGCTTGTTTGCGTGCAGTTGTGCAAATTAATGTTCAAAAAAAAAGGGACTAAAAAAGTCCCTTTTAATTATCTGATTTTCAGTGGAGAATATCGGAATCGAACCGATGACCTTTTGACTGCCAGTCAAACGCTCTAGCCAACTGAGCTAATCCCCCCTTTTTTAATAGTTCATTTTTCCTTTTATTCTAGAACCGAACCGATGGCCTTCCCGATTCCGATCGGGACGCTCTAGCCAACTGAGCTAGTCCCCCCTTTTGAGGCGACAAATATATAAATATTTTTCATCTGCAAGGAGTTGACTTTGCCGAAAATTGAATTTCTATTTCAATAAATTCCTAAAAAATTTTCAATCTGCCAGTTTCCTGCCAGTGATTTGCTGGAAATGAGCTAATTGTGCAGCTTGTATTGTGGAAGACGAATGAGGAAGCGAAAAATTTTTAATGAGCGGCTTTTTTTGTATAAAGTTATTATGGAATGATTTTTGTACGCTCACTAGTTCGAATAGCGATAAATAATTCTCATGAACAGTGTTCATATTTGAATTTCAAGTAGTTGAAATTCAGTATTGAAGATCGATGATTCGCAAAGAATCAGTATCTATGAGAAGTTGGATAAAAAGTAATTTTAGGTTGAATAATGTTTTGAAATTTTAGCCATGGAATCACTAAAATTTTTTCTCATCAACGGGTGAGACCAATTTTATTGAAAATTGCATTTTAGGATAAGTCGGTTATTGCAATTGAATATTATTTTTTATCTTTAGCCCCTCAATACTAAATGTGCTTACTTAAAGAAATAAACTAATATCACTAAATTATGGAACTCAAGAAATCACCCAAAGCAGATCTCGAGAACAAGAGGAATATCTTTGTTCAGCTAGGGTTGGTGGTCGCTCTTGCTATCTGTTTGTACGGTTTTGAAGCAACCAACAAGGTTAGCCAGGTTGATTCTCTCGGATCAATGACTGACCAGGCAGTAGAAGAAGAGATTATTCCAATAACCCGTCAGGATCAGGTACCACCACCACCACCACCACCACCACCCAAAGTGGTTGATATGTTGGTGATTGTTGATGACAATACCGATATTCAGGACGAATTGGAAATTGAAGATTCGGAAGCAACCGATAAAACTGCAATTACAGCTGTAATGCAGGTTGCTGCTCCTAAAGAAGAAGAAAATGAAGACACTCCGGTATTTTTCATCGTAGAAGAAATGCCTGAATTCCCGGGTGGTCAGTTGGCTTTGCGTAATTTTATCGCACAGTCGGTTAAGTATCCGGTTATTGCACAGGAAAACGGTATTCAGGGAAAAGTATTTGTAAATTTCGTTGTGGAAAAAGACGGAACAATAAAAAATGCAAAAATATTCCGTGGGGTTGACCCTTCTTTGGATAAGGAAGCTTTGCGCGTTGTAAACAGTCTTCCAAAATGGAAACCTGGGAAACAAGGTGGAAAAGCGGTAAGGGTTTCTTACACTGTTCCAATCAACTTTGTACTTCAGTAAGAAAGAATTAAATATTTTATAAATTTCCTGGTTCTGTTTCTACGGAACCAGGATTTTTTATTTGTAATTGTTGAATATATGATTGAAAATTCACCCATAACCGAAACTGCTGTTTTGGTTGGACTGATCACCAGAGATCAGGACGAAACAAAAGCAAGGGAATATTTAGAAGAACTGGCATTTTTAGCCGACACCGCTGGTGCAGAGGTGAAAAAACATTTTCTGCAACGGTTGGACATTCCGAACCACGCAACTTTTGTAGGCACTGGAAAGCTTGCTGAAATTGGCGAGTATATAAAAGCCCATGAAATTGGCACAGTGATTTTTGATGACGACCTGAGTCCAACACAACTTCGGAACATTGAAAAGGAGCTGGAATGTAAAATATTGGACAGAACTTTCCTTATTCTCGATATTTTTGCCGGAAGGGCACAAACCGCACACGCCAAAACGCAGGTTGAACTTGCCCAGTATCAATACATGCTGCCCCGGTTGACGAGACTTTGGACTCACCTCGAACGCCAGCGAGGAGGAATCGGGATGCGTGGACCTGGCGAATCGCAAATTGAAACCGACCGTCGGATCATTCTTGATAAAATTGCCTTGCTAAAAGAGCAGTTGATAAAAATCGACAAGCAAAAGACTACCCAGCGCAAAAACCGCGGCAGAATGGTTCGCGTAGCTTTGGTGGGATACACAAATGTGGGTAAATCGACCATGATGAACCTGCTTTGTAAATCAGAAGTTTTTGCTGAAAACAAACTTTTTGCCACACTCGATACCACCGTTCGTAAAATGGTAGTGGCCAATTTACCATTTCTGGTGGCAGATACTGTTGGTTTTATCCGTAAACTGCCGCACGGCTTGGTTGAATCATTCAAATCGACACTTGATGAAGTGCGCGAATCAGATATCCTGATGCATATAGTAGATATTTCGCATCCGGGGTTCGAAGAACAAATTGAGGTGGTGAACCGGACATTGAACGAAATTCAGGCTGGCGATAAACCAATAATTTATGTGTTCAATAAAATTGATGCCTTCACTTTTGTTGAAAAGCATGAAGATGATTTAAGCCCGCGGACAAAAAGCAATATTTCGCTGGAAGAATGGGAAAGCAGCTGGATGGCAAAAAACAATACCCCTTCACTTTTTGTCTCGGCAAAAACAAAAGAAAACATTGACGAACTGAAGAAGACTTTGTACGAAGAAGTAAAGAGAATCCATGTTACACGTTTTCCATACAACGATTTTTTATACGATGAAAATTGGACCGGAGACACTGAATAGTAAAGCGAAGGTTGGATTGTAAATAGTTTTAATTTTTTGATAGTTCTCTTATTCTTCAAGCAGTTCCGGATGTTTTGAAAGTCGGAAGATATTCAATTAGGTCAGACATTTTTCTGGCCTGATTTTTGTTTTTATTGTAAAGTCAACTGGTTTGAACAACTGAACCGCATTCATATTCAATCACTAACAGATTGTGTGTGACAAGTACTTTCTCTCCAATTCTGCGAATAGTGGAATACTAGAATGAAAACAAAAAATGAATCAGAAAACTAAACAACTTACATCATGGAACCCAAAAAATCTCCCAAAGCAGATCTCGAAGGCAAAAGGAAATTCTTTTTCGAATTAGGGTTGATTCTGGCAATTGCAATCTGTTTGTATGGTTTCGAATTTACAACTAAGAAGAAACCGCTAATTTCTCTTGGAACCCTCGACAAAAATGCGGCTGTTGAAGAGCTAACTCCATTGGTTCGTCTGGAGGAAGCTAAGCCGATCATTCCACCGCTGCCAAAAGTAGCTGACCTAATTCTAATTGTAGAGAATGATACAGAACTCGACGAAGAACCAGACATTAAAGATTCAGGAGCTGATAAACACACTGCAATTTATGCTGAGCCAGAATTGCCTGTCCGCAAGGAAGTTGAGAAAGATGAAACTACAATTTTCTATGCTGCGGAAGAAATGCCGGAATTTCCGGGCGGATATCAGGCATTACTGAACTTTTTGAGTCAGAATATTAGATACCCGTCGATTGCTGCTGAAAGCGGTATCACCGGAAAAGTTACTGTTAATTTCGTAGTAAATAAAGATGGTTCAATTTCTGATGCGACAATACTTCGTGGAGTTGACCAGGCCCTTGATAAAGAAGCATTGAGGGTAATTAACAGTTTGCCAAAGTGGAAACCAGGCAAACAGGCAGGCAAACCTGTACGTGTTTCTTTTTCAGTTCCCATTAATTTTAAACTTCAATAAGTACAAAATCTATGGTACTGGTTTCGGTTCAACTGGTTGACAAAGATACATTTCAACAAAAAAGCCCGTTAGTTATACGGGCTTTTTTGAGTCTATTATCTGATATCTATTATCTTGCGTCTGAACATTATTTCACTTCGCCATTTTTGATCAGCCATTCCGCAATCTGAACAGCATTCAACGCGGCGCCTTTTTTGATTTGATCGCCCACGCACCAGAAAGTCAGGCTCTTTGGATTTGAAACATCTTTCCGGATTCGGCCAACATAAACATCGTCCATTCCTGAAACGAACAATGGCATTGGGTATTTTTTCTCTGCCGGAACGTCCAGAACGGTCAAACCTTCCAGTTTTTCCATCTCCGATTTTACCAGATCAATGTCCAGTGCTTCTTCAGTTTCCACCCAAATAGCTTCGGAATGGGCACGTGCAACAGGAATACGGATACAAGTAGCGCTGACTTCAGCATTGGTATGCATTATCTTTTTGGTTTCCCAGTTCATTTTCATTTCCTCTTTGGTATAGTCATTCTCGAGGAAAACGTCAATTTGAGGAATAATATTCATGGCCAACTGATACGGAAACTTCTGGATGGTAGGCTCTTCACCGTTGGCAACTTGTTTAATCTGAGTTTCCAACTCAGCTATTCCCTGAGCGCCGGCACCGCTTGCAGCCTGATAAGTAGCCACATGCACACGCACAATCTTCGATAAATCGTTGATCGGTTTCAGCGCAACTACCATCTGAATGGTCGAACAGTTTGGATTTGCAATGATATTTCGCGGACGAATCAGTGAATCTTCAGGATTAACTTCAGGAACAACCAAAGGCACATCGTCATCATAACGAAAAGCGCTTGAATTGTCGATCATGATTGCCCCGTATTTTGTAATGGTATTGGCAAATTCTTTCGAAATAGATGCGCCAGCCGAAGTTAAGGCAATATCAATGTCCTTAAAATCATCGTTGTGCAACAGTTCCTTCACAACCAAAGTTGTGCCTTTAAATTCATACTCGTTTCCGGCCGAACGGCCAGATCCAAACAAGACCAATTCATCGAGCGGAAAATTTCTGTCAGCCAATACTTTCAGGAATTCCTGGCCTACCGCGCCACTTGCACCTACTACTGCAACTTTCATTTCGATATTTGTTTAATTGTGTTACTAATTTTAATTACTACTGCAACAATCAGTTTTGTTTATTTGAACAAATCTTGTTAACTTAATTCAGAATTTCAAAACCGATATATAAAAAGAATGACCAAAAATAACTGTTTACTTTTAATTTTTCCTAAAACAGGTGGATTTATTTTTATTTTCGCAATAATAGTTGTCTATTTATTAACAACTGTAAGCAAAACTGCATTTGGCGAGAATAATACCATTCTAAATCTTTCAGCAAAAATAGAAACCTTCTCCGGAAAAGATACCGTCATTTCCATTTTCAAAGAAGATTTCGAATCAGGGAATCTTTCAGGATGGAAACAAACAGACGATTGGGAGGTTTCGGCTTCAGAAAAAATCGCAGGAAATTTCTCACTTAAACATTTATCAAAACCCATAAGTGGCAATTCATCCCTATTTCACAATGTTTCTGCTGATCTGAATCTTGTGGATTTGGAATGGGCGTTTACATTCAAAAACGGGAAATGGGATCCATCTTCATCCAATCGGTTTTTGTTTTACCTGACTGCCGATACAATCGTGCCCGACCTGATTAACGGTTATGCGGTGGGCGTAAATATTTCAGGAACAAGCGATTTGCTCAACCTCTGGCGCATCAGAAAAGGGAAAGCCGACAGTCTCATTGTTCAAACAGATATGGATTGGAATGGATCGAATTTGGCAACGATTAATGTAAAACGAACAACCCGGGGAAAATGGACTTTGAATTACCTGAAATCAGGAGAGACAAATCTGAAATCATTTTCGGGAACTGATCGCAGCCAGTTTAGCTTTAAGAATATCGGAATCACGTTTAAATATACCGCTACCCGCTCCGGACAGTTGTGGATCGATGATGTCTCGGTATCACAACTTGCTGCCGAGCTTTTCATACAGGAACTTGCGTTCATAAATCCACATTCTATTCTGCTAACTTTCAACAAGCCAATAAACCCAGCTTCAGTTCGCTCCGGAAATTTCATTCTGACTGATGAAAACAACCGGAATATTTCAGTTACCCAAGCCAAAATAATGGCTGGCTCCGACAATTCAATTGAATTGAGCTTTGGAAATGTCGACGGAATTGAACTTCGTTTATCAGTTTCGGGGATTTCAGATCTTTCAGGAAAGATCATAAGTCCAGAGATTCGAACTTTTTCCTATTCTTTTTCTCCGGAAGTTGGAACCATCCTCATCAACGAAATTCTGTTCAATCCTTTTTCCGGAGGAGTTGACTTTGTTGAGTTGGTCAATGTTTCAGAAGTTCCTGTGCCCATTCACCGTTTAAAACTTGCAAGTAGAAATGATACGCTGGCACTGAAACAAATCTATCCTGTCAGCACTGAAGAAAGGTATTTGTATCCGGGGCAATTCTTGGTGTGCACGAAAGATTCGGCCATCGTTGCAGCTCAGTATTTCACAAGCGATCCGGAAACTTTTTGCCTGATGAAAACCCTGCCCAGTTATTCGGATGATGCAGGGACGGTGGTTTTACTGAACGATTCGCTTGAAGTGATCGATGAATTCAGCTACTCAGCCAAAATGCATTCAACTTTTTTGGCGGATGAAAATGGCGTTTCGCTCGAACGCATTTCGCTGGAAAAGCCAACTTCTGATCGCAGCAACTGGGCATCAGCTGCATCATCGGTTGGGTTTGCCACGCCTGGATTACCGAATTCACAAATTGAAAGTGAAACTGAAATTCAGGATGAAATTACCCCCGAGCCCAAGGTGTTTTCGCCCAATGGCGATGGGCACAACGATGAACTTACAATTAAATACAGTTTCGGCAAACCCGGTTATATTGCCAATGTCAGGATTTTTGATGCGATTGGCCGGCAAGTGAAATTCATTACAAAAAATGAATCGCTGGCACAGGCAGGAAGCTGGTTGTGGAATGGAGAAAGTGACTCCGGTCAAGAGCTCAATCTGGGAGTTTTCATCATTTTGGTTGAAGTTTTTGACGAGGATGGACAAGTAAAAAGATTCAAAAAGACTTGCACAATTGTTGATCGGCTGGAATAAAAATTCAAGGTTACTTTCTTCTATCAAGTCGCATTCGGGTCATTCGTTCCCGCATTCCGCCATTTTTCAGGAAATCTTCACTGAGCGATTGCAATTGTTTAAACAACATATAATCGTTCTGCTTGATCAGACAAATCGCCATGTTTGCAATCGTTTCCGGAGGACGGGTCTTCACCAGTTGCATATAAAAGGCAGAATCGTTGTGTTTTCTGCCAAGCTCACGCATCTTCATGAGTTCCACCGAGCGATCCTCCCACTGACGGTGATTTCTGGTACGCAGATAGTCTTCATAATCAATCAGAAGTTCATGCATACTTGCTTTGGCAACATTCACCAGCTTTATCTCAGTCTCCTTCGATGTTGCCGAAGCCGCACTACCTTCTACAATATTTTGTTTGCCTGAACGGGCAGCCTGAACCATTTGGTCGACAGTGCGGTCCCCCCGCTGCAAATAATTTTTACAGAAATAATAGGTAATGTCGTATATTGCTTCGGCTTTCTGGTAGGTGTACAATTTTCGGTAATTTCCGGTTCGCGGTAACAGTGGTTCCTGGTTTTGCTGGTTGTTCTTCATTATTTCAGGTATTTGCTGTTTGTATTTTTTAAAGTCCTTAAGGTCCCTAAAGTCATTGAGGACCTTAAAGACTTTAGAAAGAATTACCCTAAGTTACAACTTTTACCAAAAGTACCATTGATAACCTGTAATAAAACATAACCACAACATACCAATACCAAAAAAATTAAAGATCAACCGCAAATGAACCGCAACCTTTTTACTTTGGCCTGGCGCGAAACAGTTCGGTCGGCCTACTGGGGCAAAAGTCTGGCAACCAACATCGGACTGGGTTTTCTGGCCTTGTATTTTTCAGCCACTTTCCTTATTCTGGGTTTTGCCATTCCTGAAATTCTCACCAAAGATTTTCCCGATGTTGATCCGGTTAGCAAGTTCAACAGCATTTTGTTGGCCTATTTTGCCATCGATCTGATTATTCGTCAGTTGATGCAAAAGTTGCCGACGGTTAGTTTCAAACCTTTGTTGCTGCAGAACATTCGCCGCCGGAAGATTGCCAATTACCTGATGATTCGCTCTGTGTTCAATTTCTTCAATTTGCTGCCATTCTTTTTGTTGCTTCCGGTCACTTTTATGTTGGTTAGCGATGCACATTCAGGATTGGCAACAGCCGCTTGGTTTCTGGCAATATTTATCCTGATTTTCAGTAGCCATTTTCTGGCTATTTACCTGAAATGGCGCTTCAACGAAGCTGAATACGGAATTTTTATTTTATTTGCAACGCTTGCCGGATTGTTTGCCGTCAATCATTACGGAATCGTCGATCTTTCAGGCGGATTGGGCAAATTGCTCGATCTGATTCTAGTCAATCCTGCACTGGCAATCGTTTTCGTTTTGCTTCCGGTGCTGTTATATTTCCTGAACGTCCGGTTTCTGCTGAGCCGTATGTTCGTAAATCTGGTTTCAGGAAAGCAAAAGGCCGAGAAAGTGAGCGATTACTCCTGGCTAGACAAACTGGGTGAAACAGGCCGTTTTATTGCCCTCGAACTACGACTGATCTGGCGAAATAAACGTCCACGCTCGGTTGCCATGATGACACTGATTATGCTGGCTTACGGCTTGCTGATTTACCGGACTGAACCAGGCAAACCAGCTCCTGAATTTATTTTCATCCTTGGCGGAATCGTCATTGTTGGCATGTTCTCCATTTCGTACGGACAATTTTTCCCGGCCTGGCACAGCAATTATTTTTCGATGCTCATGTGTCAACGCCTGAAAATGAAACAGTTTCTGCAATCGTTTTACATGTTGGTAACGGTGGTTTCGGTGGCCTGCTATTTTCTCACGCTGCCTTACGCGTTTATGCATTCCAAAATCATATACACGCATTTGGCTATGCTGTTTTACAATCTGGGAATCAACATTCCGCTGCTCTTTTTCATTGGACTCTACAGCAAAAAACGATTGGATTTAAACCAGTCGTCGGTCATGAATTACCAGGGTGTGGGCGCATCGCAATGGCTGGTTGGATTCCCGATGTTTCTAATTCCGATCGGCTTATTTTATTTGTTTAAACTGGCTTTTGGCGACGTTGGCGCTTATGCAGCGCTTGGAGTTTTGGGACTCATCGGCGTCCTGTTTCACTCCGTTGTTATCGACTTTTTCGCTAAAAAATACCTGAAACAAAAACATCAACTCATTAAAAACTACAAAAACTCCTGATCATGATACAGATACAAAACCTCATCAAAGCATACAACAAAGAAATTGTCCTGAATATTCCTGAACTGACCATCAATCAAGGCGAAATCTTTGGGCTGGTGGGTAATAACGGCGCCGGGAAAACGACACTTTTTAATCTGATTCTCGACCTGATTACAGCCAGTAAAGGTGAAATAATCAGCAAAGGAATTCAGGTGCGCGAATCGGAAGACTGGAAAGATTTTACCGGCGCGTTTATCGACGAAACTTTCCTGATTGGCTACCTGACCGCCGAAGAATATTTTGGGTTTATCGCAGGTTTGCGCAAGCTGACCAAAGCCGAAACGACCACCTTTTTGGAAAGATTTACCGACTTTTTCAACGGTGAAATTACAGGCAAAAAGAAATTCATCCGCGACTTTTCGAAAGGAAACCAAAAGAAAGTAGGGATTGTAGCAGCTTTGATGGGCAAACCCGAAATTGTGGTTCTGGACGAGCCGTTTGCCAATCTCGACCCCAGTTCGCAATACAAACTTCGGAAACTGATCAAGGATTTTGCAGCCGAAATCGGCACCACCTTCCTGATTTCCGACCATACCCTCGACAACATTGCCGACGTTTCCACCCGACTGATTATCCTTGAAAAGGGCAAAATTGTTCGCGATGTTCCAAAAACAGAAACCACTTTGCAGGAGATTGAAGCGTTTTTTAAGCCAGTGGTAGAAGCGGATGTGTTTTAGATGTTGGATACAGTTTAAAACAAATCTTGTTTATCATCATAAATACTCATGATAAAACCGTTAAAAATTTACCAATGCTTAATTATTTTGGAAAACGAGTTGAAATATTGCTGTTAATTGGAATCGTATTTACAATTCTTAGTCCTTGGATTTTTACAAGGTCCTTAGGTTTTATCAATTTCCATGATACTGGAGATATAGGTTCAACAATTGGAGGAATAACTGCTCCTATAACAAGCCTAATTGGAGCATTGTTAATTTATTATGCTTTAGTTGCTCAAAGACAAGCCAATAAAATTCAAAGTGAAAATAATTCTATTCAAACATTACTGACATTAATTCTTGATTTAGAAAATAAGTGTAGTAACCTTATCTTTATTGATGAAAATCTTAATCAACGGAAAGGTATTGCAGCTTTCAATTCAATGAGTAGTATTCTTTATTATGATGAAATAAGACCATATATGGGAGAAAAAACAGATAGATACAAGAATGATTTGATGGTCGTAATAAATTTCGGTAATTATTTTAGTGTTATTTCAAATGCAGCCTTAATTTATGATTTTATTGTTTTATCTGAAATTGATAAAACAAATAAACATATTTTGAAAAGGAGGTTTGTACAGATATACACAGTATACTTGAATAAATCTCTTCGTAGATTGGATGAATATTATACTGAAGATAAGCAGAATGACAAAATTAAATACGACAAGTATTTAGAGGAAATAATAATGTTTAGAGATAAAATGATTTCCGAATTCCAATGAGCTACAAACTAAAACAATCCATCTTTCTCCTCTCCCTCGCCGGGCTCTTTGCCTGCACCCAACCCGCACCCAAAATTCAATTGCAATCGGGCGATATCCTGTTTCGGGGGGCGACTTCAGGAAAGATTTCGGAAGCCATTGACAAAGTAACCCAAACAGCTGAAGCAACCCATTTTTCGCATGTGGGGATTGTCGAAGTATCGAATAGTGGGATAGTGGTGTTACATGCCAGTCCGGATGGAGGAACCTGCGTGGTTTCGCTCGAAGATTTTTTGCACCCCGAAGGCGATTCGGTAATGGTGGTTGCCTACCGGCTAAAAGAGGAATGGAAAAAAACGATTCCGGCAGCATTAACCAAAGCCAAACAACTGCTGGGCAAACCTTATAATTTCAGCTACATATTGTCGGATACTGCGCACTATTGTTCGGAGTTTGTTTATCTCGCCTTTGCTGCCGACTCGGTTTTTATACTGGAACCGATGACTTTCAAAGATCCGGCAACAGGAAACTTTCCTTCTGCGTGGGAGGAATATTATCAGAAAATGGGACTTGAAATTCCCGAAGGATTGCCGGGCTGCAACCCCAATGGACTGGCTGCTTCTGACAAATTGGAACGGCTGGGGAAAATAGAATAAAGGGCTAAAGCCCAATTGTGGTGATCATTTCCATCCGTCTCATAAATGAGACGGCAAAGGATATTTCCCTCATTCAACAATTACGCATAGTCGAAGCACTATTCTTTGCCGTCTGCTTTAGCGTTCGACTGAGCTCACGCCGAAGTCTGACGTGTATTGTTTTGCCGTCTGTTCAGTTCACAGTACGGAGCCAATTTTTTGGAACTCTGAATAGTTTTTCCGGCATTCCGAAGAACATTTACACCACTTAGAAGCAGTTTTCCACGCCGGAAAATTGCTTCTAAGTGGTGTAAAACTGCTTCTGTGTGGTGAAAAATATCATCTAACCGCCGCGCGATTTCTACTGAGACGCGCAATAAAGCTTCGATGCGTTGCTAAAGAAATTCTTTCTGCCGACGAGAGGATTCAGGAGTATGAATGATTATTTCTGTTCGGTTTCTGATAAAATAGCCACGGAATTATTTCCCTTCCGCGCATTGTGCCTCGCAGAGAAATACAATGCTACCGCTGCCGTGCAGAAATAGAATCCCATCTGCAAAAGCATCAGGAAATACTCGTGTTTAATGGCCTCTATTCCAACACCCATGCTTCGGATCCGCAAATAGGCCGGCATCATAATGGTTGATGGAAACAGATGCGCCAGGTTGTAAACGACCGGCGGAATGGACGATGCCGGCCACGAAATTCCGCTCAGGAAAACCACGATGGGCGATAGAAAAACCATGAACATGATGGACGATTCGCGCCGCTTAAACAAAACCGACAGTGTAATTCCCATAAAAATAACCGATAGCAGAAATGGCAAAGTCAGCATCAGAACAGAAAGATAACTGCCGCGGTCGGGGTAGTTGAACCACGAATGAATCCAGACCATCGTAATCACACAATTGACCGCGTAAACCGTGAGGTACGACAAGGTTTTCCCGAACAAAATCGGCAAAACTCCGCCTTTTTTGAGCGCGGCAGGAACCATAAAACTATCCCGGTTTTTCTCTTTGGCGGTTCCGCCCAGCATCCCGATTCCGATTAGCAACGTTTGTTGCAGAATAATAATGATAATCCCGGGCATTACGAACGAACCGTATCCGGAGGATGGATTGAACCAGAAATGCATATCGGTTACCAGAGGATCGCGCATTTCCTCAGCCTGATCGTATGTTTTACCTTCCATCATCAGCTTTTTGATCTCAATTCCGGCGGAAAATGTCCCGACTGTTTTCACCGATCCGGCGATCAGTTGGCGATAAATCAGGAAATAACTTCCGTCGGCAAACACCGATACATTGGTTTGTTTCCCGTTCAGGATATCCTTTTCAAAATGCTGCGGAATCACCACAATTCCGCCGGAATTACCTTCGAAAAAATCATTCTTCGCCTCATCCAGACTAACTGCCACACGGCTGATTTCAATCTGTTCGGCGCTATTGATCATGCGGATAAGTTGTCGGCTGGTAGTGGTCCTGTCGAGATCGACAATTGTAGTTTTAAGTTCGCGAACAACCTCATTTTTATAGGCAATGGAATAAGCCAGCGGATAAATCATCAGGGCGCCAATTAAAATAAGGATAGCTCCGCTGTCTTTGCGAATGTTCCTCATTTCTGTCCGGTAGAACTGCCCGGTCATTTCGATGCCTTTATATATTTTTTTGAACATGGTATTTTTGAAATTGGTTGTTATTAAGCGATGTCGCCCTTTCAGCGTTTTCAACTTGAAACTTTGAACCTGAAACTTGGAACTATATTTTTCCCCAGTATTTTTCCTCTTTCAGCAAACGTTTCAACCGAGGCAGAAAAATGACAGCCAGCAAAATAAATGGCAGAAAGCAGGCCAGTGGAATCAACGCGCGAACAATGGCTTCGCCCCTCATGGCTTGCGAAATGAATATTTTGATCCAGTAAGTGAAAGGGAAAATGTATGAAAATATACTGGCAGCCAACGGCATTGAAAATTGAGGAAATGTCAATCCTGAAAAAGTGAGCGCCATCATCGAATAGGCGCTGGCCAGCGAAAGACCCAAACGTAGATTTGCCGTTGCCGAAACCAGGAAAACAGAAAACATCTGGTAGGTCATAATCAGGTAAAGTTCCGAAATCAGCAGGAACGCAAAACTTCCCTGAAGCGGCGTTCCGATTTGCACGAAAAGGATCACATTCATCACCATTGCATTGATGAACAGCAGGATGGTATATGGCAACAGCTTTCCGGCCAGCGCCACGATCAGGCTTCCACCGGCATGTTCGAGCCATTCGGGGCCAGTGCCTTCCTTTACTTCAATACCCACCGCAAACACGCTCGCCAGTAACGTGAAAAGGACAATCATCAGCGGCAAAAGAGCGGTCAGGAGAAAATAAGAATAGTTGCCAAAAGGGTTAAAAAGAACATGTTGCTGTAATTTAACCGGCTGAATTTTGTCCATTGCCTGGTTTTCAGACAACCCGTTTTTCATGGCCACCTGCAATTTTATTCCTCCTGAAAGTGTTGCCAGCGATTTATAAATCCCTTTCTGGAGAAAACCGCCCTTCAGAATATTCGAATTGTTTACAAATACCTGCACCGTTTCGTTTCCGCCTTTCAGAATGTGTTTTTCTGTTCCGTCAGGGATAATAACAACAGCATCCAGCTTGCCCTCTTTCATTTCCTGATAGGCTTCGCGTTGGTTCGGATAATGTTTGATTACTTCAGCTTCAGGAGTCGCACCAATCCACATCCCGATTTTGCGCGACAAGTTGGTGTTGTCCAGATCGACAATTCCAACGGGAAGGTTTCGCGGTACGCCATCCGAAAAAACAGACAGCAGAATGATGAACGAAATCAGGGGGCCGATCAGGGTAGTGAAAAGGTAAATTGTAGAACCGGTCATCCTGTCGATTTCACGAAAGAAAACCCTGAAAAAAGGATTTGTCCTGAAGAATGGCGATGTCTGTTTGATATCTTTCATCCGAAAATATGGGTATTAATTTGTTGATTATTAAGCGTTCGGATGGAACTCACATGCCAGAACGCTTTCTCTTCAAACATTAATTTTCATTATCTTTTAGTGTCGCCACCTTTGAGATTATTTCTGCTGCATGTTCGTTTCATTTGGGAAACGTCATTTGTTGGCATTGATAGTCTCGAACTATGCGACTGGGTTTTTCTGTCCACTGCGACTGACCACTGATCACTTTTTGAACTGTTTCTGACCATTGAGACTGACCACTGATCACTTTGTAAATTGTTTCCAGTTAACCAACACGCTCATTCCGGGGCGAAGTCCTTCAATTTCAGTAGTCGGAACGGCATGTATCTCGAACGATTTCATGTCGAATCCTCCGGAAGTTTTGGTAGATGTCCAGGTGGCAAAATCAGCCATCGGACTAATGAAATTTACTTTAAAAGTAACTTCCCTGTTTCCCAGCGCGGGGATGGTTGCTTTGATTTCGCTACCCATCCTGATGTCGGAAAGCAAATCTTCGCGTACATAAAACGTTGCCCAGTTGTCGTCAGTATCGAGGATCGTAATTACCGGAAATCCCGTTGGAACCAACTCACCGCGTTCTGAAACAATGTTGGCCACTTCGCCCGATGCCGGAGCTTTTGCCTGCGTTTCGGCTAAGTATGCCTCAACTTCTGCAATTCCGCCTTCAGCCTGATTGACCAGTTCCTGAGCCGAACGTTTGTCTTCTGAACGGGCGCCTTTCACTGCTTTTTCCCACTGAACTTTTGCCGCATTGGCAGTTTCGCGGCCAGCTTTCATTTGTGTTTCAGCTTCGTCTTTTTTCTGTTCCGAAACAACTCCGTCGTTAAACAGACTTTCAACCCGCTGAAAAGTTTTTTCGTATAAACGGGCCGCAGCCTCGGCTTTCAGGTACATATTATATGCTGCCTGAATATCTTCCGACTGTGCTCCGTTTTGCGCTTTCATACTTTGAGCCTGCGCAGCGTTCCTGAGAGCGGTTACCTGCAATAATTTAGCGTCAATTTCGGGACTGCTGATCGAAAAAAGGAAGTCGCCTTTAAGCACTTTTTGCCCTTTTTTAACTGCAATGCTGTCAATTCTTCCGGGAATTTTGGAAGCAACCCTGAATTGCGTCGCTTCAATTTCTCCCTGAATTTCGAGCGGAAGCGGGCGCGTAATCAACCAGGTGGTATAAAGCAGAAATATCAGTAATGCTGTGAAAAACAGTCCGATAATAAAGTTTCTTGTTTTGTTCATTGTATTGAGTATTTGTAATAAACTGTTGTCGTTGTTGTAATTGTTTTCAGGTTGTCATTGTTGAAATCCCGAAAACCGAATCCTTAAATTCTCATTCCCAAATCGATTCAGTAATTGCCTGACTGCTCGTCTGGTATTCGAGAAATAAATCGGGATTTCCGCAGACCTGCACCAAAGCCGCCAGAGTAACATCGTAATTATACATGGCTTGCAAACGTTCGATTTTTACTTTGGCAAAGAGAAGATTGGCATCTACCAATTCGGTTGAAGTGGATAAACCTTCATGAAAAGCTTTCTCACGGCTATCCACATAGGTTTTGGCAAATTCGAGCATTTTATCAAGTTCTTCCAGTTGTTCCACCTGCATTCCGAGTTGCTGGTGCAGCTTTTTGATGACAGTTTTTATGTCTTCCCCGGCTTTCATGCCAGCCTGTTCCACCTGATCTTCCTTGAATTTGGCAGCCTGAAGATTGCGGTAACGCGAATTGCCTTCAAAAAGTGACCATTTCAGGCCAACGCCCACCAGCCAATCGGGTACGAATGGGGATAAATCCTTGTTGGCCAGATCGTAAGTTCCGGTAAGCGCAACCGTAGGCAAATAATTGCTTTTTTCGAGTTTCACGCCGGTTGCAGCCAGTTCTCTTTTCGAATCAACCTGCTTTAATTGCGGATTATTTTCCATGGCCATTTTGATGAAAAAATCTTCATCTTCAATACTTTTCAGGATAAAGAGTTGACTTGCCGGAATTAAATCGCTGCTGTCGCCCACGGCCATTGTATTTTGAAGCGCCCGTTTTACAATGGTCGCCTCGCGTTTGGCTTTTTTCAATTCACGCCCGGCATCTGAGCTTGCAACCTGGGCGTGCAAATGCTCCACTTTGGCAATTTGTCCCTGTTCGCTCAACTTCTCCGAATCGAAAAGATGCTTCTTCATGGCCTCCGAAACCTGTTCCCGAACTTTGCAAGCCTGTTCAGCCAGCACCAGTCCGTAATAGCGGGTTGCCAGTTCGCTCAGTAGTTCGCCCTGTTTTTGTTCCTTCTCCAACCCGGCTTCTTCTTCATAAATTGCTGATGCCTTGTTGGCTGCATTAATTTTTCCGCCGGTGTACAAAGGCCAGATGAAATTGGCATTTACAGCCGCGAATTGTTTTTCCTGAATCATTTTATCCCATTCCGCGGCATTTATGGCTGCCTGTCCTTCCTGAATTTTTCCGCGCAAAACCTGGGTGCTGACATTGTCGGGTAAAATCGGCATCACGCCTGAAGTCGCTGGATCGGGATTTGGAACACCGGAGAAATTGCCGTATTTGCCCAAAGCTTCATAAAGTGGGTTAATTGCATCGCGCACCGGAGTGAGGTCGAGTGTGAGCGGATCAGCCATCTGTACTGCATTTGCGGTAATGAAAACGCGTGGAGCACGCAGTCCGAATGCCGCTTTTCTATCGGCTTCTTTTTCGCGGATTTCAAATCCAGCCTGTTTCAAGACGTGACTATTCTGGTTCATTTGCTCATAGGCATCCGAAAAAGTCAAAGGGTTGGTAGCTCGTTCCTGACTGTTTACACTGAAACTAATCAGCATCAGCGTAACGATCGTAATAATCTGCTTCATGTCATAAATGTTTTCTGATGCAAATGAACTGACTTAATAGAACAAAAAGGTATATTGGTCGAATAATTTAGAGTTTCTGTCTTTGAATTAAACTTCTCTTAATATGTATGTCAACAGAGGTAATGGTTCAAGTCTTATTCAAACAAGCAGAAATTGTATCTTTAGCTAAAATTTGCGACGATGGAATTTACACGCGAACAAAATATTGCATACGATAAGGCGGCACTTTTATGTAGCCGATCTGAAAAATGCACCTCTGAAATTCAGGAGAAACTCAGGCTATTCGGACTTTCTGCTGAAGAATCTGAACCGGTTATGAAGAAACTGGCAGATGAAAAATACATTGATGACGAGCGTTTTGCACGGGCATTCGTAAAAGACAAATTCAGGTTTAACCATTGGGGAAAGCAAAAAATTGAATACATGCTTCGGGCAAAAAAAATAAATCAGGATATTCTTGAATTGGCTTTTGAAGAAATTGAAGACGAAGGTTATGCCGAAGAACTCCTGAAATTACTGACAGACAAGGCAAAAACTGTTAAAGGGAAAGATCAGTACGACAAACGCAACAAACTAATGCGTTTTGCGATGGGTAGAGGTTTCGAATCGGGGAAAATTTATGCTGCGCTGAAGGAATTGGGGATATAAAAGTAAAGGCTGGTCGATACAACCAGCCTTTACTTTTTTGTTTTTAATCAAGGAAGAGATACTGACTTTTCGATGCTCAAAAATTAAATTCTACTCACCTATATAAGTTACGCGATCTTTATCGATTTCGATCATAAAAGAATGCAAACTATTCAATCTTTTCGCTGCAATCATTACTTGAGAAAGTGATTTTATGAGTTCAATTGTGGAGATATTCCCCAAATTAACTTTTATCAATTTTTTCGGACTCCCATTAATAAAGTAACTATTTAAGAAATCATAATCTTTGGTGATTACGATCAAATCATTTTTATCAGCATACTCGCAAATATCCTTGTCTTTAGTGTTCCATCTATCAAGAATCTGATTTATATGAATAGTTTCAAAGCCAGCCACAGAAAGATAGTTGACCACTTTATAAGAGATGTGAACATCGCAAAGGAATTTCATCAGGCAACTTCGTTAATTGATCTACCTGCAAGATATAATTTAGCAAAATTCAGGCACGCCAAAACATCCTCCTTTTCCAATTCCGGATGATCTTCAATAATTTCGTCGATTGTCATGCCCGAACCAAGCATATCAATAATTACCTCGACTGGCCACCTCATTCCTCTTACGCAAGGTTTTCCATGGCAAATTTCCTTGTTGATTGTAATTCTACTGAGCTGATTCATAAATTCATGTTTTTACAAAAGTACTGATAATTGCAGAAGGACAATTGATAGTTCTCTTTGTTTCTTTAAAACGAATCGACCTCCCGATAAGCCTTTATAAAAGCAACTTCGCCTTCTTTGCCTTTGATACTTTTACCGTGTTCGCAGCACAAAGTACCGTCGTAGCCTTTGCTGTGGATGTGCTTAAACACATTTTTATAGTTGATTTCGCCGGTTGTTGGTTCGTTGCGTCCGGGATTATCGCCAATGTGGAAAGCAGCAATACTGTTCCAGGCTTTGTTGATGTTCGGAATCAGGTTTCCTTCTGTAATTTGCTGATGGTAAAGATCGTTAACCAGTTTGCACGACGGATGATTAACAGCCTCGCAAATCATGTGTGTTTGCGGAATCTTGGTCAGGAACAATCCCGGGTGGTTTGTCCAGGCGTTGAGAGGTTCCATAACCAGCACCAATCCGCTTTTTTCAACCACCTCGCAGCACATTTTCATGTTGTCGATTACGTTGGCAGTCTGGTAATCCCACTCCAATCCTTCGTCGAATCGCCCCGGAACAACCAATGCCCATTTTGCTCCGGTACGTTTGGCACATTCCACACCTTCCTGCATTCTCTTTTTCAGCATGTCCTTGATTGCCGGATCCTGTGTCACCATCGACTTCACAGAAAAATCAGCATACAATACGAATGGTCCCAAATCCATGTCCCGGCGTGCAAGTTCTGCAGCTATTTTTTCCTGAACGGCTGGATCTTTCCCCATCAGTCCATTGTCAAAAATAGCACGGAAACCCTGATCGCTCATAAATTTAATCTGATCGAACAAATCTTCGCCTGCATGTTCTTTAAATGTTCCGAATCCCGGTGCATATTTTAATTTGAATTTGGCTTCGTTTGAAACTTTTCCTTCCGAAGCAAAAGCCTTTGTTGATCCTGCAAGTCCAACGGCTGCGATGGTGCCAGCAGCGTTGCGTAAAAATGATCGTCTTTCCATGGTATTATAGTTTTTGAATTTGCTGAAATAATAGGTTTCTTTTTTATTTTGACTGCGCCTTTACCTGTGCCTTCTTTCTCTTTTCGACCCGAAGATAAGAATCTGTTTGTCTGAACGCAAATGTGATTGAAAATTTACCCATTCTGGTCTGGTCGGTTTTTCTGAAATTTCGGGACTCCATCCAAAAAAGTTTTCTAATTTTATCCGTCCAAAAAACGGACATATAACATCTCAAAACCAATTAAAATAAACCAATATGATGAATCGCAAATTACGCATGGGAATGGTCGGTGGCGGCAGTGATGCTTTCATTGGTGCTATTCACAGACTTGCAGCTTTAATGGACGGACAAATTGAGCTGGTCTGCGGCTGCTTCAGTATCAATCCTGAAATTTCACTTTCTTCCGGAAAATCGTATTACCTTCCTGAAACCCGGGTTTACAAAACCTATCAGGAAATGTTTGAAAACGAAGTGAAATTGCCCGAAGGCGACCGGATGGATTTTGTAACCATTGTGACTCCCAACTTCGCACATTTTGGTCCGGCAATGATGGCCCTCGAAAACGGTTTCAATGTGGTAATCGATAAACCCATCACTTTCACGCTCGACGAAGCTTTGCAACTTCAGGCCAAATTACAGGAAACTGGTTTATTACTTGCGCTAACGCATACCTATTCTGGCTATCCGGCAGTAAAACATGCCAAACAAATGGTAGCCGAAGGTCAGCTTGGAAAAATCCGAAAAATATTTGTTGAATATCCGCAGGGATGGTTGTCGTCAAAACTCGAAGACTCCGGAAATGCACAGGCATCTTGGAGAACCGACCCTAAACGCTCCGGAAAGGCAGGCGCAATGGGCGACATTGGTACACATGCACATCATCTGGCAGAATACATTACCGGTTTAAGAACTACTTCGCTGTGCGCCGAGCTGAATGTTTTCGTTCCGGGACGTTTGTTGGATGACGATGGTGCTGTTTTACTTCGTTTCGACAATGGAGCCAAAGGTGTACTTATTGCAACACAAATCGCTGCAGGCGAAGAAAATGCGCTTAAAATACGCGTTTACGGCGATAAAGGCGGACTGGAATGGGCACAGCACGAACCCAATACCCTGATTGCCAAATGGACAAGCAAACCAACTGAAATATTGCGGGTTGGAACTTCTATGGGAGCCGCCGCTGCTGCCAACACCCGCACACCGGGCGGCCATCCGGAAGGCTATCTGGAAGCTTTCGCCAATATTTACCGCAATTTCTCGTTTACGCTTCGGGCTAAAATGAACGGCGAAGAACCAAAACCTGAATGGCTCGATTATCCGGGCGTGGAAGATGGTATTCGCGGAATGCAGTTCATCGATGCTGTTGTTGAAGCAGGATACAATGACGATGTAAAATGGGTACCATTTAAATAGTTACAAGTTCAAAATTCCAAGTTTCAAGTTTCGGGCGCCAGCTGGAACTTGAAACCTGAAACCTGGAACTATTTTTTGAAACAATAACCAACTTAAAAACAAAAATATCATGGGCAGACCAGTAACTTTATTTACCGGACAATGGGCCGACCTTCCCTTTGAAACCATCTGTGAAAAGGCGCTTGAGTTTGGCTACGATGGCCTCGAGCTTTGCACCTGGGGCGATCACATGGAAATCGACAAAGCCGATCAGGCATACTGCGACAATCGCAAAGAAATCCTTGCCAAATACGATCTTCAGTTATTTGCCATTTCAACCCATTTGGTTGGACAGTGCGTGTGCGATTTAATCGACGAGCGCCACAAAAGTATTTTACCCGATTATATCTGGGGCGATGGCGATCCGGAAGGCGTGCGCCAGCGTGCTGCAGCCGAAGTGATCAAGACCGGAAAAGTTGCTAAAATGCTGGGACTTGATACTGTCATCGGTTTTACAGGAAGCTCAATTTGGCACATGCTGTATTCATTTCCGGCAGTAAGTCAGGAAATGCTGAACAAAGGCTATGAAGATTTTGCCAAACGCTGGATTCCGATTCTGGACGAGTACCAAAAAATGGGTGTCAAATTCGCACTCGAAGTACATCCTTCTGAAATAGCTTTCGACATTGCAACTGCACGCCGCGCGCTGAAAGCAGTAAATAACCATCCTGCATTCGGATTCAATTTCGATCCAAGTCACCTCGGCTACCAGGGTGTTGATTACGTAAAATTTATTTACGAATTCTCCGACCGTATTTTTCATGTTCACATGAAAGATGCTTATTGGAGCGAACAACCGATGGAAATTGGCGTTTTTGGTGGCCATACCGATTTTGGCGATAACCGTCGCTACTGGAACTTCCGAAGTTTGGGCCGTGGAAAAGTTGATTTCGAAAACATCATCCGTGCTTTGAACGACATCAAATACACCGGACCACTTTCAGTAGAATGGGAAGACAGCGGCATGAACCGCGAAGCCGGTGCCGTAGAAGCCTGTGATTTTGTTCGTTACAGCGACTTCGATCCTTCGGATGTGGCTTTTGACGATGCAATGCAGAAATAAAAGAAGTTCCAGGTTTCAAGTTCCAGGTTTCAAGTTAACTGATCCGATGACTTGAGTTCATCGGATCAGTTGTCTTATTGACTCTGAATTGATATAGGGAAACCATGCGGTCACAAATTGTTACCGCATCATATCAGCCCAGGAAAAAAAACATCTAATTCAAATAAAAAAATGACCAACAGAAGAAATTTTTTAAAAAGTACAACCACCGCGGCAGTGGGACTTAGCCTTGCTGCAACCATGCCAATTCCAATCAGTTCGTGTGTAGGTGCCAACGATAAACTTCGTTGCGGCGTAATTGGCATCAATGGAATGGGATTTGCCGATTTGGCAGCTTTCCTTCGTCAAAAAAATACCGAATGCGTTGCTATTTGCGATGTGGATAGCAATGTGATGAATAAACGTGCTGCTGAAACCGAAAAAGCGCAAGGCTTCAAGCCAAAATTATACAGCGATTACCGCAAATTGCTCGAAGATAAGGATGTGGATGTGGTGATCATTGGCACACCCGACCACTGGCATTGTTTGCCGATGGTTGAGGCTTGTCAGGCCGGAAAAGATGTATATTGCGAAAAACCGTTGGGCAATTCCATCGAAGAAATCAATATCATGGAACGTGCCGCCAACAAATACAAAACCGTTGTGCAGGTGGGCATGTGGCAACGAAGCGATCCGCACTGGATGGCCGCTGTTGACTTTGTCAAATCCGGCAAACTCGGTAAAATCCGCACAGTTCGTACCTGGGCTTATCAGGGTTGGATGGAACCTGTTCCGGTAAAACCCGATGGAGACGCTCCGGCAGGCGTTGACTACGATTTCTGGCTGGGGCCGGCAAAAAAACGTCCATTCAATCCCAATCGTTTTCACTTTAATTTCAGGTGGTATTACGATTATGCCGGAGGTTTAATGACCGACTGGGGCGTTCACATCATCGATTACGGTTTATTTGGAATGGGCGATCCGTCACCGAAATCGATCATGTCGATGGGTGGCAAATACGCCTATCCTGATGATGCTTCCGAAACCCCCGATACCTTGCAGGCTTTGTTCGAATTCGACGGACACACCATGCTTTGGGATCACGGAACCGGCATTGATGGCGGTTACTACGGACGAAACCACGGTGTTGGCTATGTAGGAAACAATGGCACTTTAGTGGTCGATCGCGATGGATGGGAAGTTATTCCGGAGCGTAAGAAAAATGCAGACCTGATTGAGCGGGTGCCTTTGCAGAAAGGAACCGGTAAAGGACTCGACTACCACATGGCTAACTTCATTGAAGGAGTTAAAGACCGCAACCGCAACCTGAATGCCAGTATCGAAATTGCTGCAAATACAGCTCGCGTGGCTCATCTGGGAAATATTGCGTTGCGCACCGGTCGCCGTTTGTACTGGGATGCTGAAAAAAGTTTGTTCATCAACGACGATGAAGCCAATAAGTTTTTGGTACCGGAATACCGCGCTCCGTGGGCGTTGCCTAAGATTTAATAAAAAATAAATTCAATAAAACCCCGGTGCGTACTTGTAGCATCGGGGCTTTAAGTCTGCCATCTGGAATACTTATTATTTTTGTTTACTGTACTGTTTGATTCTGTTTGAAATAAACATAAGTTCTTGCATATAACTTTCGGATATTTTTTCACTTTTTGCCATACTGATCGAGGTTTGTATAAAGTAGGACGCATTTGGAAAATCGGCATACATGGCATAAGCCTGGGCAAGGCTCTTTGAACTATAAATTAGAGTATATGGTGGACTTGAAATGTTATAAAATGCTCTTAACGATAATTCCATTCCCTCTGGAACGTTACGCAGTTTTTGATCAGGACATGATACAAGAAAGGTTCCGAGTCTTTCCAATAAGAAGTATGCATTTGGATTATATTTCAGTGAAATTCTGGCAAAGCTTATTGCCTCGCTCCATTTTTTTTGATCAAGGAAAATATTGCCCAGCTTTTGAATGGCTTCCAGATCATTCGGATCGGAATTAAAAACAGCCCGGTACATTTCTATAGCAACATTCTGATTCCCTTCCATCTCAGCAATCAAGCCTGATAGCTTAATTGCTTTCGAATTGGCAGGTGCAATATGCCTGAGTTTTGCCAAATAAGATTTTGCTTTTCCCATTTCCCCTATTCTTAGCATGAAATCAACCTCAGAGGCAAGAACAATTGGGTTATTCTTATTTTTTTCATACTGTTCATTCATCATGATTAATGCCGAATCTTTTTTATTTTGATTCCAGTAACACATGGCAAAATTTGCCAATTGCAAGTTGGCTCCGGGGCTTAGCTTTTCCACCTGAGTATAGTAAGGTATTGCTTGCGAATAAAATCCGTTCAAGAATAAGACTTCAGCAATAGAATTCATTTCCTTTAAATCGTCTTTAAAATTATTGAAATTGCTATTCAGATATGGTAATATTTCCTCACCTCTTTTTATTGGCAGAAAAAACTTTATTGCCTTTGAAATAAGATACTTGTCTTCGTGAAGATACCGGAGAGCATGTCTGAAAAGTTGCAAGGCTCCTTCCAGATTGGCATTCTTTATGGCATCATCAATTCGTTTAGGCAGGTATTGTTCTGATCTCGATATTAAAGCAAGTCTATCTATTATAGTGTCTTTGATAAATGCTGTTTCTGCCAGATCCTGAGCCCTCACAACATATTTCTTACTCAATACTGAATCTCCTTTTGCACTGTACACATTGCTAAGAAGCCTGTATATTGAACCAACAGTATGATTTTGTTTGATCACGTCAATCAACATTTTCTCAGCCTTATCCAATTGTTTGGTGTTAAGATAAATTCTGGCCAACTCGAACTTTGCACTTGTGGGCAAGGAGAAATAATTGACACGGACCGATCTTAAATCTGAAATATCGTCTTTCAAATACGCTATTTTATTTAATGTTTCTTCAGCCTTATCTACTTCTGTCAAATTCTGATAAGCTTTACCGAGGTATAACCAGACTGTTGTAATTTCAGGATTTTCTTTAATCACTGCATTGAAGTTTTCAATAGCTGATTTGGAATCGCCCATTTCCTGTTCGAGGTAACCCAGGTAATAACTCCATATCCATTTTGATTTGTCCTGTTTAATGGCCAGTGTATAACATTGTTTTGCCTGATCATAATAGGCACTGGAATGAAAGGCCATTCCCAATAATCCAATATTGTCGGACATAGGGTGATTCATCGCTTTTTCGCGCGCCAAATCAAGTTGTTCCTTTACATGAACTGGCACTGTGGTTGAATCCGGAAGTTCTGGTATTTGATTGCGATATGAATTATCGGTAAAAAACCTTACAGCCAGAAAAAGAATTAGCAAAACGACAAATACCGAAGAAACAGAAATAGCAATCTTTTTTGTTTTGTTCATACCTATTCAATTTATGAAATAAATATAGTACTATTTAGGAACAATTTGTACTGAATATAAAAATTCAATGATCAATAATCAATATGTTTTGATTTTGACATCCGAAACGGACACCCATACATATATTTCAATGGTGAACCACTTTAGGTTCAGCATGACAAGACGCCATACTGTAAAAAATACAATTTATCCGAAAAACGATCATAAATCGAAAATTTTGTTGATATTTGGATAAATTCTGTAAGGCCAAATATTGAAGTAACTGCTTTTTTGAAAGAGGCGCTTTGGTCAATTTTAAACTAAGTTTTTACTGATTTTTAGAGATGAAATTAAAAAAGGTTTGATAAGAACTTTCAAAAAGGAAGCTCATGAGTAAACCAGGACCCATTTTAAATTGGGAAAGACGATATAACTAACTCAAAAAACCAACGCTTGTGGAAAAATTATCATTAAAAGAAAAAATTGGTTATGCATTGGGCGACGGCGCTGCAAATATTGCCTGGCGCGGAGTGTCAACTTTCTTATTTATCTTCTACACCGATGTTTTTGGAATAAATCCTGCTGCTGTGGGATTACTCCTATTAATTGCGAGGTTCAGTGATGGGATCAGCGATATCGCTATGGGCATTATTGGCGACAGGACCAAATCAAAATACGGTAAATTTCGTCCATGGATATTATGGACAGCCATTCCGTTGGGAGTAATTTTGTCGTTGTTATTCATGAGCCCAAATTTAAGTCCGACCGGAAAAATAATTTATGCTTATACTACTTATATAATATTTACGCTGGTTTATACGGCAAACAATATTCCATACGGCGCGCTGATGGCCGTGATGACGGGCGACGACAAAGAGCGCACAAGTCTTGGATCGTATCGAATGGTTGGCGCTTTTAGCGGTGGAATGCTTGTACAAGGGGCTTTGCTGTTTTTGGTTGCCCACTTTGGCAATATTAATCCTACTATCGCTATCGACAAGCTTGAACCTTCGAAATATGAAGTAACTGTTTCAACCCCTCAGGATGTTGAAAATGTGAATATCAAGACCAAGGATGGTATCGCCTTGTTTACCTGGGCCGATTCTGCAATTGTCGAAAGTGAAAATGTTCCGACCAAAGGAAAAAGTTTTTCGATGGAAGCGCAAAAGGAGTATTCTTTTATCGTTTCCGGAGAAGAAAGCATTGAATCAAAAGATATTACCATTATTGACCAGAAAAGAGGTTACAGCAATTCAATTTATCTATTATCGGTTTTCCTTTCGCTGGCCCTGATTGTAACTTTTTATACCACAAAGGAACGTGTGACTCCGCCGAAATCGCAGGAAACCAATCTGGGAAAGGACCTCAAAGACTTATTTAGAAACAGGCCATGGATAATCATGTTGATTATAGGTTTGGTATTTCAAATTTACAACTCAATAAAACAAGGAATTGTTGTCATCTATTTTTCGCATTATTTGCACGATCAACTGTTGGCCGGATCGTATATGGTTGCACTAATGATAGCATCCATCGGAGGCGCCATGATAACATCGCCATTGGGGAAACGATTTGGCAAACGCAATCTGTTTATTTATGCCTTTATTTTTTCAGGTTTGGTAAATGCATTACTTGCTTTTTGTGGTCCTGACGATATTGTCGGTATTTTTTCAATAGGCATCATTTCTGAATTTGCTGCTGCCATATTCCCAACATTATTTTTTGCCATGCTCGGTGATGCAGCCGATTACTCTGAATATAAAAACGGACGCAGAGCTACCGGGCTTATCTATTCTGCAGGCTCTTTCTCTACTAAGCTTGGAGGTGGTGTTGCCGGCGCAATTATTGGATTTGTGTTGGCTGCATTCCATTATAACGGACAAGATGAGGTGGCTATTCAGGGTGCTGTTCCGGCGATTATCATGCTTATGAGTTGGATTCCAACCATTGTTGCCCTGATTGGAGCTGGATTAATGGTCCTTTATCCATTAAATCAAAAGAAAATGGATGAAATCACACTCGAATTAAATGCCAGAAGAGCAAAAGAATTGGCATAAATATTTACAATTTAACTATTAACTATTTACAATTTAGAACCATGAAATTTGGACATTTTGACGATCAGAATAGGGAGTATGTGATTACCAACCCGAAAACCCCATGGCCCTGGATAAATTACCTGGGCAATGAAGATTTTTTCTCACTCATATCGAACACCGCCGGCGGATATACCTTTTACAAGGATGCCAAGTTCCGCCGTTTGACACGCTATCGCTACAACAACGTGCCGATGGACAGCGGAGGTAAATATTTCTACATCAAGGATGGCGACACCTCCTGGTCACCGGGCTGGAAACCTTGCAAAACTGAACTAGACAGTTATGAATGCCGCCATGGAATGAATTACACTTCCATAAAAGGTGAGAAAAACGGAGTTACTGCCACTGCACTTTATTTCGTGCCATTGAAAACTTGGGCTGAAGTTCAGAAACTTACCCTGACCAACAACTCAAAGGAAGTTAAGAAATTGAAAATTTTCTCGTTTGTGGAATGGTGCTTGTGGAATGCCGCTGCCGACATGGAAAATTTCCAGCGTAACTTTTCAACCGGCGAGGTGGAAATTGAAGACTCGGTAATCTATCACAAAACCGAATACAAAGAGCGCCGCGACCATTTTGCTTACTATTCAGTGAACGTTCCGGTACAAGGCTATGATACCGACCGCGAGTCGTTCTTCGGATTGTACAATGGGTTTGACGAACCTCAGGTTGTAGCGGATGGAAAACCACGCAACACCGAAGCTCATGGATGGTCGCCAATCGCTTCACATTACCTTGAAGTTGAATTGCAGCCCGGCGAGACCAAAGAATTTGTTTTCGTTTTGGGTTATGTGGAGAATAAAGAAGACGAAAAATGGGAATCTAAGAACATCATCAACAAGACAAAAGCCAAAGAAACGATTGCCAGATTCGATACAGTTGCAAAAGTGGATGCTGCTTTGGCCGAATTGCGTGAATACTGGGACAATCTGCTGAGCGTTTATTCGGTAGATTCCGGCGACGAAAAGTTGGATCGCATGGTCAACATCTGGAACCAATACCAATGCATGATTACGTTCTGCTTTTCGCGTTCTGCTTCATTCTTCGAATCAGGAATTGGCCGTGGAATGGGTTTTCGCGACTCGAACCAGGATTTGATTGGCTTTGTTCACCAGATTCCGGAGCGCGCCCGCGAACGAATCATCGACATTGCTTCTACCCAATTTCAGGATGGAGGTTGTTACCATCAATATCAACCTTTAACCAAACGTGGAAACAACGATATTGGCGGAGGTTTCAACGACGACCCGATGTGGTTGATTTTAGGCACCATCAGCTACATCAAAGAATCCGGCGATTTCAGTATCCTGAATGAAATGGTGCCTTTCGACAACGATATGTCGGTTGCGCGGACTTTGTTCGATCACCTAACCGTGTCGTTCGATCATGTGGTGAACAACCTCGGACCACACGGTTTGCCGCTCATTGGCCGTGCCGATTGGAACGATTGCCTGAACCTGAATTGCTTCTCGAACGACCCGAACGAATCGTTCCAGACCACCGAAAATAAATCAGAAGGAACAAAGGCTGAGTCGCTGATGATTGCCGGACTGTTTGTGATTTATGGTCGCGACTATGTGACTTTGTGCACCAAACTTGGCCTGACCGAAGAAGCCGCCCGTGCTCAATCGCACATTGATGCGATGATTGACGCCGTGAAAAAACACGGTTGGGATGGCGAATGGTTTATCCGTGCATACGATTACTACGGGAATAAAATAGGCAGCAACGAAAACGAAGAAGGTAAAATCTTTATCGAATCGAATGGATTGTGTACTATGGCCGGTATCGGTAAAGAAGAAGGTCTTTGCGAAAAAGCATTGGATGCCGTGAAAGAACGTCTCGATTCTCAATACGGTATTGTGCTGAATAGCCCGGCATTCACGAAATACTACATCGAATATGGCGAAATATCGTCGTACCCTCCCGGATACAAGGAAAATGCAGGTGTTTTCTGCCACAATAATCCGTGGATCATGATTGGCGAAACGGTTGTTGGAAACGGAAACCGCGCCTGGGAATATTACCGGAAAATTTGTCCGTCGTACCTGGAAGACATCAGTGAATTGCACAAAACAGAACCTTACGTTTATGCACAAATGGTTGCCGGGAAAGATGCCTTTAAACCGGGCGAAGCAAAGAATTCATGGTTAACCGGAACTGCTTCATGGAATTTTTATGCGATCACACAGTTTATTCTGGGAATTCAGCCAGATTACGATGGATTGATTGTTGATCCGTGTATTCCGACCGATTGGAAAGGCTTCAAAATCAGCCGGAAATTCAGGGGAGCGCTTTATGAAATTGAAGTAAAAAACCCGAATGGCGTGTCAAAAGGCGTGAAAGAAATCATCGTTGATGGCCAATCTCAAACTTCGAATGTAATTCCTCTTTTCGAAGATGGCGAAGAACATACAGTGATTGTGATTATGGGATAAATTTTCTGAAATATGAAAAATCCGGTGAGGACTTGCATCAGGTTTTTTGTTTGCATCGCGGTTCGGATAAGAAGATTTCGAAGTACTTTGGAATGTCCTGAAAAACGTTGCTTATCGTTTTTAAAACGATAAGCAACAGATTTAAAAAGATAAGCATAGTTTTATAAAACTGTGCTTATCTTTTTTTGCACCCATCACTACAACATTTTTACCGGGAAATAAAGGTGAAATATTAGCTCCTGAAAATTCTTTAAGTCTGCTAAAGTAATCACATCAAATAGCAAAACACCATCCCGATTTCTAATCTCCAAAACGCCTGTTAGATCGCCGTCACCCTCACTTTTTTGTTCTTCAACCTGCTGTTATCAACCAGTTTAATAAGTGAATTTACTTCGGAAGCCTGCACTCCTACAAAAGCGCAATCGGTCTTGATTTCGATGGTTCCAATTTGGTCGCTGCTCAGTTTTCCCTGTTTCATGAATAATCCTGCAATGTCGCCTTTCGAGATTTTGTCTTTTCTTCCTCCTGAAATATAAATCGTTTCCCAGATAGAAGGCGATGGTTTGGGTGAAGGCTGCATTTCTTCAACTTCTGCGTTTTCAACAAAATCAGGCAGATTTTCATTCTTTCCTTTAATCACATAGGCCGTTCCATCGTTGAACATGCGGGCAGTGCGTCCGTTCCGGTGCGTAAATTCATGTGCCCGCTGTGGAAGCTGGAAGTGAATAATGAATTTTATCTCCGGAATGTCCAGTCCTCTGGCTGCAAGGTCAGTCGCAACAATCAGTTGGTGAGTTCCATTCCTGAATTTGATGAGCGCCCGTTCACGGTCTTTTTGTTCCATCCCGCCATAAAAACAGCCATGCCCAATATTTTTTTCGTTCAAAAAGTCACTCACTTCCTGAATGGTATCCTTGAAATTGCAGAAGATGATTCCGGGTTGGTTTCCTAAATGACAAAGTAATTCGGTCAGTGTTTCCAGCTTATCCGGAGAAGAGGAAAGTACTGTTCTGACTTTCAACTGCGAAGTTCCCTGATCCAGGTAATCGATAATTGTTGGATTATCTAGCCCGACAAACTTCGGAATTTCAACTTCCTGCGTTGCCGATGTCAGTATTTTCTTTCGAATATTCGGTAACAAAGCCAGGATTTCTTTCATTTCAACTTCAAATCCTATTTCCAGCGATTTATCGAATTCATCAAGCACCAGCGTGGTGATAAATTCCGAAGAAAAATTTTCCCTCCGCAAATGATCGGCAATTCTCCCCGGAGTGCCAATCAAAATGGCAGGACGATGTTTAATTTCTGTCTTATCTTTCGAACCGGCTCTTCCGCCGTAAACCGCGTTTGCTTTGTAGCCGGTACCCATTTCGCGGACAACCTGCTCAATTTGAATGGCTAGTTCTCTCGAAGGAACTACAATCAGCACCTGAACTTCAGGACAATTAATGTCCAGTTCGGCAATGATTGGCAGCAGAAATGCCAGTGTTTTACCTGTTCCGGTTGGGGAAAGCAGTACAATTTCAGGACTGGAAAGGATGGCCTCCTGGGTTTCTTCCTGCATCACATTGAGTTTTTCAATGTTCAGTTTTTCCAGAATATTTGTTTGATTTTTAATCGGACTTGTCATTCGGCAAAGGTACAGTTTATTAACCGGGATTTTTAGAACATAACTGTCAGCAAATAACCCAATATTGCTCCGCCAATTACAACCAGTGCGCTGTTCACTTTTTTGAAGCTGAAAGTGAATGCGATGCTTACAATTCCTATTAAAATGGTTCGCCAGCCGGTAATGCTTTCTTTGCCCATTTCGTAACAAATCGCTATGATAATTGCCACTGAAGCCACATTTACCGCGTCGAGGAAAGACGAAAACAGGATAGAATTCCTCATTTTCCGGACCAATGGATTGAGTAAGGCAACAAATACAAACGAAGGCAGGAATATCGCGATGGTTGAAACTGCTGCACCTGTCCAACCGTTGATTTGGTAACCGACAAAAGTAACCGACGAAAAAAGTGGTCCGGGAGTGAATTGCCCAACTGCAATCGCGTCAATTAGTTGCTGCCGTGATAAAAGTCCGGTTGTTACCAATTCTGCATCGAGAAATGCAAAGAGCACATAACCGCTTCCATAAAGGATTGCACCTATTTTCAGGAAAATAAGGAATAAATTAAGGTTGGTAGCTGATAAAATAGACGTATTGGTAATTTGAAGGAATGCAAACGGGAAAATGGAATTGGCGCCTGATTTGAACTGGTTGTTTCTGATGGCTGTAAGCGCCAATGCCAGGAATCCGGCACCAAACATGACAAAGATTTCATTGAAACCAACCAGCGATAAAATCAAAGCAGTAAGCCCGAGAATTCCCAATTCAATGGTTTTCAACGATTTTTTTGCCAGTGGAAAAATAGCTGCAAGTATAATGGCGATAATCGCAGGTTTTATTCCGTAAATAAATGGTTGAACTTCGGGAAGCTGACCATATTGTTTGTAAAGCCAGGCGAAAATACCGGTAATAAAAACGGCTGGAAGAATAAAGCACAATCCTGCCACAATTAATCCTTTCCATCCTGCTTTTTCGTGCCCGATGTGAATGGCCATTTCTGTGCTGTTTGGACCCGGAATCAAGTTGGTTGCGCCAATCAGATCAAGGAAATGCTGCTCGCTTATCCATTTCCGTTTGGCTACCACTTCGTCACGGAACATCGCTATGTGAGCCGCGGGACCGCCAAATCCAATCGTGCCCAGTTTCAGAAATAAGCCGGCAATTTCTTTTAGCTTAGTTTGTCCGTTTTCGCTTTCCATTCTTCTTCCGGTGAAAATCAACTGACCAATATCCGCCTCCCCTAATAATTAAAAACAGCGTCCCGATAAACATGCTAAAATCAGTTCTGGATTCGTGGGCGAATTTCCAGAAACTACTTTGCAGCATTGGGAATTTTGTGGTGATAATTGCTACTGAAATAGTTATAAAAAGCATAACGGATGCGATTCGGGTGAACAATCCCACCAGTAATAAAATTCCGCACAGAATCTCCACAGCTCCAACAAACGGGGCCAAAAATTCAGGATAAATAATTCCTATTTTGATGAAACGCCCCACGCCAAGGGCATCAGGGAACATGAATTTCTGAATTCCCTCAGAAAGGAAAACTGCCCCAACCAATAAGCGAATCAGAATGGTAGTTTTCGAATTGTCGGTTTGTATAATTTTTTGGAGCATATTCTAAAGTTTGTAGGTTAAAGAACCGAAGTTAAACCATTCTTTCCTGATCGCAAAAGAAAGAGTGATCCTTCCATTAAATAATTGATGAAGATTATTCCGGAAAGTATTCAACTGCCGGTTTTTCCTATTTTATTGGTCGGTAATTTTTCCCATTTTTGGACTTCCAAATCCACAAACAAATAAATCATGAAACTTAGGCAAAACCTTATTTTAGTAATTTCTTCTCTGTTCCTGTTATTCGGGTGCCAGCCCAAAGACCCCAATCTGATGGTCACAACCGAACTTTCGGCAAACTGGAGTTTCACTCAGGCCGGCAAAAATGAATGGTTACCCGCAACTGTTCCCGGAAGTGTTCATACTGACCTGCTCCAAAACGGATTGATTAAAGATCCTTTTTACCGCCTGAACGAACACGATCTGCAATGGATAGACAAGGAAAACTGGGAGTATAAAACCACCATCAATGTTGGTGAAGACTTTATGAAACACGACCGGGTTGCGCTGGACTTTAAAGGTTTGGACACTTATGCCGATGTGTTTGTAAACGACTCGCTGGTACTCTCGGCCGATAACATGTTCCGCGAATGGCTGGTCGATGTAAAACCAAATCTTATAGCCGGTGCCAACGAACTTCGTATTTTATTCCGTTCACCCATTGTAGAAGGTCTCAAAAAATACGATGCCAACGACTATGTGATTCCGGTTTCGCCCAACGATCTGGCCGAAATTGGTCAGGTTGAAGGCAATAAAATGGTGTCGGTTTATACCCGCAAGGCAGGTTATCATTTCGGTTGGGACTGGGGTCCACGCCTGGTTTCAAGTGGTTTGTGGCGTCCGGTATTCCTTACAGCCTGGGACGATGCCCGAATTGAAAACCTGCAATTGAAACAAAATCAGGTTTCGGAAAGTGAAGCTGCACTGACAGCCGTTTTCGAGATTGACGCCAGTGCCGCAAATAATGCAACCATCAGTATTGAAAACGATGGTGTTGAACTCGCGAAGGCCGATGTTCAACTGAAGGAAGGCATTTCAACGTATTCAGTTGATTTTAAAATTGCCAACCCGAAACTTTGGTGGACCAATGGGTTGGGCGAAGCTCATTTGTACAATATAAAAGGCAAACTGGCCATTGGCAAACGTTTCGCTGAAAAATCGGAACGTATCGGAATCCGCACGCTCGAATTGGTTCGCGACAAAGACGAAAAGGGAACTTCATTCTACTACAAGCTAAATGGTGTTCCGGTTTTTATGAAAGGAGCCAACTACATTCCGAACGACGTTTTCCCGGCCCGTGTGACGGAAGAAATGTACCGGAAAGTCATTCATACTTCCAAAATATCGAATTTCAATATGCTTCGTGTTTGGGGCGGCGGAATTTATGAAAACGACCTTTTCTATGATTTATGCGACGAAAACGGCTTGCTGGTTTGGCAGGATTTTATGTTTGCCTGTGCCATGTTCCCCGGCGACGAAGCTTTTCTTGAAAACGTGAAACAGGAAGCAACCGACAACATTAAACGACTACGTAACCACCCGAGTATTGCCATGTGGTGCGGAAACAACGAAATTCTGGCTGCCTGGTTTGGCTGGGGCTGGAAACAAAAGGAAGAAGCTGCCAACAAAGAAAATGCTGACAAAATTTGGAAATCGTACACCGATATTTTCCTGAAAATTTTACCTGAAGCTGTTGCTGCCAACGATCCCGGACGCAGTTACTGGGATTCATCGCCTGCTTCAGGCCCGGGCATTCCGGCTGATTTGGCCAACGGCGACGAACATTACTGGGGAGTTTGGTGGGGCAAAGAACCGTTTAAAAACTACGCTACACACATCGCACGTTTCATGAGCGAATATGGATTTCAATCATTTCCTGAATTGAAAACAGTGAAACAATATGCCGCGCCTGAAGATTACGACATTTTTTCCGAAGTAATGAAGTCGCATCAGCGTTCGTCGATCGGAAACGGAACCATCGAATATTACATGCTTCAGGATTACAAAAAGCCGAAGAATTTTGAATCGTTCCTGTATGTAAACCATGTGTTGCAGGCCGAAGGAATCAAATTCGCACTCGAAGGTCATCGCCGGGCTGCACCTTATTGCATGGGAAGTTTGTACTGGCAGATTAACGACTGCTGGCCGGTTGCTTCGTGGAGTTCGACCGATTATTATCAACGTTGGAAAGCGTTGCAATACTTTGCCAAAAAGGGATTTGAACCAGTTTTGGTTTCGCCTTATCAGGAAAAAGACTCGCTTAAAATTGACGTAATAAATGACAAACTTTCTGAAATTAAAGCACAATTGGTTGTGAAAGTGCTCGATTTCTCCGGAAATGAAATCAGGAGAGAAGTCAAGGAGGTGACTGTTCCGGCGAATTCAAGCAATACCTTTTTTGCCGCCAAAACATTTCAGTTTTTGATGAACCTTCAGCCCAGAACACAATTCCTTGTGGTTGAATTGCTTGAAAACGAAAAAATAATTTCGGACAATACACTATTTTTCAGGCCAATAAAAGACGTCGTGCTTCCAACGCCAACCGTGAATTATGAAATAAATGCGGTTGACGGCGGTTTCGAAATCACTTTGAACTCCGATCAATTGGCAAAAAACCTCTATATGACCATCGGCGATGAAGAAGGATTTTTCAGCGATAATTATTTCGACCTCATTCCCGGAAAAACAGTGAAAGTAAAGCTTGAAACGAATATTTTGAAAGAGAAATTGGACGGAATATTTGCCATTCAAACGCTTGATTCTTCATTTTAATAAGCTTTATATTGCCATTTATAAATCCCCTTTGGTGTGAAATCATTATTTTCACTAAAGGGGATTTATTTGATTTTTAAAATAGTAGGCATAATATTTTGAAGCCGTTTTTTCATAATGATTTTTTTATAGCTTTGTCAAGCTTTTAAAATATTTACAAAAGAGCCAGCATTTATGGACTATAACTTTATCGGAAAAACTATTTTAATTGTTGAAGACGAAGAAGTTAGCCAGTTCTTTTTTGAAAAAGCATTAAAGAAAACCAGGGCAAATCTTTTTTTTGTTAAAGATGGGATCGAAGCAGTCGAGATGATCATGGAAAACACCGAAATTGATCTGGTTTTAATGGATATAAGGCTTCCCCGAATGAATGGAATTGAAGCAACGGCGAAAATAAAAGAAATAATTCCTGAAATCCCGGTAATTATACAAACGGCTTACGCGATGCATTCGGCTCAGGAGGAAGCGAGAAAGAGTGGTTGCGATGAATTTATAACCAAACCTATCAAAATAGAAACATTGCTTTCTATTCTGAAAAAGCACCTGTTTTATTAATTCACTGGTGGGTAAAAAGCATCTTTAAAGTGCTCTATTTCAAAACTCCTTCCATAAAAAACAATCGAAATTACATCAAAGCGGGTATCAAGATTGACATTGTTTTCCAAAATATAAGCTTCTGCGGCATTTACCAAAAACCGGATTTTTTTGTTTGAAACAGCTTCTGTTGGGTGCTCGTACGAATCGGTTCCCCGTGCTTTCACTTCAACAATTACAAGTTCGTTGCCATCTTTTGCAATGATGTCGATTTCCAGATGGTGCGAAAACCAGTTCAATGCCAGTATTTCATATCCTTTTGACCGTAGATGTTCAACTGCCAGCTCTTCACCTTTTCGTCCGAGTTCGTGTGCTTTGCTCATATCTGAATCCGTTTTAAGGTACACGTATCTTCTACTTCCAGACGATATTGGGCGCCTAACATCAGCGAAAGGTTTTTGGGAATATGACCGACCGGAAAGTCGAAACAAACCGGAAATTGATATTCCTTAACGGATTCCAGTATAATTTCATAAGCCGATTTGCCAAACGGGCTCTCATTGTCTTTCATGTCGGTAAAACCGCCAACCACCAATCCTGCCAGATTTTTTAGCTGACCCGTCAACCGGAAGTTTTGCATCATCCGGTCGAGGTGATAAAGGTATTCTGATAAATCTTCGATCAAAAGAATATTTCCGGAAGTGTCAATCTGCCAGGGCGTTCCCTGAAGGCTGTATAGCAGTGATAAATTTCCGCCAACCAATTCTCCTGAACAAATACCTTTACGATTCAGCGGGTTTGTTGTTGTTTCCAGCTGTGATTTTCCGGTTGAAAGCAACTCTATCAGGCTTAAAAAACTTCGGGTCGGCTTTTTATTTTCAAGAAAAAAAGCAGGCATGGCACCATGGATACTTGCCAATCCAAGTTTATTTAAAATCGAATGTAAAACAGTTACATCGCTGAACCCAACCAGCCATTTTGGATTTTTCAGTAAAGGTGAAAAATCTATTTTTTCAATCATGCGAACGGTGCCATATCCTCCCCGCGCGCAAATAATGGCCTTGGTTTGGGTGTCATCTATCGCTTCTTGTATATCAGCCGCACGTTGCTGATCGTTTCCTGAATACTGAAAATTCCGGTCGAAAACATGTTTGCCTATCAGCACTTCATAGCCAACATCCTGCAGCAACTCAATACCCGGAAGCACTTTGTCTTTCTGCACTTTACCGGCAGGAGCCACAATCCGGATGCGGTCGCCTTTTTGAAGGTATTCAGGAAAAATCATCAGCGGGAAGGTTAATGTTTTTTAATTCTCAAAAGTGGTAAAAAAGCACTGTGCTACGAAGTATTGGCTGATAAAAAAAGCGACCCATATTCCGGATCGCCTTTTTAAAATTAAATATCCTTATTGCTTTTTCAGCAGGTCTCTGATTTCGGCCAGTAAAACCTCTTCATTTGTAGGTGGAGGTGGGGCTGGAGCTTCAACTACAACAACTTCCTCTTTCTTCTTCAGGCTGTTCATGGCCTTTATCATCATAAAAATGGCAAAGGCAATTATCAGAAAATCAACTGTTACCTGCAGAAAGTTTCCGTAATTAATTGTCACAGCCTGTGTTGCTATGGCTCCGGCGGCATCGAGAACAGGATCTTTTAGTGTGATTTTTAAATCGGTAAATTTTACTCCTCCGAGCAAAAGCCCAATAGGAGGCATAATTACATCGGCTACAACCGAACTGATTATTTTCCCGAATGCACCACCAATGATGATACCCACAGCCATGTCAACCACGTTTCCGCGCATGGCAAAAGCTTTAAACTCATCAACCATTTTCATAAATGTAAATTTTAAGTTTGGAAATTGTGTCTGTTTAACCCAAAATATTATTTATAACGCTAAAATATTTAATCAGTGTTTCAGATATTTTTCAGGACTAAAAATTACGGTTAATTTTTGAGAAAGCAATACCATTTCAAAATTATTATTGCCCAAAATTTCCCCATCGGCTTCGCCGGCAATCATTTGAGCTGAACTGATTAAAATATGATGAGCGTTGTGTGTTGAAACCCGGCGATCTTCTATGAATTTTCCAGAATACAATCCTGCCAGGTTGCGAAGTATTCCGAATAAACCGATTTTTCGGATGATGGTGACCTGAAAATGACCATTATCGGGAACTGCTCCGGGCGCCTGCATCATGCCCCCGCCATTAAATTTACCAATACCGGCGCTGACCGAAAATATCAATTCATCAATTTTTTGCCCGTCAATTATTACGCGGGTTTTTGTTGTTTCAAATTTCAAAAAGCTTGCTCCAAGTGCTTGCAGGTATAGCAATATTCCCTTTTTCCCTTTGTTTTTCAGCATGTTCGTTTTTGCAGCTACCATTGCATCGAATCCAAAACCGGCCATGTTGGCAAAATAACAGGTTTTTGCCGATTCGTTTTCTGAAAAGGAAATACGGCCAACATCCTGTCGCATGGTATTGCCCTTCTGCAATAGTTTTATCGCTGCGTTGTAATCGTTTGGAATCCCGAATGTTTTTATCCAGTCGTTACCGGTTCCAACGGGAATCATGCCAATCGTAATTTCTTCAGGAGGGCACACCGTTTGCAAAAAGATTCCATTCACGGCCTCATTCAGGGTGCCATCACCTCCGGCTATAATCAGGTTGCGAAATCCCTGTTCAATGGCTTGAATGGTTAATTGAATGGTATGCTTTGGATATTCCGAAATAGCCAGTATAAATTGTAATCCATCTTTAGTCAGAAGTTTAACAATTTCTGCCTGATCTTTTTTACCTCTGTCCGATCCGGCATGTGGGTTCAGAATAACCAACCATTTTATTTCCGATTGCTTTTCCATGCATGAAAATAGTGCTTATTAAAGTCAATCAAGATAAAGAAAAAACTGATCTGTTTTAGCCCAGCAGTAATTCTGCAAGTTCATCAACCGATTCGACCAGGAAATCCGGGTTACAGGCATTGAGCGACTCGGGTGTTCCAAAGCCGTAACCAACAGCGATGGCCGATATTTCATTTTCCTTGGCGCCAATCAGGTCGTAATGCGTGTCGCCGATCATCACTACTGAAGAAGACGGATGAATGCGGTTTCGTTCCATTAACTCTGCAATCAGCTGGCCTTTTCCTGAGTGTTTTCCCGAAGCCTCTGCACCTTGCAGATCGTCGATGTACCGGTCGAATTCAAAATGCCGGATGATCATTTTGGCGTATTTCTCCAATTTCGAAGTAACCACATAAATGTGTTTTCCTGAAAGGTGTAACTCTTCAAGCAATTCCCCAATTCCGGAATAAGGTTCGTTTTCGTACAATCCTTTTTCACCGAAATAAGTGCGGAAATGTTCCACTGCCAGATTTGTATTTCGTTCATTCAGTCCGAACAGGTTTTTAAATCCGTCCTGAAGTGGCGGACCAACAAAGCGTTCGAGGATTTCGTTGCTGTAACCATCAATTTGCATTTGCCGCAAAGCATATTTCAACGAATTGCCAATTCCCAATCTTGGATTGGTCAGGGTTCCGTCGAGGTCAAAAAGGATGTGGGAGAAAGGCATAAAGAAGTTAAAGGTTATGAGTTTAAAGTTCAAAGTTAAAGGTAACTCATTCAATTAATAATGTGAATTCACTATTCAAAGCTCAACTTTAAACGTTGAACCTTAAACTTTAAACTACATGGAAATGAAAATGCGTTTCTTCGTTCTGCTGGCAGTTTTGGCCTTTTCTTCGAGCAAATCGTAGTCAGCTTTCCGGCTTTTCACAAATTCATTAAAAGTTTCTTCCGACTGCCATTCGTCGATAACAAGAAATACTCCATCACCTTCGCCACTGTCGAGCACGTCCGTTCCCAGGTAGTCGGGCGATTTGCTGAAAAATCTCACCCATTCGCCTTTCGGATCGTAAAAATTTTCAAATTTTTCACGTTCCTTGAATTTTACTTTTAATTCCCAAATTACCTTAAACATAGACTGCTGTTTTAAACGACTGCAAATGTGCGGAAAAAGGATTACAGAATCAACAATTCAAGAAAAAACCGCCTTCCCGTAGGAAAGCGGTTCCGATTTATAGAGAGTAAGCAACCGATCCGCCTTGACGACGGCACTGAGGCTTACGAAAACCGCACCAACAGTAGTTGGTACGATTGTATTTTAATCTGCGTAGAGACAAGGCAATGCCTTGTCTCTACAACGGCGACCAATTTTATTTTATTTCCGACCCGTTTTTTACCGGTGCGGTTGGTGTTACAAATTTCAGCGAACCGTCGGCATCCTGCGCCATCAGGATCATTCCCTGAGATTGGATTCCTTTCAGTTCTTTGGGTTCGAGATTCACCAAAATGCTCACCTGCTGACCAATGATTTCTTCAGGAGTGTAATATTCGGCAATGCCCGAAACAACCGTGCGTTTGTCGATTCCGGTGTCGATGGTCAGTTTCAGCAACTTTTTGGTTTTGGGCACGCGCTCCGCTTCCAGAATGGTTCCGGTGCGGATATCCATTTTATTGAAATCGTCGAAAGTGCAGTTTTCCTTGGCAGGTGCGACCTGCGCATTGGCAACTTCGTTGGCCTTTTTGGTTGCCAACAGTTTGTTTACCTGATTTTCAATCACTTCATCTTCAATTTTTTCGAACAGCAATTCCGGAGTATTTACCTGATGGCTGCCCGGTAACAGGTCGGTGCGACCCAGATTGCTCCAGTTCAGTTCGTCCATGTTCAGGAATCCGCGTAATTTATCCATGCTGAACGGAAGGAAAGGCGCGAAAATGATCGTCAGGTTGGCGGTAATCTGCAAACTTACGTACATGATCGTTTTCACGCGTTCCGGATCTGTTTTTACGACGATCCACGGCTCGGCATCAGCAAGGTATTTGTTGCCCAAACGTGCCAGATCCATTGCAAACTTGAGTGCTTCGCGGAAGCGGTACTGGCCGATACTTTTCTCCACTTCGGCTTTTATTACTGAAATTTCGGCCAACGCAAGCTGGTCTGCCTGGGTAAGTTCACCTGCTTCAGGAACTTTTCCGGAGTAATATTTTTGGGTTAAAACCAGTGCGCGATTGACAAAATTACCAAGTACAGCAACCAGTTCGTTGTTGTTGCGGGTCTGGAAATCTTTCCAGGTAAAATCGTTGTCCTTTGTTTCAGGCGCGTTGGCAGTCAGTACATACTTCAGCACATCTTCCTTGCCCGGAAATTCTTCAAGATATTCGTGCAGCCAAACCGCCCAGTTGCGCGAAGTCGAAATTTTATCGCCTTCGAGGTTCAGGAATTCGTTGGCCGGAACGTTTTCAGGCAAAATGTAAGAACCTTCGGCTTTCAGAATAACCGGAAAAATGATGCAATGGAAAACAATGTTGTCTTTGCCAATAAAATGTACCAGTTTGGTTTCCGGATCTTTCCACCATTTCTCCCAATCAGGAGTTAATTCTTTGGTAGCCGAAATGTATCCAATCGGTGCATCGAACCAAACATAAAGCACTTTGTTTTCAGCGCCCTCAACCGGAACCGGCACACCCCAATCGAGGTCGCGGGTTACGGCACGTGGCTGCAAACCACCATCGATCCACGATTTACACTGACCGTAAACATTCGATTTCCATTCCTTGTGACCTTCCAGAAGCCATTCTTTCAGCCAGCCTTCGTATTGGTCGAGCGGCAAATACCAGTGTTTGGTTTCTTTCAGCTCCGGAACATTTCCGCTGATCATCGATTTAGGATTGATCAGTTCATTCGGACTCAGCGCACTTCCACAGCTTTCGCACTGGTCGCCGTAAGCCTTTTCAAAGCCACATTTCGGGCAGGTTCCGGTGATGTACCGATCGGCCAAAAATTGTTTGTTTTCGGCGTCGTAATATTGTTCGGAGGTTTTTTCGATGAATTTTCCGTCCTGATAAAGTTTCAGGAAAATTTCGGAAGCAGTTTGGTGGTGAATCGGATCGCTGGTTCGGGCATAAATATCGAACGAAATCCCGAAACGCTGGAACGAATCTTTGATCATGCCGTGGTATTTGTCCACGATATCCTGCGGGGTAACACCTTCATTCTTTGCTTTCAGGGTAATTGGCACGCCATGCTCGTCGGAGCCGCCGATAAAAGCCACTTCCTGTCCGTTCATCCGGAGAAAACGGGCATAAATATCAGCCGGAACATACACGCCGGCAAGGTGACCGATATGAACAGGTCCGTTGGCATACGGCAAAGCCGAAGTAATGAGGGTACGTTTAAAGTCAGTCATTGTGCAATGATTTTATTGAGGGTGACAAAGATAAGCGAAAATTTGAGTCAGAAGGGAAAAGTGTTCAGTGGCAGTGGCAGTAAACATGCCAAATCACATATTTTTGAGTTTTCTGTTTTTAATTACCCGATCGCGAATTATGCATCAGTGGGAGGTTATTGCTCATGGCTCGTTTCATCTTCAAAAAGTTGACTTATTGTTTTCATAGCTAAAAACATTTTCTTGCTATCGGGGAGTAGAATAAATCCATACTTTGCATAGAATTCTTCTGCCTTTTTATTCAACGGATCAACTACCACTGCAAAAGAACCAATTAATTGAGTTAATTCGTAGCTTTTCTTTAATGCATCAATTAACAAAATTGCACCGATTCCCTGTCTCTGATACTTTTTATCGACGGCTAACCGACCCAAGAGGGTTGCCGGAATAGATGAATATGATTTTGGCAACTGCTTTTTAACCTTTTCCGGAATTAAATCCAATGGAATACTATTGTTCGAAAGGGTATAATAGCCTTGTATTAATCCATTGGTTTTATCCTTTAAAATAAAGCAGGTTGAAAGTTTCCTTTTAATATCCTGATTTGCCTGCTCCTTTAAATATTTGTCAAGCATCATTTCCCCACACGAAAATTCATTCCTTGGGTGAGACGGATTAAGCATTTCTGTTAATCCATTCATTTCGAAAGCAAATCTTTATATTGTTTTGCTGCCTCAATTAATTTATCATTTGGTTTGCCCGGATTTGCAATAGCATCAAAGAAAATTTTACTATCCTTTTCAGAGGCCAGTATAGTTTCTGTTTCCTTAATGATCATTTTTGCTTTTTCCTGAACAGCCGATATAACAAAATCAGACAAGTTGCGATAACCACCCAATAATGCCGCCCGTTCGAAAATAACTTTCTGTTCTTTCGACAATCGGGTATCAAACCGGGCTTTTTCTGTGTGAGTTTCTGCCGTTTTCATTAGTTTACTTTTTCGCAAACATACCCATATTTTCTATCAGGAACAAATTTGTACGGAAAATATGCGTACAGAATGCTTCCTTCATTTTCAAATTCTACTCTTTTGGTTCGTATTTAAAAAACTCTTCAGTCGACTGTATTCTGATTTGTCCGCTTCGTCCGCTGTCAGCCCAGCCCATTGCAGAAGGACCTGATTGTCCGTGTGAACCACTTCTACCGTTGGGATTTCCATAACCACCTCTTCCTCCGTGGCCTCCGCTACCGCCCGATCCGTGCAGTCCACCCGATCCGCCCTTGCTGCTGGCTGTAATCATATAGCTAAATGGCATCGCGTCATCGGTGAAATACAAGGTGATATTTCCTCCGTATCCGCCCGGACCGCCCAATCCGCCGGGGCCGCCCCAGCCTCCGTCACCTCCATCACCGCCAGGGCCTTGTTTCACAACTTCAACCACCACTTCAACCACCTCATCAACATACACCGTTTCGCTTACTTCAACATCTACCTCAATTTCAGTCTCTTTTCCGTCTTTGTCGGTTATTTTTTTCTTTTCCTTCCGGATGACAGTTTTGGTTACCGGTTTTTTAACGATCCGTTTTTCGATGTGTTTTTCGATCCATTTTTCACCTTCCAGCCCTTCGCCACCAGAGCCGCCATTTCCACCTGAACCTCCAAAACCGCCTGAGCCACCATTCGACGAGACATCAAGTTTTCCTCCTTCAGGATTGATCAGGTAGCGAAATTCTTCGCCTGTCCATAAATTTTGTGCATACACGTAAAGCAAGTCGCAGTTTAAAACCGAATCGCGGTAAAGGTCAGCCCAAACCCCTATTTCAGGACCATCGGAACCAAATTCGCCATCATGACCCGCCTGCCCGTGATAACCATGATTTCCCGCCGAGCCGGAACTTCCGCTCATACCGGAAAAGCCGGGTGTACCTGAACTGCCTCTCAAATCAAGCCTGTAGGTATGTTTGTAATCAAGCAAAACCGAAAAAGTGTCGGCTACTGAATTGTTTCGCAATGAATTGACAATTAACGAGGAACGATGGTTCTCAATCATGGTGAAATCCGGTTCAATGGTAAATCTTCCATTTTTCCACAAACCTCCCTTTCCTGAAAACTGGAAGTTTTCCGATTCACGGCTGTTTCGCAAATCGGAACAGATTCTGATCTGGCCGTTGTTGAATTCGGTAATTAGTTCACCTTTTATCTGACTTCCGGGCGCCTTATCAAAATAAGAAGTTGGCCGGTATTCAATTTTTGTTTCGAAGTTCAGCGGCAGTAAAAGTTCCTTGGCAAGTTCAGGCTGTTTTCGTGGCCATGCCTTGATGTCGATGTATTTTCCTTTGGATGGTATAAGCTCCTCATTCACTGAAATGCGACCGGAAAAATCAGTTCCTCCTGAAACCTCCACTTTGTACCTCATCCACCAAACATTTCCACCGGTCAATCCAACTGTTTTTCTCACTTTTCCATTTTTGTAATATGAAATGATCCCGATTCGAAATGATTCGCCCGGTAGAATCAATTGCCGATCATCAAAAACCAGTTGAATCGAATCCGTTTTTGGTGTAAAAAGAAAATTTGCCGCAGTGCAGTTTATTCCTGGAAACAGGATAGAAGAGAGTATGATCAGATGCAAGAAGAAACTTTTCATTGTGCTGAAAATAGGTTTGTGGTAATTCTATGCTAAATAACAAAAACCATTCCGATTTATGATGCATAATTAAAACAAATAGTATCCTGGGAAAGCCCATCAATTTCCATGGTCAATGTTAGGATTGGGGTTGAACTCAGGTTTCTAATAATTGGATATGCCCCTCATTGTTTTACTTTTGTGCCCTTATCCTAAAAAAGGTGTATGGAACTGCTCTCCTCGCTGCAAATAAATGCCCTCGAATGGGTCATTATCATGGCTTGCGGAATGCTGATTGGAATGTCGAAAGTGGGCGTTCCGGGTGTTTCGATGATTGTGGTACCGGCGCTGGCATTTATTTTCGGCGCCAAAGCTTCCACCGGAGTTTTGTTACCCATTCTGATGATGGCTGACATTTTTGGAGTGGCTTATTACCGCAGACATGCCAACTGGGGGCATTTGATAAAAGTACTGCCATGGGCGGTGGTTGGACTTTTTCTGGCTTTGTGGGTAGGCGAAATGGTGAATGATGAGCAATTTAAAAACCTGATCGCTATTTTGGTATTTCTGAGTGTTGGACTGATGCTGTGGCAAGACAAACGAAAAGGAACTCATTTCTTTCCTGACAAATGGTGGTTTGCAGCAACAATGGGTATTCTGGGTGGTTTTGCAACCATGATCGGCAATGTGGCTGGCCCTGTTTTTGCCATTTATCTGCTGGCCATGCACCTCCCAAAAAACAGTTTTATCGCTACCGGAGCCTGGTTTTTCATGATCATTAATTTCACCAAATTCCCGCTGCAGCTTTTTGTGTGGAATAACATCAATGCCGAAACATTAATGATCGACCTGATGACTTTACCTGCCATCGCGTTGGGTGCTTTCATCGGTTTCAAAGTTGTTAAAATTATTCCCGAACATACTTACCGCGGATTCGTCATTTTGATCACTGTTATTTCAGCATTCTTATTATTGCTATAATCTTTTTCTGAATTTTTCTTTTCTGATTCTTTTCTACTTATTAAAATCTTTTTGCGGTTTTAATCGTATTGTAATTGTTTTTTAACCGGATTAAAGATTGCCTGAAAGGTTTAATTGTTTGATATATTGGTAATTTGTGCTTTTATTAGATTACAAACCTGTTAAATTAATCGTTTTGTAATATTTCTGTAACAGGCCTGTAATTGCAGCGATTAATCTTTGTACCGGCTTAAAATTCAAAAACAAATCTTGAGTAGAAATGAAAAAAACAATCTTAACAACCTTATTGATACTTTGTATCGCATTAATTGCAATGTCGCAGGAAACAAAAGAAGCATTTAAACCGCATGGAAAACCAATAATCAGGGTTTTCGGTAATGCACACACCACGTTTGCTGATGGAGAATCCAAGTCGGCCTTCGAACTTACCCGCGTTTACCTGGGCTACGAGCATTTCTTCAGCGAGAACTTCTCCGGAACAGTTATTTATGATGTTGGAAATCCGGGTGTAGGCAAATTGCAAATGACCGCTTTTGTTAAAAACGCCTTCCTGAATTACAAACACAACAATCTTTCGGTCGATTTCGGGATGATTCCTACCACCCAATTTAAGGTTCAGGAGAATTTTTGGGGATACCGCTACATGGAAAAGGTGTTTCAGGATGCGTATGATTTTGCATCGAGTGCCGATTTGGGAACCAGTGTAACCTATAAATTTAACAGCATACTGAGCGCTGATGTTGCTTTGTATAACGGCGAAGGTTATAAAAAATTACAGTCAGACGACTTTCTGAAAACTGCATTTGGATTGACAGTTACACCAGTCAAAGAACTCGTTATTCGGGGAATGGTCGATTTTATGGGAAAAGATAGTGCACAAATTACTTATGCAGGATTTATTGGTTACAAAGCAAAAAAGCTGTCGTTGGCAGCCGAATACAATTATCAGAAGAATCATTTGATGATCGATGGCAGAGACTATTTCGGACCATCTTTTTACGCAACTTATGTGGCTTCAAAAAAGGTAAAACTGCTTGCACGTTATGACAATCTTCAGTCAAATACACTTTCAGGAAAAACTGTTAACTGGAACCTGGCCAACGATGGTCAGCTTGTTATGGCCGGTGTTGAATATTCACCGGTTTCAGGAATAAAATTAACACCAAATTACCGTGGCTGGAATCCGGCTAACGAAATAGCGCCCTATGTTTCAACACTAATGTTGAACTGTGAAATAAAATTTTAAAAATATAAAACAAAAAATCATGAGAACAATTATTACCGTATTGGTATTGGCAGTGCTTTTTAGTTCGTGCCAGAATTCAGCTAAAAAAACTTCAAATGAAAAAGTATCCCTGACAGCTGCAGGAGCAACTTTTCCGCTTCCATTTTACAACCTGGTATTCAAAAATTATACTGAATCAAAAGGCATTCCGGTTACTTACGGAGGTGTTGGCTCTGGTGGTGGTATCCGCAGCCTGACCGACAAAGTCGTTGATTTTGGGGCAACCGATGCATTTCTTGAAGACGATAAAATGGCCGAAATGCCTGCGCCAATCGTTCACATTCCAACTTGTTTGGGCGCAGTTGTTATCACTTATAACTTGCCTGGAATTGATGAATTAAAATTATCGAACGAATTGCTTGAGAAAATCTTCATGGGTGAAATTACCAAATGGAACGATCCGCTCATCGCTGCCAACAATCCGGGAGTAACATTACCAGCAAAAGATATTTTGTTTGTTCACCGTTCTGATGGAAGCGGAACTACCCAGATTTTTTCGGACTACCTGTCCAAGATCAGTACAAAATGGGCTGAAAAGATTGGAGCCGGTAAATCGCTGAACTGGCCGGTTGGTATGGGAGCCAAAGGCAATCCGGGAGTTGTGGGAACTATTAGCCAAACTGAAGGCGCCATTGGTTATGTGGGTTCTGAATTTGCTTTTGCACAAAAAACACAGATGGCTCAAGTTCAAAACAGCGCCGGTGAATATGTTTTACCAACCATGGCTTCGATTAGTGCGGCCGCCAAAGGAAATATTCCCGATGATACCCGCATCATGTTGACCAATTCAAGCGATCCTGAGTCGTATCCGATCAGCGGTTTTACATGGATAATTCTTTACAAGGAACAGGCTTACAACGGACGTTCATTGGCTCAGGCTGAAGAAACCTTGAAATTGCTCGATTGGATGGTTAGTTCAGAAGCTCAGGCTGAAGCGCCAAACGTTCATTATGCCCCGCTTACCGAAGATGCTGCTGCCAAGGCAAAAGCGATCCTTCGTTCGGTTACTTTTGAAGGAAAAGCAATCCTTAATTAAGTTTAAACCGGCTAAATGAACAGCGACAAGATTACAAAAATCGTATTATTTTCTGTTTCATTTATCATCCTGATAGTAGCAGGAGGTATCGTATTTTCTCTTGTGGGAGGTGCGATACCTTCGTTTAAAACTTTTGGATTTGGTTTTATTACCTCATCGCATTGGGATCCAACTGATGGCCGTGAAAATTACGGGGCTTTGCCATTTATCGCCGGAACCCTGATTACATCCTTTGCAGCATTGGTCATTAGTTTCCCACTTTCGTTTGCCACTTCACTTTTCCTGGGCGAGTACTACCGGAATACGCGGGTTGCCAAAATTTTGGGTACGATGGTCGATTTGCTGGCCGGAATTCCTTCCATCGTATATGGCTTGTGGGGTTTTTATATCCTGCGTCCGTTTCTGATCGGCATCGGTTTTGAAAACCAGGGATTTGGAGTTCTTACTTCAAGTATAGTTTTGGCAATAATGATTATTCCTTATGCCACTTCTTTGAGTAACGAAATCATATCAATGGTTCCGAATGATTTGAAGGAAGCTGCCTACTCGCTGGGTTCAACACGATACGAAGTAATCAGGTATGTAACTGTTCCGGCAGCACGTTCAGGAATTTTTGCCGGATATATTCTGGCTTTTGGAAGGGCTTTGGGCGAAACGATGGCGGTTACCATGCTCATCGGAAATTCAAATATCATTCCTGACGGACTCTTCTCGACCGGAAACACCATGGCTTCGGTTATTGCCAATCAGTTTGGCGAGGCCGACGGACTTAAACTTAGTTCGCTCATCTTTATCGGGTTATTGCTTTTTGTAATTACCGGAATTGTGAACAGCATTGGGAAACTGATCATCAGAAAAATGAACTAAAATAAAATGAAGGCAATCAACGAAGCGGAGAATATCAGTTCAAGAATCCGGAAAGATCGAGTCTTTTTGGGGCTTGTTGTATTTTTCTCGGTCATTACGGTTTCACCGATTATACTGATCATTTCGAAGCTGATTGAAAAAGGGTACAAGCAGCTTAGCTTTGGCTTTCTGGTTGAAAAAACACCCGATACCATGGAAGCGATGACAGCCATTGCAAACAACGAACTCATTCCGGGTGGTATTGTAAACGGCATATTGGGAACTCTCCTGATGGTGGCCATGGCAGCAGTAATTGCAATTCCAATCGCAATCATCACCGGTGTTTATCTCTACGAAAATCAGGGTAAATGGCTGGCCAATATCACCAGAAATGTATCAGATATTTTGCAGGGAGTTCCTTCCATTGTACTTGGATTAATCTCCTACCTTTGGGTGGTAAAATATGTTACCAATGGATTTTCAGCATTGGCCGGAAGTGTTTCGCTGGCGATTATGATGTTGCCTATGATTGTACGCTCAACCGAAGAAACATTGAAAATGATACCGCAAACGCTCAAGGAAGCAGGACTCGCTTTGGGAATTCCCTATTGGCGGGTACTAACCGGAATACTGATCCCGACAGGTTTCAGCGGACTGATGACCGGAATACTGCTTGCTGTTTCGAGGGTCATTGGCGAAACGGCTCCTTTGATGCTCACCGCATTGGGAAGCCGGGCCATCAATATGAACATATCCAAGCCGACCAGCGCGATTCCTTTGCTGATCTGGGAATTTTACAACGATCCGAACATGGTGGATATGATCTGGAGTTCATCACTTTTGCTAATGATTATTGTACTTGCATTCAACCTGACCGCAAAGCAGTTTGCGGCTAACCGAAAATAAAATTTAAATGAACACAAACATATTACAGGTTAAAGATCCCATCCTGGCCATTGAAAATTTATCAGTAGCATACGACAAAAATGTGGCGGTAAAGGATGTAACCGTCGGAATCAAAAAAAACACCGTGACAGCCATCATGGGACCTTCGGGTTGCGGAAAGAGTACTCTTTTACGCGCGCTCAACCGAATGCACGAACTGTATGAAAACATTCACACAACGGGTTCGGTAACACTGAACGGCGAAGATATTTTCAAGATGTCGGCCATCAAATTGCGACGGCAAACGGGAATGGTTTTTCAGCGGCCCAACCCATTCCCTACGATGAGCATTTACGACAATGTTATTGCCGGATACAAGCTGAATGGCATCAATCAGAAAAAGCAGGAACGCGACGAAATTGTGGAACGTTCGCTGCGTGATGTGGCTTTGTGGGACGAAGTGAAAGATTCGCTCACCAAAAAGGGAACTTTTTTGAGCGGCGGCCAGCAGCAAAGGCTTTGCATCGCGCGTGCCCTGGCTTTTAATCCTGAAATTATTTTGCTCGACGAACCAACTTCAGCCCTCGATCCGGTAGCAACTTCCAAAATTGAGGATTTGCTCATCACGCTGAAAGAACATTATACGATCATCATGGTCACACACAACATGTCACAGGCTGCCCGTATTTCAGATTATTCGCTGTTTATGTACCTTGGGGAACTGGTTGAATACGGCAAAACGAAAAACATGTTTACCAATCCGCAGGACAGGCGCACAGAAGAATATCTGACCGGAAAATTCGGTTGACGTTCTGGCTACTGGCCGCTAGCTGCTAGCGGCAAGAAGCTATTGTAAGTTGCGAAGACATTCCTAATATTGTTAATGATATAAATAAAGATAAAAACAATGTCAGTAAAAAAAGACGAATCGATAAAAGAGATATTGGCTGATTACGAATCACTTGCCAATTTGGTATTGACCCAGCTCGATATTCTGGAAACAATGATTACAAGCAGCGAGTTACATCTTACCGATGAGCAGTTGCACACTATTCGCGAAAACGAAGACAAACTGGATAAGTGGGAGGTGAAACTCAGCGATAAAATTGTGAATACCATTGTACTTTATCATCCGGTGGCTTCTGAAATACGCCAGCTTATTGCACTTTACCGCATTGTAATTAGTTTGGAACGGATTGGCGATTTAGCCGTGAGCATTACTAACTTTATGAAAAAAATAAAAAACGAAGAGGTGTATGCCAGCCTCTCGGATTTTATTTCGAACATGATGATACTGAGTGTTAAAATGGTGAAGAATTCTATGCTTTCGTTTATCAACAAAGACATGGACCTGGCGATCTGGACCATTAAAAATGAAGCGGTTGTTGACGAATTGAACCGAAAAATGTTGAAAAAAGCCATTGGTAAAGCCCAGAAATCGGAAGAAAAGAAAAATATCCTGATCAGTTTTATCAACATTAAAGAAATGGTTTCAAACATCGAACGGATTTCGGACCATGCCGCCAATATTGCCGAGGCTTCAATTTATGCTTACGAAGGCAAAGACATCAGGCATCGCAGAAGAGAAGAACTTGAAGATAAAATAAAACCATCAAACAATGAGTGAAGCATACAAAATATTGGTTGTTGACGACGAAAAAGATCTTTGTGAGATCCTTCAGTTCAACCTGGCAAGCGAAGGTTTCGACATCGAGGTAGCCTATTCGGGAGAAGAAGCGCTGACCAAGTCGATTGACCGTTTCGATTTGTTGCTGCTCGATGTGATGATGGGTGGAATGTCGGGCTTTAAACTGGCCGACAAAATAAGGAAAGAACTGGCACTTTCGGTTCCGATTATTTTCCTGACAGCACGCGAAACTGAAAACGATATGCTGACCGGATTTAACGTTGGCGCCGACGATTATCTCTCGAAACCATTTTCAATCAAGGAACTGACGGCCCGTATTAAGGCTGTTCTCCGCCGTGGCAAAACGGTTGAGGTGAAGCCAAAGGTTATTACGATTGACAGCATGGAACTTGATTTGAACCGCAAATCGGTAACCATCGACAATCTGCCGGTTTTGTTAACCCGTAAGGAGTTCGAGATACTGGTGATGCTGATTTCGAACAAGGGTAAATACCTTAGCCGACAGGAAATTCTTGACCGGATCTGGAGCGACGACGTAATTGTAACCGAGCGAAATGTGGATGTAAACATTGCCCGCCTCAGGAAAAAAATAGGAGAATTTGGCAATTGCATCAAAGGCAGGTCGGGCTATGGATACAGCTTTGAAAATTAAGAAATAAGAAACGCCGAATGAGAAACAAGGAACATCGAAGTTGCGCCGTTTTACATTTCTTATTTCTCGTTCGATATTCGATATTTTTAAAAAAATAGGAAATAAGAAACGCCGAATAAGAAACAAGGAACATCGAAGTAGCGCCGTTTTACATTTCTTATTTCTTGTTCCTCGTTCGATATTTATAATGTTTTAATCTTAAAAAATAGAACCCGTGATAGTACAACACACTTTTCGCCGCCGGATATTCATCAACTTCTTTGTTGTATTTTCCATTTTTACCCTGGTAGTTTTGGGCTACCAGTACGATCGGGAAAAAAGCTACCGGACCGGTCAGCTCGACAGCACACTGGATAATATTTCGGAAGTAACCCATCGTTACATCGAGCACAACAGTGTTTTCGAATCGGGCGATTTTAAATCACTTGATACGCTGAAAATTCTGTTGCCCATCGACAATACCCGGCTTACAGTAGTTGATATGACAGGAAAAGTTCTTTATGATAGCTTTGTTGCGGATGTTCAGACAATGGAGAACCACCTGTCAAGGCCGGAAGTTCAAAAGGCGCTTTATTCGGGAAAAGGCTCAAGTATTCGCCTGTCAGCGACTACCGATCAGAAATTTTACTACTATGCAAAAAACTGCAAAAAATATTTTGTTCGTACAGCAGCGGTTTACAATGTCGATATCATCAAATTTCTGAAAACGGAACGTATATTTTTAGTTTTTCTGGTATTTCTTTTTGTCCTGATGTGGATTTTGCTCCATTTCACCACCCGCCGGTTGAGTGACTTTATCGTCAAGCTTAAAGATTTTGCACTCAAAGCCGGTCAGAATGAAGATATTTCGAAAATGGACAGTAATTTTCAGGACAATGAGCTGGGTGTAATCCGGAAACAAATTATTCAGATTTACGACAACCTGAAAACTGCAAAAGATGAGTTGACCAGCGAAAGGGAAAAATTATACGGACACCTTCAGGTTCTGAAAGAAGGCATCTCTATTTTTTCTTCTGAAAAACACAAGATACTGGCCAATAGTCACTTTATTCAGTTTATTAACATGATTTCGGATAAATCAACCATTTCTGCTGAACATGTTTTTTCTATTCCTGAATTCAGTAAAGTCGTTGAATTTGTTGAGCAGTACCGCGAAAGCGATCTTCAGACTCAAAATAAAGAACTCCCTCACATTGAATTTACCATCGAGAAAAGCGAGAAATTCTTTCAGGTCAGGTGTATTATTTTTGTCGATAAAAGTTTTGAGATTCTTGTCAGCGATGTGACCCGTCCGGAGAAACAGCGACTGCTCAAGCAACAGCTCACTTCCAACATTGCGCACGAGCTGAAAACTCCGCTGTCGTCAATAAAAGGTTATCTGGAAACAGTATTGAATAACCCGAATATCCCGGCTGAGAAACAAACTTATTTTTTGGAGAAAGCTTTCGCGCAGTCACAGCGGCTGACCGATCTGCTCAACGATATTTCGTTGCTCAACAACATTGAAGATGCAGGTGGCTTGTTCGAATTTAAACCACTTATGCTGAAACCAGTTATTCGAGATGCGATTGAAAACCTGAAAATCAGGCTTACAGAAAGGAACATGGATTACACGGTCGATGTTGACAATGAAGTAGTTGTTAGCGGAAATGAATCGTTGCTGTTTTCGGTATTCCAAAATCTGGTGGAAAATTCGATCAATTATGCCGGTGACAGTACGAAAATTTCTATCCGGAAATACCTGGAAGACAATAAATTCTATTATTTCCAATATACCGATTCAGGTGCCGGAATTCCTGAAGAACACCTACCACGTATTTTCGAACGTTTCTACCGGGTTGACTACGGCCGTTCGCGCGAAACCGGCGGAACCGGCCTTGGCCTTTCGATCGTGAAAAATGCCATCATGCTGCACAAGGGCGAAATATCTGTAAAAAACCGGCCCGAAGGAGGCCTGGAATTTTTGTTCTCGCTGGCCAAAAGATAGTTTACGCCTAGTGTCATGTCAACGTTATACTGTCGAAGGTACGTCACCCTGAACTTGTTTCAGGGTCTCATGACAGAAGGGATGCCGAAACAAGTTCGGCATGACGTTGTGACAAGAGTTGGTTGACACGACACTAGAATACAGCTTTAACTATTTTTCGGGTATTGTCAGAAACTCCGTAAGTATAAATGTGTAGGCTCGGAACCTTGTTGGCAATCAGGTCTTTTGACTGATAAATGGCCCATTCAGTTCCAACCACTTTGGCATCGTCGTCCGTTTTGCATTTGGCAAGTTCAAGTGCAAGTTCTTTCGGAATGTCAATGCTGAATAATTTGGGTAGAACTGTCAGTTGATTTTTCAGGTTAATTGGTTTGATTCCCGGAATAATCGGAACCTGAATTCCGGCAGCCCGGCAACGATCAACAAAATCGTAGTATTTCCGGTTATCGAAAAACATTTGGGTAACAATGTATTCGGCCCCTGCATCCACTTTGTCTTTCAGGTACTGAAGATCAATGTCAGCATTTGGCGCTTCAAAATGTTTCTCCGGATAACCAGCCACACCAATGCAAAAATCCATTGGTGCTGTGTTTTTTAAATCAAGTTCAAGATATTTTCCTTTGCGCAGATTCACGATCTGTTCAACAAGTTGGTTGGCATTGGCGTGTCCGTTTGGATCCGGCCTGAAAACATGTTCGCCTTTGTTGCCGTCGCCGCGCAATGCAAGCACATTCGAGATGCCCATAAAATTCAGGTCGATCAATACATGCTCAGTTTCGCTCTTCGAAAAGCCGCCGCATAAAATGTGAGGAACCACCGGGATTCCGTATTTATACTGAATGTTTGCTGCAATTGCAACCGTTCCGGGGCGTTTGCGAACCGTCCGTTTTTCAATGTGGCCGTTGGGAAGTTCAACGTACACCATTTCGTCGCGGTGAGTGGTGATGTTGATGTACTTCGGATCAAAATCCACCAAACTTTCAATTGTATTGTATATTTTGCTGGTATCATTTCCTTTGAGCGGCGGCAATAACTCAAACGAAAAAATGGTTTTGTCGCTTTGATTGATAATGTCAATTACTTTCATTAGTGGGCTTTTTAATGGTTCAAAAGTTGGCTGAAAACCAATCTTTCAACGAATGATCATTTAAAAATGTTTTCAATTTTCTTTTCTGCTTTGTTCATTTCACGTTTCAGTTGTGTTTCAACCGAGTTGTTGAAATGGAAAATCATATCAAGCACAAACATAACACCCAAACCCAAAATGAAAGCAATTAGGGCCGTTTTTGTTGAATTTTTCATGGATTTTTGATTATTTGGTTACAAATTACTTGTAAATATCAGAGCATTGAATATTACTCGTTAAATTTGACGTTGCTTATGTAATTGTAATTATCCCACATTCCTTCCTTGACGGGAATCTTGTTGCTGAGTATGGGAGAATCCTTTCTGATAGTTTCCTCGGGTTTTATGGATTCAAAATCTTTGACATCGATTTTATTAATAAATAATTCGCGATACTGAAAATACTTTTTAGACAGTGAACCGTCTGTAGCCTTAGTCTTATATTCAAAATAGTTGCTTGACGACAGGTAACTCAAATAATATTTATCCATATAGTTTCTATATTCGAGTTTAAAATCTAATAATTTTCCTGAATAGGTGGGCCACTTGCAAGTAAGGGTATAAGTAAATGCGATGATGGCATAGTTTTCGGCGAGAATATAAATTTTACCATTTGCACTGTATTCATCATTTGAAAAGTTGAATCGTTGAGTTTCAAAACTGATTTCGAAAATTTTGGAAGAATCGTTGTTAATAATTGATTCACATTTAAATGAGTGGTTCGGGATGAAGGACCGATCGAGTATATCAACAAAAGAGAACGTTTGAATATTATGGTTGCGAATTGGATCCTGCCGTCGTAATATCGCTAATTCATTTGAGTCATCGATGAGAGCATAAGGTATATATTTTGTTTTACCATCGTAAACCGAATTTAACAGGGTATCGGCGATAAAGCCAGGATTGTACCGAATTTGCTCTAATTTTATTCTTGATTTTTCATAATCATTTCTGTTAAAGCCCCGATCCTCAATGATAACAGCAGCCTCTGTTAAATTTACATAATCATCGGTGCTTTTATCTTTGATATAGTCGCGGTAATAACCATGTAATAAAAATTCCTCCTTGGAATAGTTTTTTGAAATATCTTTGATTGCTCTTTTAACAATATCAATAGGGGATAAACCTTTGCCGCTGATATTCACTTCGTCTAGTACATACACTTCCGGCACCATTCCAAAGGAATATATAATATCAGGTTTTATTGAAGTAGCTTCCAGGTTTATTTTTTTGTACCCTATACATGAAATCTGGACATTACTTGTATTTAAATTGTCGGGGATATGAAAGGTAAACTCGCCAAATTCGTTGGTAAATACTCCTGCACTCGAATTGAAGATTCGAACTGTAGCAAAGGGTAGCGGTTCATTGGTAATACTATCAAAGACACGTCCTTTCAGTGCATTTGTATTTTGTGCAATCAATACTTGCTGAAACAGAACGAAAAAGGTAACAATGCCCATGCATCTGGCGAAACGAATAATTTTCTGTGACATAGGATGAATGATTATTTATTAAAATATTTTACTCATGATCGGCGCAGTAATAATCCCGACAATTCCGACAGTTGATTCCATCATTGTCAAGATTTGATAGAGGTTATGTTTTCATTGAAAATCAATTATTTAAATTCATGACCAGTTGCCATTGCAAGTTAACTTTTCAATCAACAACCACAATATGTTTGCAAAAAATATTACCAATAAAAAAGACAGAATTTTCATCCTGCCTTTTTGAAGTTTTAAAGTTGGTTGTATCTATGCGATTTCTAAACCAGTCCTTTTTACCAAATCAACCAAAGGTGAATTGTCGTCGCTATAAAAACGTTTTGTACCTACTAAAAAGGGTTCTATTCTCGAATTAACTATTTTGGTCAGAATTCATATTTGGCCAGCCAAATAATCATCGTTGGCATTTTCTGTCACAATCATTAAATCAATATCACTTTCGCTTGTCGCTGTATTGGTCAGGTAGCTTCCATACAAAAATGCTTTGTCAACTGATATTCCTTCTGAGCGCAATAGATGAACATAGCTCCGTGATATTTCAATTGCCTCAAATTGAGTCATAGCTACTTTTAAATTACTCGTTTGAAGGCGAACTCTATTCCGTACGAAAGAGATCGCCGCTTTGTTTTTGATTTCTGCGCGGACGGTTTCCTTTATATTCTCAAATCCGTCGGCTAAAGCCAGAAGGCAAAGGATATTATCTCATTGATTAACATATGAATTAATCTAGAGCACTATCCTTTGCTCCCGATAAAAAATCGGGACAGGCCGTTCCGCTTTAGCGAACGGACTAAAGTATGTAATTTCTAGATCGGATGAGCTTCAGTCATCTGATCAATAGAAAGTCCTGAGACTGGAAACTGTGACTGCCCACTTTCTTAAATCCCCTTATAATTCAAATTCGATGGCATAAATTGTTCAATCACTTCAATTGAAACTCCTTTGCGGCGGGCATAATCTTCAACCTGGTCTTTGCCAACTTTTTCGAGACTGAAATATTTCGATTCAGGATGGACAAAGAATTCGCCGCTGACGGAAGACGTTGGGGACATCATAAAGTGTTCGGTCAGGGTCATTCCAGTTTCTTCGGCTTTCAGCATTTTGAAAAGATTGCTCTTTTCGTGGTGCTCGGGGCAGGCCGGGTAACCCAATGCGGGGCGAATTCCCTGGTAATCAACATGAAGCATTTCATCCAGTGTCAGGTTTTCATCAGGTACGTAACCCCAGTATTCTTTGCGTACTTTTTCGTGCAACACTTCGGCAAATGCTTCGGCCAACCGATCGGCCAGCGCTTCGAGCATTATTGCATTGTAATCGTCGTGGTCGTCGTGGAAATGCTTTATCCATTTTTCGATGCCAATACCTGCTGTTACGGCGAAACCACCAAAATAGTCGGCTTTGCCACTTTCAATCGGAGCGACAAAGTCGGACAGGCAATAATTGGGCGACCCGCCTTTTTTTTCTTCCTGTTGACGGAGATGATAAAAGCGGCCAATTTCTTTGGTGCGGGTTTCATCTTCAAAAATAACGATGTCATCACCATCAGCATTTGACGGCCAGATACTAAAAACACCATTTGCCTGAACCATTTTCTTTTCGGTCATCTGATCGAGCATCCGGTTGGCATCGGCATACAATTTCCGGGCTTCCTCGCCCTGAAGTTCATCGTTCAGGATATCCGGAAATTTGCCTTTCAGTTCCCAAACAAAAAAGAAGAAAGTCCAGTCGATGTATTTCCGCAGTTCCTGTATCGGGAAATCAATCAGTTGTTTGACACCGATAAAATTGGGTTTGTAAATGGGGGTATTGTCCCAGTCCAGTTTCAGTTTATTGGCGCGGGCATCAGCAATGGAAAGGTATTTTTTTGCCTTTTTCTGACTGTGGAAATTTCGGATGGTCTGATAATCATCGCGAATATCGGACAGAAACTGTTGATTTCCTGAAATCAGGTTTGAAACTACGCTCACTGCGCGTGATGCGTCTTTCACATGGATGACCGTATTTTTATACTGTGTGGCAATTTTAACCGCTGTATGTATTTTCGAAGTTGTTGCACCGCCTACCAAAAGCGGTAAATTCATTTTTCGACGTTCCATTTCGGCAGCCACTTCCGTCATAATTTCGAGTGAAGGGGTAATCAGTCCGCTAAGTCCAATGATATCTACATTTTCCTGAATGGCTGTATCCAGAATTTTATTGGTTGGCACCATCACGCCCAAATCAATTACCCGATAGTTGTTGCAGCCCAGAACCACCCCAACAATATTTTTCCCGATGTCGTGCACATCGCCTTTAACAGTGGCCATCAGCACCACTTTCCGGTTGTCGGTGGTATCGAACTTGTCTTTGTCGGCTTCGATGTACGGCAGCAAATAAGCCACTGCCTTTTTCATCACGCGGGCCGATTTGATCACCTGCGGAAGGAACATTTTTCCGGCGCCAAATAAGTCGCCAACGATGTTCATTCCATCCATCAGCGGACCTTCGATGATATTTAACACAGGTGAATAATGCGGCAATGCTTCTGCCAGATCAATTTCTATATAATCGGGCAGTCCCTTTATCAGCGCATGTTCCAGCCGTTTCTCAACCGGAAATTCACGCCATTCATCTACACGTTCTTCTTTTGCATCCTGAGCTTTCAGCGTTTGGGCAAATTCGAGCAATTCTTCGGTTGCTTCAGGTTTTTTGTTCAGGACCAGATTCTCCACTTTCTCCAGAAAATCTTTTGGAATTTCGTCGTAAATCTGCAACATTCCCGGATTTACGATGCCCATGTCGAGACCCGCCCGAATGGCATGAAACAGGAAAACTGAATGAATGGCTTCGCGCACCTGGTCGTTTCCCCTGAATGAAAACGAAACATTGCTGACCCCGCCGCTTGTTTTTGCATGTTTCAGATTTTTTTTGATCCAGCTCACTGCATTGATAAAGTCAACAGCATAGTTATAGTGTTCCTCCATTCCGGTGCCGATGATCAGGATATTCGAATCGAAAATGATGTCCTGCGGGGGAAAGTTTATTTCGTTGACCAGAATGTTGTAGGCGCGCTGACAAATTTGAATTCTCCTTTCGAAAGAGTCGGCCTGTCCATCTTCGTCGAAAGCCATTACAACAACCGCCGCCCCATATCGTTTCAGCAACTGCGCCTGTTTCCGGAACACCGCTTCGCCTTCTTTCATGCTGATGGAATTCACAATGGCTTTACCCTGCAGGCATTTCAGGCCAGCTTCTATCACTTCCCATTTCGATGAATCGATCATGATCGGAACGCGTGCAATATCAGGTTCTGCCATCAGCAATTTCAGAAAAGTAACCATTTCCTTTTTGGCATCGATCATGGCATCGTCCATATTTACATCGATGATCTGCGCGCCCTCGTCAACCTGATTACGGGCAATGGCAAGCGCTTCCTCGTATTTTTCTTCTTTGATCAGGCGGGCAAATTTTCGCGAACCAGCTACGTTGCATCGTTCGCCAATATTGATAAAATTGGTTTCCGGGGTAAGAATAACCGGTTCCAATCCGCTAAGAATGGTGTGTTTGCTTTTTTTTCTCCGGTGATGAGGTTCCGATTTTGCGGCAAGTTTCGTCAGTTCACGGATGTGATCAGGAGTTGTTCCGCAGCAACCGCCGACAATATTTACGAATTTGTTGTCGAGAAAATCACTTACCTGATGCGCCATTTCGGCAGGAGTTTCATCGTACTCGCCAAACTGGTTGGGCAAACCTGCATTCGGATAAGCACTGATGAAAAACGGCGCTTTCTTGGAAAGTTCTTCCAGATATGGTCGCAGATCCTTGGCTCCCAGTGAGCAGTTTAGGCCAATACTCAGCAAATCAATGTGTGAAACCGAAGCCAGAAAAGCCTCGACAGTTTGTCCTGAAAGTGTTCGACCGCTGGCATCGGTGATTGTTCCTGAAACCATTACAGGCAGACGGATTCCGCGTTCTTCCAATTCATCTTCAATGGCAAAAAGAGCTGCTTTGGCATTCAGCGTATCGAAAATAGTTTCCACCAGCAGCAAGTCAACGCCGCCATCGAGCAAACCTTTCAACTGTTCGCGGTACGAAGCTTTTACCTCGTCAAAAGTTACTGAGCGGAATCCCGGGTCGTTCACGTCGGGCGAAAGCGACAATGTTTTGTTCATCGGACCGATTGCTCCTGCCACATAGCGTGATTTCTCCGGATTTTTGGAGGTAAACTCGTTTGCAACTTCAACGGCCAACTTTGCCGCTTGCAGGTTGAGTTGGTAAACCCATTCTTCCAAATGGTAATCAGCCTGCGAAATACTGGTTGAGTTGAAAGTATTTGTTTCGATGATGTCGGCACCGGCTTCCAGAAATTCGGCATGAATTTCCCTGATAATTTCAGGTTTCGTGATCGAAAGTAAGTCGTTGTTCCCTCTCAGATCGTATTGAAAATCAGTGAAAATCGCACCACGAAAATCGTCTTCTGACAGGCGGTGTTTCTGAATCATGGTTCCCATGGCTCCATCGAGCACCAACACCCGCGTTTCGAGTTCGTGTTGTATGTTTTTTTTCGTTGTCATAATAAATTGGTCTATCTGTTGTTCCGGATAGAAAGAACAAATATGGTTTTATTAATTTCTAAAGCTTAACAATCTCGGAGGCATTCGGTTCTTACAGATTCTGATGATAAGTTTTTGCAGAGGATTATTAAGAATTGTGGCAAAAATAATTTCAAAATACCGAAGTATCAAACAAATCAGGATTTTACCTGAATTTTTAAGTGAAAGTTTATTTCCGATTGTTTATTGACTTATATTAAATTATTCGTGTCGCTTATTTTAGGTGAAATCGCTTCACTGTTGTTTTCATCAATAATTTTTACATTTGCAGCATCAAAATATCAACGACCATGATTCAGGAAATACAGATTTACAACACGCTTACCCGTAAAAAAGAAGTTTTTGAACCGATTGTTCCCGGCAAAGTTGGGTTGTACGTTTGTGGACCAACCGTTTATGGTCCGCCTCATTTGGGTCATGCCCGCTCTGCGATTAGCTTCGATTTGGTATTTCGTTTCCTGAAACAGATTGGCTACAAAGTGCGCTACGTGCGGAATATTACCGATGTGGGCCATTTGGTGGCCGATGCCGACGAGGGCGAAGACAAAATTGCAAAACAAGCCAAACTCGACGAGTTGGAACCGATGGAAGTGGTGCAGAAATACACCAACATGTACCATCAGGCAATGGCTCTGCTCAATCTGGAATCGCCCAGCATTGAACCACGTGCTTCGGGTCATATTATTGAGCAGATCGAAGAGGTAAAGAAAATTCTGAGTTCCGGATATGCTTATGAAAGCAACGGTTCTGTATATTTTGATGTCGAGAAATTCGCTTCTGAAAATGAGTACGGGAAACTTTCAGGACGTAAAATTGAAGATCTGATCAGCAATACCCGAACCTTGGATGGTCAGGATGAAAAACGTTCCGGACTGGATTTTGCCATCTGGAAAAAAGCATCGCCCGAGCACATTATGCGATGGCCATCGCCCTGGAGCGAAGGATTTCCGGGTTGGCACATGGAATGTACTGCCATGAGTTGCAAATATCTGGGTGAAACATTCGACATACACGGTGGTGGAATGGATTTGACTTTTCCTCACCACGAAGCTGAAATGGCGCAGGCGCAGGCGGCACACGGAAAACCTGCCGTCCGCTATTGGATGCACAACAACATGATTACCCTGAACGGCCAGAAAATGGGCAAATCGCTCGGTAACGCTATTTCGCTCGAAGAGTTTTTCAGCGGCAATCATCCGCTACTTGAAAAAGCCTACAGCCCAATGACGATCCGCTTTTTCATGTTGCAGGCGCATTACCGCAGCACACTCGATTTCTCGAACGAAGCACTTCAGGCTTCAGAAAAAGGACTGGAACGCTTGATGAAAGCTGTTGCCAAAATTGAAACCTTGCCGGTTTCTGAAACTTCTTCAGTGAATATTGCGGAACTTTCAGCCAATTGCTTTACTGCCATGGGCGACGACATGAACAGCCCGATTGCGATGAGTTATTTGTTTGAAGGCGTAAAAATCATCAATTCGGTTGCTGACGGAAATACCAGCATCACGTTGGAAGACCGGGACGCCCTGAAATCGCTTTTCCACGCTTTTGTTTTCGATATTTTTGGATTAAAAGCTGAAAATCAGGCGGATTCCGGCAGGAGCGAAGTTTTAAATGAAGTAGTTGATCTGCTGATGAAACTTCGCATGGATGCCAAAGCCAACAAAGACTGGGCAACTTCGGATAAAATCAGGAACGAACTGGCTACCATTGGTTTTGATATCAAGGATGGCAAAGAAGGTGTTAGCTGGGAGTTGAAGAAGTAAGCAGTTTCAGTTTTCAGTCTCAGAAATTTGGAATTTACGGATTTATTCAATTTCTCCTATTGATCAGGTTAACAATCACTTTGGTCATTGTTTCCTTTTCCTCTGTGCGGCTGACTGCAATCATCAGTGTTAGCGCCACCAGCGCATTGTCAGCTATCCGTTTATTCCCATATTGATCGAACAAGATTCCATTTTTCTCAAGAAAATATAAAAACAGGAATGCGGCAATTCGTTTATTACCATCTGAAAATGAATGATTTTTGGTTACAAAATACAGCAGGTTTGCCGCCTTTTCCTCAATGCTGGGATACAAATCTATTCCGTTAAATGTCTGATAAATTGTGGAAACCGAACTTCGAAACGAGTTATCTTTTTCATGACCGAATAAATCACTATTACCATAAATTTCTTTTACTCTGCGGATTTGGAGTATTGCTTCTTCGTAATTTAACTGATAGGTTTCTTTTCCTGAAGTTTCAGAAATTTCAAGCGATTGATAATCGTACTGATCCAGAATATCCAGGGCATAAGCGTAATCTGATATGATTTTTAATAAACCGGAACTTTCATCTCCTGAAAGATCTTTGTATTTCAATACATTCCCAAGAAGTTTGACCGATTCCTGTAGTTCGCGTAATTGTTCGTTTTGTTGCCTTAATCGCTGTTCGTTGATTGAAAATCCTTTGATAAGGTAATCCTTCAAAATCTTGTTTGCCCAGATGCGAAATTGAGTTCCTCTTTGAGATTTTATCCGATAGCCAACAGATATAATCACATCGAGGTTAAAATATTCCACCAAGTATGTTTTACCATCACTTGCAGTTGTTGCATTTTTTGCAACAACTGAGTTCTCAATAAGCTCATTTTCTTTAAAAATATTGCTTATATGTCTGGATATAACTGACTTGTCTCTTTGGAAAAGTTCGGTTATTTGCATCAGATTTAACCAAACCGTATCATTTTCCAGTTTAACCTGAATTTCAGTAGTGCCGTCCTGGGCTTTGAATATCTGTATTTCTGAATTGTTCATTTGACCTAATTTTCCTTAAAAGTACGAAATTATGAGTAAAATAATCAGGCGGTTGCAAGTGTGGCGATACTTACCCTTGCGTTAGTTTTGGAAATGATGGCCTGAGCGCAGGCTTCGAGCGTTGAGCCGGTTGTTACCACATCGTCAATCAGCAAAATATGTTTTCCGGAGAAAGCTTCCGGATCAGACAATTCGAAAATTCCTTCCACATTTTGCCAGCGTTCGAAACGGGCTTTTCGCGTTTGTGTTTCTGTTGCAGTAATCCGTTTCAGGTTGTCGTCTGAAAGTTGTTTCTGCATTTGTTGGGCAATTCCTGAAGCAACCCACCAACTCTGATTGTACCCGCGCTTTTTTTCTTTCTGTGGGTGAAGCGGCACCGGACAAATCACGTCCACCGAAGCAAAGCTTTCTGACTGCAACAAATCAATACCGAACTGTTTTCCGATTTCGGCACCCAATTCTTTCATTCCCTTGTATTTGAGGTTGTGTAGCAGCGACTGATATTTACTGCCTTTGCTGAAATAGAAAAATGCAGTGGCAAATTCTATTCTCACCCGTCCGTAGAATAGCTGGGCAACAGGATTTTCCGGCTCAAGGTGGAAATTTGTTCGTGGAATATGGTGCAGACAATGCAGGCAAATCCACTGTTCCTGCTCAATCAGTTTATCGCCGCAGGTCACGCATAATTTGGGGAAAATCAGTTCGGTAAGGTAATACAGAATAGGGGAGTTCATCGTACAATTTTAGTTGATTAGTTTTCAGTGAAATAATTGTATAGAAAGTTACGGAATAATATTAAATCATAATTTCTTCAGTTGAGATTTTTTTTCAGTAACTTAGGGAGGAAAATTTGACAAATCATAAAAATTACAACTATGAAACGAGCATGTTCGTTAAACACAGTCAAGGATGGATATTTCACATGCGAGTTCCATCCGGCAAATAAAAATAAATTATATACGGATGAAAAAGGTATTATTTTTAACCGGAGACTTTACAGAAGATTACGAAACAATGGTTCCGTTTCAGATGCTCGAAATGGTTGGGTATGAAGTTCATGCTGCTTGTCCTGACAAAAAAGCCGGGGATACAATTAAAACAGCCATCCACGATTTTGAAGGCGACCAAACTTACACTGAAAAGCCAGGGCACAACTTCGCGTTGAATTACAGTTTTAAGGATGTTAATGTGAACGATTACAGCGGATTGGTAATTGCTGGTGGGCGGGCGCCTGAATATTTGCGATTAAATGCGAAGGTGTTAGAAATCGTGAAACATTTTTTTGCTGAAGATAAACCCGTTGCTGCAATTTGCCATGGGATTCAGATTTTAACTGCCGCAGGTGTAGTAAAAGGAAGAAAACTAACCGCCTATCCTGCGGTTGGTCCGGAAGTAACACTGGCTGGTGGAGAATTCCAGAATATTCCGGTTAACGGAGCTTTTGTTGATGGTAATCTGGTAACTTCTCCCGCTTGGCCAGCCCATCCGGCATTTATTAGAGAATTTTTGAAAATTATGGGTGCAACTATTACGATCTAAAAGAAATGTCAGCCAATAAACGTCCAACTAAGGGGTGGATATTGGCTGACAATTTATTATACAATTGTTATTCAACAAACTGCTTTGCGTAATATTTGGCTGTCAGTTTTTCGCCGGTGGCTTTTTCGATCATTTCATTCCATGAATACCGGGCTCCGGGGAGAAATACCTTTTCCCTGAGGTAGTCTCCTACTGCTTTCTCGCCAACAAGTGATTGATTTTGAGTGATATTGGTAGTCATGTAGTTGTATAGTTGCGATGCGAGAAGTTCACCCAGCAGGTAATTGTGGTAGTAGCAGGGATAGAGTGCAACATGAATTTTGGTTGCCCAGTCGGGCGAGTTTCGGCCTTCCGGATTTTTTATCATCTGGTAGTTTTCAACCATGTCCCACCACAATTTATTCAGATCCTGATCAGGATTTTCATACATTGACTTTTCGAAGCGGTACATCACCTGCGCCCAGCGGCTGAATACCAGCATCTGAAGCCGGAGAGACTTGCGGCTATCTTCAGCAATTTTTGCGCTTTCGGTGGAGTCGATGATCCCCATTTGCATCATCCATTCAGGATTGGTAGCCATACGGCCAAACATGTTGGCAATTGCTTCGGTGGTAAACGTGTGGGCGGCATCCCTCAAAGTGAAAGGTAGTGACCGGTCGTTGTAGTATGAATAAACGCCGTGTCCGAGTTCATGAAGAATGGTGTTCATCCAGTATGAATCGGGACGGATATTATCAAGGGTTCGTACATCACCTTCACGATCGATATCGGTACAGAAAGCATGTTGGTTCTTTCCGGGTTTTTCGTAGAGGTCACTCTTTGCAAGAATGGCGTCAACATTGAGTCCGATGCCGTTGTAAAAAGTAGCGACCAATTTAACCGGATCCTGATCTTTGTAATATTTGTCAAAATTCACCGGATAAATTTCCGGAGCTTCCTGAAAAAACCTGTTTTGGTAGTGCCATGGCTGCAAATCTTCCACTTTCACCTTGTACCTTTTAGCAAAATAGGCATCAATTTCGCCCTTCAACTGTGCAAAATTACCTTTTGTCAGATTATCGAGTTCATCGAAAGTAGCGGTTACTTCAGCCGGATCCTGGCCCGAAAGTTTAAGGCTCATTTCGTGGTAATTGCTGAACCCAAGGTTTTGTGCAATCAGATTGCGGTGTTTTACCAGTTTGATAATATCTTCGGCAACCACCGGCCCGAGCTGTTTGTGGGCTTCCCATGTTGCCTGAAGTTCAGTGTTTGAAGTCGAGTTTCTGAGCACATCTTCCACCTGATTGTCTGATAGTTCTTTTTCATTCACTTTCACCCTGAAGTTCAGGTATTTCTTGTTGATTTCAGTTTCCATTGCAAGGCGGGTGGCAATTAGGCTTGTATCCACCTGCTTTCCCAGATAACTGTCATAGATTAAATCCAACTGACGCAGCAGCAGCGAATCTTTCACTGCATTCGATTCTTTGATCTCCTTCAATTCCGCAAATGCTTTTTTGTCGGTGAAGTATTTGTCAAGTTCGAAGGCAGCTTTTTCACTAATCGCCAAATCGGCATCATTTCCGGAGATATTGGCATTCCACGAAGTAAGTGCCGATTCTTTGTAAAGCGGAATGACCTTTGCGTCATAAGCAGTCAGGAATTCCCTGAGTCGTTTTTCCATTTTTTCCTGTTTGGTTGAACACGATACCCCAATTGAGATCGTCAATACAAATGCGATAAATAATTTCAGATTCTTCATAGTTGTGATTTTTTGGATGTACGAAGGTAACAGAAAGACAAATATATCTCATTTTTATCTTTGCACTTTATTGTTATTATTGCAACCCTCAATTTGTAAAAAACCAAAATCCACTTTGACCATGATGAACATTAAAAAAACCGGATTATTATTCCTTTCAGTCCTCATTTTGTCGGTTAACTCTTTGCGTGCCGACGAAGGAATGTGGATGCTGCAACTGATTCAAAAGCTGAACAGTAAAGAAATGTCAGAAATAGGATTTAAGCTCTCTGCGAAAGATATTTACGACATCAATAAGTCAAGTTTAAAAGATGCAATACTGCATTTTGGTGGCGGCTGTACTGCCGAAATAATTTCAAAAGACGGGCTTGTTTTAACCAACCATCATTGCGGTTACGGTGCCATTCAGAAATTGAGCGCTGTCGATCACGACTACCTGCAAACCGGTTTCTGGGCAAAGAACCGCGAAGAAGAACTTCCGGCCAAAGGCTTGACTGTTACTTTTCTCGACCGTTTTGAAGATGTGACAAAAGAAGTGACGGAGGCGATGGCTGCAGCTACAGATTCAAAAGCCAAAGAAGAGGCTCTAAAAACAATATCCGATCAGCTGTCAACCAAAGCGGTGGGCGAAAACAAATATCTGAGAGGCAGGGTAGTCTCCTACTTCGGAGGGAATCAATATTATTTGATCCTCACAAAAACATACAATGATATCCGTTTTGTAGGCGCGCCCCCTTCTTCGATTGGTAAATTTGGAGCAGATACCGATAACTGGATGTGGCCCCGACACACCGGTGATTTCAGTATGTTTCGTATTTATGCCGGAAAAGACAATAATCCTGCAGAATTTTCGACCGACAATGTTCCCTATCAGCCCAAAAAATTCCTGACTATTTCTTTGAAGGGAATTAAACAGAACGATCCGGCTATGATCCTTGGTTATCCGGGAAGAACCAATCGTTTTATGACTTCTTATGAAGTGAAGGAGACCAGCGAAATTACCAACGCAGTCAGCATTCTTGTAAGGGGAATTCGTCAGGATATATTAATGACCGACATGGTGGCTGATCCAAAAGTCAGGTTGATGTATGCGAGCAAATATGCGGGATCGTCGAATGGCTGGAAAAAATGGATTGGCATGAATGAGACCTTTGAAAAATTAAAAGTTTACGAACGGAGAGCTACTGAAGAAAAGGCCTTCTCTGCATGGGTGAACGCTGATCCAGCAAGAGTTGAAAAATATGGCAACGCATTGGCCGATGTGAAATCGGCGATTGAGGGCCGGGCTAAATTGCAGTTCACACTGAGATATTACATGGAAGCCCTTGGTTCAATCGAATTGACTTCCGCCGCAATGCGCTTTAGTCCGAAACCTGACGACGCGAACAAAGAGGGAAGAGGTGCCCGATCGAACTATTCCGCAAATCCTTCCGATTTTTACAAGGACTACAACATTTCTACCGACAAAAAGGTTGCAAAAGCCATGATTGCACTTTTCAAAGAGAAAGTGCCCGCAGCCGATCTACCTGATTTTTATAAAACCATTGATTCTGACTATCAGGGAAATATAGATGCATATATTGAAGCCATGTATAGTAAATCGGTATTTACTTCCGAAGAAAAACTAAAAACAGCCCTTGCCGGTGATAAAACAGCGATGGAAACAGATCCTGCTTTTGTGGCCGGAAAGAATATTTACGACGCGATGGCGAAATATTCAAAAGATATTGAACAGTACAGAACATTGTATGCACAAGGTCAAAAACAATACATTGCCGGAACACTGGAGAAGAACGAGGGAAAAGCTATGTATCCTGATGCTAACTCCACCATGCGGATGACTTACGGAAAAGTGCTGAATTACTCACCCAAAGATGGCGTAATCTATGATTTTGTTACAACTTTGGATGGTGTGATGCAGAAGGAGGATCCAAAAAACTGGGAATTTGTAGTTCCGGCCAAACTTAAAGAATTGTACAATGCAAAAGATTTCGGTCCGTATGCCTTGAAAGATGGCCGCATGCCGGTTGCTTTCCTTACCAACAATGATATTACCGGGGGCAATTCAGGAAGTCCGGTATTGAATCGTAAGGGAGAACTGATTGGAACAGCTTTCGACGGAAACTGGGAATCGATGAGCGGCGATATCATCTTTGAACCATCACTGCAACGCTGTATCAATGTTGATATACGTTACACCCTCTTTATCATGGATAAATTCGGCGGAGCAGGTTATTTGCTCAACGAAATGAAGATTGTAAGATAAAAGAAATCAGGGATTCTTATCTTGTCAGGTTGCCGTTACAGAAAGAAAAAAGCTCAGCATTTATTATATGTTGAGCTTTTTTCTTTCTGTTCTGCGCGTATTTAGGAATACACTGTTTCCTGAAGTTAACGAGTTACAGGTAACGTAAATGAAACAACAGTGCCTTTACCTTTTTCGCTGTCTATTGTAATCGTTCCTTTGTTTTTCTCAATAAAATCTTTGACGAGGATTAATCCCAAACCGGTACTCTGTTCATCTTCAGTGCCCGTAGTATGATGTGTATTGCTAATATCAAATATTTTTGAGAGTGATGATTTTTCAATTCCAACTCCATTGTCTGTAATGCTGATATTTGCGTTATTAGTGTTACTGACATTATTGGTTTTGATGATTACGAAACCGCCCCGGGGTGTGAATTTAATGGCATTGCTGAGAAGATTGCGCACGATGGTCTGAACCATGTTGTGATCAGCCAGCACAAAAATCTGATCATCTAATTCAAATTTGATATCAATCTGTTTGTTGTCGGCAGATTGTTTTAAACCTTTTATCGAATTCTGAATAATATCGGTCAGTTTTAATTCCGCCGGACTGAATTCAATTTTGTTCAATTGTGATTGCGCCCAAATAAGCAGATTCTCCAGCAATACACTTACACTTTCTGCTGATTTATAAAGTGTCAATAATATTTTTTTAAATTCTGCCGGACTGTGTTCATTATACGTTTCATTGAGATACTCCAGAAAAGCAGCAAGATTCCCGGTTGGACCGCGTAAATCATGTGCAATGATGGCGAAAAATTTGTCTTTCGCAGCGTTGGTTTCCTTTAGCTGGAGGTTTTTATTGCGGATTTGATGGTAAAACCAATAGATGGATACGGATACTAAAAATGCAACAACGATTCCAAAAATCATTATTAATTGTGAAATCCTTTGTTGTTTGATTATAAGGGAATTAATTTCGTTTTGTTTTTCCAGCTCTATAATCTGTCCGTTTTGTCTGTCAATCTCATAAATCGCCTGCAACTGCTCAATTTTTATGTTTGCAGCACCCGAAAGAATTAAATCCTGAATTTCGATTTGCTTTTTCTGGCAGCTAAAAGCATTTTTCAGATCATTATTGTTCAAATAAGCTTCAGTCAACTTTGAATAAATATTTAGCTGTATCTTCTTTTGGTTGTTTGCTAAAGCCAACTCCAGGCCTTTGTATAAACTTTTAAATCCAGCATCTATTTGGCCTTTTCCAATAAGGCACAATCCGAGGTACTCATAGATAGTTGGCAAACTAAGTACATCGTCCACTTTATTTTTTATGATGAGTGACTCGTTTAAATATTTTTCAGCCAGCTCATAGTTCCCCATCGAATATTCAATCATACCCAGGTTCTTTTGGGCGTTCGACAGGCCATATTCTGATTCATTGGCGACATAAATTTCCATTGTGTTGTCAATGTACTTGTGTGCTTCCTTGAAATTACCGGCTTCCAGGTTGAGTAATCCAATCTGTTCATAACAAATAGCCACTCCGTTTTGGTTTCCATCCACGGATGCCATTTTGGTATATATTTCCAGTGACTCCTGAAAATATTCGAGTGCTTTTAAAGGAAGCTTTAGGTCTGAATATATTCGTCCCAATATATACGCCGACCAGGCATTGCCCTCTGAGAAACCTGCTTTTTCGTAATTGAGCTTTGAGTTGACTATGTACTCTATTGCTCTGTCATACAGTCCATTTACCCTGAATATTGTTCCCATCATCGAGTAGGAAGAACCCATGGTTTTGTAATTGTTTGATAACCTGCAGGCCTGAAGAGAGGAATTGAAATACTCAAGCGCACGTATTTCGTCCCTGCGGTTGTATGTAATCACCCCTTTGCGGAACAGGATTTCTCCTTTGTTCCAGTTATCGCCTGAGCCTTCTGCGATTGTCAAGGCTGAATCATAATGGGTATCAGCAAGATCCTTGTTTTCCATCAGTTCACTTATTCTTCCCAGAGTCAAATAAGCACGCATTTCCAGGTTTTTATTATTCGCAGTTTTTGCTGCAGATAGCGCAGAATTTGAGAGGCTTTGCGCTTCAGGTCCGTCACTGTCCATGATTCGAAGCGCAAGTTCCAATTGAACGGAGATTTTATCGAGTCCTTTTTTATTGTTCAATTCTTTTCGGAGACTGTCTGTTTGAGTAATGCTAAATTTTCCCTGCGAGGAGGCAGAATAAGTAAATCCAATGGTCAATACAAACAGAAAAGACCAGATAATATTTTTATTCATTCGTTTATTTTCCTTAAAAAGAGTAGTTAAGGCATTTTTTGCAGACTATAACCTCACCCTACATACAACACTTAATTCTGCTGCAAAGTTTTTGGATCTTCAAAATATTGTAAAATAAATTGGTACTGATCTTTCTTAGTTCATCAGATTTGAGGGACATACTGTTTAAATCCGGTTCACTTTCCCAAAAACTGGGCATAAATCCGGCGTAAAAAAAACACCTACACAAATGAATGTGTAAGTGTTTGATTTTGAAGTGGGCCCACCTGGGCTTGAACCAGGGACCACCTGATTATGAGTCAGGTGCTCTAACCAACTGAGCTATAGGCCCTAAATATTGTGTGGTTTTTATTTGTTGTAAATTTTCAATGCCAAAAGAACGTGTGATTTTTTCGGAGTGCAAGTTTACAGAATTCAATGCGATTTAACAAGCGAATTTGTTAATTTTCCTTCGATTCATTTTCAACTGCTTTTTCCGGGGCTTCAACAGCTATTGCTTCTTCTTTCTCTGTTTCATGTTCGTTCGATGTAATTTCGCTGAATTGCTTCCGGTAGAAAATCATGATCGAAAAAATACCTATCGTGATAGCCGAGTCGGCTATGTTGAAAACCGGGCGGAAGAACTGGAAATCGCTGCCACCAACTAAAGGAACCCATTCAGGATAGATGCCTGAAAACAAGGGAAAATAAAACATATCGACCACCCTTCCATGTAAGAATGTTTCATATCCGCCACCTTCAGGAAATAAGGTTGCAACCTGACCGTAGCTGTCGTTGAAGATAAGCCCGTAAAAAGCGCTGTCGATAATATTTCCGATGGCTCCGGCAAATATGAGTGAGGCACAGGCGATGAAACCCATCGGAATGTCTTTTTTTGATAATTTCAGGATATACCAGCCGATTCCGAGAACTGCGACTATCCGAAACAGGCTTAAGAAGATCTTTCCATATTCTCCGCCAAATTCGAACCCAAAGGCCATCCCGTTATTTTCAACAAAATGAATGATAAACCAATCGCCGATAGCAGGAAATTCCTGACCAAGTGTCATGGTCGTTTTGATCCATATTTTCAGGATTTGATCGGCCAGCAAGACCAGGAAAACGATGAGGGCTGACTTTTGTAATTTTGACATGATTATCTGTTATAAAAAAATGATTGAAAGAGCAATTCTTCCAATCATTTTGCACTATTTCTTTTGAGATGTTTTTACTTCTGATTGTTCTTCGCATCAATGCTTAAAGTCGCATGAGGTACTGCGCGCAGTCGTTCTTTCGAAATTAACTTGCCTGTTTCGCGACAAATGCCGTAAGTTTTGTTCTCGATACGTACCAGTGCTGCCTGCAAATACTGAATAAATTTTTGCTGGCGTTGAGCCAATTTACCTGCTTCCTCCTTCGACAAGGTGGCTGCACCTTCTTCAAGTACCTTAAATGTCGGTGATGTATCCTGTGTGTCATTCCCGTCGCTCTGGGTTATGGAGCTTTTGTACATTACGTAGTCCTTTTGTGCCTTTTCGAGTTTATCAAGAATCAGTGCTTTAAATTCCTGTAACTCATCGTCCGAATATCTGTTTTTCTCACTCATAACGTTAAAGCTTTAATTTTTTTTGAGCCGATTAAAGTTAATCATCTTTCCGGCTCAGGTGCTAAAAGTATAAAAATAATTCTAATTCATGCAGTCATAATATCATCCAAAAACCGATTCCATTTCAGGAATATTTTTCAACCAGAACAACTGCTTCCAGATCAGTGTCAATTTCAACCGTATGCGAAGTGGATTGATCGATCAGATCGACCAGAACCAATTCATTGGCAAGAGTTTGATTGCTGATGTATTCGCGAAAGTTCTCGACAGCCAGATTGAATTTTTCATTCTTCTGAATTTTCAATACGATCCGGTCGGTTACTTCAAAATCACTGTCTTTGCGTATATTTTGAATTTTGTTGATGAATTCACGGGCAATTCCTTCCTGTTTCAGTTCTTCGGTCAAATTAATGTCGAGCGCAATGGTCAAACCACCTTCGCTGGCAACCAGCCATCCCGGAATATCTTCGGTCTGAATTTCAACATCTTCCAGACTTAACACAATCGCTTCTCCGTTGATATTCAGATCACGGCTTCCCGATTTTTCCAGAAGGCTGATGTCTTCCTGACTGAAACCAGTAATTTCTCCTGAAATCTGTTTCATCAGTTTACCGTATTTCGGACCAAGCGTTTTAAAGTTGGCTTTTATCTTTTTGCTGATAATTCCGGCTGCATCAGTGAGGTATTCAACTTCTTTCACGTTTACTTCAGAAAGAATGATGTTTTTAACCGCATCGAATTTTTCCTGAAAATCTTTGCTCAGCACCGGAACCATGATTTTTGCCAGCGGTTGACGAACCTTTAGTTTTTCTTTCCGGCGAAGGCTCAGAATCATCGAAGAAGCTTTTTGTGCAATGGCCATTCTTTCTTCCAGATCGCGGTCAATCATTGTCTCATCGGCAACCGGAAAATCAGATAGGTGAACGCTTTGATCCGTTTCTTTTCCTGAAATCTTGTTCAGGTCGGAATAGAGCAAATCAGCATAGAATGGCACCATTGGTGCTGAAAGCTTGGCAACGGTGTTCAAACAGGTGTAAAGTGTCTGGTAAGCCGATATTTTATCTCTATCGTACGATCCACCCCAATAACGGCGGCGGCTCAAACGAACAAACCAGTTGCTCAGGTTTTCAGAAACAAATTCTGAAATGGCACGTCCGGCGCGGGTTGGCTCGTAAGTTTCATAGCATTCAGCCACTTCCTTAATCAGCGAATTCATCAGAGAAATGACCCAACGATCCAGTTCAGACCTTTCAGCAACCGGAATTTCTTCTTCGGAATAAGTGAATCCGTCGATGTTGGCATACATCGCGAAAAAGTTGTAGGTATTGTAGAGTGTTCCGAAGAATTTGCGTTTCACTTCGTCAACACCGCTGATGTCGAATTTCAGGTTGTCCCATGGCTGCGAGTTGGTCAGCATGTACCAACGCAGCGGATCGGAACCGTGTTCTTCAATAGCTGCAAACGGATCAACCGCATTGCCCAAACGTTTCGACATTTTGTTGCCGCTTTTATCGAGTACCAATCCGTTTGAGATAATATTTTTGAATGCCACCGATTCGTCGATCATGGTTGCAATCGCATGAAGCGTGAAGAACCATCCGCGCGTTTGATCCACTCCTTCAGCAATAAAATCGGCAGGGAATACCTCGCCAAATTTTTCTTTTTTGTGAAACGGGAAGTGACACTGTGCATACGGCATGGCTCCCGAATCAAACCAAACGTCAATCAGGTCGGGTTCGCGGAACATTTTTTTGCCCGTGGCTGAAACAAGGAAAATATCATCGACAAACGGACGGTGAAGATCAACTTTTTGGTAGTTTTCCGCGGAGTTGTTGCCGACTTCAAAACCTTCAAAAATATTTTTCTCCATTACTCCTGAAGCGACTGCTGCATTTATCTCCTTCATCAGTTCTTCAACCGATCCGATGCATTTGATTTCAGCGCCATCTTCGCTGCGCCAGATCGGAAGCGGAGTTCCCCAGAAACGCGAGCGGCTGAGGTTCCAGTCAACCAGGTTTTCGAGCCAGTTTCCGAAACGTCCGGTTCCGGTTGACTGGGGTTTCCAGTTGATTGTTTTGTTAAGGGCAATCATTTTGTCTTTTACCGCGGTAGTTCTTATGAACCACGAATCAAGCGGATAATAGAGTATTGGCTTGTCGGTTCTCCAGCAATGCGGGTAGCTGTGAACGTGTTTTTCAACTTTAAACGCTTTGTTTTCTTTTTTGAGCATCACCGAAATGTCGATGTCCACTGTGGAATCGTCTTCGGTGAGCTTTTCGTCGTATTCATTTTTCACAAACCGACCGGCAAATTCAGGATAAGTTTGGAGGTTCACATATTCAGCAACAAACTTTGCATCCATGTTTTCAATCAGGAAAAAACGACCGTTGCGGTCAACCAGTGGCTGGCGTTTGCCCTCAAGGTCGTCAACAATCAGCGGGACAATTCCGTTTTGTTTGGCAACCCTGTCATCATCGGCACCAAATGTTGGCGCAATGTGTACAATTCCGGTTCCGTCCTCGGTGGTTACAAAATCTCCGGTAATTACCCGAAAAGCATCGCCTTTTGGTTTTACCCAATTGATAAGTTGTTCGTAATTAACACCTTCAAGTTCTGTTCCTGAATATTCGCCCAGAATACGGAATGGTATTTTCTTGTCGCCCTGCGCATAATCTTCCAAAGGAATTTCTTCATTTTTCGGATCAAAATGTGCCGAAAGCAAATTTTTCGCCAGAATAAGTGTAACCGGTTCTCCTGTATATGGATTGAAAGTTCTCACTTTCAGGTATTTGATTTTTGGGCCAACGCACAAAGCAGTGTTCGATGGCAAAGTCCATGGAGTGGTTGTCCAGGCAATGAAATACAAATCAGTTTCGATGTTACTGAATAAAAATTCGGATTTTTCGTCTCTGATGGCTTTAAACTGGGCGATGGCAGTCGTGTCTTTCACATCGCGGTAGCATCCGGGCTGGTTCAGTTCGTGCGAGCTGAGGCCGGTTCCGGCGGCAGGCGAAAATGGCTGAATGGTGTAGCCTTTGTATATCAGATTTTTTTCGAAAAGCTGTTTCAGCAACCACCATACGGTTTCGATGTAGCGGCTATCGTAGGTTACATAAGGATTGTCCATATTTACCCAGTAGCCCATTTGGCGGGTCAGTTCTTCCCACTCGCGGGTATATTTCATTACCTCTTTGCGGCAGGCTGCATTGTAATCTTCGATGCTGATTTCTTTTCCAATGTCGTCTTTGGTTATTCCCAGTAATTTTTCCACACTCAGTTCAACCGGAAGACCGTGCGTGTCCCATCCGGCTTTGCGGTGAACACGGAACCCTTTCATGGTTTTGTAGCGGCAGAAAGTGTCTTTAATGGCGCGCGCCATCACATGGTGAATGCCGGGCATTCCGTTTGCTGATGGCGGTCCTTCATAAAACACAAAGGTTGGATTGCCTTCGCGTGTAGAAATACTTTTGTGAAATGTATCGTCTTCTTCCCATCTTTTCAATACATCTTTATTGATCTGAGATAGGTCTAACTGTTTGTAAACCTGAAATTTATTGCTCATCGAAACCGAGTTTATAACCGTAATTTTTAAAAGGTACAAATATAGAAAAATTTAGTTCCCGAATTTCAAAAGCTTTTTCATCGTTGGCGATCCGGCGAATTGCAATAAATTATTAATATTCACGAGAACTTTAGACATAAAAAAGCCGGTCAAAATTCCTTTTACAGTTTTTTGTCCGGCTTTTCAGCTTCCCTGAAGAAGCAATATAATCAGTTCTATTGTGATGAATTATTCAACAAATTTATAGCCGATTCCCTTGAGGGTTTTAATGTGATCGTTTCCGATTTTCTCGCGGAGTTTGCGGATATGAACGTCGATGGTACGATCGCCAACCACCACATTGTCGCCCCAAACCGAATAATAAATTTCTTCGCGGGTAAATACTTTTCCGGGTTTGGAAACCAGCAACGACAGCAATTCAAATTCTTTTCGCGGCAAAACCATTTCCTTACCATCCTGAACGATCAGATAACGTTCCTTATCGATTACCAGACTTCCGACGGTAACGGTATGACTGTTGTCAACAACAGGTGCCAGAGGTTCGCCAACGCCTGACGTTCTTTTAAGGAGCGCTTTTACCCTGCTAACCAGCACTTTCGGACGGATTGGCTTGGTGATATAATCGTCGGCGCCAGCTTCAAAACCAGCTATCTGCGAGTAATCTTCACCGCGGGCAGTCAGAAAAGCGATCATGGTGTGCTTCAGTGTTGGAATTCTCCTGATTTCTTCGCAGGCGGCAATTCCATCCATTTCAGGCATCATTACATCGAGAATAATCAGGTCAGGAAGTGTGCGTTCTGCTACCTTGATTGCTTCAGCGCCATTCTGGGCAGTGAAAACTTTGTATCCTTCTTTTTCCAGGTTATAACTGATAAACTCCAGAATATCAACTTCGTCATCAACCAGCAGAATTTTATATTGACTGTCGCTCATAGTAAATTTGATTTAGAATTTAGAAGTATAATTTAATCTCAAGGCTTGTTTGAAAAACGGCTGAAAATTAGCAATTTCATTTGAGACTAACGTGTTTGTGGCTTATTTATTTGTATTCCGGAGGCAGAAGGTGTTTTAAAGCAAATAAATTTTGACGTTTATTTGGCTTTTTCGAGCGTGAATGTAAAGGTGGTCCCTTTGTCGGCGATACTTTTTACATTGATGGTCTGATCGTGTGCTTCGATAATGTGCTTCACGATTGATAAACCGAGCCCAGTTCCTCCCTGCTCGCGCGACCTCGATTTATCGACCCGGTAAAAGCGTTCGAAGACGCGGGGCAAATCACTTTTATCCATTCCAATGCCATTGTCGCTGACTTCTATCAGAACGGTTTCGTGCAAATCGTAGAAGCCAACTTTAACATGTCCGCGTTTTTTACCGTATTTGATGCCGTTGCCAACCAGATTGTTCATCACTTCCATGATCCGCTTTTTGTCGGCATTCACCATCACGGGCTTATCCGTTTTTGTAATAAACTGAAGAGTAATATTCCGCTCATTTGCAAGCATCTGTGCCAGTTCAAACACATCGTCAGTTAGCTTTACCATGTCGAAATTTACAAGGTTTAAGGTCAATTCGCCCGATTCAAGTTTGGTAATTGATTCCAGATCTTCAACGATTGAGATCATCCGGTCGATACTTTTTTCGGTTCTTTGCAAGTATAATTTATTGATTTTCGGATCGTCGATTCCACCTTCGAGCAAGGTAAGTACGTATCCCTGAATGTTAAAAATCGGGGTTTTCAATTCGTGCGAAACATTTCCAACAAATTCCTTACGGTATCGCTCAAGATCCTTCAACCGGGTTATTTCCATTGTTTGGTTCTTTGCCCATTCTTCCACGTCTTTCTGTACATCGGAAATATTGGTAGAACCCACTTTTTCTTTCCTCCCGCTAACCGGAACTTCGCGAATGGTCTTGTAAATCGGGTTAATCTTTTCGTTGATGTATCTGTTCAGGATAAAAAGAACAAGAAAATACGATGCCGCACCAAACAGGCTAATGAAAAGGATAGAGAAAACAGACCCAAAATCTTTTTTCGATTGAACCAGAAAGAACCCGAAATTGGAAATCAATAACAAAACAGTGATAAAAAGCGACAGACGTTTTGCGGAGTATGTCTTCATTGAAAATGAAAATTCGTGAATACCGGTGCAAAAATAATTGATTTTATGAGCTTAATTCGTTTTTGCTGGCCGGAGTTTATTCAACTTCATTCTTTATTCCTGAATAAGCCATTCATTTTATCAATCGTTGTCACTGAAAGCCAATCATCATTTAATTTAAATGATTTTGACTTTCATTGACAACAATAAATTTTTCGGTTTAGATTCCGAAAGCATTTTTTATCTGGTCAACATAGTCGAGTTTCTCCCAGGTAAAAAGCTCCACGTCGGTTTCAATTCGGCCATTGTAGGGCGATTCGAATACTTTTGTAACTGTGATTGGTTTACGGCCCATGTGACCATAAGCTGCTGTTTCGCGGTAAATCGGGTTGCGCAGTTTTAGCCTGCTTTCAATTGCAGCCGGGCGTAAGTCAAATATTTCCTGAATTTTTTCTGAAATTGTCGAATCTGAAAGTCCGGCAAGGGCTGTTCCCCTGGTTTCTACATACACACCAACAGGTTTGGCAACTCCGATGGCATACGAAACCTGAACCAGAATTTCGCGCGCAACACCTGCCGCAACCAGGTTCTTGGCAATATGACGCGCAGCATAAGCCGCCGAACGGTCAACTTTTGAAGGATCTTTTCCTGAAAAAGCGCCACCACCGTGGGCACCGCGTCCACCGTAAGTATCAACGATGATTTTGCGTCCGGTGAGACCCGTGTCACCGTGAGGTCCACCAATCACGAATTTTCCGGTTGGGTTCACATGGTAAATTATTTCACCTTCAAATAAATTCTGAACGCGTTGTGGCAATTGTGCTTTTACGCGTGGAATCAAAATTTCGATGACATCTTTTTTGATTTTTGCGAGCATTGGTTCGTCTGCGTCAAAATCGTCGTGTTGAGTAGAAACCACGATGGTATGCACTTTCTTGGGCGAATTATCATCGTTGTATTCAACTGTCACCTGCGATTTTGAATCGGGGCGAAGGTAAGTCATCACCTTTTGTTCGCGGCGGATAGCAGCCAATTCCACCAGAATGAGATGAGATAATTCCAGCGGTAGTGGCATGTAATTATCGGTTTCCATACAAGCAAAACCAAACATCATTCCCTGGTCGCCTGCACCCTGATCCATTTTGTCCGCTTTGTCAACGCCACGGTTGATATCCGGGCTTTGCTCGTGAATGGCGCTAAAAACGCCGCACGAGTCGCCGTCGAAACGGTATTCGGCTTTGGTGTAACCGATCTGGTTAATCACTTTTCTGGCAGTTTCCTGCACATCAACATAAGTATTCGATTTTACTTCTCCGGCAAGTACAACCTGTCCGGTGGTAACGAGTGTTTCGATGGCAACTTTAGAGTTGACATCAAAAGCCAAAAATTCGTCCAAAAGTGCATCCGATATCTGATCAGATACTTTATCAGGATGACCTTCGGAAACTGATTCGCTTGTGAAATAGTAACTCATAATTTGATCAATTTAAATTGTCCAAAAACAATCAGATATTTCTGAATAGTTTCAGGAACAATAGATTATACAAAAACGCTGTGGAATAATTGATCGAAAAGCAAGATGAAAATCGGATCGTTTTAGCATTTTTTTCAGTGGTTGCAATCAGTACAAATTTATCCACATAACAGGTGCAAATGTAAAAATTTTTTCAGACAACGAAGTCTTTATATAGAAAAATATTTGCCATTTCTGTTTCTTTGAGAAAAATGTAGCTGTTTAGCAAGGTCATTTAAATTGTCATTAGGTAGTCATTCAATGGTCATTAAGTTGTGGGAAAACAATAAATGAACTATTGAATGACAAGGAATGACCCACGTTAATAGCAAAAGTGCTAATAGTATTCCTGAAGGTTGTTAAATCACACTCACTTCGTCAATTCCTGAAATACATTTTCAAGGCTTTGCTGATGCTCTTTCAATGTTAGTAAAACAAGGTTGTTTGAAACGGCAAAATGAAACAGTGCAGGCCTGAGATCGAGGTTGTTTTCAGACTCGGCCAGAAAACTTGTTTTGCCGGTTTGTTCGATTTTCAGGAGACCGGAAATTTTCCGCAATGTTTCCAAATCAGGAGTTTTATCAAACTCAACCAAAACCGTTTGTTTTTGGGCAAACTTTCCGTTTTTGAGTTGGTCAACTGAACCGTCAGCCACCAGTTTTCCTTTGTTGATAATGAGTACCCGGGTGCAAACGGCTTCCACTTCCTGCATAATATGGGTAGAAAGCATCACCGTTTTGTTTTTGCTGATTGTGCTGATCAGTTGCCTGATTTCATCCAGTTGGTTGGGGTCCAGTCCGGTGGTAGGCTCGTCAAGTATCAATACTGCCGGGTCGTGAATCAAAGCCTGCGCCAATCCTACCCGCTGGCGGTATCCTTTCGAAAGAGCGCCGATTTTTTTGTGCTGTTCGGTTTTCAGGCCGGTCAGTTCAACCATTTTCAAAACCTGTTCCTTTTTGTTTGGAAGCTGATAAAACCCGGCAACCATTTCGAGGTATTCACGCACAAACAAATCAGTATAAAGAGGGTTGTTTTCAGGTAAATAACCTATTTGTGAGCGAATGGCCGTATTTTTTGTTTCAACCAATTCACCGTTAATTTCAACCGATCCGCTATCTGCAGCCAGATAACCGGTGATAATTTTCATCAGGGTAGATTTCCCGGCGCCGTTTGGTCCTAAAAATCCGACCAGTTCTCCTGTTCCAATTTCAAATGAAACCTGGTCGAGTGCTTTCTGACTTCCGTAGAATTTATTTACCTCCGATATTTTGATAGTCATTGCTGGCTTTTTAATGTTCTGCAAAAGTAAAGATTTATGCCGATTCAGGGATTCACAATTTTTTTTCTTTAACGCATTTCCCATTTCGTATCTATTAACTTTAAATTAACTTTGTTGCCCAAATAAATCGGGTAAAATGAAGGACCAGAACTTTAATTACATAGAAGATTTGACGAAGTACCAGCGACAAAAGACTTCGTTGGTGATAATAAGAGAAGTTTTGCTCGGAGATGGAAATCCAATCCGGATTCAATCTATGACTGATACCGATACAAGTGATACTGAGGCTACTGTTGAGCAGATTATCCGAATCATCAAGGCTGGAGCCGACCTGGTTCGTGTAACTGTGAGGGGAGTCAGCGATGCAGAAAACCTGAAAAATATCAAGAGGGAATTGGTGGCCCGCGGATACGAAAATCCTTTGGTGGCCGATATTCATTTTAATCCGCACCTGGCCGAAATTGCAGCTAAATACGTCGCCAAGGTGCGAATCAACCCGGGAAATTTCTACGATAAAAGAGCCAAGTTTGAATACCATATTTATACCGACGAAGAATACAAGGAAGAACTTCGGAAGATAGAGGAGCAGTTTGTTCCTTTTTTGCACACATTAAAAGCGACCAATACTGCTTTGAGGATCGGTGCCAATCAGGGTTCTTTATCCGATCGTATCATGTGCAGGTATGGCGATACACCGGCCGGAATTGTTGAGTCGGTAATGGAATTTCTTCGTATTTGTAAAAAAGAGGATTTTGCCAATGTGGTTATTTCCATAAAATCGAGCAATACGCGTACAATGGTTTATACCGTGCGCCTGCTTAGTTATAAGATGAGGCTCGAAGATACGGACTATCCGCTTCATCTGGGCGTTACCGAAGCTGGAGAAGGTGAAGATGGACGTATCAAATCGGCTGTCGGGATCGGGGCTTTGCTGGCCGATGGAATAGGCGACACCATTCGTGTTTCGCTGACAGAAGCTCCTGAAAATGAGATTTCCGTTGCCCGGAAACTGATCAATCACATTGAAACATATAAGGGACACAAACCTATCAAAGCGCCGCTTTTTGCACAAATCAATCCGTTTGAGTACGAACGGCGATCGGTTCGTCCGGTTTTGCGCATGGGTGATAAATTTCTGCCGGTTGTAATGGCCGACTTGCGTGGGCGTACACTTTCCGAAATTCTTCCTTTGCGTGGAAAACAAATTCCGGAGTATTTCTTCGATAACAATGAAATACTTGATTTGGAAGGCAATACCTATCCGGTGCTTACGCTGGAAGAATACCTTTTCGGCGGATCGCACTGGGGACAAACAAAGTTTATCCGCACCAACAAAGAAGAGTTTGATCATTTCATGAACGAAAATCCTGAAATTATTACCAAACTAAAGCAAACACGGAAGACCATTCTGATTCTGGAAAGTTTCAACAAAAATCCATTTGCAGAGTTGCGGGCTTTCTTCATGACGCTTGAGTCACATATCTGGAAAGTTCCTGTGGTCATTTTCAGAAAATACAACGAACGGTACCTTGAAAATCTTCAGATAAAAGCTGCAGCCGATTTAGGTGGCTTACTGATTGATGGTTACGGAGATGGAGTTTGCATCACCAACGAATCGGATCAGATTACTTTTACTGATCTGAAAGACTTAAGCTTTTCTCTTTTGCAGGCCACCCGAATGCGTTTGACCAAAACTGAATTTATTTCGTGCCCCGGTTGCGGACGTACTTTGTTCGACCTTCACGAAACCACCATCAAAATAAAAGCTCATTTCAATCATCTCGATCACCTGAAAATTGGTGTGATGGGCTGTGTAGTAAACGGACCCGGTGAAATGGGGGATGTTGATTACGGCTTTGTCGGCGCCGGTCCCGGAAATGTGAACCTTTACAAACAGCAGAAACTGATGAAGAAGCACATTCCCTTTGAACAGGCCGTTGAGGAATTGGAAGCAATAATTCGGGAAAACGGCGACTGGAAAGACCGCGAAGCATAAAAAGTTGGCAGTCCCAGTTTCCAGTCACAAAAAGTCAAGGCAAGATTTTTCTGTTACAGGTATTTCTGCAAAATTTCTTCAATTTTTTGACCAGGTTCGAGCCAGAATCCTTTCAATCCACAGGCAATTGCTCCTTCCACATTTTGAAGCGAATCGTCAATAAACAAAGACTCTTCAGGATGAATGCCTGAAAGCCGGATGATTTCCTGAAACGATTCTGCGGATGGTTTCCTGAAGCCTATTTCGTTCGAGTGAAAGTCTTTCCCGAACAAAGAGGACACTTCAAAGCTGTGTTGTTTTCTGAAAATATCCTGATATTTTAAAACATGAATGGCGTTGGTATTGCTGAAAAGATAGATTTTAAAATGTTTCCGGAGCTTTTGAACCAGTTCGACACGCACTTTGGGAAAATCGAGCAACATGGCAGTCCATGCCGCATCAATTTCATCATCGGTAACTTTTCCCGGAAGCAATTCCCGAACTCCGTTTCTGAATTCTTCAGGAGTTATTTTGCCCTGTTCCATCAGGTAGAAAACATCGTGGTCATAAGTCAGACCCTTGTCTCCAATCAACTGCTCCATTCCAAGCTGACCAAATGCTTCAATTGTTTTTTTAGGGTCGATATTTAGTAAAACTCCGCCCAGATCGAAGATTATGTTTTTGATTCCTTTTAAAATTTCCATTGAGTCAAATTTTGAGATCACAAAAGTCTTAAAAATAATGGGAATATGAAGACAATTTTTTTAACCTGATTGAGCGAATTCTGAACTTCAGATTGTATTTGCCTATATTTGACAACTAAAATATAAGACGCAAAACATGGGAAATCCGCAGACAATATGGTACAATCATCAAAAACAACTCATCGAAACCATTGACCAGCGAAAACTGCCGTTTCAGAATCTGATAATTGAAATCGGAACATTGGAAGAAGCCGGAGATGCTATCAGTGAAATGATTGTGAGAGGTGCACCGCTTATCGGCGTTACTGCTGGTTACGGAATGTATCTGGCAGCGCGCAATTTCTCCGGAAATGATTTTCAGGCGGAAATGAAACATGCATCCGAAAAGTTGAAATCAACTAGACCCACTGCGGTAAACCTGGCTTTTGCAGTTGATGAAGCACTTTCCTTGATTTCTGATCATTTTTCAGTTTCAGAAAATATTGAAAAACTCTTTGATTATGCCGAAAACCTGAAGCAACGGGAGATTGATTTCAGTATAAATATTGGAAAACATGGATTAAAAATCATACAGGAAGTCAGCGAGTATAAAAACGGTGAACCTGTTCAAATCCTGACACATTGCAATGCCGGACGATTGGCTTGTGTGGAATTGGGCACGGCAACCGCTCCCATTTATCTGGCGCACGAAGCGGGCATTCCGGTGCATGTTTGGGTTGACGAAACCCGTCCACGCAATCAGGGAGCGCGCCTCACTGCCTGGGAATTGGGCGAAGCTGGCATTCCGCACACCGTTATTCCTGACAATACCGGTGGGCATTTGATGCAGCATAAAATGGTTGACATGGTGATAGTTGGAAGCGACCGTACTACTTTGAACGGCGATGTGGCCAATAAAATTGGAACTTACCTGAAAGCGCTTGCCGCTGCCGATAATGGAATCCCCTTTTATGTGGCGTTGCCATCGACCACCATCGATTGGACATTAAATGACGGAATTGCAGAAATCCCCATTGAGCAACGCAATGCCAGCGAAGTTTCTATGATGGAAGGAAAATTGGGTGATAAAATCTACGAATTCCAGATTCTTCCGGATAAAAGTGCAGTGGCCAACTACGGTTTCGACGTAACGCCGGCAAGATTGGTAACCGGTCTGATTACTGAACGTGGAGTTTGCAAATCAACCCGCGAAGGCATTTTGAACTTGTTCCCTGAAAAAAGAAACTTATGACAGAAGGATACATCAAATTTAACTGCAACTGGATGCAAGAGGAATTCCCGTTTCAGGAAGAAATATTCAGTCAACTGGAAATCGCAAGAACCAAACTTTACGCTTTGGGATTGATCGGCATGTATCCTGACGGAATTGGCTTCGGAAATATTTCAGTGAGGTCCGAAGAAAACGCATCTTTTATAATTACCGGCAGTGCAACCGGACAGTTTGCAAAACTTGATCAATCGCATTATGCGTTGGTTACCGGATATGATTTTGAAAAGAAATCCATATCCTGCTCGGGACTTACAAAAGCATCCGCCGAAAGCCTTACCCATGCTGCCGTGTATGAATCACTTCCTGAAGTAGGCGCAGTGGTGCATGTTCACAGTCTTTGGTTGTGGGAAAAACTACTGAATGACTATCCGACAACTTCCGCCGAAATTGAATATGGAACTCCGGAAATGGCTTATGCAGTAAGGAAGCTGGCTTCAGAAATAAAAGGAAAAATAATTGTGATGGGCGGGCATCGAGAAGGGATTTTGGCCTTTGGCAGCAATCTTACTGAAGCGACAACTGAAATTATCAACATTTATAACCTTTATCAAAATGACTAAAATTGCCATCATCGGTGGTTCCGGGCTCGAAAATCCTGTGATCCTGAAAAATGCCACCGAGCTGAAAATTGACACACCTTACGGACCAACAACTTCCGATTTCAAATGCGGAACAATAAATGGCCGCGAAGTTGCAATTCTGTCGCGCCATGGCCGGCAACACACCATTCCGCCAACGCAGGTAAACAACCGCGCCAACATTTGGGCGATCCGCGAAATTGGTTGTACGCATATTCTGGCAACTACGGCCTGTGGAAGTTTGCGACAGGAAATTGGGCGCGGCGATTTTGTGGTACTCGATCAGTTCATTGACTTCACCCGCTTCAGGGCGGTTACTTTTTTTGAATCGTTTGAGCCCCGTGAGATGAAACATACACCGATGGCTGATCCGTTCGACAACTTTCTTCGCACGAAAATCATTGAAACGGCAAACGTATTGAAAATGAATATTTTTGAGAAAGGAACGGTTGTGACCATCGAGGGACCGCGTTTTTCAACACGGGCAGAATCAAATATGTTCCGTTTGTGGGGAGCAGATGTGATTAATATGTCAACCGCTCCTGAAGCAATTCTAGCCAACGAACTTGGAATTCCGTATGCTGCCATCGCCATGAGTACCGACTACGATTGCTGGAAAACCGATGAGGCTCCGGTAACCTGGGGTGATGTACTAAAAGTTTTTAACCAGAATGTGAGTCATGTGATTGATTTGCTTGTGAATACAATTGGTAAGATTTAGGCTTGCTTTATTTGTCTAAATAAAACCAGGACATGGCCACTTTATATGAGTTGTTGGCACAGGTTTTGTAAAGCAAAACGCCATGTAGTTTGTCTCAAAGCCATGAACAATTACAAGTCGGTCAATTTATAAGGTTAAGAGAGAAAAGGTTTATAAAATTTGACTGTATTTCATACATTTATGACAAAGGCCATTTCGGAATTTCCGGAGTGGCCTTTTTTCATGCCCTAAGTTACCTGAAACAAAAAAGCCCCTTTCGGAGCTTTTTGAGATATTATTCTTTTGCAGATATCCAGACACCCGACTGTGGGTTTTGGTAGAGCAGCGTGTTAAGTTCTTTCTGTGCATCTTCAATCGTAATAAAACCTTTCATTGCAATGCGGTGCAGGCCATGAAATACTCCCAGATTTTGTCCGTCGTAGCCTTGCTCTTTCAGTTGCTGAAGGTATTTTCCGGCATTTTCCTCACTTTTGAAACTTCCGCCAATAATGTAATAATTGAATTGAACTTGTTCCGGAGCAGTAATATTTGCTGTATATTCAGCAGTTGTTGGTTCCGATGTCTGTACCGCAACCGCAGGAGCACTTTGAATGAATGTTTCCCACATTCCCATGTCTGATTTCGACAGGAATACTTTATTGTTTTTTATAGGTATGAGCGCCATGGCAAATAATAAAGGAATTGCGATCACCAGTTTTTGCAATTTGCGCTTCTGAAAAATAACAGGAACGGGTTCGCGGTATTCAACTTTAAAGGCCGGTTTTGGCATTTGCCGTTGGTAAAGCTTTTCGTAAGAGAAATTCTGAAGGCCATAAGAATCAACCAGCAAATTTTGTCTCAACTGAGGTTCGAAAAGCAAATTTTCGCGTGAATCGTAGTGCAGATAGCCTACACCTTCGAAAAATACATTCCGGTTCCGTTCGAGGTTAAGATTGGTTTCTTCAACAAAACTGTCGAGTTTTTGCTTTGCACTGAAGTAGTCGATGCCCTCTGTTTCAGAAATATAGTTGATGAGCAATCCATCGTTGGAATTCAGCTTGTTATTGAAAGCGATTTCTTTGGAAGGAGGGAAAAACTGATTGTTTTCGATTGTTGCCGGTTTGTAATTGGCCACAAAGCCACCAAACTCAGGAATGATTACGCAATCATTCAGCAACAAAAGCTCTTTGATGTATTGATTTATTTCCATATTTCTCCTGTTTAAAGAGTCAAAAGTAAGAAAATTAAGCGATGCTTCAAGGCAAAGTTTTCAACAACCCGGGGTATTTTGTTATCAATCAAACTTAACTCAGTTGGAAAGCTAAAGGAAACCAGATAATTCCTAAATTTGCGGCTCAACATAAATAAATCAAATAATGAAACAAATTTTGGTTACCGGTGGTACCGGATACATTGGTTCGCATACAGCAGTTGAATTGCAAAATGCAGGCTTTGAAGTGATTATTGTTGACAATCTCTCGAATTCGAGCCTTGAGGTATTGGACGGAATTGAAAAAATTTCCGGAATCCGACCTACTTTTGTACAGTTCGATTTGGTTGAAGCAGATGAAGTGGATGCCTTTTTTGCAAAATATCCTAACATTGAGGCAATCATACATTTTGCAGCGTCAAAAGCGGTTGGCGAATCGGTTGAAAAACCTCTGTTGTATTATCGAAATAACCTGGTTTCGTTGATCAATCTTCTGGAGTGCCAATTGAAATTTGGGATTTCGAACATTGTATTTTCATCGTCATGCACTGTTTACGGGCAACCTGATGAATTGCCGGTTACCGAAAATACTCCACGAAAAGACGCTGAATCTCCATACGGAAATACTAAAAGGGTGAATGAAGATATTTTAAAAGATACCATTGCTGCTAATCCACAAATTAAAGGGATAGCGCTTCGTTATTTTAATCCGGTTGGCGCTCATCCTTCAGCCATAATTGGAGAACTTCCATTGGGAGTACCGGCTAACCTTGTTCCGTTCATCACGCAAACAGCTGCCGGACTGCGGGGCGAGTTGAAGGTTTTTGGCAACGATTACGATACAATCGATGGATCGGCCGTGCGTGATTACATCAACGTGGTTGATCTGGCAAAAGCGCATGTTATTGCTGTTGAGCGTTTAATCTATAATAAGAACGAAAAAGGGTACGAAATCTTCAACCTTGGAACGGGTCAGGGTGTTTCAGTTCTCGAAATGGTTCATGCATTTCAAATGGCAACCGCAGTGAAGCTGAATTACAAGATTGTTGACCGCAGGGCTGGCGACATCGAAAAAATATGGGCCGACACAACTTTGGCCAACGAAGAATTGGGATGGAAAGCTGAAACCGGATTGGAAGAAACTTTGCTTTCGGCCTGGAATTGGGAAAAGCGGGTGCGCGGAATGGAATAAGCGTTGTGCAATTGGAAGTAGATTTATAAATGACTTTAATTAATATAACCGTTTGATATGAAGACAATCCTGATTACCGGAGGCGCCGGATTTATTGGTTCGCACCTTGTTCGTTTGTTTGTAAACAAGTATCCTGAATATAAAATTGTGAACCTCGACAAGCTCACTTACGCCGGAAATCTGGCGAATCTGACAGACATTGAGGGCAAGGCAAATTACGAATTTGTAAAGGGCGATATTGTTGATGCAGATTTTATCCTGAAGCTTTTTATTGACAGGCAATTCGACGCAGTGATCCATTTGGCAGCCGAATCGCACGTTGACAGGTCGATCACCAATCCAACCGAATTCGTATTTACCAATGTGATCGGTACAGTGAATTTGCTGAATGCCATTCGTCACATCTGGAAAGACAATACCGAAGGCAAACGCTTTTACCACATTTCAACCGACGAAGTATATGGAAGTTTGGGCAGCGAAGGCATGTTTACCGAAAAAACAGGATACGATCCGCACAGTCCGTATTCGGCCTCAAAAGCCAGTTCCGACCATTTTGTACGTGCTTACCACGATACTTTCGGGTTGCCGGTTGTGGTTTCAAATTGCTCGAACAATTACGGTTCGTTCCAGTTTCCTGAAAAACTGATTCCGCTGTTTATCAACAATATCAAGAATAACAAAGCACTGCCGGTTTATGGCGAGGGGCTCAATATTCGCGACTGGTTGTGGGTTGAAGATCATGCCAGAGCCATTGATGTGATTTTTCATCAGGGAAAAGACGGCGATACTTACAACATTGGCGGACACAACGAATGGACAAACATTGATTTGATAAAGGTGATGTGCCGCATCATGGACAGTAAACTCAGGCGTGAACCCGGAACTTCTGAAAAACTGATCACTTACGTGAAAGACCGCGCCGGACATGATTTGCGTTATGCGATCGACTCCACCAAACTGCAAAAAGAATTGGGTTGGGTTCCAAGCCTTCAGTTTGAACAAGGTTTGGAAATCACAATCGACTGGTATCTTGAAAACACAGAATGGATGGAAAACGTTACCAGCGGCGATTACCAAAGCTATTACGACAAACAGTATCAGAACAGGTAAATTGGATTCCAGTTAGTCCGGGTTTCACTCAAAGTGAAGCCCGGACTTTTTTTGACAAATAATTCAAAAAACAGGAAAGGAAAAAACTTTGCTGAAAAATAAAGTTGCAATATTTGGAAACTCACATTATCTTTGCTAAAAAAACTGATGCATTTCTTTCATACCATATTTTTAGAAGAGGTGGACAAGTTTATTGCCGGGCTCGACATAAAAACGGTGAAGAAAGTTTTATACAATATCGACCTTGCCGAACAGACCAACGATCCCAAACTTTTCAAAAAATTGCAGGATGACATCTGGGAGTTTCGTACAAAATACAATGGACTTCAAATCAGACTACTTGCATTTTGGGATAAAACTGACGGTCAAGAAACTTTGGTAATTGCGACACAGGGTTTCATGAAAAAAGTGGACAAAGTTCCTAAAAATGAGATCGAACGTGCAATAAAAATCAGGAAGAAGTATTTTGAAAACAAGTTAAAGAAGTAAAACAATGGAAAATACAGAAATGAAAACCTATACGCTGGCCGACATGAAAGATAAATACATCGGCAAATTAGGTACAGCAGAGAGGGACGAATACGAATATGAACTTCGTATGGATGTTTTGGGTCGAATGATAAAAACTGCCAGACAGGAGCGTAATCTAACGCAAGAACAGCTGGGTCTATTGGTTGGAGTGCAAAAATCTCAAATTTCGAAACTCGAAAGCAGTGCAAACAGCGCGACAATCGATACCATTTTAAAAGTATTTAAAGCGTTGAAAGCTGATATTCATTTTAATGTAACGCTTGAAAACCAATACTTACAGCTTTTGTGAGGAGCGCAGTTATGCTAATAAAATATGATAGAGAAGTTGATATAGTTTACATTCAGTTTTCAGAAAATAAAGTTTCTGAAAGCGATGAGGATAAACCGGGAATTATCTTAGACTATGATGATGATGGTAATATTGTAGTACCTTATCTTTTAAATTGATGTATTTTTTGGCATAATATTCAATAACAATATGCTGGAACCAGCACCAACTCTTTAATTTTCTGAGCCATAACGATGGTTTCTTTGCCGATTTTAGTGAGGTAATATTTGTACGAATCGGTTGCCTTTTTTATTAGGCCGTGTACCCTCAACCGCTTAATCAACCTGCTTATTTTTCCACCATTAAAGCCAAGTAGTTTTTGCATGTTTTTGTTTCTAAATCCATTGATATTAAATTCGCCACGAACGATGGCCGTTAAAATCAGTAAATCCTCGATACTGAAAAAGTTAAATCCTTTGTAGTTCCGATTATTTTCACTTTTTGATGAAGTGACATCCTCAAGCCTTTTTCTGCCAACTTCTTTGTTATCGAAAGCCGAAATAAATTCCAGATATCTTTTGTTCGAAGCTTTCAGGTTGTCTGTCAGAAAGGCAAGGCTGTAGATGTTTTTCTTCAGTGGAGCCATATCGTGCGACGTTGTCCCGTCACGGTGTACTACCTCCCGGAAGTGTTTGAAAAAGCTAATATCGTTTGACGTTGTTTCTATGCGCAATATTTTACTGAACTTGTCGTACATTTTTATCGACACCGATCCCATCGTATGTTTTATGCGGCTACCTTCAATGCGTACGTTGTAATTATTGCCAATTTCCCCTTCATACCGGGGGGCGAGTTTGTGGCCCAAAAAAGTGGCGATATTTTCAGGTTTAACTGTGTGTATGGCCGTTGCCACAAGTTCACCATATATTCTCTGTAAACTTTCCTGTTTCCTGAACACAATGTCGGTGGCATATTCAACTTGCATCACGCTCCAATGATATCTCAGGTTAAGGTCTTTATATACGGGACAGAACTGCCATGCAAACGCTTCTAACTTACGGTGAAGTTTTTCAATACTGATATTGTCCGAAAGTTCTTGTGCTTTACCTATATCTTCTATACTATCAAATGCATTGTCCATCATTGAAAATTTAATCCCGGCATTTTTCATTTCTGAAGCCAGCAAACTGTGGCCATTCACGTAAACCTGCAAACGAAATGGACACCAGGTAGGCACGCGCACATATCCCAAACCAACCTGCTGGTCAATGAAATAGAAATAGTAATGCAAACATTTGCTGATATCCGGTTTTAAAAATGTTTTTCCCGTTGTTTTATTGTGCCAGGGTTTATAGGTATTGCATGTCTCCATGGCCGAAATGATATGGACTATGCCAGGATGATTGCCCCGCTTTTCTATTTTTTCTGAAATGATTGATTCTTTCCTGACACCAGCTTTGCGGATGAATTCAATTTCCACACCGTGCTCTTTGGCGATCCTTTCTGCATTTGCCCGGATGGTTTCTTTAAATGGTTCGGCAAATTTTGGATAGTCAAATATCTTGATCCCTTTTTCGTACAAATACTTTGTCATCCCCTGACTGTATGATATTTCTGGCATTGTGCCACTGAGAATTAACCTGTCGAAACATGAAAGTACGCAGGATATTTCGCTTTGGTAGGTTTCAGTTAATAGTTTCATTCAGTAAAGTTACGCGTTTTTCCTTTTTGGTTCTGGCTTGTCCAGGTTAGGAATAACAATCTTTATTTCAATTCTATTAGTTTGAACAAGGTATGAAATGCATTTAAAAAAATGTTCATCACGGTGGGATAAGGCTTTCTTAAGGGCAAAAAATGATTGTAGTATATAACCTTCAAAATCAACCATTTCATTGTTTTGCAAAAGTTTATAATCCTCTTCTGTAAGATATTGATTTATGTATAAACGCATGTTCCCACCATTGCTAATAAAATGAGCAATGCCAACAGAGAGGATATTAAACGAGGCACTACTGAAATAACCTAATCCCATGTCAAAATTTATGCTATTTGACAACGCCAGTTCGAAAAAGTCGAAAGGCAAGTCCTTTCTTCCAGTAGAATATCTATATTTAAAGTCTTTATCTTTCAACATATCAAATCAATTTTGCAAGATCAATAAACCTTTGTCGTTGTTCTTCAGTTAATTTGTAGTTTTGAAAATCTTCTCTTGCTCGTCTTAACCAGCCATAAAGAAACTTCTCATCTCCCCGTGCAAAAGGTATGCGCCGATTTTCAAGTAAGAAACATTTGAATTTGTTGTAGTTCAAATTCCATTCATAAGTGCTTTTATCTATATCATAACTACTGTATTGTATTTTAACTCTCTTGATTTCAATCTGCTGTTCATTGTTTATTTGTGTAACACCATTAATTATCAAACGCCACCAGCGATTGAGTGATTCTTCGTTTTTATCTTGGGAAGAAGAAAATGGAAAATGATCGTGTTCGACAATAAATTTTTCTAAATCGAATAAGCGTTGTGAAAATGATTTTCTTTGTGTTTCTTCTTGCTCTGCTTCTTCATATTCAGGAGGATACTCTTTGATAGTTAAACCAAATAAATTGTCTTTTAAGAAAGAAAAACGCTTTTGCGTATCAATAAGCATACTTGCTCTTATGCTTGCAAAATTAGTTTCGGGAAAATATTGTAATACATAGTCCGTAATATCGTCCGCAGTTTGAGGCAATTCATGTTCAGATAAGAACCCAATTATGGCATCCCGAATAGTACCTGTTTTGATATGCTCCCATTCCTTGAGTGTGTAAACACTTTTTCTATTTCTGTATGATATACCTTCATGTTTTTGCAGATAAGGTCTTAATTGTGCTGCTTCTGTATATTTATGTTCCGGTAAAATATTTTTGAATTCTTCAAAAATTTCATCTAAGTGCATAGGTTTTCCGCTTTGCTGTAATATCTCATATATCACATCTATCGGTTTTCTTTCTTTGTTTGCCTGTATTTTTATACGTCCATCAATATCATCTGAATATAAATGAAATTCGTAGAGTAAAATATCTCTTACTATACTTATGAGATTGTCAGTTTTATTATAGTCATATTTTATCCAACATTGAGAATTTGCAATATATTCTTCAATGTCTAGCAAATAATCGTTCTCATTCTCCATTAAGACATTACTAAATTCATTTCTCATTTTTTCAAAATCGAAAATGTCGGAATATTCTTTTTTTACAAGAAAGGTAGTATCCCAAATCCTAAACCTCTGAGATATATCAATGCCACCAAAAAGAGAGTACTTATCCCGAAAAATGAATGCAATAATGTGTAAAACAAACTCAACTGAGAAATTGCATTTTTCCTCTTTCAAGCAATTTTGTATTTCATACGATTCCTGACAAATAATATCCATCTCTTTGAAAGTATCTAAGAAATATGTCCAGTCGTCTTTGTTTTGAAGTATCCCTTCATTTCTATTGTAATAACTTTTGTTATCAATTAATGCTATGGGTACTCTTAATGTAGTATGGAATAATTTTTTACGAATTTGTCTAATACGCTCACGTGACAGGTTGTGCTTTTGTGCTATTTCTTCTAATGAAAGCATTTCCCAACATTGAAAAACATGAAAGGAATCTATTAAGATTTCAAATTCTTTAGATTTATTATAGTTGATATACTGCTCTAAAATATAAAACATTGGAAAATGTCCAGTCTTCTCTATAAAATTAGCTGAAAATTCATTTTTGCACAGAAACCCATATTTGGTAATTGTTTCCAATCTGAGATTTTGTATCGGTGAATCTTCGATGTATTTTATTTCTTCAATGAATGCTATAAATTTTGTTCTTAACTCAATAATTTCATTTACCGATTTTCTTCCTATATTTTTTATCTTAAACAGTTCGTTTGTATGGCATTTTAGATAAATTCTGATAAATTCATCTGCGGAAAATTTACTCAAGCCATTCTGCGTCCTTACAGAGCAACCGCCAAGTAATTCTGAAAATTTATTTTGTATTAAAACCTTTTGTGATACGTTTAATGATTTTTCTTCTTGTTCTCCGATTGTATTTGATTGATAAGTTGGAAAATCTATTATTTGAGAATTAAAATTTTTGCATAGATTTTCTAACTCCTCACAAGTCAATTTTCCGGCATTTCTTATTGTTCGAAATGATTCTCCTTGTTCAAAGTATGAAATAATATCATATAGAGATTCAAACTCTGCATTATGACAGCAGTTAGCCGTGCGGACAGAAATTAGGTTTGTATTTAGTAAATACTCTATTGTATTATATTTCAAATCTTCTCTTAGCATATCTCAGTTAATCCGTTATGTATTTTATCAAATAAATAATCGTAACCTACTAAATTCGGATTGTCCATAATATCGTCATAAATAAGTTGTAACCCATGGTCAAGGTGCATTTTGAAGTAACGAGGTAAATCTTTGTCGTTCTCATTTATCTGATAGTACGTACAAATCATTGCTAAATATATTGGGTAGTAATTCCCGAAAAGAACACTTTTACTATATTCTTTACCTCCTGAATCTTTGACATCGGTGGATTCAAACTTTATCCCTGATTGTAACGAATAACCAATGGCAATTCTAGCAATTACATTTTCTGCTCCCAAATTAAATTTGCGTGTTAACTCAATAACTATTTCCCTGTTTCTACTACTAGTTCTTATCTGCGTAAATATCATTCCTATTCCTTCATTAAATTGTTTATATCAACCTCTTGAATAAATGAATATGTATTTTCATTTTTCAAAATAAATGCAGAATTTACAAATGGCTTCATTATTTCTAATTCATTTTTTGTCAATTCTTTATGCAGTATCGGAAATAAAATAACCTGCTTTGAGACAGTAGGGTAAAATTCCGTAATAATTTTGGTTGCGTGGGTCTTATCAAATTTTTGCAAAGGGCTATCAATAAATACCGGAAACTGTATACCCGATTCTTCTACAAGAGCCTTGAGAAGCGAGGTTGCATAAAGTTGCTGTTCACCCTTGGAAAGAGATTCCTTTTTGATAATATTTCCATCATTTGCATAAAGGTCAATGTCGATTATATCTTCAAAAATTAAAACCTCAACTTTGCTGATAAAATTAGATTTGTGCATTAGCTTATTCATTGTGCCTTTTATACGTCTTTCCAATGAGAATTTTTTTTCGTTTTTCAAAGAAACAAGAAATGTATTTAGCTCTTTAATAAGTTGTTCTGCAACTTTATCTTTCAATGTATCGCTGTCATCAAGACTAACCTTTTTGCTTAACTCTGAAATTTGACGGCTTACAACAGCTAATTCTTTATTCATTCCGCCACGCATTTCGTGGTGTTGACGTATTTGTGCTTCTAAGTCTGCAATTGTTTTCTCTATTTCGTTTTTAGTTTTACGAAGGTCCTGAATGATAGAATCACTCTCGTTACTTTGCATATTTGAAACTTTGCGGACGGCATTGTTAAGAATCTGCTTGTTTTTACGATAATCATCTGTCAGGTGCTCAAATTCAATTTTGTAAGTGGTTGTGATATTGTTATAAACAGATACAAATTCATCAAATATTTCTTTACTGACATTCATCAAAGGAACACCACCAGATGACTGATTTTGATATTTGGAAACAATCTTTTGAATAGAATTATCCAACTCATTCTTATTCTTAACGGTTATTGATAGTTGCTCGATAGCTTTCAATAAATCTTTCGAGATATTTTGAAGTAGAAGATTCTGGTTCTGTATCTCATTCTGAGATTGCAGAGAATTAAAATCATTTTCTATTTGATTTTTTGCTTGCTGTAATAAATTTCCTGAAATAGCAAAAGGAGCATATTCGAGAAAGGTTTTGAGCCTTTGTTTATATTCTTCATCTCGTTTTTTTGTTGTTGCAACAACATCTTCCTGTCGTTTCAGTTCTACGATAGTCATTCCGTTTCCCTCACGCATAAGTTGCATTTGCAATTTCTCGTTATCCTTGCGAAGGGATAAAAGTTTATCATCAAGATAAGCAGTTTCCTTTTCTTTTTCGGTAATGTTTTCATAAAAAGATTTTTGCTTGTAAAGCAAAGAAGTCAATTTATTTCGGCTCTCAATATCATCAGATTTTCGGCGGAAACGCAAACGTAAATTTTCGAGATTTCTCTTTAAATCTTCGTATTTTTTAACCCCCAGAACTTCATTGTAAGCTGAACATAGTTTTCGTTTCTCATCTATTGTATTTGTTTCGGCAAGCAATACTATTTTCTCAGAATCAAAAAAGAAAAAACGAGCAATATCTTTATTTAAAACGAAATCATTAATAAAAATTTCATGTCCGATTTCGGAGGTAAGCTCATTTTTTATTCCGTCAATAAGAATTTCAACATTTTCTTCATCACGTATTATGTCATAGGAACGAGTGATTTTTAATGAGCGGCAAGGAATAGAAGGAATGAAGATTTCTGAAAATTCTAATGAAACAGCATATTGAGACCACTGCTTTATATATTCATTATCAATGGAATATCCTTGTTTTTTTATAGTGGCCAATAAACTATGAGAAACTTCAATGTTGAGCTTTTGCTTGCAAAATTCATTTAGATTATTTATTTGCATTTGATTGTAACCACCACCAGCATTTTGAATTTCTTTACGGTAAGACTCTTCAATATCTACCATTAGACGACCATACATGCACCAAAGAAGCGAATGTAAAAAAGTAGATTTTCCAAAGCCATTCTCGCCAGAAATCAAAAATAGATTTTTATCATTTTCATTTGAAAAAGATATTTTATTTATTCCCTTATAAAGGCGGTAGTTCTTTAATTCTATAGTCTTTATAATCATACCATCTCCTTTATAAATGTATCTAATCTTGCTTCAAGATCGTTTTGAAGTCCATACTTTTTCATTAACAGTATTTTATTTTTTTGCAACGCAAGTAACTCCTGAATAAGTGAATAATGAGCTGAATTATTGCAAGCTTTTTCAAGCAGTAATCTTTCTTGTAACCCTATTTTGTCATTTGGAATATCGTATCCATAAACTTCATTATAAATGTCATTCACAGTTGATTTGAAATATCCATCACGATACCAAATCACTTGAATTGCAACTAATTCTTGGCTGTTGATAAGGTCAATACTTGATCTGTAATTCTGAGTTTCCTTTTGAATAGTGAGTAATTCTTTTAATAACTGCATTCGATAATCAATTGTGTAGTTACCCATATTGTGCCCTGTCTCATCAACGGCAATCTGACCATTTCTTCGAGTTGCATATCTATATTCCGAAATATTCCTATTGATAACTAACCTATTCCGAAAATCAAGAAGTGGACGCATCCATTCAGTTCCATTTTTTATTAATGCTGTCATAGATTTGTCTTCTTTTACAACAGTACATACCCAGCATCCAAAACGACTCTGACCACATGATTTATGAGATTCATCAGTTACAACTGTTGGACACTCATAATCATCTGAATTTGCATCCAGATATATTTTAAATAGAATTTGATTATTAAATCCCCACGGAGAAGGTATTGCATTTATGATATACCAAACCTCTTCTAACATTAATTCCTTGATTGGGGCATAAGTGTACGTGTTCGGGTTTAAAGGGTGCTTGGAGAGCCTGTGACCTTTTATGTCGTGTTTTTTTATTGACTTTGCTCGCTGTTGACTTTCTGCAATTCGTGTCCCTATTAAAACAATTGCTTCCCCATCAGCAGCAACCTGATCTACAATAAATTGTGAAGTGGGTTTGATTTTCATCTTCTCTGTACAGAAACGAAAAGAATTATTAGGGACAGGATAACCCTTACCAATTACACAACTCCAAAATGTATCTTCTAATTTTGGGGTTGTCGTTTTTACAACAATTGGCAGATCTTGCTCTTTAGCTGCTTTTTGGATAGTACTTAGAACAGTTTGTACATACTCTTCAATTACAGGATTTTCAACCATTGTATCATTACAAACGACATATATAGGGCGTTTGTATTTGAAATTTAAGTTGTTATCTCTAATCTTCTGTAGGGCTAACCAAACTAATGTTAGTAAAACAGTAGAATCCTTCCCTCCACTAAATCCAATTATCCAAGAGCGATTATATCGGTCATCTTCTAAGTATTGATCGATTAATTCATCTATTATTAGGTCTGTTCTTTTTGACATACGATTTTAATTTGTAAGTTCAATCTAAATTTTCATAAGTGTGCGTATTGTATATTTCCCCAATCTCATTCCAATAAAAGAATGCTTCAATATTTGACTTTTTGAGCTTGTTAAGTTTAGTATTCAATGGCTCTTTAATAACAGCATCACGCAAAGGCTCAATATTTTGAGGGTCGAAATGTACTGCCGTTGTAATTTTATTGGCAATTAAAACAGAAAGATATGCCGCTTTAGAGGCATTGGTAATGGCACTGTCGATATTGTATTTCTCACTATGAATAAAGCTTTGTATTCTTTTTGTTCCTGTTTGAAGTAGTTTGAAGGTGTCGGGTTCTAACTGACCTTTCAAACATATACAAAGTGAGGTTTGAAATATATCATCAAGTACCTGAGCAATATTTTCAGGGTCAAGATTTCTGTATTGCAATTCAACGGTGGCAAACTTTCTGAATGTCTCCGCAACTATTATTACATCGTCAGTTACATCAAAAAGAGAAGCGACATCAAAAAGTTGCTTTATAATTTCCATTGAACAATCTTTTTCTCCTTTGAAATAAGGAATGCCCGTAGTGTTTGGAGCAAAAGCTGTAAGTTTATCTCCCAGCATATCGGCTTTACCTGGAACATTTACCAGCACCGGCTCACCTTCCAGTTTCAAGAAACGACTTTGGATAGGCAATTGCTCTACTTCATGATAATGAATATCTTCAAACAGCACATCAAGAAGAATACATTCCGTTTCGGTATTCGTAACGTAAGTTACCTGATAAAAGAATTTAGCATGTGTTTTCGGAATATTGTGCGGTGTAACCCGTTCCACTAATTTCACATCGCCAAAGCCGTATTCCTGAGCATGTTTCTGTAGAAATCCTTCAATGTTTGTGCCGAGGGGACAAATTATATCAATGTCAATGGAAAGTCGTTTTGCACTATCCATGTGAAGCATTAAGGCCGTGCCTCCCTTAAATACAAAAGGGCAACCCGATAGCACCAGCGATTCGAGTAATGAAAAAGCCCTTATCGACTTCTCAATAAGTGCTATATCCGGAAATTTATTCTCGGCAGCTACCTGTTTCATCCATTCTATTGTCCGACTATCGGGATGAATCATAATTTATTGGCATTTAATAGTTGTTCAACTTCTTCTTTTCTACCCCTTCTAGTGGCATATCGCAAGAGCTTATTCTTATTTATGCTGTGTCGTTCAAAAATCGTTGCATAAACATAGTTGATCTCCGAACCCTGTAAAAAATAAAACTCTACATCCCCAACAATATCTACCAGAATTTTTTCTATTGTCGGGGTGTTTATCCCTTCCACCAATTGTAATGGCGATTCAGATATTAAAGGACGAATGATAATTGCATCGTTGGTACTTATGTATCGTTCAAAGTCGGTGAGCGAAGGCATCAGAAAAACACGTTTGTTGTTATCGGTGTTTAAAAGATTAAAAACCGATTCAGCTACCTCGCGTTCAACATCAACAAACAAAAGATTCAGATTGGGAATGTGGTGCATGTATGGCATTAAGGTTGAGGCCGACCATAAGCAATAATCAACAAATGGAAACTGAGTTTTTATTTGCTGATTTATCTGTCTCATTTCTTCGGAACATACAACCGAAAAATCCTTTCTTGCATCATCGGGTAATTTATAAATACCTCTCTCAATGCGAACTAATTGCCCCGATTTTAAAAGGCGGTTCAGTTGTTCGGAAAGAGTTCCGGGTGAGCCAATTTGATGTTCACTCTTTAAGTTGGCTATTAATTCTTTGCGGGTGAACACCTTATTAGTAAACGCGAAATTTAATATGTCGTTCGTTGTTACCATATAACATAGTGTGAGGGTAAATCTATCACTAATTTGGCAATAAGCAAACATTATTGCCAAAAATGTGATAAAAAATTTATGAGGGTTTGATATTAAGGCTTTTTGTACTTATCATGTGCGAAATGATTTATCAACCCATTGACTGCAAAGCGTTTTATATGTTTTTCTGCGGTCTTGTCGGGAATGCCCAATTTTTGAGCTGCTGCCAAATAATCCTTTCGGGAGAACTCCGGTGGAAGTTCGTCTAAGAATTGTTGTTTTTGATTCACCGGCACTTTTGACACAGCTTCAGTTGGCAGTTGTTGATATACCTGGGCAGCGTGTTGCACCAATATTTTTACCATCGAAAGGGCTGTATTGAAATCGGTATCGGAACAAACAAGCGGAGATTGCAATTCTCCGTTATCCATTATACGCAGCGCGGTGAGAATCATGGCAATTCGGAATGTAATCAATCCGAGTCGTCGAACGGTGGCAAGGTAGTCAAGTCCACAAAGGTAGAGATATTGGTTTTGTGTTTGCGAGAAATAGGCGTTGAAATCTTGCTGCTGGCCTGAAGTAAGGCAAAAACGCATGGGTTCCGACGAACTTTGTAGAAATTTGTATAAGTCGTGGAACTGATTGCCCAGGTGGTTAAAGTAGCTGTCGAGTGTTTGATCGGAATTGCCTGCAAAAACATCGTTCCAAATCGGGCGGACATTCAGGAAATAGAAAATAAAGCGGCTGAAAAGTCCATTTTCGGCGTTGGGGATCAGCGTAGAAACTTGTTTAGGAGTTCCGGAAAGCAACGCCGAAAGGCGGGGCGTTTCCAATTCTACAAACTCACGGTCTTTGCGCCGGTTGTATGAAATGGTTTCGTGGTGAAATGCCTTACGGAATCCATCGGAATAATTACCATGTTCAGACTTAAAAGTCAATGCCAACGTGTCGCCTTCCGTTTCAAAAATCAACCCAATGCCCTGGTTATCGTTGAGGAGTTGAAACAAGCCGGTTGAACTGTTGTTCGCCGGAATAATGAGCATTCGCATGGGTGGCTCTATTGGGCGTTCCACTTCTGATTTGTTTTTAGCGGCCGCATATTCCGTTAGTTTGCATTGGTATTCTACATAGGCTGCTTTGGCTTGTTCCCTTAATTTGCGGTGAATTGGTTCAACCAATTTACGGCAAAGTGTAAGTCTCCCTTTTCCTGCTGATGCCTGGGCAGTAAGGAATAAAAACAGGTTTGGAAAAACCGTTCTCTCTGCATAAATGCCAAAAATATTCGGCAGGCAGGCCGATATTACCACCAAAGAACCAAGTAAAAGAAGGTCTTTATCTTCCGCTGAAATAGCCTTTTCGATTACGAGCTGGAGCAGGTGCGGCAGATCGGTATAAACTTCGTCAGGGAAAGTTGGAAGAGCAATTTGAGTTTCCTCCATATCTACCGTTTCCGACCTCACCTCTGACCCCTCTCCAATTGGAGAGGGGGAAAGCTTCGTTTCAGTATTTGGCGATTGGATAGCTTTTGATGTGGCAATATTTATCCCGGCAGCTTTTGCGAGGTGGTAAAGGGTTTTGATTGTTACGCCGTGTCCGTGAGCTTTTAGGCAGTTGTCGAATTGCTTGTTGGTTTCTGTTTCGGTGTACTTGGAATAAAAGCGACTTAAACGGTGATAATACTGGCGACCACTTTCACCCAAAGTGTCAGCAAGGGCAAAACCAAGATCACGCCAATCAGCATAATTGGGGGCAATATCAATAGCAGAGGCTTCAATACGGGAAATGATGAGGTTTATTTCAGACGAAACGCTGTCAGGTCCGTTAGACGCTGACAAGTTTGGGGATTGATTTGTGGTTTGATTTTGGGCACTACCTACCGTTTCCATACGCAGCCAATCTTGTGTTTTGAATTTTTCTTTCATCGTTGCTGGAATTAAAAGATTAGCAGGCACAAGAGGGAAAATTTCAACAGGACATCTGAATAGAAAAAGAGGAACGGGAGGACGGTCCACCAAAGTGGCCAGTTGGAGGATGCCAGTTTGATTAGCACCTTCAGCAAAAATGAACTGAATTTATGTGGTTTCATAATTTTTTGATTTTGTTGTTTGAGAAAAAGGACATTTTAGATAATTGGGATTGACGTAAACCTTCGGGTCGTGTGGAAGGAAACAAGCCCGGGAAATGTCTTTTCCTGATTTGTCAACTTCCAATTGGTAAATAGCTTTGATATAGGCAGCAATTGCCCGAAACCAATCCTGATGGCTACATTCTTTTAAGTCTATGGGAATAATCCATTTCAGGCCGTCGCCAGATGGGGAAATAAACATCAGTTCCGTTTCAAAGTATCTGTCCTGAAGTAAGGTTTCACGCAATTCCTGAAGATTTGAAACATGATCGAAATCGAGCGTTAACAGGCCAGAATGTTGGATTAACGCTGAATCATTCCTCTTGGAAAAGATTCCGGAGAATGTGCAATAATCAAAGTTTTTGGCCTTGTATTTTCGGGCAGATTCCGGTTCGCTAATGCTTCTCAATTCTTCCGTCTGACGTTTGTATTTGTTGCTTTTTATTGCAGCGTAGACATCGGGAATGGTCATTTCAGCATTGGGCTGGGTGTTGATCACTGGACAGCGGAAATAACTGAATTTTGGAAGATTGGCGACAACTTCAGGTATTTGAACTTTGCTTTTTTTGTTGGTATAGAAACCTTTTGGTTCTCCAATCTGCAAGTTCATATCCTCATTGATCTTTTGCAGTAATTCCTGATCCGATAAATGGTAATGATGGGCAGCAAAATCAAATGGGTTTCCCTTGAAATCGGACAATTCAGCATCTTCGAAATAGAAAATCCAGTCGTGATTGCTGATGTTCAGGGTCACTTTATTGCCGTTGAACGGATTTCGGGCGGGGGCGCAAATCCTCCCCGAAACGGAAAGGACTATTTGTTCCGGATAATAGCAACGCAAAATGTGAGCGTAGATATTAAG
>JAIBEZ010000002.1 GCA_019459485.1 Prolixibacteraceae bacterium
AGGGGATATGAGGCTTTACTAACGTATTACGAGAAAGTTGCTCCACATCTTAATGAACCGCTGTATACGAGAACCGTACGTACAGTGGTGTGAGAGGCGCACTCCGTCAGCTTACTACTGGCGGAGCCGTCTACTCGATTACCGGTTCGGTTTTCGGTCACTTGAAACATTTGCATATTTTGTCTTTTTGTAAATCACTAATAATTGCTGTTGGTCAATAAATTCCGAGTCAAATTGCAAAATTTTCTCAACCAGATTCTCCGATGACGAGTCAACGAAGTTAAAAACTTTGTCCGCGAAAACGTTTCCAGTTGGAGTCTGTGTCAAGTTGAAAATGAACGTTTTAACCGAGATTGTCTCTCAACGAAAGCGAAAACCTGTCAAAAGCGAAAACTTGTCAAACCGAACCCAACTAAAAACCAATTTTAAAAAAATCTTTCCAAGAGTTCGGCTCTCTCAAAATGCGAGAACCTGTCAAAGCCGAAAACTTAAAAACCAATATTCCAAAAATTTCTCAAACAGCTCGGCTCTGTCGCACCGCCAAAACCTATCAAGCCGCTCGAAAAGTCAATTTTTAAAATCTGTCAAAACCACAACTGTTTCAATGAGCGACTAAACTGACCGGTAACGTAGGAAGCTACACGCAGGGGCGGATTGCGGGCGATTTCCTGTCAAGCCGAAAAGCCGCCTGAGCGGAAAGATGCCCACCGAAAACCACCGCTGCCGCACTTGACGGGTAGCTGAAGTTATACGCCGTATATTCATATCAATCTTTTTTTTGGTCTTATTTTCCAGTATAAAAATCCTAAGCTTAGGTATATCAAAACCAGCATACATTGAATAATAAATTCTTGCATATCAATTTTTGCACCCAAATCATCAATAGAACTTAATACTCCTTTACTAATCAGAAAAAGAAAAATCAAGTATAAAATTATTGCAGAGAGCCAACCTATAATGGAGTTCCTAAACGACTGATATAAAAAAACAATCATTGGAATTACAATCCAAAAATCCACCTTTCTAAATCTTTCGTCAACAAGGAATCTTTCATCGATGAATGTATATGCAAAAATCAAGAATGGAATTATATAACAAATCCGAATTAATATGTTTTTAGACTTTAAATTCATGGTTTTATCTCTATCAGTGTGCCAATCGTAAGTTTCTCATATAGTTCGTCAATTACTTTATTAGTCAATGCAATACAACCTAATGTCCAGTCAAAAAGCAAATAAAATCGTATTCTTTATGTCCTTTTGGAACTCGTCCAAGTGAAATTTTATATGATTTTATAATCTGGTTGTTTGAAATCAAATCAAGTCTACGTTTTTGTTTGGTTACTACAATTTTGTCAATTGAAACAGACTTATCAAGTGGTTTAAATGGCTTAAAATAGAAAATCAATCCGAAACCAATTAGTCCAAAAATCAGAGTCAATATGATGAGCTTTCGTTTCATGCAGGGCTTTCTTTATATGGCGTATAACTAGCGAATAGCGGAAAGTTTACAGTACTTTTTTGTATTCCGATTGTTTCCAGCCCGCTGTTGCCAATCATTTTTCAAAGTTTTAAAAGAAGGCGGTTATGTTATCAAAACAAAACGATTGCCTAACTTTTTCAGCTATTCATGTTTTGATCATTTACCTGTACTTTCTGTAAAAACAATTTTGCCGGCCATTTCAGGGTCTGTACCCTTATGTCGTCCCGGGTATTCGGTCCGAATCTCGCTGATCGTCTCAGCTATGTGAACAGTTTCTTGCCCTACGAAGGCAGGTTCAGGGTGCCGCTCGTTATTTTCGTTGCTAAAAGTAATCGGTTATGTTTATAAAACAAACTAAATAACTACTTATTTTCAATCTTTTAATAACTAAATCCCATTAAATTAAATGATCCAACTACCTGATGATCTTTTCCCCCGTTTAGCCCTCTTTTGAGCGATTGCATTAATAGCTTGTCCCGATGAATATCGGGAGGCGGCGGTTGTTTTTGCGTTTTTAGTGCAATTTATTTTTGGATTCACCCCCTCAAAGCTTTTTTTGGCCTCCGGAAATTTCTTGTTGTGCTTTAAAATATTTTTTACCCGAATTGAAATTTCTTATTGTGCCTTAAAATGTCCATACGCATTCGCGAAATTTCCAGAATGGCTTAAAACGTTTTTTTACTTCCTGCGAAATTTCTTTTTTGGTTTAAAACTGCCCAAATCCAATCAGGAAATTTCTTTAGCTGCTTTGGACGGTTTTTTACCTGTCGCGAAATTTATTTTGCCACTGAATCTGTTTTTTCGGCGTTTCCAGATTTCGTTGTTGCCTTTATTGGCGGAAACAAACGCTTCGCAAAAACTTTTCCGAATTTGGAGCCTGCGGCATAAATATTTTGTCCGTATTGCCGCGTTAAATTCGTTTTTGCAATGTTCGTAAGTGTCGTGTACAAAGACTATGATTCTGCGGACAGCATATACATCAGGCGGTTAGACTTAAAACTTCACCCGCAATGTGTTTCGAATGGTAAGTATTTCCATGCGAATTGCCCGTTTTCGATGTCGAATGGTAAAATTTATTCCCCTGTGATACATCCTCAACCGAAAAATTGACACCTGATTCACATCAATTTGTTTTGTAACTGCAACAATACGCCCCGTTGTTGGTTTCATTCAGTATATAAAAATGGAAAGACCGCGCAGACATATCAACTTTTTGGCACTGCTCCTGATTCCGGTTTATTTGCTGGTACTGGCGAGCTGGGTGAAAAACAGGCACACCCACATGTTGCCCAACGGGACAATCATTACCCATTCGCACCCGTTTACCGATGCAAAAACCGGATTACCGCTGAAGCATGGCCATACCCAAAATCAAATTGTTTTTCTTCAACTTTTTTCTTTCGATTTTTTCGAGTCTTCTCCTGAAGTATTTATTGCAGAAGACTTCAGTAATTTCCGTAGTGAAACCAATACTGTTTATACAGCTCAAATTTCAATTTCTTTCAGGACAACAGCCTTTCTCCGGGGTCCTCCTGAAGTGTAAAACAGACCGCCCTTACCGAAAACCGGCGAACCAAAGTTCATTTATCCGGGGCAACCTTGAGTAAGGGAAACAATTTATTGTCGTATTCAATAATTAACTCACCCCCAAGTCCGCAAGCGGCCTTCTCCCCTCTCTTTTAAAAGAGGGGAAAGCATCGCAGATGCGACGGGGTGAGTTGAAATGTTTCAACTAATTTCTATTTCCATTTATCATGAAGATACAATCCTTTGCAGTACTGACGGTGCTGCTATTTAGTTCCCTGATTTCAGGAGCCAACGAGCCTGAAAAAAAGACCGACTCAAACATTTTTGGCGATGTGCAATCGAACGGTGAGCACATCCCGTTTGTAAGTATTTACATTAAAGGTGCTTCGATCGGAACTACAACCGACGCCTCCGGTCATTATACCATGATCAACCTTCCGGTAGGAAAACACACACTGGTTGCCAAAACCCTTGGATACAAACCTGCGGAGAGAACGGTCACTGTTGCCCTGGGACAATCTCAGGAAATCAATTTTGTGTTGGAAGAAGAGCACATGGCGCTCAACCAGGTGGTGGTAACCGGCACAAAAACGTTCAAGCGGCAAACCGAATCGCCGGTAATCGTAAATGTGCTGGGAAGTGAGGCGCTAAACCTTGTTCAGGCATGTAATATTTCTGAAGGACTGCGTTTTCAGCCCGGACTGCGCGTTGAAACCGATTGCCAGACCTGCAATTATACGCAACTCAGGATGAATGGCCTTGGCGGTTCGTATTCCCAGATTCTGATCAACGGTCGTCCGATATTTAGTCCGCTTACCGGACTTTACGGAATGGAGCAAATACCTGCCAACATGGTCGAGCGCATCGAGGTGGTGCGTGGCGGCGGATCTGCCCTTTATGGTTCGAGCGCCATCGGCGGAACGGTAAACATCATTACCCAGATACCCAAAGAAAGCAGCTACGAATTCAGTACCCTCACGCAAAGCACAAATGGCGCTGCGCAGGACAATATCGTGAACGGAAATCTCACGATGCTCACCAAAAAGCGGACTGCCGGCGCCGCCATCTTTGTGAACCGACGTCACCGCGAAGCTTACGATCACAACGGCGATAATTTTTCTGAACTTCCTGAACTGCGAAACAACTCGTTCGGGGCCAACCTGTTTTATAAACCAACTTACAACCAGAAACTTGAAGTGAATTTCAGCAGCCTGAACGAATACCGGTATGGCGGCGAAATAACTGATAAACCGGCCTATCTGGCGCAACAATCGGAAGAGCGAACGCACAATGTATTCATGGGCGGGGTCGATTATCAGCTCAACTTCAATGGAGATAACAGCGCTTTCATTGCCTATTTTGCCGGACAACAAACCGACCGCGACCATTATACCGGTATTGTTCCTGATGACGAAGCCGGAAGGAACATTCATGTAAACAAACCTCCCTACGGAACGACCGAAAACATCACTTTGCAGGGCGGACTGCAAATCAATCACCGTTTTCAGGAATTTCTCGGCGGAACAAATGTGGTAACTTTTGGGGGTGAATTTGTATTCGACGATGTTTTCGACACCATTCCGGCGTACAATTACGAAATCGATCAGCAAACCAAAAACTTCGGCTTTTTTGCCCAAAGCGACTGGGAAGTCAGGCCAAAACTTACATTTCTGGCAGGTGTGCGTGCCGACAAACACAACCTGGTCGACAAGGTAATTGTCAGCCCGAGGTTTTCGCTGTTGTCGCGACATTTAACCAATACACAGTTTCGTCTTACCTGGGGAACCGGTTTCCGTGCACCGCAATCGTTCGACACCGACATGCACATTGCTTTTGCCGGAGGGGGCGTTTCGCGCATTACCCTCGATCCATCGCTGAAGGAGGAGCGTTCGAACAGTTTCAGCGGATCGGTGAATTACGACCGACCTACTGAAAAATTTATTCTGGGTTTTACCCTTGAAGGTTTTTATACCCATTTGAAAGACGTCTTTTATTTGCAGCCAATCGGATCAGATGAATTTGGCGACCGTTTCGAAAAACGCAACGGTTCAGGAGCAACAGTGCAGGGTGGAACCCTCGAATTGCGCGGAAATTACAACCGTCAGGTTCAGTTGGAAGCCGGAATCACCGTTCAGTCGAGTTTATACGACGATGCGGTTGAAAACATTGCGGGATTGGCGCCAACACGCCGTTTCCTGCGTTCGCCCAACGAATATGGGTATTTCACCCTGTCGTTTACACCTAATACAAAGTTCAATGCTTCTGTAAGCAGCGTTTATACAGGTAAAATGCAGGTTGCCCATTTAGCGGGTGCGCCCGAACAGCTCACCGACGAATACTTCACATCGCCATCGTTTACCGAGCTGAATACAAAGATTTCATACACTTTCAATTTGCCGTCGGTCGATTCGGGTTTGGAAATATTTGGAGGGGTAAAAAACATCACCAATGCCTACCAGTCTGATTTCGATTCAGGGAAAAACCGCGACAGCAATTACGTGTATGGTCCCGGTTTGCCACGTTCAATTTATATAGGAGTAAAATTAAAGTCGTTTTAGGAATGATTGATAAATATTGATGAGTTCATAGGTTTATGCAAAAAATCACTTTTAAAAATAAAAACCACAGAGTGGTTGAATTTGAATAGCCCCGGGTAAAACCCGGTTAAAAAGTGCAAATAGATAGAGGTAACCCTGTAAGGGTTGAATATTACATATAAACATATTCAACCCTTTGCAGGGTTGCTGTTTGTCACCGCATTTTTATCCCCGGATTACATCCGGAGCTATTCACATTAAATCCCTTCAGGATTCACCAAAAGAACTCTCCTGAATTCCTTACCACTTGAAAGGCCGTAAAATATTGTTACTTTTGCCTGCGTTTTAAGAATTCTAAAACTCAGTGACAATGGATGAATTTGGGAAAAAGAAAGGCGGCTTTTCACTTGGTGAGACCGATAAGGAGAGAAGAAATAATCTGATTATTATCTTTCTGTCGGTTGTGTTGTTGGCAGTGGTGGTGGTATTCTTTGTTCAGCACAGCGAAAACAAGAAGATATTAAATGCATTGAACGAGGAGAAAGTTTCGATTCAAACCGAACTGAACTCGATGATGACCAATTACGATTCGATTCATACCAACAACGAAACCCTTCAGACGGAATTATCGTTTGCGCAAACCAAAGTGAAAGATTTACTTCTCGAAGTTGGCCAAGTGAAAAAAGTGAGTTACGACGAGATTGCAAGATACCGTCAGGAGGTAACTACATTGCGCACCATCATGAAAAATTACATCATTCAGGTCGATTCGCTCAATCGCCGCAATGAATTGCTGATGGCCGAAAACAGTCAGGTAAAAGAGGAATTTGCTGAGTCAGAGTCAAAAAACGTTCAGCTCGAAAAGGAGAAAGACCGCCTTCAGGAAAAAATAAAAATGGCGGCACAGCTTGAAGTTACCGAATTGATTGGCGTTGGAATTAACGATCGTGGCAAGGAAGCTGAAAGTGCAAGACGGGCCGTGCAAATCAGGGTAAGTTTTGTAATTAGTAAAAACGTTACAGCACCCCGCGGAAACAAGGTGATTTATGTGCGGATTCAAAAACCCAATCAGGTATTGTTCCAGAAATCGGCCAGCGATTTGTTCCCATTCGAAGACCTGAAAATCCCATACTCAGCCAAACGCGAGGTAACTTATGAAGGAAATTCGTTGCCTGTCAATATTTTCTGGGACAACGAAGGAGCCGAATTCCTGCCCGGCGAATACACCATCGATATTTTTGCCGATGGAAGCAACATCGGAACCACCAAGTTTGTGATGAAACGATAGGAAAGTTTACAGTCGCAGTGATCAGTCGCAGTTTGCACACTGCGACTGAACACTGAACACTTTCGTTATACGAAACTCATCATTTTACTCAAATATTTCCCGATAATATCGAATTCAAGATTCACAGTTGTGCCTACCTCAAAAGTGTGAAAATTGGTTTCGTGGTAGGTGTATGGAATAATGGCCACCTGAAATGAATTGTCTTTCGAGTTCACTACCGTCAGGCTGACGCCATTTACTGTCACCGAACCTTTTTCAACCGTCATGTAACCCTTCCTGGCCATTTCCTTGTCGAACAGATATTCGAAGGTGAAATACCAGCTTCCATCAGCCTCTTCAACACTGGTGCAGGTTGCAGTCTGATCAACATGTCCCTGAACGATGTGACCGTCCAAACGGCCGTTCATCATCATGCTGCGTTCCAGGTTCACTTTGCTTCCGGCAACAAGTTTGCCCAGATTGGTTTTCAGTAAAGTTTCCTTGATGGCGGTTACCGTGTAAGTTTTTGCTTCGCGGTCGATTTTTACCACCGTCAGGCAAACGCCGTTGTGCGAAAGGCTTTGATCAATTTTCAATTCATCAACAAACGAGCAGGTGAGTGTAAAATGTACATTTTCCTGGTCTTTTTCAATGGCAATCACTTTGCCGGCTTCTTCTACAATTCCTGAAAACATGATGGGTCGGTTTTAAATTTGGCTACGAAGTTACAAGTTTTGGATGGAGTGGCAAATTGAACTGAAAAAAGTCAGGGCTTCACTTCACAAGCGTAGTCAGGGCTTCACTTAAAGTGAAACCCTGACTCTCATAAAAATTCAGTTCGAATTTTATTGGCAATAACTTATTTTCATAGTTTTATCCTGAAATTTATGAAAACACCAACCCAAACTTTAATTACCTATAAACTGAACACTATGAATGAAAAGACAATTGACACGGTAATAAATATCCTTTATTCACTTTCGGTAACTGCAATATTATTGGGCGCATTTTTTAAACTTCAGCATTATCCTTATGGGAATCAACTTGTCTGGGGTGGAATAATCGCACAGTTTATATTTAGCAGTATCGAAATAAGCAGATTAAAGAAGACCATCAAAAAGCTGGAAGAACGGAAATTGGCAGAATAAGCTGGCACAAAAAAAGTCAGGGCTTTGCTTAATATAAAACCCGATCCACAAAAAAGTCCGGGCTTCACTTGGAGTGAAACCCGGACTATCAAATGTATATGATATGTCATCCGATGAATGCTTTGTTAAAAGCTTAGGTGCTAAGAAATAGCGGACAGTCAATTATGACTTCATCCGATGACTTATTTACTGAATGGAATCGTTCAACGCCAGGCCGTTGGCAGTCATAATCCATTTTTTGCCAACCATGTCGCCATCCCACATGTTATTTACATTTTCAATGTCGTAAATAATCGACTTCATTTTTTCATTCATGAAAACCGATTTTCCTTCCGGAACTTTCAGAATCATTGAGACTTCCTGCTGGCGCCATTTCGCATTTTCCTTCAGGAAATAATACGGATCGAGCAACAGTGTTGAATCTTTTTGCGTGAAATTGTAGTCGATCTGTTCAACATTCGTCTGGGCATCGTCGGTGTTGCTTCCACGTGCGCGTTTTTTGATCTGAAGCAAAAACTCACCTGTTGAGCTTTGTTCGATGGTAAACCGCGGATGTCCGAGCAGTTTTTCTTTACCGTTTACCTCTGCAATTTTCATACGGTCGAGCGAAATATGATCCTCGATCAAAGACTCGTACAAATCGTCGTTCATTTCAAGATACAGGGTTTTACATTGATTGCATTCAACGTTTTGGGTAACCGTCTGGCTGGTTTGTTTCGAAAAATTTTCGGCCTGACTTACGCCTACAACAATCAATGTTATCAATGCCAGCAACCATACTGCAAAAGTTCCCAACCCAATCAGTTTGTTATTGGTTTTGTACCTGAACAATAGTTTTGTACCGATGAAAAGCAAAATCAGGATTGGAATACCAACCAGGATCGAAATCGCGATCATTGAAGTTGTATATGCTCCGGGACTTACAAAGTGGTTGATAATATTGGCCATGTTGATGTTTGAATCCCATCCGAAGTTCCATGGGCCACCTTGCAGAAATGAATGTCCGACAGCCAGTGAAGTTACAAACATGATTAAAGTTACAATGCCACCAATGAGCAGCGCGGCGCCAAACAGCAACACAACAACACGAACCACCACCCGAAGAACGCTGCCTACCACATCGCCAAAACGGTCCATGCGGGTAACGCCTTTTTCGTACGAAGCCGAATTCCTGAAACGGTTGTAGCTATCGCCAATCTCGGTTACTTCTTCCTTGATTGATTTTTCGATATTTGAAACCGTGGCTTCCTTTCCGCGCATTTCCAACCGCTGGGCAGTGGTCTTGGCTTTCGGAACTACAATCCAGAGAATAATATAGATGAGAAACGACGCACCAACTCCCAGGAAGAAAAGCACCACAAAAATAACACGCAGGATAACCATGTCGATATTGAAATAGGCGCCCAGACCAGAGCAAACTCCGCCGATTACCCGGCTTTCGCCATCGCGGTATAGGCGGCGGCGTGTTTTCTGTTCGCTATCCTGAAAGGCTCCTTCTGCCTGTGTTTTTGCTGAAGCTTCCTCTTCAGGTTCCATAAAATCTTCGGGTTTCCCCATTCGGGCGATCACCTCGTCAACCATCTCGTTGGTAACTACTTCAACTTTGTTACCGGTCTTTTCGATAAAGAGTTCGGCAATACGGGCTTCAATATCCTGAAGTATTTCCTGGCCTTCGATAGCAGTTCCAAAATGTCGGTTCAACAATTGTAAATATTTCTGGAGTTTTTCGAACGCATCATCGTCGATGTGGAAAACGCTCCCGCTTATGTTGATCGTAAATGTCTTTTTCATATGGCTATAATTTGTTTTTTAATTGTCATATGGAACTCGCCAATCTTCTGTTTTCTGTGTAAGAAGTAATTGTCATGGCTCGTTTCATTTCGTTTATATTTTTCCGTTTTGTTTATACTGAAAATGACCTATTTATGTTCCTTGATCATTCTGACTGCCTCTACCAGCTCGTCCCACGATTCGCCCATTTCATTCAGAAAAAACCGTCCTTCTTCTGTAAGTTCATAATATTTCCGGGGGGGGCCCTGGGTCGATTCTTCCCATTTGTACGACAGCAAACCGTCGTTCTTCAGCCGGGTAAGCAGCGGATAAAGCGTACCTTCCACCACAATCATTTTAGAGCTTTTCAATTCCTCGATGATGTCGCTTGCGTACAAAGGCTTCCCGTCGATTACCAGCAAAATGCAGTATTCGAGAACCCCTTTGCGCATTTGAGCTTTTGTATTGTTCAGATCCATTGTTTTTCCTCCTTAAAATTTCGTTCAAACTAATCTCTCTCTGTCTATTTAAATCGGTATTACTTGTTCCAGATCAATTCATCCAACATCCAGGCTTCAACCTGTATGTCCGAATCACTCTCATTTATTATCGTTGTACCTGAAAAATTTTGGTTGGCAAGCATCCAGTCTTCAACACTCAGCGATTCTTCCGTTTCCAATGCAAGGCCGGTCATCTGAGAACCAAAATAGTTTACATCTGTCATCCATTTTTCAAGTTCAAGACTTTTTTCTACGGAAGTTTCAATAGAAAAAGCGTTCGAAGAATGTTTGACTTCAGAGGTAGTTGTGTACGCTAAAAGTCGCTCATTTTCCAGACCAATTAGCTGGGTCTTAAAAATTCCGCTTGCACTCACTGAAATGCTGATCAATACCAAACCGATTACTACTGCGAATGATTTCATTGCTGTTTTTTCAATTTTCTTGTTTCCTGTTTTCTGAACATTGTTTGTTGTTTTCATGGCTTTGAGTTTTGTTTCTGTTTTCTGTTTTTGTTTTCTGAACACGTTTTCTTGTTTTTCTGATCTTTGTTTTCTTGTTTTTCTGTTGGTAAGACGAACGCTTTTTGTTTTCGTTACAGATGCAAGGAACTTTTTTAAAACCTTTACCTTCTCTTACCTTGTTATTGGCTTTACAAACATACAACATTTAAATGGTTCTATGCAACACAAAGTACTAAAATATTTAATATTTTCTGAAATATTTTTTAGTGCATTGATATTTAATATTTTAAAAATTGAAATATTTTTTATCCTGAAGAAAAAAGTTCAAAATAAATTGTTTCGACCCTGAAAAATGAACTGAAGTCGGATATAAAAAAGAGATTTTGGAAGACGACGGGGCATCATCCGGAGTGAATTCTCACTTTTGGGTTAAGATTTAATTGTTAACATCAACGGTTCGGCAAACCGATTTCCTACCCGTCAGTTTTTAATTTACCTACTTTTGCAAAAGTTTGGTTGTTCAGAAGAAAACAAAATGAACAACTCACTAGTACACAACAAAATATCATGACAGTATTTAAACTTACAGCAACAGCCGAAACCGCCGTCCCTCCCGAAAAAAGAAGGATGCGAATCGCTGTGGCGCTGTTCTATTTCAGTATGGGGCTTTGTTTTGCCTCTTGGGCAAGTCGTATTCCGGATATCAAAACAGCCCTTCACCTGAGCGATGCCGCGTTTGGTAGTATTCTGTTTGCTTTGCCTGTCGGTCAGTTTCTGATGATGCCCTTTTCAGGAAAACTGGTAACCCGCTACGGCAGCCACAAAGTGCTTTTGTATGCACTCCCGGTCTATACAATTTGTTTAAGCAACGTCGGTTTGGTTACCGAAGGCTGGCAATTGGCCATCGCCCTGTTTCTGTTCGGGGTTTCGGGTAACATGTGCAACATTGCGATCAACACACAGGGAATCGCCGCCGAAAAACTTTACGAGCGCCCAATCATGTCAATGTTTCATGGAGGATGGAGCATTGCCGGTTTTACCGGGGCGCTGATCGGACTGGCCATGATCAACCTGAAAATTGTTCCGTACATGCATTTCTGGATCGTTATTCTGGTGGTATGGGCGATTGTGTGGAGCAATAAACAATTTTTGGTTCCATTTAAATCAAATGTTGACAAGGAAGAGCCGCGCCGGAAATTCTTTTCAAAACCCGACAGTACTTTGCTTCAGCTTGGAATAATTGGCTTTTGCAGCATGGCGAGCGAAGGGGCGATGTTCGACTGGAGCGGCATCTATTTTAAGGATGTTGTAAAAGCGCCTTCATCGCTGGTAATTTTAGGCTATACTTCGTTTATGATCATGATGGCTTCCGGACGTTTTGTGGCTGACCGCCTGATTGCTAAATTCGGGAGAAAACACCTGCTTCAGGTGAGTGGTGTCATGATTTCTTCCGGATTGTTTATTTCAGTCATTTTTCCTTACCTGATTCCGTCAACCATTGGGTTTATGCTGGTCGGACTCGGAGTTTCGAGCATTGTTCCCACTGTATATAGCACTGCAGGCAAGAACGGTAAAGTCGCACCGGGCATCGCACTTGCAACTGTTTCGAGCGTCAGTTTTCTTGGTTTCCTGATGGGGCCACCGCTGATCGGTTATATTTCGGCAGCTGCCGGATTGCGATATTCCTTCGCGGTTATCGGCGTCTTTGGCCTTTTTATCACTTTGCTGGTTTCAAAGCTGAAAGTGATTCATTAACGCAAAAAACCTCCTGACCAAAGCGATCAGGAGGTTCAACCTAAAACATATCAACCAACCTTATTTTATCAATTACTCATAAGCTTGTTCCACTTCCTTTTCAATATCGAGGAACAACTTCAAGTCTTCGTCAACCGTTTGAATTCCTGCAATTCCAAAGTTCTGAACCAGCACATTGACTACGTTTGGCGACAGAAAAGCCGGCAATGTTGGTCCGAGGTGAATATTTTTCACACCCAATGACAGCAGTGCAAGCAATACAATCACAGCTTTTTGTTCGTACCACGCAATGTTGTAGGCAATCGGCAATTCGTTGATGTCTTCCAGCTCAAATATTTCTTTTAGTTTCAGGGCTACAACAGCCAGTGAATACGAGTCGTTGCACTGTCCGGCATCGATTACGCGCGGTATTCCGTTGATGTCGCCTAATGGCAGCTTGTTGTAGCGGTATTTGGCACAACCGGCTGTCAGAATCACGGTATCAGTTGGAAGCTTATCAGCGAATTCGGTATAATAATCGCGCTCTTTCATGCGGCCATCGCAACCGGCCATCACAAAGAATTTACGGATTGCGCCCGATTTAACTGCTTCAACAATGGGTCCGGCCAGCTCGAAAATCTGGTTGTGTGCAAAACCTCCCAGGATTTCACCGGTTTCGATTTCAGTTGGCGCACCGCAAATTTTGGCATGTTCAATAATGGCATGGAAATCTTTCCGCTGCCCCGGTTTGCGGTCTGGAAAATGAACTGCTCCGGGCAATCCGCTTGCTCCGGTGGTGTAGATACGATCGCGGTAACCGGCTTTTTCCATTGGCGGAACGATGCAGTTGGTGGTGAAAAGAATCGGTCCGTTGAAACTTTCGAATTCTTCTTTCTGTTTCCACCAGGCGTTTCCGTAGTTGCCCACCAAATGTTTGTATTTTTTGAATGCCGGATAATAATTTGCCGGAAGCATTTCGCTGTGTGTATAAACATCCACTCCGGTTCCTTCGGTCTGAATAAGCAAATCTTCCATATCGCGCAGGTCGTGGCCTGAAATCAGGATCGCAGGATTTTTACGAACACCGATGTTTACTTTTGAAATTTCAGGATTTCCGTAGGTAGAAGTATTCGCTTTGTCGAGCAGCGCCATTACCTCAACGCCAAACTTGCCGGTTTCGAGTGTCAAAGCTACCAATTCATCAACCGACAAATCCTGGGTTGTTGCGGCCAGAGCGCGTTCCAAAAATGCAAATACTTCCTGATTCTCGTGGTTCAGGTTAAAAGCATGTTCGGCATAAGCTGCCAAACCTTTCAATCCATAAATAATCAACTCTTTCAGCGAGCGGACATCTTCGTTAAGTTCGCTCAAAATACCAACCTCGGCAGCTTTTGCTTCAAATTCAGCACCGGTAACAGCCGTCCAATCGATTGAATCGTGTTTTGGCAACGCAATTCCGGCTTCCAGCGCTTTGGCTTTTAACTCATCCCGCACTTTCAGCGTTTTTTTGATACGAATTACGAAAGCCACTTCGTCGAAATTGGCATTGGTGATTGTACTGAACAAACCATCGAAAATCACTTTATCCACTTTTGGCTCGGCTAATCCAGCTTCGCGCAACTTGTTGTTAATGGTTGCAACACCTTTTAAAACAAATAGCAAAGTATCCTGAAGATTGGCTACTTCAGGCTCTTTACCGCACACACCTTTTACTGTACAACCAATTCCTTTGGCTGCTTCCTGACATTGAAAACAAAACATGTTCATAGCTAATTTTTTGGAAATGAGAAGGTCCGTCCACATTGTTTTGCGGATCAGCTTCTCAATTAATTATTGAATTTTTAATTGATAAGATACAGGATGATTTTGATGAATTTTTGGTTTAAGTTCCTGAATGGATTGTTTGCCATTTCGTCCGAAACAAGGGAAAAGCCTTGATCATTGTTTTCGCGCGGACGATTCATGAATACCTTCTATTTATCCGTTGGCTAAAGCCGAACGGCAAAGGATAGACTCTTTTCATATTTGAATACCCGAACAATGCAAACTTGGAACTTGAAACCTTGAACTTGAAACTGATCTATACCCAGGCTTCGTCCAGAATTTCGCCTTTTATACTTACGATGATTTCTTTTACCGGAACTTTGCGTGTGGCCTGAGCAGCAGCCATCTTTACCAGTTGCGACAATCCTCCGCAACACGGAACTTCCATCATCATAACAGTAATTGTATTTACACGGGCTTCGTCAATCAGACGGCGGATTTTCTCCACGTATATCTCTTTTCCCTGATCGAGTTTCGGGCAGGCGATGACCAGCGATTTTCCGGCCAAATGTTTTGAATGAAAATTACCCAAACTGAATGCGACACAGTCGGCAGCCAAAAGCAAATCAGTTCCCTGGAAACTGGATGCTGCCGGATTAATGAGGTGCATTTGAACCGGCCATTGGCGCAGGGCCGAAGGCGCTTCGGTTGCAGCAGCTGCCGGAGCAAAGCGCAGATTTTGCGGTTCAAAACTCACAGCTTGCGAGCTGGGGCAACCTCCGCTTGCACAACCCGATGACTCAACTTTTGTGGAATGAACTTCAGCAATCACTGCATCAATGCTGAAAGGAATTTCGCTGGCATGAGATTTCAGGTAACCAACGGCCTGTTTCAAAAATGTGGTTTCGCCATGTTCTTTCAAATGTTTCATGTGAGCAACCAGCGTATTTTTACCTTTTGGTATAATTTGCTGAACAACCATTACTTCGTCGTACTCGTCGGCTTCGCGTTTTTCAATGGTAATCGCTCCTTCAGGGCAATGGCCAAGGCAGGCTCCCAATCCGTCGCACATCAGTTCACTAATGAGCCTGGCTTTTCCATCTATAATTTGCAATGCGCCTTCGTGGCAGTTTGGAACACAAAGTCCGCATCCGTTGCATTTTTCATCGTCGATATTTACAATTTCGCGTATCATCTGGATAATTTTGTATTTTTTCTGAAACAAAAGTACGACGGTTCGGTTTTCTGAAATGTATCAAATGTTACAAACAGTGGAAATCTATTTCTTTTATAAATTCCGGATTCTCATTTATATGTAGTATTTTGCAGCAAGCCTGAAAAAAGGTGATGCAGAAATGAAATAGAAGATCTGTAAATATATGGAACAGAACAGCGAAATAATCCTTTACCAAACCGAAGATGGTATCACTAAAATTGATGTCCGTTTGGAAAATGAAACCGTGTGGCTAACTCAAAAGCTTATGGCCGAGCTTTTTCAAACAACGCCCCAGAATATCACTATTCATCTTAAAAATATATTTGAAGAAGGTGAATTGGATGAGATTTCAACTTGTAAGGATTTTTTACAAGTTCAAAAAGAGGGAAACAGACAGGTAGAGCGTACCCAGAAGTTTTACAATCTTGATGCGATTATTTCTGTGGGATATCGTGTTAAGAGTCACGTTGCCACGAAATTTCGCATTTGGGCAACTCAGCGACTAAAAGAATACATCGTCAAAGGTTTTACGATGGACGATGAGCGGTTAAAAGTTGCCGGACAAATCCATTATTTCGATGAGTTGGTTGAACGTATTCGCGACATTCGCAGCTCCGAACGTATTTTCTACCAGAAAGTAAAAGATATCTTTACGCTTAGTGTCGATTATGATGCTAAAACCAGTTGGGCAAAAGACTTTTTTGCAACTATCCAGAACAAACTACACTGGGCAATCCATCAACATACCGCGGCTGAACTGATTGCCCAACGTGCGATTGCAACAGAGAAGAATATGGGACTAAGCTCTTGGCAAGGCTCTAAAATCAGAAAAACAGATGTTGGGATTGCCAAAAATTACCTGAGCGAAGCAGAACTGAGTCAATTGAATTTGTTGGTCGAGCAATTTCTGGCCTTTGCCGAGAATCAGGCGCGCCAGAAAAAAGTAATGTACATGTCCGACTGGATTAGAAAACTGGACGACATACTTACGATCAACGAAAACGAAATTTTGGCACATGCAGGAAAAATTTCGCACGAACTGGCATTGCAGATGGCCGAAACCGAATACGAAAAATACAACAAGGAAAGATTGGTCGCTGAAGATATAAAAGCCCTCGAAAACCTAAATGAGGAAATAAAGAAGCTTAAAAAGTAGCCAGCCGATATCAGTTTATACAATAGAAAAGTCAAAAAGAATAATCAAAATTATATGATTCAGCCCGAAATACTTTGCCAGTCTCCCATTTTCAGGGGGATTTCTCCTGATGAACTTCAGGAATTGTTCCGCCAGATCCATTATCAGGTTAAAACATACCAGAAAAATGATTTGATCACAATAGCCGGCGAGGTTTGCGACCGCTTGCTGATTATTCAGGAAGGCACCGTGAAAGCCGAAATGAATGACTATTCAGGAAAAACAATTAAGATTGAAGACATGTCGGCGCCCTGGCCATTGGCGACCGCCTTTTTATTTGGGAAAGAAAACCGTTTTCCGGTAACTGTTTCGGCAACTTCTGAAGTAGAAATGGTATCGATACCCAAACCTGAGTTTGTGAAACTTTTGCAACTGAATTCACTGATCCTGAACAATTACCTGAACACAATTTCAACACGCGCCCAATTCCTGTCGCAAAAGCTAAAATTCCTGTCGTTTAAAACCATCAGGCAAAAAATTGCACATTACCTGCTCGAAAAGGCGGGCGACCGGCTTCAAACAGTTGATGTTCCTCAATCGCAGGAGCAGCTTGCCGAAATGTTCGGAGTTACCCGACCCTCGCTTGCCCGTACTTTGGGCGAAATGGTTCAGGAAGGTTTGATTGAAACCCAACGCAGAGCAATAAAAATACTGGATAAGGATCGAATGAATCAATTGCTGAAAAATTAATTAATATTGCGCCAAAATTTTTCAACGATGAGGAAAATGGTTCAGGGACGGCTTTCGGTTTTTAAGTTCGAAAGTTTTAGAAAATACAAGGATATCGCCCATTTTATCACTACCAAAGAAGGATGGATTTCGGGCAATAAACCGCGTTTTACAGGCGACCAGGAAGCTGACTATTCCGGTTTCCGCAAAGAACTGGCAATTTCGTGCGAAGTGAAAGTCGAAAAGTTTATGTTTCCCCGACAAACACATTCCGATCATATTGTGGAGGTGACTTCAGGAACAGATAGTACTATTATTTCAGGAACAGATGCACTGATAACCAATGAACCCGGTTTATTTATTTGTGTACAGACTGCCGATTGTGTGCCCATTCTGTTGTTCGATCCGCAAAAGAAAGTGGTGGCCGCCATTCATGCAGGGTGGCGTGGTACGGTTTCTAAAATCGCACAGAAAACCATTCAGCAAATGACTGAAAAGTTTGACTGCCAACCAACCGACATCGTTGCAGGAATCGGGCCTTCCATTCACATGCACGCTTATGAAGTCGGGGCGGAAGTGGTTGAGGCTGTAAATGCCAATTTCAACAATTCATCTGCTTTGCTGAAACCATCGCTGAACGAAGGACGGGCTTATTTTGATTTGTGGGAAGCCAATCAAACAGTGCTCATTGAATCAGGAATTCCGGAAGAAAACATTGAACTGATGGGTTTGTGCTCATTCGAACATTCCGACCTGTTTTACTCGGCCCGCCGCGATGGTGCGGATACCGGCAGAATGGTGAGCGGCATCAGGCTGGTTTAAAAAAACCTTTCAGGAAACGAATCCTGAAAGGTTCAAACTAACTAAATCCAAAACCAACTCACATGACGGAACAAATATTTTATCTGATATCAATTGGATACCTGTATTCTTTGCCGCCTGCAGCAATAATTGCAACATAATTTCCCTCTCTCAGTTTCGAAAGATTCAAAGCGCTGTTTACATTAAAATCACGGCCGATTTTCTTTGAATAGACCAGGTCATTTTTGTCGAAAAAGTAGAGGCTAACGTTTTCTTTGTTAAAGTTCAGGTAGGAAAATTTGAGATAGCCATCTTCATACGTGAAGAAAGGTTCGAGCATTGTTTTTTCTTCGCCAACCGCAATCGTTTTGTTGCCGATCTCAAACTGACGTTCAGTGGTGAGGTTGTCGCTAACGACTGAAAGATTGTATTTTCCATCTTCGAGATCCGAAAAATTATAAACTTTTCGGTAATTATCGCCTGGTTCGGTCGTTTCCTTGTAATAAACCAATCTCCCCATGTCATCTGTAACCGAAATTTTCAGATTGGCGTCGGTGAGGCTCGAGATCGCAACCACTGCTTTTTCAGCGGATAAGGGGATGATGTTTACTTTCAGGTTTCCAACTGCAAATAATGTGTTCACAAATGCTACAAACGCGAACATTAAAGTCACTTTCAAAATTGTTTTCATTGTTTCTGTTTTTAAATTGTTAATTGTTATTTATTTGTAATTAGTTGATCTGCATGGCGTCAGATCAGTTTTTAATAGGCTGAATTTATTTGAAATAAGCGTAACAAATCCTGTGTCAGGAATAAACCGACATACAATTCAATATAAATGTTCTGAACTTTTTCGTCCTGCCTCATTGTTTAAGCATGGACAACTTGAAACTTTGAACCTGGAACTTGAAACTTATTTACCTTCCGTGGACGTCTCCGCCGCTTGATTCGTTGATGTCTTTTTGGGCAGGGTTACCTGAATATATAATCTCGCCGCCGCTGCTTGCATTGGCATCGAGTTCGTCGGTTACATAAACCCTGATGTCAGATCCGCTGGAAACACTTGCAGTACATTTTTTTGTTTGAAGTTCGCTGGCATTGATATCGCTTCCGCTCGATGCATTTGCCTGCATGTTTGTTGCTTTTCCTTTCAATGAAATGTCTGATCCGCTGCTCGATCCAACACTCAATTCATTGACCTCCAATTCGAGTCTAATATCCGATCCGCTGCTGGCATCCACATCAAGCTTTTCCAATCGCAAAATACCCTGTGAATTTGCATCCGATCCAGCGGAAGCTTCCAGTTTATCAAGGGTTTTAAACGAAACAAACACTTTACGGGGGTTGGTGTTCCAATTCATGTTGAACCACGATTTCTCCTTGATGTAAATTTTCAGGATGCCACCTTCCACCTTGGTAATTATTTTTTCCAGGTCGTCGGCATCTGCTTCAACTACCACTTCCTCAACGTTTTTCTGTGTCAGGTAAAGATCTATTCCGGTGCTTACCGAAACTCCGTGAAATCCGCTGACCTGCCTTGTCTGACGACTGCTGCCTGCATTGCCGGCCTGTACTGCCGAAGTTTGAAATAAAGCAATTGAAAAAAGAATAAGTGTAAATAGTTTAATTGTTTTCATGGCTTCTATGTTGATTAATTGTTTCATGTATTTCAGGACAATGCTGCTTTCTGCTTTTTCTGATAACTGACCACTGCGACTGCCAGCTATTTTTATCTGCGATTAACGTTTCCACCTGACGAGGCGTCGATTTCGGTCGAGGAAGGTTCGCCATAATAGTGTACGTTCCCCCCGCTCGATGCTTTTGCCTCCAACCGATCAACTACTGTTGCCCAAACATTTGCTCCACTCGACGCCTGCATTCTGCAATTGTCGGCTTTCAATTCCTGAGCTTTCAGATTGGCTCCCGAGGAGGTTTCCAGTTCTGCTTCTTTTGCCAGACCCGACAAGTGAATATTTGCTCCCGATGAACAATCCGCTTTAAGGCGTTTGGCATTCACATCCATCTTCATATTTGCTCCTGAAGTTGCTTTAAGTTCCAGATCTTCTGACATAATTTGCGATTGCGACCAAGCATTTGAACCGGAAGTAACTTCAACTCCGGAAAGTTTTTCAACCGTAACCATCACCTTTTTTTCTTTCGCCCAACGGACATTTTCGTTGACAAATACTTTCAGTACCCCACCTTCAACATCTGTTTCTATCACTTCATGCAAATTGTTGTCGGCAATTACCACCACTTTGGCCGGACTTCCCTGGGTGATATATACATTCATTCCACGGCTCACTTCAATTTCGTCGAATTCATCGACTTGCCTGATCTCTTCGGTTACATTTCCGTCACCCTTCACCGATGGTCCCAAAAACCAGCAGGAGGAAAACAGGATTGTTAAAAATGCCACGACCACAATAAGTTGAATGTATTTCGTTTTCATGTGTTTTGGTTTTATGATTTTATAGACGTTTGAATTTCGATTTCGTTACCAAATTTATGGAGAGAGTTACAGAAAAATTTATTTTTTTCGTTGAATGACTGTTTTTCATCGGTGAAAATGAAAATAGAAGGTTAAAAGGTGAAAATCAAATTTTAGATGTAAATTTGAATTCTCAGGCTTCTTAAACAAAAAACGCAAACACATGGAAAAGAAAAACATTACCCGTAGAAATTTTCTGGGCACGAGTCTGGCTGCTGCGGCTTCTGTAACTGCCATAAATTCATTGGGTTCTGAAAACGTTCTCAAACAGGTTCCTGTAAAAAAGAACGATGAACATCCGTTTAATGAGCGAACCTACAGCGCAATGCCAACCCGATCGTTTGGTAAGACCGGTTACAAAGTTGGTGTTCTAAGTCTGGGCGGACAGGCAACCATCGAGATGAAAGGAACCGAAACCGAATCGGAGAAAATTATTAACCGGGCCATCGATCTGGGCGTAAATTACATTGATACTGCGGCTTCGTACGGAGGCGGAATTAGTCAGCTTAATATTGGAAGAGTGATGAAAACCCGCCGACGTGAAGTTTGGCTTTCCAGCAAAACGCATGACCGGAAGTTTGATGGTTCGATGCGCTTGCTCGAAGAAAGTTTGAAAAACCTGCAAACCGATCACCTTGATACCTGGCAACTGCACAATGTTCAGACCATGGCACAATTGGATCAGATTTTTGCAGCCGATGGTGCAATAAAAGCCATGGAAAAAGCAAAGGCTGAAGGGATGATCCGAAATATCGGAATTACAGGGCATTTCGAACCACTCGTACTTATGGAAGCGATCAAAAGATATCCGTTTGATTCAATCCTGATGGCCGTTAATGCTGCCGACATTCACTACCTTAGTTTTATAAATTACCTGCTGCCGGAAGCGCAGAAACAGGGAATAGCCATTATTGGAATGAAAGTGGCAACACGCGGACGGATGATTTCGACCTGGACTCCACCGCCACTCGAAGAACAGCCGGAACGGTTGAGAACTCCAAAACCCGGAACCATCACCATAAAAGAAGCATTGACTTACAACATGAGTTTGCCGGTGAGCACCACAATTATCGGAATTGACAATGTGGCGCAAATTGAAGAAGATGTAAAAATCGCCTCCGAATTTTCTCCACTTTGTGAAGCTGAAATGAAAGAAATAGAATTCAAAACGTTGCCAATTGTCCGTCAGGGATTGTATTTCCGGAGATGGGATTTAGGTGCATAAAAACGTAACAGGTATGATAAAAAGAATCATCATTGTGGGATTATTTCTTATCTCACTTCAGACTACTTTTTCACAAGATCAAAAAATCAATGTTGTAGTTATCGGAGCCCATCCGGATGATTGCGATCTTGATGCAGGAGGAACAGCCATTCAGTTTGCGAAGATGGGACATCGTGTACTTTTTGTTTCAGCGACCAACGGCGATGCCGGTCATTTTAACAAGGGTGGCGAAGTGCTGGCAAAAATCAGGAAAGCTGAAGCAGTCGAGGCAGGCAAACGCTTTGGAATTACTTACAAAGTACTCGACAATCACGACGGATTGCTGATGCCTGATTTAAAACTTCGATTGGAACTTATCCGGTTAATCCGGGAATGGAATGCCGATGTGGTAATCGGGCCCCGAACGAATGACTACCATCCCGATCACCGGAACACTGCAATTGCCTTACAGGACGCGGCTTATCTGGTCATTGTTCCGAACATCGCTCCTGAAACGCCAGCGCTAAAAAAGAACCCGGTTTTTCTATATACCGAAGACCGGTTTCAGCAACCAAATCCATTTAGACCTGATATTGTCGTGGATATTTCTGAAGTTTTCGAACAGAAAATATATGCTTTAGCGGCTCACGAGTCTCAATTTTTCGAATGGCTGCCCTGGACTTCAGGACAATTGGCAAATGTTCCGGAAACAGAAACTGACCGCATCAAATGGCTGGCTGAAAAAAGAAAAGGAAGTCTCTCAAAAGAGATGAAGGCCGGATTAATCAAATGGTACGGCGAAAAAGGAAATCAGGCAAAATACGCCGAAGCCTTTGAAATTTGCGAATACGGCAGCTACCCGGATGAAGCAGAAATCAGGAGGATATTTCCGATGTTGGGGAAGGACTGATCTACTGTTAGATTGTCGAATTGACTTTAGATTAAGGATTTCGAATTCCGGGTTGAGTGATAATTCTTCAGATAAATCCGCAACCCGTAACAGTTTGTCTGTAAACTGCGACTGAACACTGTTTACTTCTTGGTTCGTTCAATTTCTTTCAGGTTGTCCATCTTTTTCTTCAGCAGGAAGCCTTTAATATCTTCAAGGTGTTCCTTCACCTGTTTGTTGCCGAATTCATATACTTTGGTTGCCAGTCCGTCGAGAAAATCGCGGTCGTGTGAAACAAGGATAATCGTTCCGTCGAAATCCTGCAGGGCACTTTTCAGGATGTCTTTGGTGCGCATGTCGAGGTGATTGGTCGGCTCATCCAGAATCAGCAGGTTTACCGGTTCGAGCAGCAGTTTAACCATTGCCAGGCGGGTTCTTTCTCCTCCTGAAAGCACTTTCACTTTTTTGGAAATATTGTCTCCACCGAACATGAATGCCCCGAGAAGGTCTTTTATTTTGGTGCGGATATCGCCCACCGCCACATCGTCGATGGTCTGGAAAACAGTCAGTTCCTCATTCAGGAGCGATGCCTGATTTTGTGCAAAATACCCAATCATGGTATTGTGCCCAAGCGCCATTTTTCCTTCGTAATCAATTTCACTCATAATGGCTTTAACGAGCGTCGATTTTCCTTCGCCGTTTTTACCCACGAATGCAACTTTTTCGCCCCTTTCAATCGTCAGCGAAGCATTTGCAAAAACAAGGTGATCGCCGTAACTTTTGCTCAGATCTTCCACAATTACAGGGTAATTTCCTGAACGTGGCGATGGCGGAAATTTCAGGCGCAATGCCGAAGAATCCACTTCATCCACTTCGACAATTTCAAGTTTTTCGAGCATTTTTACCCGCGAACCAACTTGCAGTGTTTTGGAATAAGTTCCCTTAAAGCGATCGATAAACTCAGTTGTTTCAGCAATGAATTTTTGCTGCTCGTCGAAAGCTTTTTGCTGCTGTTCGCGGCGTTCGCGGCGCAGTTCAAGGTAATGCGAGTAGTTAACTTTATAGTCGTAAATACGCCCCATCGTAACTTCAACGGTGCGTGTGGTGATGTTGTCGATAAATGCCCGGTCATGTGAAATCACAATCACCGCTTTTGCGCTGTTTATCAGGAATTCTTCGAGCCACTGAATCGACTCAATGTCCATGTGATTGGTCGGCTCATCCAACAAAATCAGGTCAGGTTTTTGCAGAAGGATTTTGGCCAGTTCGATGCGCATCCGCCATCCACCGCTGAATTCGCTGGTCGGTCGGGTAAAATCTTCCCGCAGGAAACCCAATCCGAGCAGGATTTTTTCAACTTCAGCATCGTAATTGATCTCTTCAATCGAATAATATTTTTCGCTCAAAGTAGAAACCCGTTCAATCAAATCAGAATAATAATCTGATTCATAATCTGTACGGGTTGCCAATTCATCGTTCATGGCAGCAATATCGCTCTCCATTTCCTTGATGCGCGAAAAGGCCTGTGCTGCTTCTTCAAAAACAGTGCGGTTGTCTTCGGTTAACAAATGCTGTGGCAAATAGGCAATCACTGCATCTTTGGGCGCCGAAACCCTCCCTTTATTGGGCGTTCTTTCCCCTGCAATCACTTTCAGAAGCGTCGATTTTCCTGCCCCGTTTTTCCCCATCAATGCAATGCGGTCCTTTTCGTTGATCACAAATGAGATATCCGAAAAAAGGGCCGATCCGCCAAACTCAACCGTAAGTCCATCAACTGAAATCATTCTATCCTGTTTTTTTTGAAGGCGCAAAGATATACGTTTTGCCGAAAGAAAATTAAGCCGCTGTTTTATCGTTTCATCATCATTGTGAATGTCGGCCTCGTTGTTTACATTTACCCAAATTATTAATTCCTGAAAAATTTCACCTACAATGAAACGAATTATAACACTGTCCATTTTTCTTTGTGCTTTTGCAGCAGTCAGCTTTGCCCAGAAAACTGTTGGTTTAGACAACTGGTTCAACCACGAAACCAATGCCAAAACCGGCAAAATTTTCCATTATACCTGGAACGACAGCGCAATGAGCGGCTTTTCGCAACTTGGCGATTTATTTGTAAACCGCGGCGCCGTATTAAAAACCATTGCCTCTAAACCCAACAGCAAGTCGATGAAAGGTGTTGATATTTATATTATTGTCGATCCGGATACCACCAAAGAAAACCCGAATCCAAATTATGTGGGTGCCGGCGATGTTAAATTCCTGAAAAAATGGGTAAAAAAAGGTGGAGTTCTGTTGCTGATGGCCAACGACGGCCCCAACTGCGAATTCACCCATTTCAATCAACTGGCCGAAGTGTTTGGATTTAGGTTTCAGACTCAATCGCTGAATCCGGTGGTTAACCGTGTTTGGGAGATGGGCGCCGAAACCAATCTACCCGACCATCCGCTGTTTTCAGGAGTGAATAAAATTTACATGAAAGAAGTTGGGCCAATCGTTTTAACTAAAGATGCAAAATCTGTTTTGAAAGATGGTGACGGCAAATCTGTTTTTATTGCCGAAACCCAATTCGGTAAAGGTTATGTGATGGCTGTCGGCGATCCGTGGCTTTACAACGAATATATCGACCATTGGTTGTTGCCTGAAAGTTTTGAAAACCTGAAAGCCGCAAATAATCTGGTGGATTTACTACTAAAAAAGTCAAAATAATTGCAGACAGGCATTTCTGAAAACTGAGACTGAACACTGACCACTCTTTTGAATATTACGGAAAATAAAATTGGAGGAGCCATGAGCGCGATAGAAAATTTCATCGCTGAAATTCCAAAAGCGGAACTTCATTTGCATATCGAGGGAACTTTCGAACCGGAATTGATGTTCGAAATTGCCATCAGGAACAACTTAAAGTTGAAATACAGTTCGGTTGACGAGTTGAAAGCTGCCTACAATTTCAACAACCTTCAGGAGTTTTTGGATATTTATTACAGCGGCGCCGATGTGCTGATTGAAGAACAGGATTTTTACGATCTGACCTGGGCGTACCTGCAAAAAATACATTCGCAGAATGTCCTTCACACCGAAATTTTCTTCGATCCGCAAACACATGCCGTTCGCGGTGTTCCTTTCAGCAAGGTCATTTCGGGTATTCACCGTGCTTTGGAAGACGGGCAAACAAAATTGGGAATCAGTTCGAAGCTCATCCTGTCGATTCTTCGTCACCTCAGCGAAGAATCTGCTATTCGAACCCTCGAAGAAGCGCTCGAATACAAAAACTGGATTACTGCCATTGGTTTGGATTCATCGGAAAGAGGTCATCCTCCATCCAAATTTCAACGCATTTTTGAGAAAGCCCTCACAGAAGGTTTCCTGACAGTTGCTCATGCAGGGGAGGAGGGACCACCCGAATATGTTTGGGAAGCCTTGAATTTATTGCAAGTTTCGCGCATCGACCATGGAAATCGCTCGCTCGAAGATACCAATTTGGTGACTGAACTTGCAAGACGAAATATACCGCTCACTATTTGTCCGCTATCGAACCTGAAACTGAAAGTGGTGAACGAAATGACCAAACATCCGCTGACAGAAATGCTGGACAAAGGTTTGCTGGCAACTGTCAATTCCGACGATCCGGCTTATTTTGGCGGTTATGTGAACGAAAATTATCTGGCAGTTGCAAATGCTTTAGATCTGTCGAAGGAACAAATTGTTCAACTTGCTAAAAACTCTTTTGCAGCAAGCTTTCTGGATGAAAGAGAAAAGCAAAGGATGATTAAAAAGGTGGAGAAGTTTTCAAATAGATAATATTACTCCCACTAAGCCTCAAAGAAAAAAGAAAAACTTTGTGGCCTTCGTGCCTTCGTGGGATTTGTTTTCAGAATTGCTTAACTAAAAAAAGAAAACAAAAGCTTATATTAGTTGGCCAAAATCCTACAACTATGACAGAGAATGAATTAGCCAAAATTGCCGTTGACATTTGTTTTAAAATACATACAACCCTCGGACCCGGATTATTGGAAAGTGTGTATGAAGCTGCCTTTGCCTATGAATTGAACAAACGAGGAATTGCTTATACACGCCAGCAGCCAATCATTGTAATTTATGAAGATGTGGTTCTTGATGTTGGGTTCAGGGCAGATATTATTATGGAGAAAAAACTGATCATTGAATTAAAATCAGTGGCGCATTTAGAAAGAGTTCATCACAAAACCGTTCTCACATACATGAAACTTGCCGGAATAAAGTTGGCCCTTTTGGTTAATTTCAATGTTGATTTGATAAAGGATGGCATACACAGAAAAATATTGGGTGAATTGTTATAGAATGTAATACACCCGCAAAGCCACAAAGATTACGAAGAAATATTAAAACTTTGTGGCTTTGTGGAAATTACCTTTCAGCCGCTCTTGCAAGCTTTCAGAATTTTCTACAACTTAAACCCCTGAACCATTTAACCTAAAACGAACGAATATCATGACTAAACTAACAACTTTCCTTATTGTACTCATCTCTGTTTTCTTCGTGAATACAACATTTGCGCAAAACGTTACCAAAGACGAACTGCCCGTCAGGGGATTTTGCATTGCAGCGCCCGGCGCTGACAGAATCGATGATTTTGTGAAGTTCATAAACGAAGAACTGGCATCGAGAAAAGTAAATACGCTGATTCTGCGGGTCGATTACAATTTCCAGTACGAGAGCCATCCTGAATTGCGCGATCCAAAGGCACTTTCGAAAGCTGACGTGAAAAAGCTGGTCGATGTTTGCCGCAAAAACCAGATTCATATTATTCCGCAGGTCAATCTGCTCGGCCATCAATCGTGGGCTGGTAAAACCGGGAATCTGTTGGATGTTTATCCGCAATTCGACGAAACGCCGCATGTAAAAATGCCCGAAAAATACGAATGGCCCAATGCCGACGGACTCTATTGCAAAAGTTACTGTCCGCTGCATCCCGATGTGCATCCCATCGTTTTTGAGTTGATGGACGAGATTTGCGATGCTTTCGAAACCAATGCTTTCCACGCCGGAATGGACGAAGTTTTTTACATTGGCGACGACAAATGTCCGCGTTGTTCGGGCAAAGACAAAGCCGAATTGTTTGCCGGCGAATTGAACCTGATTCGCAACCATCTGGCGCTTAAAAACCGGAAACTGTGGATTTGGGGCGATCGCCTGATTGATGGCAAAACCACCGGAATAGGTATGTGGGAAGCCAGCATGAACAACACACACCGTGCCATCGACCTGATTTACAAAGATGTGGTGATTTGCGACTGGCACTATGAACGCCCCGATCAAACCGCCGTTTATTTTGCCACCAAAGGATTCAACGTGGTAACCTGTCCATGGCGAAATCCTGAAAATGCGGTAAAGCAAACCCAAGATATGTTCCGTTACAGGGCTTCGGTGACTCCTGAAATGAAAGACCGTTTTCAGGGAATGATGCAGACAGTATGGTCAGGTGCCGAGCAATTTATGGACGAATTTTATGGTCGCAAAACCGACGAGAAACAAGGCGTAAACACTTCAAGCAACTGCTTTAAGGCCATGTTCGCTGAAATAGAAGCCCAAAACAAGTGAGCAGTATTCAGTGATCAGTCGCAAAATGCACTCAACCTTCGTCATTCGTTTTACGTCATTTGATTGTCATTTGCTTCGCGTCATTGCTCCTAAAAGCGATTTAAATGACTATTGAATGACAATCAATGACTTAATGACAACTTTATCCGCTGGAACCTGAAACTTTTCTCCCACATGCAAAACCGTATCTTCTCCATCGATGTTTTCCGGGCAATCACCATGTTGCTGATGATTTTTGTAAACGATTTCTGGTCGTTAACAGGTATTCCTGACTGGCTCCAACATGCAGAAGCCGATCAGGATTTTCTGGGCTTCTCCGACATCATTTTTCCCTGCTTCCTTTTTATCGTCGGAATGTCAATTCCTTATGCGATCCGCAACAGGATTGGAAAAGGAGAAAATAACCTGAGAATTTTGGCGCACATCCTGATCCGGTCGCTGGCCTTGCTGGTGATGGGACTTTTCACCGTCAATATTTCTGATTTGAATGTGGAGGTTTCGGGTCTGAGCCGTCAATGGTTTCAAATACTGATGGTCGCAGGATTTTTCCTGATCTGGAATGTCTATCCGAAATCAAAAGACTGGAAAAAATACCTTTTCGCCGGAATGCAAGTCGCCGGAATCGCGATTTTACTTGCATTGTTCCTGGTTTTCAAAGGTGGCGAAGATGGCTCGGCAAGCATGACTCCGCAGTGGTGGGGAATTCTGGGACTCATTGGCTGGACGTATCTGATTTCGGCGCCCATCTATCTTTTTGCCCGAAAATCAACCGTGCTGATACTTGGTGCGTGGCTGCTTTTTACTTTGCTGAACATCGCCGAACATGCAGGTTGGCTTAAAACTCCCATTCCCGGAGGTGGAGCATTTCAGGGTTTTGCATTTGCCGGAATAGCTGCCAGCCTTCTGCTCGACCGCGCCACCGATCCTGAAAAACGCAAAAAGCTACCTCTATTTTATATCGGAACCGGAATTCTTTTACTGATTGGCGGACTGGTTTTGCGAAACTTTTTCATCATCTCGAAAATTCAGGCAACCCCAAGCTGGGTGTTTTTGTGCAATGCCATTGCATTCGGTTTTTTTGCCCTGATTTATTTTGTGGTCGATCTGAAAGGAAAAGCCAGTTGGTTCGACCTGATAAAACCTGCCGGAACCAGCACCCTTACTTGTTACCTCATTCCGTATGTTTATTACAGCCTGGCAACTTATGCGTTTACGCTTCCCATCTTCCTGAAAACCGGTATCATCGGTCTAGGCAAATCAATGATTTATGCGATGATTATCATCGGCATCACTGCGTTATTGGGAAAAATGAAAGTGAAGTTGAAGATTTAGGGGATTGGGGTTTAGATTGTCGAGACTATGACATTACTCCGGAAGCCGGTTGAATGAAATGCAGCTCGAAATTTGCGATGTCGCCGGAAGAACAATTTCAACGCGGAAGTTCTTTGATGTCGGTTCAGGTCAACAAATCAGCCGGAACGTGAATTCACTGCGGCAGAGAATCTACGTCTGTAAGATGTTCTCCGGAAATCAGCTCATCCGAATAGAAAAATTCAGTAAATAAATCCGGAAATGCGGACGTCGAAGCCTCCGCAATTTTTTTGTCCGCATGTTCAATAACAATTATAAATTGTAACATTGGGTACAATTTGTTACTTCCAATAAACCTACCTTTATACTGCAAATTAAAATCAGGTGGTTTCACATTTTCTGAACCGGATTTTTCCTGAAATAACATTGAAGTGCAGACTTATGAAACTTATTTTTAAACTACTTCCGCCAAAAGAATGGAGATTTCCTGTCCTGATGATGGTAGGAATTTTTGCCGGACTTTTCTTTTTTCTGATTTACATCAGCAAAGCGCATTCTTATCTCTCTGATGACTCAGAAACCTGCGTTAATTGCCACATCATGGCACCGCAATATGCAACATGGTCGCACGGTTCGCACCGCGAACATGCCAATTGCAACGATTGCCATGTCCCCCACAACAATGTATTCAACAAATATTTTTTCAAGGCCAAAGACGGAATGCGCCATGCTTCCATGTTTGCCCTCCGGCTCGAACCTCAGGTGATTTTCATTCACGAAGCCGGGCAGGGAGTGGTTCATCAAAACTGCATCCGCTGTCATTCGGAGTTATTGCTCGATCCGAAATTGGTTTCTTCGGTCGAAAATCAGAAAGTACACGCTACCGACCGTGTTTGTTGGGAATGTCACAGGGAAGTTCCGCATGGCAGGGTAAACAGCTTAAGCAGTACTCCCAATGCAAAGGTTCCGCTGCCTGAAAGTCCGGTTCCTGCATGGCTCAAAGAGTATCTATCAGAATAAATTTACATAAAATATAAAGACATGAAACCCGTATCACAACTTATTGAGAATCGTCCGTGGATGGCCTGGCTCATCTTTTTTATTACCATTGTAGTAGTTTTTCTTATTGGTTTGCTGGCCTCGTCGGTCATTGAACGTAGGGCTGAAGCTGTTTTTGTGAACGTACCAAGAACAGTCGTCTCGCAGTTTGAACCCCGGAATGAAGTTTGGGGCGAAAACTACCCGCGCGAATATCAGTCGTATTACCAAACTTCCGATACCGCTTTTGCCAGCAAATACAATGGTAGCCGGATGATTGACATGCTCGAAGTTGATCCTCGGATGGTAGTACTTTGGGCGGGTTACGGATTTTCAAGAGATTACAGCCAGGGACGCGGGCACTTTTATGCGGTGGAAGACATCTGGAATACTTTGCGCACCGGCGGTCCAACTGATGAAACAGATGGCCCTCAGCCGTCAACGTGCTGGACCTGTAAAAGCCCGGATGTTCCGCGAATGATGCAGGAAGAAGGCGTTGAAGAATTCTATAAAGGAAAATGGTCCCGGTTGGGAGCCGAAGTGGTGAACCCGATTGGTTGCGCTGACTGCCACGATTCGAAAACAATGAACCTGCAAGTTTCGCGTCCGGGATTGATTGAAGCGTTTGCCAGGCAGGGAAAAGACATCACCAAAGCTTCGCACCAGGAAATGCGGACACTGGTTTGTGCGCAATGCCATGTTGAATATTATTTCGACAAACACAAAGTGGAAGGCGCCAATTACCTGACTTTCCCTTGGGACAAAGGCATGAGCGCCGAAGCGATCGAACAATATTACGATGAAATTGAATTTTCAGACTGGACGCATTCACTGAGCAAAGCGCCAATGCTGAAAGCCCAGCATCCTGAATATGAAACGCATTCGATGGGAATTCATGCTGAACGTGGGGTTTCGTGCGCCGATTGCCACATGCCTTACAAAAGCGAAGGCGGCCAGAAATTTACAGATCACCACCTTCAGTCGCCACTCAACAACGTAGCCAATTCATGTCAGGTTTGCCACCGCGAGGAAACGGCCAAACTGATCCAAAGCGTTTACGACCGTCAGGATAAAATAATTGAAAACCGCGATAAGCTTGAAGAACATCTGGTTCACGCACATGTTGAAGCCAAAAAAGCCTGGGATTTGGGAGCTACCGAGGCGGAAATGAAAGATATCCTTCAGGGAATTCGCCATGCGCAATGGCGCTGGGATTTTGCTGCTGCCAGTCATGGCGCTTCGTTCCACGCACCGATCGAAATTGGCCGGATTATTTCTACCGGAATTGCCATTACCGGCGAAACACGCGTAAAACTGGCCCGGTTACTTGCCAGCAAAGGGTTTAATCAGGAAGTTCCCTATCCGGATATCGACACCAAGGCCAAAGCACAGGAATTTATCGGGCTCGACATGAAAAAGCTGAAAGAAGAAAAACAGACTTTCAAGCAAAACCTGTTGCCAAAATGGATTGAAGCTGCCGAAAAACGCGAAGCCGGCTGGGGCAAAAAAGTAGAATTATAATTGTAATACAATCATAAAAACTTAAAAATAACCACATAGACACAACTTGTCCCGATTTTCGGGATAGTTCACATAGAAAAATAATAACTATGTTTTCTATGTGCCTATGTGGTTAAAAAATATTCGAATGAAAAAGTCAATCATTATTGCAATATTCTGCCTTTTTGTGGGCAGTCAGGTAAAGGCTCAGTTCAGCCTTTCCGGCGAATTCAGACCGCGCACCGAATACAGTCACGGATATTCAACGCTTGCAGCCAAAGACCAGAAAGCATCTGTATTTACATCGCAGCGTACCCGACTGAACTTCGATTACAAAATGGATTTGCTGAAGGTCGGTCTGGTATTGCAGGATGTCCGCACGTGGGGAAACCAGCCTCAACAAGTATCGAATCAGGACTTTGCAACCTCAGTACATCAGGCATGGGCCGAAATAAATTTCACTCCTGAAATCAGCCTGAAGGCCGGGCGACAAGAATTGGTTTATGACGATCACCGCATTTTTGGCAATGTTGCCTGGGCTCAGCAAGCCCGGTCGCACGATGTGGCCTTGTTTAAATACACAAAAAAAATAAATGTTCATTTGGGGATTGCCCACCACGAAAATACCAACCGGAAAGACAATATTTATGATGGTCCCGATGCTTACAAGGACTTGCAGTTTTTGTGGATCAACCAAAAATTGGCCAATTTTAGCTGGAGTTTGCTGTTTCTGAACAACGGGAGACCGGTGACAGAGGGAACTGAACAAACCTCAAAATACAGTCAGACTTTCGGCACACACCTCGAAGTTCCGATGGACAAACTGGCTTTTTCGGGTAATTTGTATTTTCAGACCGGAGAGGATGGCCTACGCAAGTCGCTGAATGCATACAATTTGATGGCTGAAGCGACGTACAAATCGTCAGAAAAAACGCAGTGGCAACTTGGTTACGAAATACTTTCCGGCACTGATTATGACATTGAGGAAAAGAATGCATCATTTACACCGCTTTACGGAACCAACCACAAATTCAACGGGTTCATGGATTATTTCTACGTAGGCAATCACCTCAGCAGCGTTGGATTGGCTGATGGCTATGCTAAATTCGTAACCAGTAAAAACAAAACGGCCTTCAACGCCGACGTGCATTTCTTTGCCAGTACTGCCAGAATTTCAGAAACAGCCGACAATTATCTGGGAACCGAAATTGATTTGAGCTTGACTCAAACAATCAATCCGTCAGCAAAAATCACTTTTGGGTACTCGCAAATGTTTGGCAGCGAAAGTCTGGAAATTCTGAAAGGCGGGGCAAAAGGAACCACCAACAATTGGGCTTACATCATGATTGCCGTTACTCCTAAGTTTATTCCATAAACATAAATTGCCCACTACTGTCGTGTCAACGAATTATTGTCGCAAGGTCATGCCGAACTTGTTTCGGCATCTCTTCGTTGATGAGACCCTGAAACAAGTTCAGGGTGACGATCCATCGACAGGATAACGTTGACATAACACTACTTCTGCTGGGTAGTTTTCAGGTATTTTTGAATGGCGGTGTCGAGCAGGTTTTCTCCAATGAGAATCAGTTCAACAAATTCGCGAAAAGCTCCGTCTCCGCCATTTTTTGTCAGCCTTATTTTGGCATACTTTTCCATGTAACTGGGTGCATTTGCCGGAACAGCGCTAAAACCGACAGCTTTCAGCAACATAGCATCATTTAAATCGTCGCCAATGTAGGCCACTTCCTGAAGTGAGATTTGCAGTTCGGCACACAGTTTCTCTGCAGTTTCAAGCTTGTTTTTTACTCCGATAAACAAGTGATTGATCTTCAGCTTCTCGGCACGCCGCCAAACGATCTTGGTATTTTCGCCGGTGATGATTCCAAGCGGAATATCGAGCAATTGCAGAAAAACAACTCCTGCACTGTCAGTCGTGTTGAATTTTTTCAATTCGTTTCCGGTTTGGTCGTAGTACATTCCACCGTCAGTCCAAACCCCGTCAATATCGGTCAATACCAGTTTTATCTTCATTTTTCAATCATTTCAGAATAAATAATTTCGTTGGCCGGAATTGCAACAAGTGTTTTTTTACCGACTATTTTATCTTTCTCAACCCATTTATAACCGTCTCCGGGACTGAGCAGGTGCAAATCGCTTTCAGTAATGATTTCACCGGCTGCAATTGTACGCAGGGAAGCGATGGAACGTTCGAGTTTTATGCGTGTTCCCTCCACTTTATCGCTGATAAAAATTCCGTAATTGCCAATGGCATATTCGGTATTGCGAATGTCGCGCACCATGCGCCAGATTCCTTCAGGTTCGAGCGATCCGCGATGGTCGGTACCTTTCATGTTGCGGTTGAGCGTGATGTGTTTTTCGATGATTTCGGCGCCCATTCCAACTGCAACAGCGGGCATCAAAATCCCAATGGAATGATCGGAATAACCAATCGTATATTGGGGATATTCTCCCTTCAAATATTTAATAGTCAACAAGTTGATATTTTGATACTCGGAAGGATACTGCGATAAACAGTGCAGAATGCTGATGTTTGAATGGTATTTTGTGATGATTTCGAGTGCATCGTCCAACTCTTTTTTGCCGGTCATGCCTGTTGAAAGGATGATCGGTATTTTGGTTTCGGCCATCGCTTCCAGCAACGGAAGGTTGGTCACATCGCGTGAAGCAACTTTCAACCGGTCGGGCGTAAAAAGCCGCAACATCGACAAACAACCTTTTGCACAAAGGGTTTCAACAAATTCAAGCCCTTTTGATTTGGCATACCTGAAAACTTCAAAATGCTGTTCGTCATTCAGTTCCAGAAACGCACGATGCTCTCCGTAGGTTTTTCCGAACGAATTGTGATTTTCATACGGACGGTGCATTTCGGATGCCGAGAGTTCCTCCTTCAAATCGCGGCGGGTCATTTTAACCGCATCCATTGGGCGCAATTTCTGGCCAAACAGCTTGTCAATCACCGGTTCGGTGACTACATCGATGAGCTTTTTGGCAATTTCAACTTCGCCATTGTGGTTCTGTCCGATTTCGCCAATGATATAGGTTGAATTTGCCATCTCAAGTATTTACGATTGTTTTAGTTATAATTTACGATTTGGTGTTTTGCAAACACTGCGACTTCCATGTTAACGGCGCGTCTTATTTTTGATTTTTTTCAATCTCCTTTTTCATGGCTTCCAGCGCTTCCGGGTGGCTGTCGAGCCATTTGACGATTTCACGAATGGCAAAATTAGGGTTTTCCTTGCTGATTGCAGCAAATATTTTTTGCTGAATTTCGAAATCTTCCGGAGTATCCAGCGTCATCCTGACATCGGTGCGCATAAAAACGATGGGATCAGCCGGAATAAACCGGACATTGAACAGCGTTGGATTACCGTAAATGAAGTTTGTGACATGCTCGCGGTACAACTTTTCGGAGGTCAATCGCTGAGCTTTTTCGAGTGCATCGAAACTTACGGCTTCGGCCCAAAAACCAAAATGGGTGAGGATGGAAGGTTTATCGCCCGCCAGTTGAAAACCAAGGTAATCTGCATCCGACTGGCTGAATTCGTTGATTAATATTTTCATTCCGGCCAAATCCAGGAACGGATTATCGGCACAAACCCGTATGATTTTGCTAAATCCAGACTGTTGAGCTGCCTGAATAAAACGGTCGAGCACATCGTTTTCCGAACCTCTGAAAACCGGCACATCGTGTTTTTCGGCAAGGGTGCAAATCCGGTCGTCTGAAGGATTGACGGTTGTTGCCAGCACTACCGGAACTCCGGGTTTTTTCACTTTCTCAAGTAGCAAATCCAAAATAGTCTGCTCCTGAAAAAACGGCTGGATTACTTTCTCCGGCATTCGGGTGGAGCCGGTTCGTGCTTGTATGATGATTCCTAATTGGGTCATTTTCTCTTTATTTTAGCCAACGCATTTTGGGTGATATAGTATTTGCCAGTTTTAAACTCCTCGCTAATAACCTTTTCCAATGCTCTCCGCAAGTCTTATTTCGTGTGGTATTCAAATTTAGTTTTTATCTCATTCATAAAATAACTTCCTATTGAACCTGCATTCAGTAATCCGTTATACACTTCTTTCGGCACGTCAAGATACTGATAGATAGCACCATGCTGCATTTCAATCTCTAAAATTTGTTTTTCAGCATCATATCCTACAGAAGCTATGTTTGATGAAGCAACGGGAGTTCTTTTTATATTGACATTTTCTTCTTCAATCCATTTGATTACATACGGTGCAGTTATGTACTTTTGATTTTTGCTGGTTGGTTTGTCTGGTATTGTATATTGCAGCCAATGAAGCTCAATTACGGGTTTTATATATTCACTGAAATTACGACTATTGTTGTATATCTCAATATGTTTAAATATTTCTTCTCTGGTTTTTGGTGTATTACAGTACATTAAGGTTTTTACAACAACTAAATCTCCCTTATTTCTATATTGCTTTTCTTCTTGGGCCAATCTTAGGTCATTAACTGACCTAAGATGCCTTGCAATATTTCTTAACATGTTTATTATTTGCACATTATCTTTGGTCGTAATTTGAATATCTGATGACCTAAGATAAAAAATGGCATCTTTCAACGAGTTAAATTGTAATACATTATCGGTAGTTTCAATATCCATCTCTTCCGTAGATCCTTTTTGGGTCAGAGGATGAATTTTGATAATGCTTAAGAAATACAAAAGGTTATCATCCGTCTCAAATACAGGTGGAGGTGAACCATTCTCCTCAAGACTTCTGTAAATAATAGGTAATCCGGTTCCCCTGCCTTCGGTTAATTTCAGTTCTTTTAAAAAACTACCTAACTTTCGGTTTCTGTATTCTCTTGCAACAACCCTTTCCATTTTAAGCATTTTTTTGTCAATAGGAGGCATTGGCCCGGGGAAGCTCAATATTTCAATTTTATCGGGATGAACCTGTATTTCTACCGGGTTCTCACGTTCGTAACTTTTGTGATAAGCAGCATTAACCAGAGCCTCTTCAATTGCCTGGTAGGGATAGTCAAAGTATCTTACCGCTTCTGCTTGATTTGGGGCTTTTGAAACGTACTCCTGAATAATGTTGGATTTAATAAAACTCAGAGCATCTCTGAGTTGTTTAACAATTGAGCCTGTGAAAATCTTTTCAGAATAATCTTTACCAACTTTCCCTTTGTGAACTACTATTTCGATTTTCGCACCAGCAAAGAATTTGTCAGGATTTTCATTAAACATTAATAATCCGGCATTGGTGGGTCTCAAATTTTCATCGGTACCTTTCGCGATTTTCATTTGTTTACATAAATCAGCAAAAGATATTTTTGTGCTTTCATCATACAAAGAACTCATTATCTCTTTAAGATGTTCCTGAATCAAATGTAAACTTAAATCGTTAAGTGTTGAGTGTTGATTTATTCTATCATCAAAGGGTATGCGGGCAGTAAGTTCCAGTAATCTTCTTTCGTCATCTGAACTTTCTTTCACTTTAATCGTCATTGATCCACGTTTAATGTACCAAGCCTTTTCAGTTTTCTTATCACTTAGGCTAACCGGTGCTTTGTATGGACGATTATCACCAGCCGGAGCCCAGATAATTAATATGTGTTTTCCGTTTATAGCATAAGGTTGTGAAACAGGCACATAACTTGGTGAAATTTTATACGTCAATTCAATTAATTTTTTCTGAAATGAATCCATTTGTTCGGGATTTAGTCCCAAAGGCGGAAGTTTGGCTATTCCATTTTCTTCTTCTACCCCAACGATGATGTACCCGCCATCCCAATTATTAATATCATTGGCAAAAGCACATAGGGAATGAATAATGTCTTCCGGATTCCATCCTTTTTTCAATTCAATACGATCCCATTCAATGGTATTGCCATGCAGCAATTCATTAATATTTATTGGTAAGGCCACTCTATGATATTTTATTTATTTGTCTGCCCATTAAATTTTGATTGTTTTTTTCAAAAACTTATTTGCAATCTTACTCAGATCGTCCGAAATATTGAACCAATAGCTTAACCCGATAAACACCACGCTAATAGCTGAACAACGGATGAATAAATCGATAATATAATGATCGAATACCGGGATGATTTTGCCGATTGCAAAAGCCAGAACTCCGATTGCCAGACATTTGAGGTGGGTGATCCGAAACGGAAACAGTTTCATGTTCCAGTTGAGGTAGAAAACACGCAGGGCCGATGCAAGCGCCATTGAGAACAAAGAGGCAAGTGCAGCGCCATTCATTCCCCAAAGCGGAATCAGTATCAGGTAAAAAATTACCACCAAAACTACCAGCACACCTTGCGAGTAAGTCTGAATTTTGTATTTGTGCGAAGTGCTGATAATCTGAATACTTACCCCGGTGGAGGCGACAATCAGGTTCGACAATGAAATCAGGATAATTACCCATTCGCCACCACTGTATTCAGGAGGCAAAATTTTGAAAATATTGTGAAGGTTGGTAACCATCAGAATAAACAGCAGCAACCCGGCAAAAAGCTGATTGATGCTGCTTTTGTAATAAATATCGTCGATCGTTTCCAGATCGTTGTCTTTCCATGCATCGGCAATAATGGTGGATGAAATTTTGCCAAGTGCCCGGTTTGGAATCAGGATAATGGAACCAAAGAAAAAGCTGATGGAATATACTCCCGTCATCGAAAGGTTGTAATATTCGTTCAGCAGTATTTTATCGATGCTTGTCAGGGCAACAGAACTCAGACCACCGATAATTCCATACAAAGCAAGGCTGATCATTTCCTTCCGGAGTGGCGGCTGAATAAATTGAAGGTTTGGTTTCAGGTTGAACTGTTTACGGTAAACGAGCAACCCAGCCAGATAAACTGCCGGAAAACTAAGAATGACAACGTAGCCAAAAACGTACTGAGAGAAGTCGATCAAGTGAAAGAAATAAGCGATCAGTAAAAAAAGGTTTCCTATGCGGTAAAGCAAATCGCTTAAAAATGTGCCGGTGGTGGCATCGAAAAGCATTTTGTTGTAAGTATCCAGAATCAGAAAAAACATCCGGAAGAAAATAAGCGGAACAAGATACCAGATGTACTGCACCAGAAGTGGCGACTTTTCAATATTGCTCTCAACAATGCCCGGTTTCAGAATAAAAAAACTGATAAGCGCGATGGCAAAACCCACCATCCCCACCACTACCGCAAGAAATACAAAACCATTGTTATTTTTATCCTTGTCCCTGAAATAGGAAAATAACCGTGCGGTAACATTGGTGAATCCGAGTGTCGAAAACTGGGCAAAAAGTGCAGAAACCGCTACCAGCACGCTGATAAGGCCGATTTGATCCTGCGACATTAGCTTGGGCATAATCAGTGCGGTGGTAAAAAAACCAACGACAACGCCCAGGTACGAGTACGCCGATCCCCTGATTGTTTGCCTTTTAATTACGCCCATTTATTTTTAGTTATTGACTTAAAAAGGTTTATTTTTGCTTCGCACGAAAATACGAATTAATAATATACTCCTGAAAATAATATGAATACAAAAAACCTTCTTCACAAATCAGGGCCGGTTATCCTGGCTGTTGTTCTGTTTCTGGTGATCAGCGTAATTTATTTTTCACCTGTTTTGGAAGGAAAGAAGCTGCAAAGCTCTGACGGAACACAGTTTAAAGGAATGTCCAAAGAAATTGTGGATTACCGCGAAGCAACCGGAAAAGAAGCGCTTTGGTCGAACAACATGTTCTCCGGAATGCCGGCTTACCTTACTTCGACATTGTATCCGGGCGAATTGTTTGCAAAAGTGCAGCGAACCATCACTGCCATCTCGCAACCGGTCATGATCCTCACCTTCAGTTTTCTGTTTTTCTTTATATTGTGTATTCTGCTCGATATTGGTGTCTGGACAGCTTTTGCGGCAAGTCTGGCTTATGGTTTTATGACTTTCACGTTTGTGGTAATGGTGACCGGCCATTTGACAAAAGCACACGCTTTAACTTATATGTCCCTCATTGTAGCCGGAATATTATTTGCCTTCAGGAAAAATAAAATTGGCGGAAGTCTGATTGCTGCGCTCGGGCTGACCTGGATGTTAAGCGCCAATCACCTTCAAATGACTTATTATGTGGCCATTCTGGTGTTGATTCTCGGAGTCACCTATCTGATATTCGCCATCAAGGAAAAAACCTTGCCCGATTTTGCAAAAACGGCTGCTCTCTTAATTATTGCAGCAATTATTGCTGTGGGCGCCAACTATTCACGCCTTTCAACGACCTACGAATACGGCAAATTTTCGATGCGCAGCCAATCGGAATTAAGTCTGAACGACGAGAACAAAACCAGTGGACTCGATCAGAATTACATCCTTGATTACAGCTACGATTTGGGAGAAGCGTTGACAGCTTTCATTCCGCGTTTCAAAGGTGGTGGCATGAGCGAATCGTTGAGTACAAGTTCGGAAACTTACAAATTTCTGGCAGAATCGCAGGGTGCAGGTCCGGCAAAAAAAGCGGTTGAAGGTGGAATGCCGATGTACTGGGGAAGTCAGCCCATTTCGGGAGCACCCTTCTATTTCGGCGCAGTATTGTGTTTCTTGTTTGTGCTTGGTTTGTTCGTGGTAAAAGGCAAAGACAAATGGTGGCTTCTGGCGGTTTTCGTAATCTCGTTGCTTTTATCGCTTGGCAAAAATTTCTCCATATTGACCAATCTTATGCTCGACTATTTCCCCGGATACAACAAATTCAGGGATGTTAAAAATATCATCGTCATTCAGCAATTTTCCATGGCTTTGCTCGGAGTGCTTGCTATTAAAGAAACATATCAACGAAAAATAAGCGATGCCGAATTTATGAAAGGCCTGAAATATGCTTTCGGAATCACCGGAGGTCTTGCCCTTATTTTTGCTGTTTTGCCCGGTATGGCTGGTAGTTTCTCCGGAAGTTCAGATGCTCAGTACCTGCAGGCCGGCTATCCGCAACAATTTATCGATGCTTTGATGTCCGACCGTGAAAGTGCCTTGCGCACAGATGCTTTCCGTACTTTTATATTTGTAGCATTGGCCGCTGCCGGTTTGTGGGCATACTGGAGCAAAAAAATCAAGGCCCAATATGCCATCGTTTTATGGGTTGCTCTCATCATGATCGATATGTGGCCAGTGAACAAAAAATATTTCAACAACGGACATTTCACGTCTAAAAAGGAAGTGGCAGTTCCTTTCAAGGAAGCTACAGTTGACAAGGAAATCAAGAAAGACAAAGATTTGTATTACCGCGTGCTGAACCTGCAAAATCCGTTCAACGATGCACGTACTTCGTTCTTTCATAAGTCACTGGGCGGCTATCACGGAGCGAAGATGAAACGCTACAATGAATTGATTTCATACGGTATCACTCCTGAAATGCAAACCCTGATTGCCGGATTCAAACAACCTGAGTTGATTGATTCGGTGATGAACACTTTGCCGGTAATCAACATGCTGAATACCAAATACTACATTTATGATCTGAATAGTCCGCCGCTGGCAAATTCTCACGCGCTGGGAAATGCATGGTTTGTGAATGAAGTAAAACTGGTTGACAATGCCGATCAGGAAGTAATGTCGCTTAAAAACTTTGATCCGAAATCGACAGCAATAGTGAATAAAAGCTTCGGAAATGAATTGGGTGGCTTTAAAACTGCTTCAGGAGAAGGAGAAATTAAACTTACTGAATACAAACCCAATTACCTGAAATACGAGGCAAACGTTACAGGTAGCGAACAATTGGCCGTTTTTTCAGAGATTTATTATCCAAAAGGATGGATTAGCCTGATTGATGGCAAAGAAACAGACCATTTTCAGGTAAATTTCGTTCTACGTGCAATGGTTATTCCGGCAGGCAAACACCAAATTGAATTTAAATTTGAACCACAATCTTATTTCGTTGGAAATAAAGTTTCGCTGGCCAGTTCAATCTTGTTACTTTTGGCAATTGCCGGTTACCTGATTTATGTTTTCAAATTAAAAAATAAAAATAATGGCAGTCAAAGTACAGCCTCAAAAGCTTAAAAAACGAATTTCGAGATCATATCTGACCTCAACCATCAGCATATCAATGGTTCTGTTCCTGATTGGCATGTTGGGCCTGGTATTACTGAATGCAGAACGGCTTGCCAAATATGTACGCGAGAACATTGGTTTTACCTTGGTTTTAAACGATACAGTTCAGGAGTCGGAAATAGATGGGTTGATGAAAACATTGTCGGCCACCGATTTTGTAAAATCAGTTGAATACATCGACAAGGAGACCGCCGCCGAAAGGTTGAAAGTTGAACTGGGCGAGGATTTTATGGGCTTCCTCGGATACAATCCATTGCTGTCGTCGATTGATGTGAAATTGCTTGCAGATTATGCCACCCCCGAAAAACTGGTTGTTCTGGAAAAGAAATTTATGGAATATTCGCAGGTGAAGGAGGTTTTGTTTCAGCGCGACATGGTGAATATTATCAACGAGAATGTGAAGAAAATCGGGATAATTCTGGTCTTTTTTTCCGGATTACTGCTGTTTATTTTCTCGGCACTCATCAACAATACCATCCGGATTTCAATTTATTCACAGCGGTTTATCATCAATACCATGTTGCTGGTTGGCGCCACCAACAGGTTTATCAGGAATCCGTTTGTGAAAAGAAGTGTTATTTACGGAATTGCCGGGGCGTTGGCTGCCAATATTCTTTTATTTATCCTGATGTTTACATATTCTCAGGAACTGAAAGGCATTGTTGACACGGAAGATTATAAGATATTCGCGGTGGTTTTTGTCGCTGATTTGCTAATTGGTGTGCTCATTTCGTGGAGTTCAACTTACTTCGCTGTCAATAAATTCCTACGGCTCAAATTTGATGAATTGTTTTATTAGTTTTTACGTTTCAACTTTTCGGCTAACTTTACACAAAATTTTGAACGAGATGGCAAAAAAATATTTTGAAAATATGGATGGCTTTGCATTGGGCAAAGAAAACCTGAAATTACTGGTTATCGGATTTGTGATCATAGTCGTGGGTTTTATACTTATGACCGGCGGAAAAGCAAGTGACCCATCGGTTTTTAATCCTGAAATATTTAGCTTCCGCAGAATAACACTTGCGCCAATGGTGGTGCTTTTTGGCTTTTTGTTCGAGATTTATGCCATCATGAAAAAGCCAAAACCAGAAAAATAAGCCAAAACATTCTTCGCTTTATTCCTGATTCCTTGCATAATTGATGTTTGAATCACTATCTTTGCCGCCTGAAATTTTGACCGGTTTCATTTTTACAAATCACTTATTTTAAAGCGTTTCAGGATGGAAAGATCCATAGAAGGGTATGATTTTCAAAAAGGAGAGGTTCTTCTTTTTGACAAGGAATTGGATTGGACCTCCTTCGATCTTGTTAGAAAGTTGCGAAATATATTGTACAAGGTAACCGGAATTAAAAAAATTAAGGTAGGCCATGCCGGAACGCTCGACCCAAAAGCAACCGGTCTGATGATCATTTGCACCGGAAAGGAAACCAAGAATATTGATTCGTATCAGGCAAAAGAAAAAGAATATGTTGCCACCATTAAATTGGGTGCGACTACTCCCTCATTTGATCTTGAATCAGCCGAAGATGCCGTCTTTCCGACCGATCATATCACACCGGAACTCCTTGAAAATGCGTTAACAGGCTTTTTTGGCGAAATTGATCAGGTTCCACCCTTGTTCAGCGCTGTAAAAGTAGAGGGAAAGCGTGCCTATTTACATGCTCGCGCGGGAAGCGACATGGTACTTCAGGCAAAAAAAATTACCATTTCCGAACTCGAAGTCCTTAACTTTTCGCAGGAAGAAATCGTACTACGCATTGTATGCAGTAAAGGCACCTACATTCGTTCACTGGCGCGCGATTTGGGAATTGCACTTAACAGCGGGGCTTATCTGGTTGGTTTATGCCGCACACGGATAGGCGAAATGACACTGGAAGATGCATGGAATTTGGAAAATTTTATGGAAAAAATCAATGCGAATGTAACTAATTGAGAAATGAGCCGTAAGAGGCTGTTCTGTGAAGTAGCTATTTAATAAATTAACAAATATATTAGGATGAAATTATCGAAGTTCAAATACGATTTACCTGAAGAATTAATTGCGTTGCATCCTGCTCCAAACAGGGATGAGTCAAAACTGCTCGTTTTGCATCGTGCAACCGGAAAAATCGAACACCGGATTTTTAAAGATATAGTGGAATATTTTGGCGATAAAGATGTGCTGATTTTCAACGACACAAAGGTTTTCCCTGCCCGCCTTTATGGTAACAAAGAAAAAACAGGCGCCGAAATCGAAGTTTTTTTGCTTCGTGAACTCAACCGCGAACAACGTTTGTGGGATGTTTTGGTTGATCCTGCACGTAAAATCCGCATCGGCAACAAATTGTATTTTGGCGAAGATGATTTGCTGGTGGCCGAAGTGATTGACAATACCACCTCGCGTGGACGTACACTGCGCTTTTTGTTCGATGGACCTTACGATGAGTTTAAGAAAACCCTTTACGGATTGGGCGAAACTCCACTTCCAAAATTCATCAAACGTTCGGTTCAACCTGAAGACAAAGATCGTTACCAAACCATTTTCGCAAAACACGAAGGCGCTGTTGCCGCTCCAACTGCAGGACTTCACTTTAGCCGTGAACTGATGAAAAGACTGGAAATTTCAGGCGTAAACTTCAGCTATATTACTCTGCACGTTGGACTTGGAAATTTCCGCAGCGTGGATGTTGAAGATTTGACCAAACACAAAATGGATTCGGAGCAAATCTGGATTCCTGAAGAAGCCTGTAACATTGTAAATTCGGCAAAAGAAGCCCGTAAAAATATTTGTGCTGTTGGTACAACGGTGATGCGTGCTGTCGAGAGTTCGGTTTCAACGCAAGGACAATTAAAGCCTTTTGAAGGCTGGACCAACAAATTTATTTTTCCTCCATACGAGTTTAGTGTGGCCAACCGCATGATCACCAACTTTCACCTGCCACTTTCAACTTTGTTGATGATGGCTGCCGGATTTGCCGGTTACGACAATTTAATGAAAGCATACAAGGAAGCAATCAAAGAACAATACCGTTTCGGAACCTATGGAGATGCAATGCTAATTATGTAATTTCGTTTTCTCCGGAATTAAAAATCCCCGTCACATCGAAAGTCGCGGGGATTTTTGTTTTCGGAATTAAACGATTCACTGCTATTGAGTTGCATGAAAAATGAGCAAAGGAGTGCGGGTATGCAACACCAGTTTTCGGGCAATGCTCGGATTAAACAGCATGGTCAACATATTTCGCCGGTGCGTAGTCAGGGCAAGAACATCAATTTGATTCTCCTGAATAAAATGATCGATTGCCTCGGGCAGGTTCTTGTTGTGAATCAACCGGCATTCGATATCCGCATCGGGATATTTTTCACACAAAGCATCTTTCAGCCCTTCGAGCCTGGCCTCCCCCAAACCACGGTTATTTCCCTGGTCAATGTGTAAACAAATCACTTTGGGCTTGAATGGAGTCATTAGCTTCACCAATCTGTCAACAGCAATAAAATCGCTTGGCTCGAAATTAGTTGCATACACAATTCTGCCGAAATTCTGCAGCCAGTTATCGGGAGTTGTTTCAGGAATGGTTAATACAGGCACTTTTGAATTAAAAATTACTCCGGCAGTGGTGGATCCGATGATATCGCCCGATTTGGCGTCGCCACCCCTGATGCCCATCACCACCAATTTTGGAGGATGAATTTGAATGTAGGAAAGTATATCATCTTCGGCTTCGCCTACTTTTACGATGTATTCGGGCTTGGCTTTATTCCAGCGGTGATAATCGATCAATGAGGTAAGCTTGTTCAGAAAAACTTCAAATTTTTTGTTGGTTTCCTTTTCTGTCATTTCGTAATTCAGGAAAAGGGCCGAATCATATACAATCACATCCGAATATGGAATGGTCAGGAATTCAGGTTGCGGACTCGAGTGGTACAATACCATTTTTGACCCCAATTTTTCAGCAATGTCAAAACCCACTAACGCTGCTTTTAACGAATAATCAGAAAAATCGACTGGTATCAACACGTAATTTTCCCGTTTGATTTTATCGCTGATTACTTTTCCCATCATCCTGTCAAGTATAGGGAAAGCCAGACTGGCATCCTTCTCATAAATACGGATACGAACCCCGGTATCCATTGCATTTTGAAGTAAATCAACATTTTCAAGGGAACAAACAATGTCCTCCGACTCCAAAAGCGAGCGTAGAATTTCAGCTTTGGAATACGGTAAAGTCGCGAGTGTGATCAGTTTTTCGTCCATGGCTTTATATTTTAGTGGAATACGCTTTTACATACTTGTTCGCATTCTGATTGGTTTTGGTTACCAAAAGAGTGTATTATTTTAAGTGATCTTCAACATCATAATATTTTGAATGCAGTTACAAAAAAAGGGACTTTACCGCCAAAACGATAAAATCCCTTTTTTGAAAACTCACTGATCCTAGCAGATTTACCTGAAGTCATTAAGTTGCACTGAAACGATAAATGACAACCAACGACAACAATTTACTGCCGGCGATATGAACAAATACAATCATTAAACATGCGTTTTCTTTACACCACTCCCTGAGCGATCATTGCATCGGCAACTTTTATAAAACCGCCAATGTTGGCGCCTTTTACATAGTTGATGTGACCATCTTTTTCGGTTCCGTATTTCACGCATGTTTCGTGAATATTGATCATGATCTGGTGCAGTTTGGCATCCACTTCTTCTCTCGACCAAGGCAAACGCATCGAGTTTTGCGTCATTTCAAGTCCTGAAGTTGATACACCACCGGCATTTGCTGCTTTGCCCGGTCCGTATAGGATTTTTGCAGCAAGAAATACTTCAACAGCTTCAGGAGTTGAAGGCATGTTGGCTCCCTCTGAAACTGCGAAACAACCATTTGCAACCATTACTTTGGCGTCGTCTTCGTTAATCTCGTTTTGAGTTGCACATGGGAAAGCCGCATCACATTTGATTCCCCATGGAGTCTGGCCTTCGAAATATTCAACTTTATATTTGTCAGCATATTCTTTGATGCGTCCGCGACGGATATTTTTCAATTCAAGCACATAAGCCAGTTTTTCTTCGTCGAAACCTTCCGGATCGTAAACAAATCCGGTGGAATCAGACATTGTAACAACTTTTGCTCCCATCTGAATCAATTTTTCAACGGCATATTGCGACACATTTCCCGATCCTGAAACGACCGCGGTTTTTCCGCTTAAATCCTGACCGCGGGTTTTAAGCATTTGATCGGCAAAATAAACTGCGCCATAACCCGTAGCTTCCGGACGAATCAAACTTCCGCCCCATTCAATTGCTTTTCCGGTCAACACACCGGTAAATTCATTCCTGATGCGTTTGTATTGTCCGAACATGTAACCAATCTCACGTCCGCCAACGCCTATGTCACCGGCTGGTACATCAGTATCGTTGCCAATATAACGTTGCAGTTCGGTCATAAAGCTTTGGCAGAAACGCATCACTTCATTGTCCGATTTTCCTTTGGGATCGAAATCAGAACCCCCTTTTCCACCACCCATCGGCAGCGTTGTCAGGCTGTTTTTGAAAACCTGTTCGAAAGCAAGGAATTTCAGGATCCCTAAGTTTACCGTCGGGTGAAAGCGGAGACCTCCTTTGTATGGGCCAATTGCGCTGTTCATCTGTATGCGGTATCCTCTGCTGATCTGAATTTGTCCGTTGTCGTCAACCCACGGAACACGGAACATCATCACCCTTTCAGGCTCTACCATGCGATCCAGTACTTTGGCATACTGGTATTTTGGATTTTCCTGAATGAATGGCATCAGCGATTCAACCACTTCTTTTACTGCCTGATGGAACTCAGTTTCTCCCGGGTTTTTGGCAATTACTTTTGCCATGAACTCGTTTACTTTTACGTCTAAAATGTTAGCCATAGTTGATTTATTTTTTTGTACTTAAAAATATTTTACCGATTGTTTCAATCTCTTTCTGAATAATAAAGCATAAAAGTAGCATCCATTCAGGAAGTTGCACTTCGCTGACATGCATTTACGTGTTTCACGTAAGGAGAAAAAGAAAGAGAAAAATGTTACCGGAGTTTGCTGATAATCGGGTTGAATGCTTTTGAGAAAACCATTACCCTGTCGCCAATTTTTAAGTTTTCAAGGTCATTTTCGAAAGCAATGACTTTGATGATTTGGTTGTTTCCGGAAATAACTGTCACTATATAAATCGTGTCCTGTTTTTCGATGCGTGCAATTTGCCCGGTAATCTGTACTTTTCCGCTGATGCTGTTGTCCAAAAACACATCTTCAGGTTTACCGGTTCGGGTAATTGTGCCGTTTTCGATGCAAAGCACCTGAGAGGCAAGTCGAAATACCTCATTTAAATCGTGACTGACCATGATGGTGGTCACGCCCAACAATTGATGCGCCTGTGCAATTTCGTCCTGAAGTGTGGCGCGCATTTCAGCATCAAGCGCCGAAAGTGGTTCATCAAGCAGCAAGAGTTGCGGCTTTCGGGCAAGGGCGCGCGCCAACGCAACCCGCTGCTTTTGTCCTCCGGATAAGCCATTGGGTTTCCGTTTTCGGAATTCCGACAAACCAAACATTTCCAGTAAATCATTCAGCGCTAACTGGTTTTTTTCGGGTTGGGCAAACTGAATGTTTTGTTCCACCGTCATGTTCGGAAACAGTGCATAATCCTGAAACATCAGGCTGATGTTGCGTTGCTGAGGTACAATGTTGATCTGCTTTGCCGAATCGAACCAAACTGTATTTCCAAACCGGATCAATCCTTTATCAGGAATTACCAATCCGGCCAGAATTCGCAGCAGGGTTGTTTTTCCTGCACCCGACTCACCAAACAAGGCAATCAATTCGCCCGCCGGAATAGTTGTCTGAATGTCCAGATTCATCGGTCCATTGGCAGTCAGCATCCGCTTTTCAACATCAATATAGATTACATCATTCGCCATGTGTCGTATTTTTTATTGACGCTGTAAATGGTGGTGAGCAAAACCAGCGAAATCAGGAATAAAATCAGGGCATATTGATTGGCAGCTTCAAAATTGAGTGCCTGTACTTCGTCGTAAATGGCAATCGAAGCCACGCGGGTTTCGCCGGGCATGTTTCCACCCACCATCAGCACAATTCCGAATTCGCCAATGCTGTGTGCAAAAGTGAGGGCTACGGCTGTAATAACCGATGGTTTTATGTTGGGAAGCAATACCCTGAAAAATGTAATCATTTTTGATTTTCCGAGCGTGTAGGATGCTTCGCGCAAACTATCGGGCAAAGCGCGCAACCCGTTGTGCAACGGTTGAACCATAAAAGGCAGACTAAAAATGACCGAAGCAATCAGCACTCCTTCGAAAGAAAATGCCAGACGAACATCGAAAATCCGCCCCAGCCAGTCGCCAAACCAGTTGCGCGGACTGTAAATAACCAGCATGTAATACCCGATTACCGAAGGAGGTAAAACCATTGGTATACTTACCAAAGCTTCAATGAGCGGTTTTATCCTGACCTTTGTGTAAGCCAGCCAATAAGCAAATGGCAGCCCAATCAGCACTAAAATAACTGTGGTCGAAACCGCCAGTTTCAGGGTAAGGAGTATCGTTTGTAAAAATTCATTGTCCATATTATTCCAATTTGAAGATTTGAAGATTTGAGAATGTGCAGGATTCATTTTCAAATTTTCAAATCGTCACATTTTCAAATTATTGTTTTTTCATCAGCGAAACCTCGTTTGCTTTTACCAGCGCTTCCGTTTCATCGCCAACTTTCAGATCGAGCGAATCGACTGAGCGGGTGGTAATGGCCGAAGTAATCGTGTATTTCAGAAATCGCAGGCTGATTTTGCTCAAAAGCTCGCCACGTTCAACATGCTTCACGGTGCATTTCATCCGGTTGCGCATACTGATGATTCCTGAAAGGTTTTTTGCCAGCGAAACTTCAGTTTCCTTAAATACCAGTTCAATGTTATGGCCGGTTTCCAGCCATTCCGGTCGGGTTGCCGATTCGATCAACATGGCCGAAAAGTTTTGTCCATCTACATCCACATCCACCAGGAGAATAGCTCCCGAATGCTGTATTTTTGATATTATTCCGGATAATTTATTCATTTTGGTAAAGTAAATCCATATTTTTCAAATATCAGCCTTGCAGCAGGGCCGGAAATAAATTCAGAAAATTCAAATGCTACTCTATTTTGTTTTGCATGATTTAGAATTACATACGCCTGCTCAAGTGGTCGATGCGATTTCTCGTCAATCAAAAAATATTTTCCCTGATTGCTCATGGATGGCGATAAGACCAGCGATAACGCAATCAAACCCGCCTCAGCATTTCCCGACAGGCAAAATTGAGCAGCCTGAGAGATGTTTTCACCATAAATCAACTGTTTCTCAACTTTTTCGTAAAGCCTGTAAAACTTCAATACTTCCACCGACCGCTGCCCATAAGGTGCATGTTCCGGATTGGCAGTTGCTATTTTGATCTTTGGTTTCTCCGCCAAAACCGACAAGCCTTTGCTTACATCCAAACTTGCACTCCACAAAACAATGCGCCCGATTGCATAAAGTTTTGGTTCAGTAAGTGTTAACCCGGCTTCTTTTAATTTTTTTGGATATACAATGTCAGCAGAAAAATACAGATCGAATGGCGCACCGTTTGAAATCTGCGTAAAGGCATTGCCCGACGAACCGTAAATGACTTCTATATTTGCACCCGAATTGGTCTTTTTGAACTCTTTAACTACTTCATCCATTGCGTAACGCAAATCGGCTGCCGCTGCAACTTTTACTGTTTGCGCCTGAGCCGACATCGCAATCCAAAAGGCTATAATCGTAAGTATTTGTTTCATATTTCTATGATATTGTTCTTGATGGCGAATTTCACCATGTCAACCGTGCTTTTCAGGTTGAGTTTTTGCATGATGTGGTTTTTGTGCGACTCGACCGTGCGCACGCTGATGAAAAACCGGTCGGCAATTTCCTGATTGGTGTAACTTTCGCCCCACAATTTCAGGATTTCAATCTGGCGGGCGCTCAAACTGGCAATGTCCGTATTCTGACTCAGTTCATCTGCTTTCAGGTTTGAAATATAGCGGTTCAGCAAAATATGTGTGATCGATTTACTGTAATAATCGTGCCCGTTCCGGAGCGTATAAACGGCTTCGAGCAGATCGTTCCTGTCCGAATCTTTCCCAAGAAACCCCTTTGCCCCGGCTTTGATGGTCTTGAGCACAATATCTTCGCTGTCGATAACCGATACAATTAGTATTTTTAACTTGGGACTGCTGATATTTAACTGAATGATCAGGTTCAGGTTGCGCACCGAAATGTCGTGCATGTTCAGGATTAACACATGAACCTGAATTATTTTCAGCTTATCGGTCAGCACATTGCGATCGTCGCAGGCCAGCACAACCCTGAAATCAGAAATACCCGATAACAAACCCGAAAGTCCGTCGAGTACCAGTTTGTGTTCGTCATAAATTGCGATATCAATCATAGCTTAAATCATAATTGTCGAAGTTTTTAACCTTCCATCCATCAATATCGTCAGTGGGTTTTTAAACTGAACATGTTTGAAGAAATTGGTTTCGTGCACTACTTTCTGACTGTTCAGCATTTCCCAACTCACAAAATCGTTTGGCGACGAATGCTGAACCGAAAAATAGCCAATGTTCATGGAAGTAACATTGTGGAAAAAGTGCGATCCCAATGAAGAATCGAGCGGATAATTATCGAGGCTCACCTCAACGATCACTTTCGCATTCGAAATCTGCGACCAGTTAACCGGAATACCTACAAAACGGTCGCGACTTCCCCATCTTCCGGGGCCGATCAACACATATTTCCGGTCGTTTTCAACCATCATTTTATTCAGCTTTTCTATCTCTTCGGCCATTTCGATGGTTTTCAGTTTGCTGAATTTTTCATTGTCAACAAAAATTACATCCCTGATTTCCTTGATTTCGCCATTGCCAACACTCGATTTGGTGAACAAAACCATTTTCGAACGGTCCAGTTTATCGAGTTCGATGTTCTGCTTGATCTGGTCGCCGATCAGCGGCTTGATTTGCAAAAGGTAAAAAGTTGGCAAACCATTTTTCGACCGGTCGAGATCGACTGCATACTCAATTTCGACCGGCGAACCGAATGCCTCGTTGAGCGTGCTGAGCAATATGCTGATGGTTTCGGCAAGCGGAATGTAGCCGTAATTCAGAATGTCGGCAAAGTTGACAATCCGCGGCCCGTAAGCGCTCAGACCCGGCTCAACCCGATCGTTATCAGGAATGTAAACCGAAGCGCAATGCGTCAGTGTTCCGTGTTTTTCTGCCTCGCTGATATTCAAAAGTTTGAGCGCTGCCAGTTCTCCGTGTTTCAGGAAGTCGAGTTCTGTTTCGCGGCAATCGAGTGCGTAAAACTGAACCTGCGAACTGTTCAGTAAATCTTTGATGCTGTAAATGGAAACCTGCGGGTATTTGGGTGAAAACCGGAACGATTTCCAGCCATCGACCACATACGTTCCCAAACCAACTGCTGCAACTGCAAAACCTTCTTCCGGTTTCATGTTGGCCACCGGATAATAATTGTACGACTGCGCTACCCCGCTAATGTGCGGATAATAATAATCGCCGTATTGATTACCAACTAATTCCTGAAGAATGACAGCCATTTTTTCCTCTTCAATCTTGTGATGGATGACAGAGAAATAATTTCGTGCTTTTTCTGAAAATGTAGAAACAAAAACCAGTTTAATGGCAGTGGAAAGCCGTTCGAGCAGCAGTCGTTTATTCGTTTTGCTGTTTGGAACAATGTAGGTGTCGAACACCCCTGCAAATGGCTGCGTAATAGAATCTTCAGACGAACTTGATGATCTCACTGCGATGGGTTTGTCTATCTGCGATGTAAAAACTTTTAGCTTTTTCAGGAGCGAAATCGACAAATGAGCCTCCACAAACAGCGTTCTCAACTGATCGTAGGAAATATCCGGATCTATGATTTTATCGAAAAGTTTGTTTTTCTGGATGAAATGCTGAAATTCATTTGAGCCGATTATTACTGTAATTGGCGCAAGAATGTTGATCTGATTGGCCAGAGTTGGGAAATCCAGGTTGTAAATCAGCGTATTGATGAATGCCAGGCCGCGGCCTTTTCCGCCAAGCGAACCGCCTGAAAAGGAAACAATGTTTTTTTCGTCGAGTACCGAAGTTTCATCGAAAGAAAGGATTTTGCCTTTTTTCTTTTCTTCCCGGTATTGTTTGATGGTATCCAGAAAGAATTGCCTTGTTTCGTCCATATCCTTAAACACACTGATCGATACCGGGTTGAGTGTTTTTGCCAGTTGAATTTCGCCACGAGCCATCAGCCAAAGCGAAAACTGGTTCTCGGAAGCGTGCAGGTACAACGATTCGTCGGGCACTTCCTGAAGCAGCGTTTCAAACTCGCGCAACGATTTTGCCACCCCAACTTTGTTTCCTTCCTTGTCGCGGAAAACAAAATTACCAAAACCCAGATAGCTGGTCAGGTAGTGTTTGAGGTCGTTCAACAGTGTTTCCGAATTTTTGTTGATGAAGGTAACTTCGAGCTCATTTGCAATTTTCTCGTTTCTGTTTTCCGACGATTGCAAAATGATTGGCAGCTTGGAAATGTGCGATTTAACGTATTTGATGAATTTTACCCCAGCATTTTTGTCCAGTTTTCCAACCCTGTCGAACTCAACATCCGAAATCACACAAAGCAAAAAGTCTTTGTACTTGTTGAAAATGGCGGTTGCTTCCTCATAATTGCGGGCGTGCAGTATTTTCGGTCTCGAACGCATTTTGCAAATCTTGTCGAGTTCGTTTTTCTCCACTTCGGGCAACAATTGCTGCACCTGGCTAAAAACGATGTCGTACAATATCTGAAGGTATTTCGAATAATAAAGCGGCGAATCCTCAATAAGTAGAATCACCCTGACAAGGCCAATTTTCGTGTCGTTCTCTACATTTACTTTGTCCTCGGTCGATTTTACGATGGCGAACAGAATCAGCGAGTCGCCGTTCCAGACAAATAGTTTATCGACCGACCGGATGGTTGGAACCAGTTCTTCAAAATATTTGATGTCGCTTTTGTTGTTCAGCAATAAATAAATGGGCAGCGATTCGTTTCTGGCCCTGATTTGTTCGCTCAAATGCACAGGCGCTTCGCGGTCCATGCCTGCCATCAGGATAACCAAGTCGAAATGTGTAGTTTCCATCAACATCAGCGCCTCTTCATCAGAAGAAACCCCTGTAATCCGGGGAACCGAAAAAAGGCTGTACTGGTAGGCCTCTCCCATGAATTTCTCGAAAAACGAGTCTTCGCTTTCGAGGGTAAAAGCATCGTACAAAGTAGCCACAAATAAAATATGCTTGACCTTGTACTTCATCATGTCGAGATAAATGTACTTGTCGATCGACTGCTGGTTGAAGTACAACTGGAGCGGTTTCTTGTTTTTTATCAGCGAATTGCGGAACTCTTCCGGCGGATGAATTACCTGACTTGGAACGCCTTTCCGGTGTATTATTTCACGGCCTTTGTAATTGTTGAGGTAGCCGCTGATCAGTTTTCCGATGTTAATCAGCAAATTACGTTCTTCATGAAGGAACAGCTTTTCATCTTCACTGTGTACTTTTTTCAGATAAAAAATTTCGATCGTCCCTTTTTTATTGTCGATGGTTACAAAGTTTTCTTTCTGAACCCATTCTGTTTCCTTGAAATTCTCGCTGGTGTACGATTTTCCTTCAAAGCTGATACGGGCGACCGCGTATTTAGGATATTGCCACGATTTGGGAAGCAAATGACTTATTTCCTGCAGGGTTTCATCAACCGGTTTGCCTTCTTCAATGATCAGTGATGTCAGGTTAATGGCTTTTAGTTCCTTTAAACGTTCCGTATTTTCGCGTTGCAGCTTATTAAAAACGTCGCGGGTGGCCGAACCTGCGATCAGGTTCGACAGGTTGATCAGCATGTTTCGCTCTTCTTTCAGGAACGGCCCTTCATCGGCGTCGGGGAATTCCATCAGATAATAAACTTCGATTGTGCCCTTTTCCTTTCCGGGTGCTTCAAAGCTTTGCGTCATTTTCCAGGGCGTTTCCTTAAAACCGGGGCTAATAAAAATCTTTTTGTTGTAGTTAATCCGTGCGACAGTATATTCGGGATATTGCAGCGACTCGGGCAGGATGGTGCAAATGACCTGAAGCGACTCTTTCAGCGATTTACCATTTTGCAGTATTTCAGAAGTTTTGTTGATTCCCTTTATTTCTTTCAGACGCTCGGTGTTCCTGATCAGTAGTTCCTGCAAAGCCTTCTTCGAAGCAGTTCCTGAAATCAGGGCTGAAAGATTGTCGATCAGGCTGCGCTCTTCGGTTAGAAAGGGTCCTTCTCCGGCCTCCGGGAATTTCTTTAGGTAATAGATTTGAATGGCGCCTTTGTTATCATCGGGCGTATCGAATGTTTGTTCTAATTTCCAGGGCGTTTCCCTGAAGTTGGGACTGGTAAAATTTCGTTCACCGTATTTGATGCGGGCCACGGTGTGTCCCGGATATTGCATGGCTTCGGGCAAAAAGGAACAGATTTCCTGCAGCAATTCGTTAAGCGAAGTGGTTTTTTTCAGGATTTCGGTGGTGCGGTTGATGCTTTTAAGCTCTTTTTGCCGTTCACCCATGTCGATCGCCAACTTTTCGAGCTGAAATTTTGAGATCATGCCAACCAGTAACGGCACAATAATATTTAACGACGACTCGCTTTCGAGAATGGCTGTTCCCGATATTGGGTTGTTTTCCGGAGAAGAAAGGAACAGTTCTACAGATCCCTTTTTATTGTCGGGAGAATGAAAGTAATGTTTTAATGCTGAGGTTGTTTCACTAAACCTTTTACTTCTGAACTCTTTCCCATTGAACGATATGCGTGCAAAAACCTTGTTTTCGATCAGTGTTGATTCAAGAATTGCATCACAAGCCAATTGCAGCGATTGATCAAGGTTTTTGCCTTTGTCGAGTATTCCAATAAGCCGGTTTGTCAGTTCAGGCAGAACAAACAGTCCGTTCATTTTAAGTATAATATCGTCCGTTCCTGAAGTATCTGAAATTTTTTCCATGGGTTTCAATTTATCACTCGACCAAACAGTACATTGCTTTTATGAAATTTGAGTTGGGTAAAAGTACAAAAGCAAACGTACAAAGGCAAAAGTGAAAAATTGAAGAATAAAAGTATTCAACCCATCAGTTCAACAAGAGATATTCGCTTCCTGAAAAACCTCTGCGCAATGGTTTTCTTTCCCGACTTCGCTTCCAAAGCGTTGGATCAATTCCTCGTAACCATTGAAATAAGCATTAAAACTGACCCCATCGACACACAACGACTTTCCGTCGGAACAGATACTTACCCGAAAATCGCTCGTATTCCCGTAGCCTTGATTTCGAATTGCGTTAAACCTTTACGTAAAAAAAAGGAAGGTCACTATTAAGCATAATGACACTTATTACGAATTTAACGCCCAAAACCAACGGAAACACAATGAATCAAAAATTACTTCCAGACTTATTTATGCCTAACAATTTTTTTCTGGTGAAACTGAATTACTGGTTTTCTTTTAGAATAATCTATAAAGTAATAGATGACTTTTTCCCATAACAAAACCAGATAATTCTTCCTTTTTTTGATTTTATTATTCATGTTATATTAACATCTATGTAACCTATTCCTAATCATTTTTAGTTTTCTTTGCATTTTTCATAATCAATACAGTAAAAGCATTTAATAGTGTTTATAAAATGTTAGTAACGATTTCAAAAAAGACCCCCAATGCAATTTCAAAAATATTAATTTGGAATTCAAATATTACCTTTATTAAAATCATCATTTCTATGAAAACAAAAATCTTAAAATTTACTATTTATGATTAAAAAAATCAGTTTTTTATTAGTAGCGCTCATTATTTCATCAGCTACTATTATGCAAGCACAAGTAACCACATCCAGTATGGGTGGACGTGTTACTGATGCTGAAGAATCTGTGATAGGTGCAACGGTGATTGCTACACACACGCCTTCAGGAACAACTTATGGTACTGTAACCAACATGGAGGGCCGATTCAACCTAAACGGTATGCGTGTAGGCGGACCTTATACTGTAGTAGTTACTTTCATTGGATATGGTGCATACACACAAAACAACATTACATTGAGTTTAGGTGAAAACTATGTAATGAATGTTGTACTCTCAGAAGAAACAACATCATTAAATGAAGTTTTTGTTACGGCAACCCGCACAAAATTCTCTAATGAGAGAACTGGAGCAGTGACCAATATCACTAACAGTCAGATAGCTAATTTACCTACAGTAAGCCGTAGCATTACAGACATTACCCGCCTTTCACCTTATGGTGGTAATGGGATGAGCTTTGCCGGTACAGATGGTCGTACGTCTAACTTTACAGTGGATGGAGCTAATTTCAACAATAACTTCGGTTTGAGTGATGCTCTTCCCGGTGGAGGTAATCCAATCTCGATTGAAGCTATTGAAGAATTGCAAGTTGTAATTGCTCCATACGATGTGCGTCAAACTAACTTTATTGGTGGTGGTGTAAACGCTATTACAAAATCGGGTACAAATACCTTCAAAGCTAGTGCTTATACTTATCACAGAAATGAAAACTTACGCGGCGATGCTGTTAATGGTCAACAAATCCAAGGAGCACGTGAAAAAGACCGTAATACAACGTACGGTTTCACTTTAAGTGGTCCAATTATCAAAAACAAATTGTTTCTCTTCGTAAACGGTGAAATGGCTGAAACACCAACAATTGCCAATCGTTGGAGAGCTTCAACTGATGGTGTTGCTGATCCAGACAATTTTATCTCTCGCACAACAGAAAACGATCTAAAGACGGTTTCTGATTTTGTAAAAAGTAAATATGGATACGATACGGGATCTTACACAAGTTTCCCGGCAGATGAAAGCAACAGCAAACTTCTTGCTCGTTTGGATTGGAATATCACAAACAAACATCGTCTGGCTTTGCGTTACA
>JAIBEZ010000072.1 GCA_019459485.1 Prolixibacteraceae bacterium
ACGAGAAAAAACGACCCTATATTTTACTGAAATGGGCGCAAACACTTGACGGTTTCATCGATACCGACCGAACCGAAACACAGCATCCGACATGGATTACGAATGCATTTGCAAAAAGGCTGGTGCACAAACAACGCTCCGAAGAATCAGCTATTTTAATCGGAACCAACACTGCACAATATGACAATCCGGCGCTAACCGTGCGCGAGTGGACGGGCAATCAACCAATCAGGATGGTAATTGACAGAACCAGTCGGTTAGACCAGAGTTTGCATATTTTTGATGGCAAAGCGCAGACCTGGACTTTTACTGGGGTTGATAAACCGGATTCGGAAAATCTGAAATTTATTCGTCTCATTTTCGATCATGATATTCTTCCGCAAATACTTTCTGAATTGTATAATCGTGATGTTCTTTCGGTAATCGTTGAAGGTGGAAGCGTATTGCTGAACAGTTTCCTGAATTCCGGATTATGGGACGAAGCTTTTGTTTATACCGGAAATCAGTTTTTCGGAAAAGGTGTTGCTGCTCCCAAGATTTCAGGAGAAACCATTGGTTTTGAAAAACTGGACGATTGCAAATTGCATGTGCTGAGGAATAAATAACATCCAACCGAAAGCCTTTCCTACTTGTTTTATGCGTATTTTTATTGATATTTAGTCAAACAACAAAAACTGCATGGGAATTTTGTTCGATATATGGAGCTCACTGCCAAGTCTTGTTACCATCCTCTATTTTCTGACGGTGGTTTTCATTGCTGTTTTGATAATCATGGAGAACCGCAATCCGGTGAAAACCATCAGTTGGATCCTGGTTTTGGTGTTGTTGCCTTTTATCGGCATTGTGGGTTATTTGTTTTTTGGACAGGAGTACCGCAAATCGAAAATGTTTTCGCGCAAAGGACTGAAGGATTTGGAGAAACTGAGAAAACTCACTTTGGAACAACTGGACAACCTTCCGAAAAATAATTTCAGGATCAGTGACCAGCTATATTCGAAAAAACGGTTGATGAACCTGTTACTTTCAAATTCGAATGCCATTTTGACAAACAACAACGACGTGAAGGTTTTATGCAACGGAGATGAAACATTTCCTGAGATTTTCAGATGTGTAGAGCAAGCCAAACACCATATTCATCTCGAATATTATATTGTTGAAGATGATACGATCGGGAATTATCTGCGTGAACTCCTGATTATAAAAGCAAAAGAAGGCGTGGAAGTCCGTTTCATATACGACGATGTTGGCAGCTGGCAGCTGAAACGAAAATTTATCCGTTCGATGTCGGATGCCGGAATAAAAGTAGATTGTTTTATGAGGGTCCGTTTTCCTAATCTAACTTCAAGGGTAAATTACCGGAACCACCGCAAAATTCTGGTAGTTGACGGTGAAACAGCTTTTGTTGGCGGACTTAATTTTGCCGATCGTTATCAGGATGGGGTTCCCGGAATTGGCCCCTGGCGAGATACGCATCTGAAAGTGACCGGTGGCGGTGCGACTTCACTGCAAATCATTTTTATGGCCGACTGGTATTTTGTTTCCAAAGAAATATTCAGGGGCGAAAAATATTTCAAACCATTTGAGTCGGGCGACGGAAAATTGGTGCAAATTTCGGCCAGCGGACCCGATTCTGACTGGGAAAGTATAGGGCAGGCTTATTTTTCGGCCATTGCCAGCGCTACCGACTATGTATATATCTCAACTCCTTACCTGATGCCAACTGCTGATATTATGACTGCACTAAAAACCTCAGCTTTGGGAGGAATTGATGTTCGTATCATTGTTCCCGGTTTGTCGGATGCCGTTACTTCCAAGTGGGGAACCAATTCATACATCGAAGAGTTACTCGAATCGGGGGTGAAAATATATTTCTACAAAGCCGGTTTTATCCACAGTAAAGTAATTGTGGTTGATGGCATTTTTTCATCAGTAGGCACCGCAAACCTTGATTTTCGCAGTTTGGAAACCAATTTTGAAGTCAACGCAATGATTTATGATGAAGAAATTGCAAGTATCCTAACCAATCAATTCCTGGACGATCAGGATAAAAGTGAAGCTGTGGTTTTAGAGGAATGGGTCAAACGTCCCCGAATGAACAAAATCAAAGAATCTTTTGCCAGGATTTTAAGCCCGATGCTTTAACAAAGTAAAAGACCATCGTTATTCCGGTAATAACATCGCTATTTCGTTTTCGAAATTTAGTTTTAACCTTCAATCACGCCTGATAAATATCCCCACTTTTAGGGATTTCACACCATTTCGAAAGCATATACTTTTGGCAGTACAAAATCTCACTTAAAAAGTATATGAAACGAATCTTATTTTCCGCGGCATTGGTGTTGGGCACAGTTTTTTCCCAGGCTCAAACTCAGGAACAAACAAAACCTGAATACCAAAATATCGCCGACAAACTATTAACCTCCAACAGCAAACTCACCATTGGTGGCTATGGCGAAGTACATTATCACCAGCCATTAAGTTCTGAAAACAGAAGAAACGGCGAACTGGATGTTCACCGCATGGTCATGCTTTTCGGTTACCAGTTCAGCGAACGTACCCAGTTTGTTACCGAACTCGAATTCGAACATGTTTCGGAAGTGTATGTCGAGCAGGCTTTTCTTCAGCACAAAATCAACAAATCAATCAATTTCAGGGCAGGTTTGCTTTTAATCCCGATGGGCATCGTGAACGAATACCACGAACCAACAACTTTCAACGGAGTGGAGCGTCCTTTGGTGGATAGTAAAATTAACCCGACAACCTGGAGAGAAATCGGATTTGGTCTCTCCGGAACCATTCAACCTGCAAACCTAAAATATCAGGCCTATCTGGTAAACGGTTTTAACGGCTACGACGGAACTGCCAAACTGAATGGGAATGGGGGATTGCGCAGTGGTCGTCAGAAAGGTGCTTCATCGTACATCAGCTCTCCAAACTTTACAGCGAAAGTTGAATATTATGGAATCAGAGGACTGAACATTGGACTTTCAGGATATTTGGGCGACACGCAAAGCAAATTGTACAACGGGATCGCAAAAGACAATGAGGCCGCTTTGGCAAAAGCTGACTCGTCGGTAGTAGGCGTTTCGATGATTGGGGTTGATGCCCGTTACTCATTGAAAGGCTTGCAATTACGCGGGCAACTCTACCGGGTAGGCTTGTCAAATACCGACCAGTATAACAAATTCACAAAAAAAGCCGCGGCACTCAACGATTTGGGAAGTGCAATGAACGGCTATTATGTCGAAGCCGGGTACAACGTTTTCAGGCCATTCGAAAAAATCGACTATGAATTGGTACCGTTCGTCAGGCTCGAGGGATACGACACACACGCTGAAGTCGCTGACAACATCGTCAGAAACAAACTGTACAAAAATTCTGTTATTACCACCGGATTAACTTTGAAACTTGCACAGGGAGCAGTGCTGAAAACCGACCTGCAATTTGTAAAATCTGACGGTGCCGACAGCTATTCAAAAGTATTCAGTGCCGGATTAGGAGTTATGTTTTAATAAAAAACGCAATGTATAAACTATTTTTACTAGCAATCATATTTTGGTTTTCAACGGGCTTTTTCCCTACCAAAGGATTTAACTTCGATGACAAAACGCTCAGGAAAGAACTCCATAAATTAAGTGGGGTCGAAAATCCGGATTGGAAGGAGATTGCTGTACCTGAGTCACTTCAGGCGGCAAATCCTATTCAGGGAAAATACCTCACCTTGATGAACCAAAATACTGACCTGCAAAAATATGTTTATGTGGGAAGGGTGAACGGCTGCCGTGAGGGCGGCTGTTCAAGCCCCACCGAAACGATGAACATCGATACCCCCGAATTTTTTGATTATCTGATTGTTTTTGATTCCAGGCTTGCAGTACAACAAGTAAAAGTTTACAATTACCAGGCTACCCACGGACAGGAAATAACCAACAAAGGATGGCTGAAGCAATTTCTGGGTTACGATGGCAAACGATCGCTCACAGTTGGAAAAAGTATAGATGCTATATCGGGAGCCACCGTTTCGGTTTTTGGAATTGTGAATGACATTCAGGATAAGACACGGTTGATAAACCAGATTGTTGCAAAATAAAAAAGCCTGCGACTTTTTACTGTCAACAGGCTTTTCTCTCATCAATCATCACACTAATTTCTTATCAAATCGTATTCATAAATTTCATTTCCGGCAGAAAATACTACACTGTATTCACCTTTTTCTAATTTCGACAAGTCGAAACCTTTGTGAAATACAAATTCAGCATCCATTTTGGTCTCCCAAATCAAATTGCTCTTCTGATAAATATTCATGCTCATTTCTTCAATGCTGTGATTCAGGTACGAAAGGCTTAAAATGTTGTCTTTGTAATTAAAGAAAGGATCGGTCTTCTTACTTGGATTGCCAACCACAATTCCCTTTTTGTTAATTGTGACCAATTGTTCGTTCGAAGCACCCTCAATTTTCACTTCCACTTTGTAGTCACCATGTTCTAACTGTGAAAAATCAAACATCCGGTTAAAATTCCTTGATGCTTCTTTCGTTTCGTGGAAATAGACCAAATCACCAAGTGAGTTTAAAATACTGATTTCATACTTTTGTCCATCATTGTTTGAAATCTCCAATAGCGCCATTTCTTCAGTCTGAGGCACTAAATTTACTACGAAAGAACCACTTGCCATCGAAGGATTTGACAATAAAGTGGTTACTACTAAAAAACTGATTGCAATAATTGTTTTCATGGCTTTTAAATTTTAAGATTTGATACTAAAAGGAAATTGAAGCCATTTTTGTTTATTTATTTTTGTTATTTATTAAACACTATTGCCTAAATTGATATTAATAACCTATTTATCAGCCATATATAAATTTGTTAATATTCGTTAACAACCACAAAAACAAATCAACAGATCAGAATAATCCTGATTGAATGTACCAACAAAAGCTTTACTTTTGAAAATCTCAAATGCAATCAGATAATCATGCAAATTGTAGTTGCACCCGATTCGTTTAAAGAATGTCTGACAGCCACTCAGGTAAGTTTGGCCATTTCTGATGGAATTAAAAGAATTGTTTCTGAAGCAGAAATCACCTGCATTCCGGTTGCCGACGGCGGCGAAGGAACTGTGGAAGCGCTGGTTACTGCAACCGGAGGCAAAATCGTTCCGGTTAAGTCGGTGGATGCGTTGAACCGACCCATTCAATCATTCTTCGGAATTTTGGGTGATGGGAAAACGGCAGTGATCGAAATGGCAGCGGCTTCAGGAATTGAACTGCTTGCACCTGAAGAACGAAACCCTTTAATTACAACAACTTTCGGAACCGGCTTGCTGATAAAAGCAGCGCTGGATGCTGGTTTTTCACAAATCATCATTGGCATTGGCGGAAGTGCCACCAACGATGGCGGTGCCGGAATGGCGCAAGCACTCGGAATAAAATTTCAGGATAAAAACGGAAATCCTATTGGATTGGGCGGTGGTTCATTGGGCGAACTTTTCACCATTGATGATTCTGAAGTTCATCCTAAACTTCAAAATACAAAAATTACGGTCGCCTGCGATGTCAGGAATCCGCTCTTTGGAACTTCAGGAGCAACCTATATTTACGGCCCGCAAAAAGGGGCAACTCCTGAAATGCTTGAAATACTTGAAAGTAACCTGATACGTTATTCGGAAATTCTTCAGCAAAAATTGGGAATGAACATTTCTGAAATTCCCGGAGCAGGTGCAGCCGGTGGTTTGGGTGCAGGATTGATGGCTTTCTGCAAAGCTGAACTGGTTCCGGGATTTGAACTGATAAGCAAACTGACCAACCTTGAAAAACATATCGGCCAGGCATCGCTGGTTTTTACTGCCGAAGGGAAAATTGATTCGCAAACGGCTTTTGGTAAAACCATCAGCGGAGTTGCCCGACTGGCAAAAAAATACCAGGTTCCGGTAATTGCCCTCGCCGGAACAGTTACCGACAATTTAACAGAACTTTACAGCCAGGGAGTTACGTCCATTTTCGCGATCGGGAACCAGCCAATGAGCCTCGAAGAATCGAAAGCCCGTGCTGCTGAATTGTTGGCCAACACAGCAGCGCAAATTATGCGAACGGTGAGGGCTTACAATTTAAAATGACAAGCTTACCTATTATATTCTTGTTCATATTTCGTCAAGTCAGTTCTCAATTATCATAAAAAGACACTATTCCGGTTTCAATATCATATAAACCACCAACAATAACGATCTTTCCTTCTTTCTCCAAACTGTCAAGGATATTGCTTTGTTTTCGAATTTGACCAATTGTTAAATGTACATTGATAGCACTTACATTATTAACAAAAGTTAGGTTTTGACCATTTCTGTCAACTTTAGTTGCTGTTTCTTTATAAATTGCCGGGCTTATTTTGTCGAGTAATCCGGTTAAGTGTCCTGTTTTCAAATTATTACAAGCACTAATTACTGCTCCACATTGTGTATGGCCCAGAACAACAATTATTTTTGAGTTTGCTATTCCACAGGCAAATTCCATGCTGCCCAATATGTCATCATTCAGGATTGTCCCGGCAATCCTAATGCTAAAAATATCTCCTAATCCCTGGTCAAATATCAATTCAGCCGATGTTCTCGAATCGATACAACTTAATACAGTGGCGAAAGGAAATTGGCCTTCAGAGGTTTGGTTGACTTGTTTTAACAAATTCCGATTAACCTTTAAATTGGTTAAAAACCTCATATTTCCTTCTTTTAAAAACTCCAAAGCTTGCTTAGGAGTTAGTTTTTCCAAACTTTCTTTTGAATGTGCCCACATTAAATTATTAGTTTTATTGATATTTATATGCGGCTTTCTTGATCCTGTCCATAATGGCTAAACCCAAACCAAGTTCCGGAACCGGTTCAATAAATATTTGTTTTATGTTTTCATCATCTTCCATCGCATGTAAAGCCGAGAACAAGTTTGCTGCAATTTCGAGATGATTAAAGGTCTGTGATGTATAGATAATTTTAGACGCTGTAAAAATTAAATCATTTTTCCCATGTACAATAAGCCCTGATGATGAAGGTATTTTGACCATCTTCTTGTCTATAATATACAATGGCTTAACCGGTGAATAATGGCTTCTCAGTAACCCCGGTGCTATTAATTTATCAGGCTTTTCTGCATTGAAAACAAAAGTATTTGGCAAAGTATTTTCAATATCAGCAATTGTAATTACCCCGGGCCGCAGCAAAGTGCATACATTTCCTTCAATCGTTACAATTGTCGATTCAATACCTACTTTGGTAGTGCCTCCATCTAAAACATAATCAACATTTGGGAGCTGTTTCCTGACATGCTCGGCGCTTAGGGGGCTTAAATTCCCGAATTTATTGGCGCTGGGTGCTGCTATCGGGCAATTTGCTGCCCTGATAAGTTTTAGTGCAATTTCATTATCGGGCATTCGAATACCTACCGTATCTAAACCTGACGTAACTATGTCGGGGACTATTTTGCTTTTAGGTAAAACAATCGTAAGTGGTCCAGGCCAAAACTTTTCGGCTAACCTGATAACATTCTGGTCAACGTTTTGGGTTAATGTGCTCAAGTCGTCAACTGAAGCAATATGAACAATCAGAGGGTCAAAGGAAGGACGCTCTTTTAGTTCAAAAATTTTAGCAACAGCTATTGGATTAAGTGCATTTGCACCTAATCCATAAACTGTTTCTGTCGGAAAAGCTACCAAACCACCACTTCTGATGATTTGGGCTGCTATTTCTATCTGGTTTTCATTCATTGACCACTTATTAAATTCAGGTCGGCCTCTTCCAATTCATTTCGCTTTTTCTCTTGAAATGCTGCAATTTTACCGCGAATATCAGGGTTTGATAAGCCTAGAATTTTAGCTGCTGCAAGTGCTGCATTTTCAGGACTAAGAATGGTTAATGGCGCCACACCCGATGGCATACGAATGCTTGAAAAAAGGTCTGAACCACCAAACTTGTCGCTATATGGAGGGCAAGCAATTACCGGGCAGTGGGTTTGAGCATCGGTAAAACCACTTAAAGCATTGCTCATTCCGGCAATCGTAATAAATACTACATTCTCCTTTTCGTATTCTTTGATCAGGTTGTAGCATTTTAACGGAACTTTATGTGCTGATGCAATCCTTGAAATGCTTTCTATTTCAAAACTTTCAAGAACTTTACTGATTTGATTGGCCCATTCAAGGTCGGCTTTTGAACCCATTATTATTACAACTTTACTCATTGTCGTTGGATGTTAAAAATGAATACTGATAATCCATTGGGATAATGGCTAAATAATCTTCAACACTTGCCCCTGCCATACATGCTCCAATAATTCTCCTGCCTGTTGCTGATAATTCAGGTGTTAAGTACTTTGGCAATTCTGCTTTAAAGAAATCGTACAGTATTTCTGCACCTGCATCATAACCCGAGGTTTCAACTTCAACTTGTTTGTGAACCTGAAGAAACCGGGAAGGAATTTTCGCTCCTTCAATGGTAAGATAGTTTAGTTCAAATCCTAACAGCGGACAACGGGCGTATTGGTATTGGTCGCTTCTAAGTTTTGCATTTCCCCTTCTGGTAAGGTATTCGCGCATTAATAACTGTGGTTTGAACCCTACTTTCCAGGCACCAATATGCTGATTAGGCGTAAGGGTATATCTCATTCTTGGTGTTTGAATGATTTGTTCGAGCAACAAATTGGCATGTGTAACCATTTTTCCTGTGGCAAAAGGCCAATAGGAGCCAACTCCTTCGCTTCCCATTCCACCACCATCAACAATACTTGGGTTGGCGTGTCCACGGGGCGAAACAAGCCTCCATAACCAAGCCAGTGCAGGCGGTAAAATATGGAATAAGCCAACAATACCGTAGGTTGGGTTTTCTTTTGTGCAAGGAGGGGTTCTCACACCAAAACTTCTGATATCAACAGTCACAGGCTTGCTGATCACATTGGGAACGATACTTCTTGGTACTATCACCCTGGGATTCGGACAGCTTTTCCCGGGACTATCTTCAGTATGATCCCAAATCAGAGCTGTGCAATCGGGATTGGATTTTATATTCAAAAATAAAAGTGGCTCTTTGGGTTTTATGGTAAGCTTCTCAAGAAAAGGATCGTCGCCATAATCTGTAATACCATCAACACGAATAAACCAACCATTTTCGGCATCTAACACCGTAAGTTTTCCATTGTTTTTCTGAATCGAAGGATGACATAAAGCCATATCATCTGTTACCGGATTAAAAGAACAGAACAGGGGGAAGTTTATTAACCGTTTCTCGGCTGTAAGTATATTTTCACCAATTTGCACCTGTCCATTTGGTTCTCTCACGATGTTTTGAAGCATTTCGCTCTTTCCTCCACCGCTTGCACCTTCGTGCATAAAAGTTGTGATGTTGTCATAAGGACTAACAACCTGTACCGTTGAACAATGTGCAGTTATCCAGCCTTCTTTTTCACCTTTTGTTAAAAGAGCACCATACAAACCTTTCTTGGCACTTGGCCCGGGATAAAGATTATACGAAAAAATTTCGTGCAAATTTTCGGAACGTTTATGAACAACGACCTGTTTCCCATTAAAGTGCGTGTGCCGAAAAGTAGGTGCGACATAGATTACTGAATCAATCGAAAAATCAATTGGTAAGTCTTTGACAGGAATAATTCGTTGGAGCATCGAAAGTCCCATGGCAAAAAATCCTGCATTTGCCGGCGCAATTGCGATACCACCCGAACCGATCGTATCATTTCCGGCGAAATAAAAGAATACAGCTAATTCCTGCGACTGAAGCCAATGAATGGTTTCCTTTCTAAGAGTGTCAAAATCGTATCCAAACTTATCAGAAAACCGCTCCTTGTCGCTGGGCAAATTATCAGCAATCGCCATCGTGTCAGGGTCTCTCCGTCTCATATACGCTTCAGTATAGTTGGCGGAAATGCCATTTGTGACTTTGTGCACAATCGCTTCGGTGACTTCGCCTTTTCCGGGGATATCGTATTTTACTTCGTAACTGTTGCAATCATCACCTCCAACTGCCGCGTTAGCCAATTGTTTTACCGTGTCAAAAGTTTTAAATGATTTACATCCTCCCAGCACAACAAGAACATCATCAGGTAAACTGACTCTTTTCTTTTCAAGTGTTTTAAACAAATCGCTCATGTTATTGTATTTTTATTGTTGACAAAATAAACGTTGATGCTTCTTTAATAATCTCACAATTGTATTACCTGCCCGATTGGTTGGTGATAATAAAAAGCAAGAAATGCTCTTGTAAGTTTCGAAGTTCTTTAAAAGTATAGGCGTAAAACTCTATATTCGAAAGAATGTTAATGTGTCCATTATCTACTATAATGGTTCCGTCCCTATCTAAAAATATTGCAGGATGTTTTGCCATATATTTATATTTTAATGGCAAATATAAGCCTTGTGTCTTAATTTATGAAGTATTACTTAATTTACTGAAGAGAATTAACAATTTAAAAATTTGGCGGTGATTGTACCCAAATCAGTTCACTTACCCCTTCATAATTATTAATTGCATCATGTCTTGCCTTAGCATTAAAGTAAATATTGTCACCTTGTTTAAGTAGGTAACTTTTCCCTTCCAAATCGAACCGTATTTCGCCCGAAAGCACATGACAAAAAATTTGTCCAAACGCATTGGTGAAGAAGCCTTCAATGCCGGATGTTTTGGCGAAACGTACTAAAAAAGTATCCATCTGTTTGTTTAAATCGTGATTTGACAAGAGATAGATAATTGTTCCCGATTTGTTTTGGTCGATGTATTTGATATCCTTTTTGCAAACAACCGGATTATTACCTAATGATTCATTTTCACCAACCAGCTCACCAACTGTAGTATGAAGGTTCTCGGCGATCGATTTCAAGGTTAAAATTGAAGGAAATGATTTGGATTTTTCAATTTGCGAAAGAGCACTTGAGCTAACACCAACTTTTTTAGCAAGTTCGTTAAGATGAAGCTTAAGTAATTCCCTTTTCTTTTTTATTCTTTCTCCTATGCGATTCATAAATTACAATTTTTTCCCTGCAAATATATCGCTTAATTATTTAAGTACAACTTTACAAATACCAAGTTCGCAATGGTGTGAAGGCAAAAGTGCAGATCTTTTACAAATCGGGCACCAGCTTTGTTAATTTCATGTTCGGTTTCAGTTATTTTAGTCTTCAGAAGCAATCGTTTTTGCATCAATTTCATCATATTCTGAATGAGTTCCTTATCTTCTACAGCATCAGCAACCCGTTTTCCCTTATGTTTTTAATCGCAGTGCTGTTCCAGAAAAGCACAAAATCGCTTCCGGTTTGACCTTCAAAACTTTTAGTAAGTTCGGCAAAATTGATTGATTTGTTGCCGCCCACCGAAACTTCAGGAATTTGTTCGAACAGCCATTTCCCTTCGTCCTGCTTCAGTTGGATAACTAAATCCTGCTTTTTATTGAAGAATGTCAGTTCTGCCATTTCGAAAGTTTGGCTCTTTTTCTTTTTGCTGAAATACCGGGCGGAAACAGTTCCTCCCAGCCAGTAAATTTTAGCGCTTGGACTTGGGGTTTCAAAATCGTCCAAATCAATGGCTTTCTGAATAAAATCAGGAGCAACAGTTGTCCGGGGCACTTTAAAATCGAACCAATCCTGAAGCGGAAAATCAAAGCAAATTCCGTGCATGTAATTGAAAAGCGATTTGCGCAGTCCTTCACTGAAAAGTTCATGGTCTGCGCCGGTCGGATCGCTGTGAATGAGATCGTTATTTGCAAATGTTCCCAACTCGGCATTTTCAATCTTGGCTTTGAACTGGGCAGGATTCAGCCCAACGGGACTGTGGGCAGTCATGGCAAACTGGTGCCAGAAACCCGATTGCACCACTCCGGCTTCGAACAACTGGCGCACCACTTCGAGCGAGTCAATGGTCTCCTGAACGGTTTGCGTAGGAAAACCATACATCAGATAGGCATGAACCATGATTCCGGCACGGGTGAAATGGTCGGTCACTTTCGCCACTTTCGCCAGACTGACTCCTTTGTTGATCATTCCCAACAACCGGTCGGAGGCAACTTCCAAACCTCCGGAAACCGCTATGCAACCCGATTCTTTCAGTAACAAACACAAATCGTAGGTGAAACTTTTTTCGAACCTGATATTGGTCCACCAAACCACAGTGATTTTTCTCCGGATAATTTCCAATGCCAAAGCCCGCATCAGCGCAGGCGGCGCTGCTTCATCCACAAAATGAAACCCGATCTGACCGGTTTGGAGAATCATCTGTTCGATGCGGTCGCACAAAAGCTTTGCTGTGTTTGGTTCGTAACGTTTTATGTAATCGAGCGAAGTGTCGCAAAAAGTACAGCGTCCCCAGTAGCAACCGTGTGCCAGTGTCATTTTGTTCCATCGCCCGTCGCTCCACAAACGGTGCATCGGGTTTGCTATTTCGATGACAGAAAGGTATTTTTCGAGCAAAAAATCGGAATAGTCGGGCACGCCCACTTCCGATTGCGAAAAATCTCCGGAAGTGGAACCGTTCTGGTAAACCACTTCACCATTTATTCGCACGAAAGTTCTTTTCAGATCAGTCACTGAGCGGTTTCCATCGAGGTGCTCGGCCAAATTTAGCAAAGGGGCTTCCCCATCGTCAAGCGTAATGAAATCGAGGTAATCAAACACATGCGGATCAGTCAGCGAGCGAAGTTCTGTATTGGGAAAGCCGCCGCCCATCGCGATTTTAATTTCAGGATGGTGCTTCTTTAACCATTGCCCACACTTGAAGGCACAGTATAAATTTCCGGGGAAAGGAACAGAAAGTGCAACAATGGTGGGCTGATAAATTTCAATTTTTTGCTGAAGTAATCGTAGTAAAATCCCGTCGATCAATCCATCCGGAGCTTTTAATTCCCGATCAATTTCGTCGAAGGTGGCAGCCGACCGACCCAAACGTTCGGCATAACGGCTAAATCCGAAATGCGGATCGGTGGTCTCAATAATCAGGTCCGACAAATCTTCGAGGTACAAAGTGCCCAGATGTTTCGCTTTGTCCATTATTCCCATCGTTCCGAAAGCCCATTCCAAGTCTTCCACCTGGCCAAAACGCGAAGCTTCAGGAAGAAAATTTCCGTCGCAAATTACATGGGTCAGCGCATCATTTTTCCCATGCAGAAAGGCAATTACGGGATCGATGGTTTGAATATATTCGTTCCGGAGATGAATCATCCGCTGGCTGTTGGCCGACCATTCGCCGTTTTTCAGGTCAATTTCTTGAAACAAGTTTTTTATTCCGGCGGAAGAAAACAGTTCCAGTATGACTTCGATCCCTAAATCGCACTGATTGGAACGGATGGATTTTGTATTCAAAAACCCTTTCAGATAAGCAGTTGCGGGGTACGGCGTATTTAGCTGCGTAAACGGTGACGTGATAAATAATACTTTTTGGCTCACGGTTCAATTTTAACTTTTGGTAAAAGTAATATAAATCAACGACAGAACTTTCCTAGCTTTGTAGCTCAGTTGTAGGCTCTGCCTATTCTGAACTCATGAAAAACAGAACCATGAATGACGCCCTAGCATTTGGACTTTTGTGTTTTACCTCATTTTTTACGCTGATCAACCCGCTCAGTACCATGCCGGTTTTTATGACCATGACCGCTGAACTGAGCGAAAAAGAACGAAACCGGACGGCCAAAAAAGCCACGATTGTTGCATTGATCACCATCATCATTTTTGCACTTTCAGGACAATTGCTTTTTAAATTTTTCGGAATATCTGTCAACAGTTTTCGCGTAGTTGGCGGGGTAATCTTTTTCATCATGGGAATGGACATGCTTCAGGCTCGGCTCGGACAAGTGAAAATCAAGGATTCGGAAGTCAAAACGTATGTGAACGACATTTCGGTTACACCGCTGGCCATTCCGATGATTTGCGGCCCCGGCGCCATTACCAACTCGATCGTTTTGATGGAAGACGCTTCGACTCTGACCCGGAAAATCATACTTTTCGGTACGATCATTTTGGTCTTGTTTATCACTTACATCATTTTTTACAGTTCTTCCCGCATCATCAAAATGCTTGGGCAAACAGGCATCAATGTAATGATGCGCCTGATGGGTCTCATTGTGATGGTAATCGCCGTCGAGTTCTTTTTCAGCGGATTAAAACCCATCGTGTTGGACATGATCAAATAAATAAACTCTCAATATCAATGACTTGCAGGGCAGAAAACAATTAATGTTATGAAATAGTTAAGGGACAGAAATTTCAACAGGTAAAAAATAAATTAATTACTTTTGTCGGCGAAACTGAAATTAAAGAGCGATCAATATTTGATTAATAAACAGTTAAAACAAACTTAAAAATTCTAAATACTTCAGGAATTCCTCCTAGTAAAATGCAAAAATCCGCAAACCAAAACCATTCACATGAGTATTTACATTTTCTTTTTAGTGGTACTTTTTCTGCTGGCAATTTCCGATTTAATGGTTGGAGTAGCCAACGATGCAGTCAACTTTTTGAATTCGGCCATAGGCGCTAAAGTTGCAACACGCAGGGTAATCATGGTAGTAGCAAGTGCAGGAATCATCGCCGGCGCATTGTTTGCCAACGGAATGATGGAAGTTGCAAGAAAAGGATTATTTCAACCGCAGTTCTTTCTGTTTACAGAAATCATCCTCATTTTTCTGGCAGTAATGTTTACCGATGTTCTTTTGCTTGATTTCTTTAACACTTTTGGATTGCCCACCTCAACCACCGTTTCACTCGTTTTTGGATTATTGGGTGCCGCTGTTGGAATGGCATTTTTAAAAGTGGGTGATGGTGCGACCATCATGGTCGATGGTGGTGAAAAAATTGCCCAGATTGGGGATTTCATTAACTCTTCGAAAGCGCTCGTTATCATCTCCAGTATTCTTTTATCGGTTGTTTTCTCCTTTGTTTTTGGCATTGTCATTCAATGGATCAGCCGATTAATCTTCACTTTTAATATTGAAAAGACAATTAAATATTATGGATCGATCTGGGGCGGATTTGGAATTTCGGCCATCACTTATTTTATGCTGATAAAAGGTGTAAAAGATGCTTCATTCATGACTCCGGAAATGTATGCATCCATCAAAGAGCATACGCTTTTAATTCTGGGATTAAGCTTTGTTTTCTGGTCATTGTTGCTTCAAGCGTTAAATTGGATTTTTAAGGTAAATCCTTTAAAAGTGGTTGTATTGGCCGGTACATTTGCGCTTGCAATGGCATTTGCCGGAAATGATTTGGTAAACTTTATCGGCGTTCCGCTGGCTGGGTACGAATCATTCAAGCTTTTTTCAGCAAATGGTGGAAACGATCTCTTAATGAGTGGCTTACTTGGTGAAATTATCACTCCTTCCTATTTTCTGATCGGTGCAGGTATTATCATGCTGATCGTACTTTGGTTCTCGAAGAAAGCACAAACAGTGATAGAAACATCTCTTAACCTAAGTCGTCAGGAAGAAGGCAATGAACGATTTGGTTCGTCTGCATTTTCCAGGGTTTTGGTTCGCAAGGTTGTTAATACCGGAACATTTTTCAGTCAAGTAATTCCTAAATCGGTTGTCGATAAAATCGGGAAACGGTTTGACACCACTGAACTGGAAGACAGAACCAAAAAAGATTCGAATCCTCCAATGTTTGATATGGTGAGGGCTTCTGTAAACATGATGGTGGCATCTATCCTGATTGCTGTCGGAACTTCCTACAAATTGCCACTTTCGACCACCTATGTTACTTTTATGGTAGCCATGAGCACTTCGCTGGTTGATGGTGCCTGGGGCCGCGACAGCGCTGTTTACCGGATAACCGGTGTGTTCACAGTTATTGGTGGTTGGTTTATAACCGGTTTTGCAGCTTTTTCCGTCGCTTTTCTGCTTTCAATATTTTTAGGATGGGGCCAGCTTATAGGTTTAATTGGTCTTATTAGTTTTGCAATATTCTCGTTTTACAGAACAAACATTACCCACAAAAAACGCGAAAACAACCTACTTGAAACTGCTGAAGAAGTAGAAGAAAATCGCTCTGTTGCAACCCTTTTTGAAAAATGCAATAACGCAATTAGAAAAACGCTGAACACTGTAACAGAATTGTATAGCGAAACAATTGATCAGCTGATTAAGGAAAATCACAAGGAATTAAAAAAACAACTGAAGACTTCGACCCAGTTAGAGGAAAAACTCAATAGCAAGCGAAATAAATTGTATCAGGCCATTCCCACCTTGCCTGCTACCGAATCAGTCGAAGCCACCCATTATTATATTCTGACACTCGACTACCTGAAGGAACTTGCCCATTGTGCTACTTTTTTGGTCGAACCTGTTTACAACCACGTTGACAACAATCACAAACCACTGATTGAATCACAGGCGGAAGAATTGACAAAAATGGCGGAAGCCTTTGATAAATTCATGAAATTGGTACTGAACTCATTGGAGGATAACAGTCAGGAAAGACTGGTTACAATAAATGAAGAACAGGCCAAGATCCTTAATATGATCAAAGAATCGCGCAAGAACCTGATTAAAACAATCAAAAGAAAAGAAGTGGGAACGAAAACGAGTATGTTGGTTCTAAGCATACTGAACGAAACCAGAAACATTCTGATATACACGGTAAATATGATGAGGATCCAGAATGACTTTACCGTTACTGTAAAAGAAGAGAAATAAAAAATTCTCATTATTGCAATGATAGAAAATACGGTCATCATCGGAGCTGGAAATCTTGCCACTCAACTGGCATTGGTCTTATTTGAAAAAGGGCTTCATATAAAACAAGTCTTTAGCCGCAAAATTGAATCGGCCAAAGAACTTGCAGAAAAAGTGAATGCCGTTTTTACAAATGATTTGGCGCAATTACTTCCTGACGCTGATTTATATATCATTGCAGTAAAAGATTCGGCCATTCAGGAAGTATTGGAAAACCTGAACCTGAGCGAAGATTCTCTGATTGTACACACTGCGGGAAGTGTCCCGATGAGCATTTTGGAAGGATTCTCGAACAATTACGGTGTGTTTTATCCACTGCAAACTTTTTCAAAAAACCGGAAAGTCGATTTCTCGAATATTCCGGTTTGTATCGAATCCAATCATCCTTCCAACTTCCTGAAGCTGGAAAAACTGGGTGAAAGACTTTCGGGTTCGGTTAACCAGATCAATTCTGAAGAACGAAAAACCTTGCATTTGGCGGCTGTATTTGTCAACAACTTTGTAAATCATTTTTATACAATTGGCGCTGATATTCTTCATGATAAAAAGCTCGATTTTGATCTTTTAAAGCCGCTTATCCATGAAACTGCCGAAAAAGTACAAACGTTGAATCCGTTTGAAGCGCAGACCGGGCCGGCAAAACGAAATGACAAAGCGATCCTCAATGCCCAATTAAAAATGCTTCACGACAAGCCTGGGTTCCAGAAAATATATAGTCTTGTGACTGAAAGCATTTTTCAGCTTCAACAAAAACATGATCATGGCCTTCTTTAAAGAACGATTAAAAAATATCAAAGCATTTATTTTCGACGTTGACGGCGTACTTTCGATGGACACTTCACCCCTCGACGAAAATGGCGATCCGGTGCGAACAGCCAATATCAAGGATGGATTTGCAATACGTTTCGCGCTTCAAAACGGGTTTCAGGTTGCTGTTATCACCGGAGCAAATACACAACGCGTAAAACTTCGGTACAAAAAATTGGGTGTCGAACACATTTACCTGAATTCGTTTAATAAAACCGAATGTCTGGAAGAAATTCTTGTAAAAACCGGTTTGCAAAAAGAGGATATTCTATACATGGGCGACGATCTTGTCGATTTTCAGATCATGAAAGAAATCGGAATCCCAACTTGTCCGCTGGATGCAGTTCCTGAAATCAAAGCCATTTCGCTGTACATTTCAGATAAAAAAGGAGGCGAAGGTTGTGTCCGCGATGTGATTGAACAAGTAATGCGCTCACAGCAAAAATGGTTCGGACAGGAAATCCGCGGGATAAAAGCGGATTAGTGTTCAGTCGCAGTAAAAACAGTAATTCAGACCTTCAATCTTTTCACTATGTTACTTCATAACATCGAATCCTACGAAATCATTCTCGCATCCAAATCACCGCGCCGTCAGCAACTACTTGCTGATTTAGGATTAAAGTTCAGGGTTGAGTCAATGGATATTCCGGAGGATTTTCCGGAAGGATTGGGAATGACCGAAGTTCCTGTCTTTCTGGCAGAACTGAAAGCCGAGGCTTTTTGTCCGATCCTGAAAGACAATCAACTCGTAATTACTGCCGACACGATCGTTTGGCTCGATGGGCAGGTAATGAACAAACCATCCGACTATGCCAACGGATTCAGGATGCTAAAAGAATTGTCGGGAAATAAACACCAGGTTTTGACCGGCGTCTGCCTGCTTTCGACCGAGAAAAAAGTGTCGTTCTATGCATCAACCGATGTCTGGTTCAAGGAACTGAGCGACGAAGAAATCAATTATTACCTCGAAAACTTTCGGCCTTACGACAAAGCGGGTGCGTATGGAATTCAGGAATGGATTGGCTACATTGGCATCAACCACATCGAAGGTTCGTTTTTTAATGTAATGGGATTACCGATCCAAAGCCTTTACGAACACCTGAAAACTTTTTGAAATCGCTAATCAAAATTCATTTAGTATCTTAGCCGGAATAAAAAATAAAATAATGAAGATAAATACCTATTCGCTACTTTTTCTTTTCCTGGTAACTCTGATTTTCACCGGATGTCAGCCAAAGCACCCTAAAATCGGGATCCTTATTCACAGTTACGATAACGAACGCTGGGTAAAAGACAAGGACTATCTGGTGGAAAATCTGACCAGAATGGGTGCAGAAGTTTTGCTGGAAGTAGCCGACAACGATCAGCAAAAGCAGATTGCGCAGGCACAGAAAATGATCAACGATGGGGCGAAAGTATTGGTCGTCGTTCCGATCGATCAGGATGCTGCCGGAGAAATTGTGGAAATGGCTCACGAAAAAGATGTAAAGGTAATCGCTTACGACCGTTTGATCAATGGCTGCCCACTCGACTATTACGTTTCGACCAACAGTGTGAATACCGGTGAAATACAGGCAAAATACCTGCTCTCACTTCAGCCCAAAGGAAATTATGCGTTGATTGGTGGTTCAAGTATCGACAACAATTCTTTACGACTTTTCCTTGGCCAGATGAATGTTCTTCAACCACTTATGGAAACTGGTGACATAAAACTTGTTTACAGCGAATTTGGCGAAGGATGGACAAAAGAAGACGGATACCGTCAAGCAAAAATTATCATGGAAAAATATTCGGAAGGACTGACCGGAATCATCTGCGGGAATGATAATCAGGCATTGGGAGCCATGATGGCTCTGAAAGAAGCAGGACTGGAAGGAAAAATACTGCTTGCCAGCCAGGATGCTGAATTAGAAAATGTTCGGGCTATAAAAAACGGATTGCAGACCTGCACAGTTTTAAAACCACTGAAAGAAACTGCCCTGGCAACGGCAGAGCTGGCAATAAATTTGGCAAATAATAAAACCATCAAAAATCAGTTTACCACCGAAAGCAATGGCAAAGTGCTGGTCGAGTCGATCCTTATTAATGCAAGCATCGTGAACAAAGACAACATCGAAACAAGTGTAATAGCTTCCGGATTTCATAACTCCGCTGAAATAAACCAATAGTACTTTTAAAATCTTTCCCGTTTCATGACAAATACCCAAAACGGGTTCGCGACAGATCAATACTTTTGTCGCATTAAATAATCAAAGAAAAAATGATCAGAAAAACCGGACTTCTCATTGGTTTTGTCCTGATTTCCTTTGTGGCATTGTTTGCCAAAGAGGGAATGTGGATACCGACTTTGCTCGATAAATACAACATTGCGGAAATGCAGCAAATGGGGTTCAAGCTCACCGCCGAAGACATATACAGTGTCAACAAGGAAAGCATGAAAGATGCCGTGGTGCTCTTTGGCACCGGCTGTACGGGTAATGTAATTTCAAACGACGGATTGCTGATTACCAACCACCATTGCGGTTTCGATGCCATCCAGAAACACAGTTCGCTCGAACACGATTATCTGACCGATGGTTTCTGGGCAAAAACCCGTCAGGAAGAACTGCCAAATTCCGGCTTGAGTGTCCGCTTTCTCGATCGTATGGAAGATGTTTCTCTGTCTGTTCTTGCCGGAACTGAAGGCAACCCAAAAGATTCACTTTCAGTAATCATTGCCCGGAATACGAAAAAAATAACTGAAGAAGCGTCACAAAAAGGAAAATTTGACGCTTCTGTAAAGCCACTTTTCTACGGAAATCAATACTTCTTATACGTTTATCAGGTTTTTGAAGATGTGAGGCTGGTAGGAGCTCCACCAACTTCAATCGGAAAATTTGGAGGCGATACCGACAACTGGATGTGGCCAAGGCATACCGGCGACTTTTCAATGTTCCGGATTTATGCAGATAAAAATAATCAGCCAGCTAAATATTCGGCAGACAATGTTCCGTTCAAACCCAAAAAATTCTTTAAAATATCTCTCAAAGGAGTTCAACCCGAAGATTTCACCCTCGTCTTTGGATTTCCGGGAACTACCCAACAATATCTACCTTCACAGGCGATCCGCCAAATTATGGAGCAGGGCGATCCGGATAAAATAAAAATACGTGGCATCAAACTTAGCCTGCTCGCTGCCGATATGGAACGAGATGCAAAAATCCGCATTCAGTATGCCGCTAAATATCAAACCGCTGCCAATGCGTGGAAAAAATGGCAGGGAGAAGTAAAGGGCTTGAAACGGTTGAATGCCGTTGCTGTTAAACAAGCCGAAGAAATTGATTTTAAGAATTGGGCGGATACCAATCCTGAACGGAAAAACCTTTATGGAGAAGTACTTCCAACATTCGAAAAACTATACAGTCAACTCGAACCTTTCACCAAAGCCAACGATTATTACACTGAAATTGTCGGCAGAGGCACGGATATTTTCAGCATCATCTCTTTTTTCGATGCGATAGAAACCCGTTGGTCAGGCATTTCATCAGCACATCAGGAACTAATTCAGGGGGCTGTAAAACAAAAACTTGAAGAACATTTTAAGGATTACAACCGCGAAACCGATGAAAAAATATTCTACGAACTGCTACGCTTGTACGTCAACGACATTGCACCACAGTACTTGCCCGAAGATTTTAGAACTCTGATGGGCAAAACAACTTCGGAAAAATTGATAAATGAAGTTTACCGGAAATCAGTTTTTTCAGATTATTCAAAATTGATGGCCTCAACAACCAACCTTTCAGGGAAGAAACTGAAAAAAATCAGCAACGATCCGGCTTTCAAAATATTCAGGAGCCTGAAAAAACACTATGAAATGAATGTTGAGCCTTATTTCAATACTATTCAGAGACAGATTGAGGGGAATATGAGAACTTATGTAGCCGGTATTTTGGAAATGAACGAAGGAAAACCACTTTGGGCCGATGCCAACAAAACCCTTCGTGTTGCCTACGGAAAAGTGGAAGGCTACGAACCGATGGACGGCGTGATTTACGACTACTTCACAACCCTCGAAGGGATTATGCAAAAAGACAATCCTGAAATTTACGATTACAACGTTCCGCAAACACTACGCGATTTGCACGCGAAAAAAGACTACGGAAGATACAGTAAAAACGGAACGATGAATGTGTGTTTCACTGCTTCGAACCATACCACCGGCGGCAATTCCGGAAGTCCGGTAATCAATGCCGAAGGAAAACTGATCGGTCTCAATTTCGACCGTTGCTGGGAAGGAACCATGAGCGACCTGATGTTCGATCCGGAACGTTGCCGCAACATTGCACTCGATATCCGTTTTGCACTTTTCGTTATCGACAAAGTGGCCGGCGCCGGGTATTTAATTGATGAGATGGTGATAGAATAAGGGCCTCCCCCGACCCGAAGAAGGGGAATGTGTAACTCAACCTAGAATAAATTCGTATATTTGCACCGAAACAAAGACGCTTAGGACGTTAAGAGCGTGGTTAATGCAACGACTCGTTGTTTCGGAAAGCTCACTATTCAGTGGGCTTTTTTCAGATACATGGTCAGCATAGCCAATTCTTTCTGTTTGGTTCCTATTTCTTCAACATACATAATTACCCCGTTTACCTGCTTTTCATAAACAATGACCCTGCGCCCAATTTTAGTAGTTCCGCCGTCGGTGATCCGATCAGGATTTTTAATTACCACTGGTATTTTTTCAAAATAATCGAGTGTCACTGCTACCTGACCGCGCTTTTCTTCTTTAGTAGCGTTACCATGCTGTAAAATAGTGTGTTTTATAGCGAAATTATCTAATATACATTCGTATCCGTCAACATTAAGCCCGGTGATTTCTTTTACTATTTCAGCAACTTTTTCAGCAACATTGCCCATCGAAAATTTAATTTGTTCGTTGCTGGTTGCCGAAAGCGTAAGTTCTACAAGCGATTTAATACTTTTTGCTTTTATGGTCGTCATGCGTTGGTGATTAACAAAAATGTTTGGAAAAATAAAGAATTATCCGATAAAAATTCATCCGGGAAACACTAATCGCACAGCACGCAAATATCTTTCCTCGGATTGATCATCAAAACCGGCAAATTGCCTGCTTTCAGGATGATCTTTTTCTCCGGAAGTCCGATCAGCAAATCAATCAGCGAGATGGAACTGCTTCCTGAAAAAATCATCACATCTCCATTACACTGGTCAACCATGTCAAGGGTTTCTTTGCAAATCCCCCAACTCGACGTTTTTCCGGCAATCTCATAATGCCGGACATTCAGGCTCGACAGAAATTTTTTGAAAAATTTCAGGTTTCGCATTAATCTGTCAGCATCTTCTTTATTCGTCTCCCGGGCATAAATCAAATGTATCTGTGATCGGTTAAACCGGCCAAAATAAGATGCCCAGAGCGAGGTTTCCTTCGAAGCTTTGCGGTAATCAACAGGAACAAGCACATTTTTGTAACTTAAAAATTCAGGAGAATCACCGTTAATAAAAAGAAAAGCGATACTGCTCTGCTGGAAAGCTTTTAAAGCCCAGCCAATGTCGGTCTGATGCAGCACCACCAGAACCGCGTTGTAATCGTCCACCAGTTTTTCCATGTTGTTGTACAACGATTTCTGAAGGAGTAACCATGAAATCTGCATATTGGGCAGATTTGATTTCAGGGTCTGTACAGTGAGGGTTATTTTCTCCTGAAGCTGAATTTTTTGAACCTGATTTTGCCAGAGAACTGTCAGGCAAAGTTCCTTTCTCAGAATTCCGGCCATGCGTGCCGCATGCACGATGACTTCTTTCATTCGATCTGAAAAATCACAAATTGCAATTATTTTTTGTTCCTGATTGTTCGGCATTATTAGATTATGAATCGGTAAACTTAATTGATTTTTTGCGATTGAAAAACATCCGGGAAATGCGTTAAAAAGTCAGTTCCTCCTGAAATTGATTTTAGTAATTTAGCCAGCGAATTAAAATTCTGACAATGATTACTAAAGAATTGATAGCCCCCCGAAGTATTGTTGTAATTGGCGCTTCGAACAACACATCCAAACCCGGAGGAAAACTACTTAAAAACCTGATCGACAACAACTTTAAAGGCGATCTTTGGGTGGTCAATCCAAATGAGTCAGAAGTTCAGGGGATTCGTTCTTTTTCAAGTCCTGAAGATTTGCCACAGGTTGATTTGGCGGTGTTGGCTATTCCGGCAGCAGCTTGTGTTAAAGCCGTTGAAGTTTTGGCAACACAAAAAGGGGCCAAAGGCTTCATTATCATTTCGGCAGGATTTAGCGAGGAAAGCGAAGAGGGCCGGATACTTGAACAGCAGATTGTAAAAATAATCGAGGAAAATAACGGTAGCCTGATCGGCCCAAACTGTATTGGCATCATAACATACGCCCACACCAGTGTTTTTACAACTCCCATTCCAAAGCTCGTGCAAATGAGCTGCGATCTCGTTTCGAGTTCCGGAGCAACCGCTGTTTTTATCATGGAATCTGGAATTCCTAAAGGACTTCATTTTGCCAGTGTTTTTTCTGTTGGAAATTCGGCACAGAACGGCGTGGAAGAAATTCTGGAGTTCATGGACGATGTTTTTAATCCTGAAACCAGTACCAGGGTAAAACTGCTCTACATCGAAAGCATAAAAAATCCTGATAAATTATTGAAACATGCTTCATCGCTCATCCGCAAAGGCTGCAAAATTGCAGCGATAAAAGCCGGAAGCAGTCAGGCCGGAAGCCGCGCAGCCGCTTCGCATACCGGCGCCATGGCCAATTCAGATCTGGCTGTTGAGGCGCTGTTCCGAAAAGCCGGAATTGTTCGTTGTTATGGCCGCGAAGAACTGACTACCGTGGCAAATGTATTTCATTGCAAACCGATGAAGGGCAAACGGCTGGCCATCATCACCCATGCTGGAGGTCCGGCTGTTATGCTCACCGATTCGCTTGAAAGCGGCGGGCTGCACATTCCACAAATCAAAGATTCAGAAGCCCGACAAAAGCTGAAAAGTAAACTTTTCCCGGGATCGTCGGTCGAGAACCCCATTGACTTCCTCGCGACAGGGAATGCAGAACAACTTGCGTCAATCATCGATGCCTGCGAAAATGAATTTGATGAAATTGACGGGATGGCTGTCATTTTCGGAAGCCCGGGATTAACACCGGTTCTCGATGTTTATCAGGTTCTGAACGATAAAATGCAAACCTGCAAGAAGCCAATTTTTCCCATCCTGCCTTCCGTTATCAATGTGAAAGACGACGTGGCCTATTTCATCGCACAGGGAAACGTATATTTTCCCGATGAAGTTCTGCTGGGTAAAGCCCTGACTTCCATTCTGAAAACGGCACGTCCTCACGAAGAAAAGATATTTCTTGATAACATCGATATTCCTGAAATTCGTCGCATAATCGACCACACTGAAGATGGGTTTCAGTCGCCGGAAACCATCCACAAACTATTTGCTGCTGCCGGAATTCCAATGGTCAGGGAAATAACAGTGACAACTGAAGATGCTGCACTCGAAACAGCCCGTCAACTTGGGTTCCCCTTGGTAATGAAAGTGGTTGGCCCGGTACACAAAACCGATGTTGACGGAGTGGTGCTGAATGTAAAAGATATGGAAACTGTTCAGCGCGAATTTCAGCGGTTGATAAAAATAGAACATACCACTGCAGTACTGATGGCTGAAATGGCTTCCGGTATTGAATTGTTTCTGGGCGCCAAATACGAAGACCATTTCGGTCATGTGATACTTTGCGGCATGGGAGGAATTTTTGTGGAAGTACTTAAAGATGTCACTTCAGGTCTGGCTCCGCTTACCATGTGCGAAGCAGCTTCAATGATAAAGAGTTTGCGTTCCTACCAGATCATCAAAGGCTACCGTGGAAAGAATGGTGTGAATGAGCGAAAATTTGCAGAAATAATGGTTCGTTTATCAACACTTTTGCGTTTTGCCGTCGAAATCAAGGAAATGGATATCAATCCGCTGATGGGTGATGGAGAAAAGCTAATGGCAGTGGATGTTCGGATTAGAATCGGGAAATAACAAAAAACCAAGGCCAGTAAAGCGAAGAATTTAACTTCTTCTCTTTACTGGCCTTTATGTAGTTGTAAAAATTAACTCAGTCAATTTTTACATTAATAGCAAATCAAAAACGGTACGAAGACTAGTATTCTGATCTTCTGTTTCCACCGGTGCTGCCACCTCTGTTGAAACCACCACCGCCGCCAGCGCTTCCGCCACGTTCACCGCCGCGTTAGCCACCACGATAGCAA
>JAIBEZ010000016.1 GCA_019459485.1 Prolixibacteraceae bacterium
CTGTTTGTGCAGGAGTCATCGAATAGGGTGCTGTTCCGCCTGAAGGTGTTATCACTACTGATCCGTTACTGTTTCCGAAGCACAATACATTTACCTGGCTGGTAAGTGAAGCCGATAAGACTGTAGCCGGTTGGGTGATCGTTGCATTAACGGTGGTTGTACACAGGTTGGCATCCGTCACTGTGAAGGTATGAAGACCTGCAGACAATCCTGTTTGTGCAGGAGTGATCGAATAGGGTGCTGTTCCGCCTGAAGGCGTTATCACTACTGATCCGGTACTACTGCCGAAGCACAATACATTTACCTGGCTGGTAAGTGAAGCAGTTACGCCTACCGGGGCTGCATTTATAGTTACGCTTGTCGCTGGTGATACAAAACCATCCAAATTCATTGCAGTAACATTGTATGTATCTGACGCTAATCCGGAAAATATACCGGTTGTGTTTGTATAAGTTGTACCATCAATACTGTAGGTCATGCCAATCTCAGTAGGAGCTGTTATGGTAATTGTTCCGGTGGCTAAAGCACATGTCGGTTGAATTAAAGTGATAGTTGGCGCTACTGGTGTTAGTGCTAAAGTAACTCTATTCGCAGCGATGGATATGGCTCCTGCCTTGGTAAGAGCCCTGCCAGCGAAAGTCGCAGTTCCTAACATGGTGATAGCTCCACTACCAATAACATTACCTCTGAAAGCAGAATTATCTACCAAAATAAATTCTCCGCCTATTTGCCAATAGACATTGTTTGGGGAGGCTCCATTGATTAGTTTAACGTTTGATCCGCCTACTGTGGCCAAAGCTCCCCCTATCTTAATAATAAATAAAGCGTTGGGATCCCCTAGTCCATCTAAAGTGATTTCTCCGTTTAAAGTTGCAGCTGCCCCATAGCAGTAAGCTCCCGGGGTAAGAATCTGTCCTGCTAATGGAAGCACTAATGTAGTTCCGCAAGAAACTGCATCCAATTGGTCGTATGCAGAAATCACAGCAGCTTGTTGTGCAAGTGTTGCCAGTGAAGGACTCGGTGCCGGACCATATATACTTCCGTTAATCACAATTCCTGGAGCAGGAGGATCAGGGAATATTGCTAATCCAACAGGGCTGGAGGTATAACTACCAACATCGCCAGTGAGGACTGATGGCCCGGTATTATTAAATGCTCCAGCTGATGTAAACACCACAAAACTGGAAGCTGCCCCCAAGTTGGGCGCCTGTCCGAAATTTACATTCGGAATTGCAGTCAACGCAACTAAAAAAATCATACAGAGTAAAAAGTGCTTCATAGTATCTATTTTAAAATTGGGATTAATTCTTTCCTCACAAAGGTGAGGCCTATTAATCCGTGAAGTGTTGCACAATTAAAGTGAAGAGTTACATCTTTCTCACATTTAGAAATTGTTGGAATAAATTAGAAAAAGAGTTCGTCACAAATTTCCGGCATGGACTTTAATAGTAATTTTAGACACTATCCGAAAATAAATTTCGTTTGGGAATAAATACACTACTCAAATTATATATGAAGAGGCTTTCTATTTTATTTGTCATTGTTCTGGTTGTGTCTGTTGCCAATGCAGCAAGTTTTTATTCACAGAAAATAGTTAGCTGTTCTGCAGGAGCCTATCATACTTTAACCATCGATGAATCCGGTAATTTGTGGGCGTGGGGCTATAATTACAGCGGTCAGTTGGGAGATGGAACCACTCAGGAAAAATACACGCCTGTTCAGATCATGCCGGCAACAAAATTTAAAATAGCGCTCGCCGGATTTGATTACAGCATGGCGATTGATGAATCAGGAAATCTCTGGGGCTGGGGAACCAATAATTCCGGACAGTTGGGCAATGCAAGCATTTCTGACAATACTTCCACACCAGTACAAATCAAGGCTGGTACAAAATTCAAAACCGTTTCAATTTATTATTCCCATACTTTGGCCATCGATGAATCAGGAAATTTATGGTCGTGGGGACTGAACAGCAAGGGACAATTGGGAGATGGTACATCAACTGACAGGTCTTCACCGGTAAAGGTAAAATCCGGAACCAGGTTTAAGTCCGTTGGAGCAGGTACCGCCCACAGCATGGCGATTGATGAGTCCGGAAACTTGTGGACATGGGGAAACAATAAATATGGACAGCTAGGCGACGGTGCCATTTCAGATAAGTCCAATCCCGGAAAAGTCAAATCAGGCACTAAATTCAAAATTGTATCAGCCGGTTTTGGGCACAGCATGGCAATTGATGAAATGGCAAACTTGTGGGTATGGGGCAGCAATTCTTCCGGTCAATTGGGCGACGGAAGCGATTTCAACAAATCCAACCCGGTACAAATTAAATATGGGGCAAAATTTAAAACCGTAACGGCAGGATCTTCCAATAGCATGGCCATTGACGAATCGGGAAATCTGTGGGCTTGGGGATACAATGGTTTTGGAAAGTTAGGCGATGGAACAACTTCTGAAAAACCAATCCCTGTGAATATCAAATCAGGCACAAAATTCAGTTTAGTGTCAGGCGGTTATAACCATACCATGGCCATCGATGAATCGGGAAAGCTTTGGGGTTGGGGGACGAATGAAAGCGGCCAATTTGCAGACGGAAGTACTTCAGGAAAATCACTGCCGGTAAATATTAAATCTGAGATGAAATTTAAAAACGTATCAACCGGTAACGAACACTCCCTTGCTATTGATGATTCGGGAATTTTGTGGACATGGGGCGCAAATTCTTATGGACAGTTGGGTGATGGAAACAAATATGGAAAAAACATTCCGGAGAAAATAAAGCCGGGAACAAAATTTAAAGCCGTTGCAGCAGGGAAATACAACACCAGTTTTGCAATTGATGAGTCAGGAAATTTATGGGCCTGGGGATATAATTATTACGGCCAGCTGGGCGATGGAACCAAGATTGACAAGAACACCCCTGTACTAATTAAATACGGTACAAAATTCAAAACCATATCGGCGGGATCTTCAGTCACTATGGCCATTGATGAATTGGGTAAACTGTGGGCATGGGGTTACGGCCAGTTGGGCGACGGTACAACTTCTACCAGGTCATCACCTGTAAATATCAAGCCGGGAGTGAGATTCAAATTTGTTTCAACTTGTACAACCTACACAATGGCCATCGATGAATCCGGCAATCTTTGGGCTTGGGGAATGAATAAAACCGGTCAGTTGGGGGATGGTACCAATACCGATAAGTTAACTCCGACAAAGATTAAGCCCGGAATAAAATTTAAGACCGTTTCAACTTATTACTCTCACACCCTGGCTATTGATGAATCGGGAAATTTATGGACATGGGGAAGTAATGAATATGGAAAATTGGGAAATGGCGATTTAAAAGCAATGACAACACCTGTATCAGTCAAGGTTGGAACAAAATTCAAATTGGCAGGTGCAGGATCAGTTCATTCTGCTGCAATTGATGAATCGGGTAATCTTTGGACCTGGGGATACAATAAATATGGCAGGCTGGGAGATGGCACAACTTCGGATAAGTCCACACCGATACATGTCAAATCTGACACAAGATTTAAAAACATATCAGCTGGCTACAATTATACTTTAGCCATTGATGAGTTAGGAAAACTTTGGGCATGGGGATACAATGATGCCGGCCAGTTAGGCGATGGCACTGCATGGCACGATTCTCCAACGTGGATCAATACCGGTAATTCGGGCACAGGCAAAAACAGACGTAATAATAAATAAGGCACTACCAGTTTTTTAGTGTAACCATTATTATTGCCGGAAGTCCGAAGTCGGAAGATTTCAAGCAGCTATTCTCATTGCTGCATGTGCATTTAAATTTCAGTTAAATGTTCCTGAAAAATCACTCCTGAAAATTTATCTTTTGCTCAATATTACTGATGTTTGGAGATTGCGGCTTCGGTCTTCGGTCTTCCGACTTCGGACATTTAATACACCATTCCAGTTAAATTCCTGGTAGAACCCGGATGGGTTTAATATTAATGACCTCCAATGGAATTGGGGATGAACGAATGGCTGCAGGCTTCAACCCGAAAGTGATTGAATGTCGTGATTTGTAGTGTGATCCGATCAGAATAAACAATATCCTTCCCCGCAACAATATGTCGTAAACAAAAAAAGTCCATGCCGGAATTTGGCATGGACTTTAACTTTTAAGCTGAAATGATTAATTTGTTTTGATCACTTCAAAGGTAACCCTGCGGTTCAATGCGCGACCTTCTTCTGTATCGTTGGTTGCAGCAGGTTGTGATTCTCCAAGTGGTTTTTGTTTTGAAATACGAACTGCTTTAACTCCTGAAGAGGTGATTGATTTAATAACCGAATTGATACGTCTTTCAGATAGTTTCATGTTGTATTCATCAGTACCCTTGCTATCGGTGTTTCCGGTCAGGTCAACACTGTAATTGTCGTTTGATTTCAATAGATTGACCAGTTTTTCAATTTTAGCTTTTTCAACCTGAAGGATATTCGACTTGTCATAGTCAAAATAAACCGGTTCGATGAGCATTTCCGGGGCTACTTCCGTAGCTTCATCAACTACAGGGCAACCATTGTTTTCTTTAGGGCCTGGAACTGTTGGGCATTTGTCAAGGTAGTCAGGTGTTCCGTCACCATCGGTATCAATCGGGCAACCATCTTTGTCAACAACCACTCCAGCCGGAGTATCAGGACATTTGTCGATTCCATCATGAACACCGTCTTTGTCTGAGTCAAGCGGACATCCAAATGCATCTACTTTCACACCTTTTGGCGTGTCAGGGCATTTGTCATCTTTGTCGGCAACGCCGTCACCATCAGCATCCGGGCAACCTTTCAAAGAAGCCAATCCTGGAACCGTCGGGCAATCATCGATGTAATCGGCAACACCGTCACCATCCGAATCAAGCGGGCAGCCATCTTCGTCAACAGCAACACCAGCGGGGGTATTCGGACATTTGTCTTTTTTGTCAGAAACGCCATCCATGTCAGAATCTTTGGTTTTTCCAAAATCGAATTCAAGGCCAATTGTAGCTTTTGCGAATTTGTCGTTTACTTCTCTTCCAGGTCTTTGAACCTTGATGCTGTGGATATAACCAGCTTCAAAGTATAAAGCAGCGCTTTGACTAAAATAATATTTGGCTCCAAGACCTGCATCAAAGTTTACTCCTTTTTCCTGATTGTCCCACAACAAGCCGGGACCTGCAAAAAGGTAAGGACGAAAGTTTTTAGTTTCGTCGCTGAACTTGAAACGTAAGTTCAGGAAAGGGTTCACCAAGTCAAGTTTGCTTAAAAGATCGGATCTGAACAAACCCATATCGGTTTTAAGCATCACATCTAAACGTGGGCTGAGGTATCTGCTTAAATACAATTCAGGCATAAAACCTACGCCACCGTTATCGGTGATTGTTCCGTATGCACCAACACCCAAACCAAGCCCCCATTTTTTGTCGGAGGTCTGAGCGTTTAAACTAGCTGTAAAAGCTAAAATCAATGAAAGTAGAAGTAATTTTCTCATAGTGTTTTGTATAATATATGTGTATAAATTTTTTCAATTAAAGCTCTGAAATAATCTTGTGCAATTCTTCTTTTGTTTTACCAAGTTTTGCCTGGAGTCTTCCCATTAGTTCTTCATTTTTGCCTTCTACAAGTAAAAGGTCATTGTCAGTTAAAACGGCAAATTTTTGTTTTAGTTTGCCTTTTTGTTCATTCCAGTTTCCTTTGATTTCGGTAGTGTTCATTTTTTTTAATTTAGTAGTGAAATAGTTTTCACTTCACAAAGATGAGATTCCTGGCGCTCAGCTACGTTACACAATTATATAAAAGAGTTACATTATTCACACAATACGAAAAGTGTGAATCATGTAACTCTTCCCAAAAGTTATGTAACTTCTATACATTCGAAACGCTATATATTTGCCGGAACAAAATTGAAGACATTTAGAAATTGATAACATTTAGAAATTAAATTATTTTATTATGAAAAAAATTAGAATTGCTACAATCATGGTTTTAAGCACTGCATTGTTGTTTTCCAGTTGTGCGTCGTTAAATAAAACGCAAAAAGGCGGAGCCGTTGGAGCTGTTGCTGGTGGTGCAATGGGTGCTATTATAGGTAAAGCTGCCGGAAATACCGGACTGGGCGCTATTATTGGAGCCACTGTCGGAGGTGCAACCGGAGCTGTGATTGGAAATAAGATGGACAAACAGGCCAAGGAAATTGAACAAACCGTACCCGATGCAAAAGTTGAACGCGTAGGTGAAGGTATCGTTGTTGAATTTAGCAGCAATGTACTCTTTGGATTTGACAGTTCGAACCTTTCGTCGGAGGCAAAAGGCAACCTTGACAAACTTGTAAAGGTTTTGAATGTGTATCCTGATACGGACATTGAAATTCAGGGACATACCGACAGTAAAGGTAGTGATGCATATAACAAAAAGTTGTCTGAACAACGTGCCGGATCAGTATCGGCTTATCTTACCGGCAAGGGCATCAGTTACAGCCGTGTTAGAATTAACGGATTTGGTGAATCAGCTCCAAAATATGACAACAATACCGAGGATGGACGTAGCCAAAACCGCAGGGTTGAATTTTTGATCACTGCCAATGAGAAAATGAAGGCTGACGCAGAAAAGGAAGCAGCGAAATAAAAACAGTGTTCAGTCTCACTGTTCAGTTTATCAAACAGACTTTACACATTAGCCATTTAGTCATTAAACAATTAATTAACAGAAATTATCATTTAAAATTAGAACATGAAAAACAGATTATTATCAATTGTATTAATTCTTGCGCTATCAGCCTCATTTGCGATTGCACAGGAACCAGGTAAAATGTCATTTGGCATTTTAGGAGGAGTAAATTTCCAGAATCTGAACGGAAAATTTTCGAGTGGCGACAAACTTGAAAACGATATGTTAATGGGTTTCCACGGTGGTGTCAATGTTCAGATACCAATTGCACCGGAATTCTATTTTCAACCAGGGGTAATGTATGCCATTAAAGGTGCAAAAAGTACTCCTTTTGATGGAAACTATTACACAAAAACAACCAAGATCAATTATATTGAAGTGCCTCTGAATTTGGTTTACAAAGGTGCATTGGGCAACGGATTTGTAATGCTTGGATTTGGACCTTATGTGGCTTATGGAATCGGGGGCAAGGTTGAAACTGAAGTCGGATCAGTAACCGTTGAAAAAGACATTGAATTCAAAAATGAGGCAGGATTAACTGAATATCCGGTCTATAAAGCATTTGATGCAGGTGCCAACATTTTCGTCGGTTTTGAAATGGCAAGCGGAATCTTTTTGCAGTTGGATACCCAATTTGGTATGCTGAACATTAATCCTGACAGAGGAACCGCGGATGATAAATCAGCAAGCAAAAATACAGGCTTCGGTCTGTCATTAGGATATAGGTTTTAGTGGGTTTGGTTTAATAAGAGAGAGAGTTAGTGTTAGAAAGGCCGTTCCCCAGCAGGGACGGTCTTTCTTTTTGAATTTAAATCGAATGTGTGAATTGTGTAACTTTTTTTTTTAGTTGTGTAACACATTTCTTTTTAGTTGTTTCATCTTTGTGAAATTATATTTATTCGATAAATGTCCACTACCACTGCAAAAAAATACATCCTTTCAAGAAGGCTTGACGACTATTTTACAGGCGTTAACAGTGCCCTTAAGTTCACAGGCCTTTTCTTTAAAGAAGTATTCAAAAGACCGTTTCACCTTCGCGAAGTAATTAATCAGAGTTTCGAAATCGGGTTAAAATCCCTGCCGTTAATCTCGCTTACAGGTTTTATCGTCGGCATCGTTTTCACCAAACAATCGCGCCCTTCACTCGAAGATTTTGGTGCAACATCGTGGCTTCCTTCCTTAATCGGAATCGCCATTGTGAAAGCGCTCGGGCCATTGGTTACCGCGCTTATTTGTGCCGGAAAAGTAGGTTCGGGAATTGGAGCCGAGCTTGGTTCCATGAAAGTAACCGAGCAAATAGATGCGATGGAAGTATCTGCCATCAACCCATATAAATACCTGGTTGTCACCAGGGTGCTGGCCACTACGATCACCATTCCGGTGCTGGCCTTATATTGCAGTTTTGTAGCACTCTACGGTTCTTATTTAAATGTTCATGCAGAAGAAACAAGCAGCCTGATCAGTTTTTATCAAAGCGCGTTTAAAACCATCTCCTTCCTCGATATTTTCACTTCGGTAACCAAATCAATTGTATTTGGATTCACCATCGGAATTGTTGGAACTTACAAAGGTTTTAATGCCACACAGGGAACCCGTGGGGTAGGCCGCGCAGCAAATCAGGCGGTTGTGCTTGCCATGTTCCTTATTTTTATTGAAGAAGTACTTATTGTTCAGGTAGCCAATTGGTTCAGATTTTTTTAAGAAATGAAAGAATTACATAATATAATACACAAAGAGGAAACTGTTATTTCAATCACCGGATTGCACAAGTCGTTTGGTGATCTGCATGTTTTGAAAGGTGTTGACTTTAACCTTTTTAAAGGCGAAAATGTAGCAGTCCTTGGCAAATCGGGTACCGGTAAATCTGTACTGATCAAGATTATTGTGGGATTGCTAAAGCGTGATGAGGGTGAAGTAATTGTGTTGGGACAACACGTCGATCAGCTGGTTGGCAAAGAGCTGGATGCCTTGCGCTTGCGTATCGGATTTTCGTTTCAGAACAGCGCATTGTACGACAGTATGAATGTTCACCAAAACCTTGCATTTCCGTTGACTATGAACATCAAAACGATGTCGAAGGCGGAGGTTGATTATGCTGTTGATGAAGTGTTGGATTCAGTAGGATTGGCCAACAAAAGCAAACAAATGCCTTCAGATCTTTCAGGCGGACAGCGAAAAAGGATTGGCATTGCCCGTACCTTAATTCTGAAGCCCGAAATCATGCTGTACGATGAGCCAACTTCAGGACTCGACCCAATTACAAGTGCCGAAATTATTGACCTTATTAATGAAGTTCAGCAGAAATACAATACCAGTTCGGTTATTATTACCCATGACCTTACCTGCGCTAAAAATACAGCCAACCGGATTGCCATGCTGCACAAAGGGAGGTTTTTAAAAATCGGGACTTTTGATGAAGTTTTTGGCACCGAAAACGAACAGGTACAAGGTTTTTTTAATTACAATTTTATACAATAAAACGATGAACGAATCACCAAATAAACGTGCAGTCATAGTAGGACTTTTTGTTTTTATAGGAATAATCTTTCTGTTGGCCGGAATACTTATTGTTGGCAATCTGCGCGAAACTTTTAACCGAAAAATGGAGCTGGTTTCACTTTTTGACGATATCAGCGGATTGCAGCCGGGTAACAACATCTGGTTTTCGGGTGTTAAAATTGGTACGGTGAGCAGTCTGAATTTTCACGGCAAATCGCAGGTGGAAGTCAATATGAATGTTGCTATCTCGGCACAGAAATATATCAGGAAAGATGCCAAGGTTAAAATTAGCAACGACGGTTTGATCGGGAATAAAATTCTGGTTATTTACGGTGGCACCGATGCATTTGCTCAGGTACAGGAAGGCGACACACTGGAGGTTGAAAAGACTTTTACTTCAGAAGATATGATCAATACTGCCCAGGAAAATAATAAAAATATTCTGGCAATTACCAACGATGTGAAAGCCATCACAAAAAAGCTGGCAGCCGGTGAAGGTTCTATTGGCAAAATGCTCGACGACAGTTTGATGTACACAAACATCAATGCCACCATTGTATCGCTTCAGAAAGCTTCGGCAAAAGCACAGCAAATGCTGAATTCGCTGGCCGTTTTTAGTTCAAACCTGAACAAAAAAGGTACACTGGCCAATGAACTTACAACTGATACCGTGGTCTTTAGATCGGTGAAAGCTTCGGTTTTGCAATTGCAGCAAATGGCCGATACTGCAACCGCATTAATTACCAACATTAAACAGATAAGCAGCAATCCGAAGTCGTCTATCGGAGTTTTACTGCATGATGAAGATGCGGGTGCCCATTTAAAAGCATCGCTTAAGAATCTTGAAAGCAGTTCAAAAAAACTGGATGAAGATCTTGAAGCAGTACAACACAATTTTTTGCTCAGAGGTTTTTTCAAGAAGAGAGCAAAAGAGGCCGAAAAAGATTCAATAGCGAAATAGGCTTTTCCGGACTTCCGACTTCGGTCTTCGGTCTCCTGACTCCCGACTTCGGTCTCCTGACTCCCGATTTCGGTCTCCTGACTTCGGACTTCGGTCACCTGACTCCTGTCTTCGGTCTCCCCAAAAAGTGTGAATCTTGTAACTTATTTCCAAAGTTATGTAACACAATTGTTTGTTTATTGGGATAGTTTTGTAGTATAACAAGTTAACCATAGATTGAAATGGGAAAATTATTACCTGCTACAAAAGTAATTCCAAAGCTTCGGGATGCAACAGCGCATTCCATGACGAGGTTGAGTGAAAAAACACTGGAACAAACAGGTATATTCAGCCGCTTCCTGACGGATGTTGCCGACGTATTCCTGTTTATGGCGCGCCTCACCAAAGAAATGTTTTCAGGTCACTTTGAATGGAA
>JAIBEZ010000047.1 GCA_019459485.1 Prolixibacteraceae bacterium
CTTCGGCGCCTGAATTGACTAGAAAAAGCTGGTAATCTGGATAGCCGGAAACTTTCCCCAATTTGTCGGCCAACTCTTGCTGCTGCGGAACCTGCACCGAATTGGAATAAAAACCAATCTCGTTCAGTTGCCTGGTCAGCCCTTTGATGTAGTGCGGATGCGAATGACCAACCGAGATAACCGCATGGCCACCATATAAATCAAGGTATTTGGTTCCGTTTTCGTCCCACATGTAGCAACCTTCTCCTTTAACCGGAGTGATGTCGAGTAACGGATATACGTCGAATAAATTCATTTCTTTTAATGTAGTTGAACCCCATTCGGGGTTCTGGTTTTCGATTCCAATTTGCCACGGGTTTCACCCGCGGTTATTCATATTAAGCTCTTTCAGAGCTCCTTCCAGTTCCAAGCCGTCAAAAGATCAGAAGATTCAGAGATTAATCTTGGTACTTGTGCCTTTTTCTGCCAACTGCGATTGACCACTGATCACTTCTTAAAACGCCACTGCCTTCAAATTCAATCCAGCTGTTTCCTCCAGTCCGAAAATCAGGTTCATGTTCTGAACCGCTTGTCCTGATGCACCTTTCAGTAAATTATCTGACACAGACAAAATCATCAGTTTATTGCCGTGTTTTTCAAGATAAACAATTGCTTTGTTGGTATTTACCACTTGTTTTAAATCAGGATTGGTCAGGCTAACAAACACGAACGGATGAGATGCGTAATAATCCTGATACAATTTTCTGGCATCTTCTATCGAGCCGTCGAATCTGGTGTAAACCGAAGCAAATATACCGCGGGTGTGATTTCCGCGAACCGGAATAAAGTTGATATCGTGGTTTAAATCAGGCTGTAACTGCTTCAGACTTTCGCCAATTTCGCCCAGATGCTGGTGTTCGAATGCTTTGTAAACCGACAAATTGCTGTTTCTCCAACTGAAATGCGAAGTTGCACTGGGTGCCTGCCCTGCACCGGTTGAGCCGGTAATGGCATTTACATGCAGTTCGTCTTTGATCAACCCAGCTGAAGCCAAAGGCAAAATTGCCAGTTGAATTCCGGTTGCAAAACAACCCGGATTTGCAATTTTATTAGATTTTCGGATGATTTCCCGGTTCAATTCAGGCAATCCGTAAACAAATGGATTTCCCTCCTTTTTCAACCTGAAGTCGTGGCTCAGATCGATGATTTTCAAATTTTCAGGAAGAATATTTTTCTGAAGAAATTCCTTCGATTTTCCATGCCCCATGCAGAAGAAAACCACATCAACTCTTGAAAAGTCAGCTTCAGCCACAAACTGAATATCGGTATCGCCCAATAAATCGGTATGAACATCAGAAACCAGGTTTCCGGCATTGCTCGTGCTTTGCACAAAAGCGATATTTGCCTGAGTGTGGTTCAGCAAAATACGGATCAGTTCACCGGCTGTGTAACCGGCACCACCTATAATTCCAACTTTTATCATTTTCTTCTGGTACAAGATTTTTATTTTGAAATTGAGCTACTAGCGGCTGGCTACTAGCAACTGGCAAAAAAGCAAGCAGCTAGCGGCTAGTAGCTAGAAGCCATGATTCACCGAATTATGTATTTTCAGCGAAGTGGAAAGTACTTTGGTAAAGCCTTTTACATCGTTGGCTGTCCATGCCGAGTTTTTTTCGCCGTATTCGCCAAATTCTGAACGCATTAAATCGTGGTCAGACTCAACTCCTACCAACACAAAATTGGATGGTTTCAGTTTGATGATCACTTTTCCGGTAACGGTTTGCTGCGAATGTTCGAGGAATTTCTCAATATCGCGCATAACTGGCTCAAAATAAAGTGCTTCGTGTAGAAACATTCCGTACCAGTTGCCCAACTGCTCTTTCCAGTATTGCTGCCATTTGGTGAGCGTATGTTTTTCGAGCATCTGATGCGCTTTGATGGCGATAATCGGAGCAGCAGCTTCAAACCCCACACGTCCTTTAATGCCGATAATGGTGTCGCCAATGTGCATATCGCGGCCAATGGCAAAAGGAGCGGCAAGCGCATCCAAAGCACGGATCGCATTTACCGGATTTTCAAAAATTTCGCCATTCACACCTTTTAGTTCGCCTCCGATGAAATCAATTGTAATTTCCTTTTCTTCGGTTTCTGTAAGTTGCGACGGATAAGCTTCTTCCGGAAGTGTTTTATTCGATTTCAACGTTTCTTTTCCACCGATGCTGGTTCCCCAAAGTCCTTTGTTAATAGAGTAATCCATCTTTTTCCAGTCAGCTTCTACTCCATGGGCTTTCAGGTAATCAATTTCCTCCTGACGGCTCAGTTCCAGATCGCGGGTTGGAGTCAAAATACCAATTTCAGGAGCAAGAATCTGAAAAGTAAGGTCGAAACGAACCTGATCGTTTCCGGCACCGGTACTTCCGTGAGCCACATATTTGGCGCCGATTTGTTTCGCGTACTCAATAATGGCGATGGCTTGAAAAACACGTTCCGAACTCACCGAAATCGGGTAGGTATTGTTTCGGAGAATGTTTCCGAAAACCATGTATTTGATACTTTTTTCATAATAAGTATCGGTTACATCCAACGTGACGTGCTTAACAGCTCCCAGATTGTATGCTTTTTTCTCCACTGTATCAAGTTCGGCCTGGTTAAATCCGCCGGTATTGGCGATGGCTGTATAAACATCAAGATTTTTTTCTACCGAAAGGTATTTTGCGCAATACGAAGTGTCCAAACCTCCGCTAAATGCTAAAACTACTTTATCTTTCATATTCTTTGTATTTTCTTTTTGAATAAAAATGTCAAAATTGTAGATTCGTTGGGCAATGTTTCGTCTTTGTTCCGCTTCAGTTTTTTGATGATGTCCAGCAAAGTACCTTTAATTGCCCAGCCATTTTTCTTTTTCTCTTCTTTTTTGTCTTTTTCCCAGACAGGATCGAACACCATCGCGGTGCAAAGGCATTTGCTTTTATTTGTACGTTGCAAAATATCGTAATTCACACAACTTTGGCACCCCTTCCAGAAATCTTCATCGGTAGTCAGTTCCGAAAAAGTAACCGGACGATATCCCAGTTCATGGTTGATTTTCATGACAGCCAGTCCGGTGGTCAAACCAAATATTTTGGCGTCCGGATATTTTGTTCTGGAAAGCATAAATGCTTTTCTTTTAATTGCAGTGGCCAGGCCAATTCCGCGGAAATCTTTGGCCACGATCAATCCTGAATTGGCAACAAAGCTTTTTTCTCCCCAGGTTTCAACGTAGCAAAAACCAGCAAAAGTTTTCCCGTTTTCGAGGGCAATAATGGCTTTGCCTTCTTTCATTTTAGTGGCAATGTATTCGTCAGTTCTACGTGCAATACCCGTTCCGCGCTCTTTTGAAGCGCTTTCAATGGCATCGTTCACCTGATCAACGTACGATAAATGCTCGTCTGTTGCAACCAAAACCTGAATATTTTTTAACTCTTTCATTTTCGTTTTTAACTTTTTAAACACCCTTTTGATTGTTATTGCAATTCCGCCCGAAATACCACTGTCTCTTTTCCTATCGCTTTCTCGCGGACGGTTTTAATTTTTTCTTTTTCCCCAGGATTAAAATCCGGGGCTATAAAATATTTCGTTCCTACGGAACTTTTTAATCTTGCTGTCCGTTGGCTAAAGCTGAACGGCAAAGGATATTTTTGACAACTGACAACAAATTTTGACAACATGATAACCATTCATCCACTGCCAACTGCGACTGAACACTGAACACTGACCACTTTCTCATCCCAACTTATCCTCCAGCTTAGGCATAATCAGTATCAGGCTATTGATCAGGTCGCTTTGCGTAACACCTTCGCGCATGATGATCAGAATTGTATCGTCGCCTGCAATGGTTCCAATGATTTCATACGGTTCTGAATTGTCGATTACTGCGGCCAGACTACTTGCATAACCGGGCATTGTTCGCATAACAGCAAGATTTCCGGAGAACTGCAAATCACGAAAACCATCAGCCAGAAAATTAATCCGTGAATTTTCGCGTTGGTTTTCGGTATTCAGGCCTTCAGGAATGACATATACATATCCCAGTGCCTGATCGGAAACTTTCGCCACTTTCAGAATTTTTAAATCGCGCGACAAGGTAGCCTGCGTCAACTCGAAGCCCTGATCTTTCATGATGTGCAAAAGCTCATCCTGACTGCTGATCCGGCCATTGAGAATTGCCTGTTTTATTGCAAGCTGTCTTTTCGTGCGATTCTTCATTTTGTATATTTATACATTTTCGATGCAAAAATATGCAATAAATAAATAAAACAAGCTTTTTTTTCAGAAATAATTTATATTTTTGTGCCCGTAATGAAAAACACAAACGAATTGAAACTTGAAAAATACCAGGTTAAAATTACGAAGTTACATAGGAAAGAGAGTTTGTTTAAAAATAACAACAATGCGTTTGCCCTACAGCCGTAGCCAAACGCATTTTTTTTAATATTTAGCATTGCAACGATGACACAACTACGAAAAGTCAAATTGATTCTTGAAGACGGGACAACATTTGAAGGAAAATCGTTCGGATATGAAAAATCGGTAGCCGGAGAAGTGGTTTTTTATACTGCCATGACAGGGTATCCCGAAAGTTTAACAGATCCTTCATATACAGGCCAGATCCTCGTTTCAACCTTCCCCCTGATTGGAAATTATGGTGTGCCAAGCGACTCGAAAGAGCAAGGTTTGTATGAGTTTTATGAATCGGATAAAATTCATATCTCCGGTTTAATTGTTTCTGATTATTCGTTTGAATACAGTCACTGGAACGCTATCAAAAGTTTGGGCGACTGGCTGAAAGAGAACAAAGTTCCCGGTTTGTTTGGAATCGACACCCGTGCTTTGACAAAAATTATCAGGGTAAAAGGTTCGTTGCTCGGCAAAATTGAGTTTGAAGATGAAGTGATCGATTTTTACGATCCTAATCAGGAAAACCTGGTCGCCATTGCAAGTACCGATAAAGTGGAAGTATATGGAAACGGAGAACATCGCGTGGTATTGGTCGATTGCGGTGTAAAATACAATATTATCCGATGTTTGCTCGACCGAAATGCGACAGTAATAGTTGTGCCATGGGACTACGATTTCAGCGGCGAAGATTTTGACGGAATATTCTTGTCGAATGGCCCGGGCGATCCCGCTTTGTGCGATGCTACGGTCGAAAACATCCGCAAAACGATGGCCGTAGAAAAGCCAATCATGGGAATTTGTTTGGGAAATCAGTTGCTGGCAAGAGCTGCCGGAGCCGAAACATACAAACTAAAATTTGGTCACCGAAGCCATAACCAACCGGTTTTGCTGCAGGGAACCGACCGTTGTTTCATCACTTCGCAGAATCACGGTTTTGCTGTGGATACCAAAACCTTGCCTGAAGATTGGGAACCTTTGTTTACCAATGTGAACGACCAAACCAATGAAGGAATCCGTCACAAAACCAAACCATTCTTCTCCACACAGTTTCACCCTGAAGCCGCCAGCGGACCAGTTGACACCGAGTTTTTGTTCGACGATTTCATTCAGAATGTAGTGGAATACAAAAGGACGAAGAAGAAATAAGATTTTAGATGATAGATTTTGATTCAGGAATTTGAAGACCGGAGACCGAAGTCGGAAGACCGGAGCAAAACTTGAAACTTTGAACTTTGAACTTGAAATAAACACATCATGATAGATAAAAATATAAAAAAAGTAATCGTACTGGGTTCGGGAGCGCTGAAAATCGGCGAAGCCGGAGAGTTTGACTATTCCGGTTCACAGGCGTTAAAAGCGCTGAAGGAGGAGAATATCGAAACCATCCTTATCAACCCGAATATTGCAACCATCCAGACTTCGACAGACATTGCCGACCGGATTTATTTCCTTCCGGTAACTCCCTTTTTTGTTGAGCAGGTGATTATCAAAGAAAAGCCGGATGGTATTTTGCTGGCTTTCGGAGGACAAACAGCGCTTAACTGCGGTGTTGCATTGTTCAGAAATGGAATTCTGGAAAAATACAATGTGAAAGTGTTGGGAACTCCGGTTCAGTCGATTATTGATACCGAAGACCGCGAGATATTTTCAGGAAAACTGGCAGAGATCGACGTTTTGACACCCCGAAGCATCGCCTGTTTAAATATGGAAGAAGCTTTTGCCGCGGTTAAAATTGTTGGTTACCCAATCATCATTCGTGCTGCTTACACGTTGGGCGGACTGGGCAGTGGTTTTTGTGCCAACGACGAAGAGCTGGAATCTCTGGCATCAAAAGCTTTCACTTATTCGCCGCAAATATTGGTTGAAGAATCGATAAAAGGCTGGAAAGAGGTTGAATACGAAGTGGTTCGCGACCGATTCAACAACTGCATCACAGTTTGTAACATGGAAAACTTCGATCCGCTGGGAATTCATACCGGCGAAAGTATCGTGGTTGCTCCATCACAAACCCTTTCAAATTCTGAATACCACAAACTGCGCGCACTGGCCATCAAGATTATCCGTCACATCGGAATCGTTGGCGAATGTAACGTGCAATATGCCCTCGATCCGCATTCGGAAGATTACCGCGTGATTGAGGTAAACGCCCGTCTGTCGCGCTCTTCGGCACTGGCATCCAAAGCAACTGGTTATCCGCTCGCTTTTGTGGCTGCCAAGCTCGGATTGGGTTACGGTCTGCACCAATTGAATAATCAGGTTACCAAAGTGACCACCGCCGCTTTCGAACCAGCACTCGATTACATCGTTTGTAAAATTCCACGCTGGGATTTGAATAAATTTTCAGGAGTATCGAAAAACCTCGGAAGTTCGATGAAATCGGTCGGCGAAATCATGTCTATTGGCCGGTCATTCGAGGAAGCGATTCAGAAGGGAATTCGTATGGTTGGTATCGGAATGCACGGTTTTGTGGCCAACAAGGAAGAAATTACCATCGAGCAGATTGATGAAGAATTGATTCACCCAACCGACCGACGCATTTTTGCCATTGCTGAAGCTTTCAACAAAGGCTATTCTGTGGATGAAATTTACGAAAAGACCAAAATTGACCGCTGGTTCCTGCAAAAATTACAGAACATACATGTAACCAAAAACAAACTTGAAGAAGTTAATTCGCTTCAGTCACTGGACGATTCGCTGTTGCTTCAGGCAAAAAAAGAAGGTTATTCCGATTTCCAAATTGCCCGTTTGGTCCTGAAATCTTCAAACAAAGAAATTAACGGCGATTTGATGAAGGTGCGCGAATGGCGTAAAAGCAAGAACATTCTGCCTTCGGTGAAACAAATTGACACGCTGGCAGGTGAATATCCGGCACAAACGAATTACCTGTACCTGACCTACAACGGAAATGAACACGACATTGAATTCCCGCGGGACAACAAATCTGTGATCGTTTTGGGTTCGGGAGCATACCGCATCGGAAGTTCGGTGGAGTTCGACTGGTGTAGCGTAAACGCGATTACGACCATCCACAAAGAGAATTACCGCTCGATCATGATCAATTACAATCCTGAAACGGTGAGTACCGATTACGATACCTGCGACCGCCTGTATTTTGACGAACTCACTTTCGAACGGGTGATGGACATTGTTGATCTGGAAGTGCCAAAAGGCGTGGTTCTCTCGATGGGTGGCCAGATTCCTAACAACCTCGCCATGAAACTGCACCGCCAGAATGTGCCTATTTTGGGTACTTCGCCACTCAATATCGACCGTGCCGAAGACCGCAAAAAGTTCAGTTCTCTTTGCGATACGCTTGGAATTGATCAGCCACGCTGGTCGGAACTTACAACAATTGAAGACATTTATACATTTGTTGATGAAGTTGGTTTCCCAGTGTTAATCCGCCCTTCCTACGTGCTTTCGGGCGCTGCCATGAATGTGGTTTCGAACAGGGACCAGTTGGAGCATTTTCTGAATCTGGCGGCAAATGTTTCAAAAGAACATCCTGTGGTAGTTTCAGAATTTATTGAACAGGCCAAAGAAATAGAGATCGACGCAGTAGCCAAAAACGGTGAAGTGGTGGCTTATGCGATTTCGGAACACGTTGAGTTTGCCGGAGTTCATTCGGGCGATGCAACCATCGTTTTTCCACCTCAGAAATTGTATGTTGAAACCATCCGCAGAATAAAAAAAATAGCCAAACAAATTGCCAAAGAACTCAATATTACCGGGCCTTTCAACATGCAGTTGCTGGCAAAAGACAACGACATCAAGGTAATTGAATGTAATTTACGTGCATCGCGTAGTTTCCCGTTTGTGTCGAAAGTGATGAAATACAACCTGATAGAAATTGCCACACAAGTAATGTTGGATGCACCTTTCCAGAGCCCGGACAAATCACTTTTCGAACTTGATTACGTGGGAGTAAAAGCGCCGCAATTCTCGTTCGCACGTTTGCTGAATGCCGATCCTGTTTTGGGAGTTGATATGTCGTCAACCGGCGAAGTGGGCTGCATTGGCGAAAACTTTTACGAAGCAATTCTGAAGTCGATGCTTTCGGTGGGTTACACCATTCCGAAGAAAAACATCCTGATTTCGTCAGGTCCTGCACGGTCGAAAGTAGAGCTGATTCAAAGTGCAAAATTACTTTCCGAGCGGGGGTTCAATTTGTTTGCAACGGGCGGAACACAAACATTTTTAAGTGATAATGGAATAGAATCGACCCGTGTTTACTGGCCAGATGAAACAGACAAACATCCGAATACACTTGAATTAATCAAGGAAAAGAAGATCGATCTGGTGATCAACATTCCGAAGGATCATACCAGCCGCGAAATCAGCAACGGATACACCATCCGCCGAAGCGCGATCGATTACAGCATTCCGCTCATCACCAATGCACGTGTGGCCAGCGCATTTATTTACGCATTCTGCAAATACAAAATTGAGGATTTGTCGATTAAAAGCTGGGACGAATACAAAGATTAACGTTTTCAACAATGTAGAGACGTGCTATAGCGCGTCTCTACTCTATAAAATACAAAGGTCATCCTGAAAAATTCGGGATGACCTTTTTTGTTTTACATCAAGTAAACATTGATTGCTTTAAACTGCCTTTTTCTTATCGTCAAAATAAAATACGTTCTTGTCTTTTTCTTTAAACAAACTGCACCGATATGTGTTTCCAATACTGATAACGTGTTCATCATTAATTTTTTAAAACTAAAAGCTATGGGAACAATTTTTACCTCATCTTCTCTAAAGACGCTGTTCGCAACGTTCATTTTCGCATTGTTCTGTTTAGGTCTCACAGGTCAGACAACTCATCAGGTAGCAGTAACTGACTTTGCTTTTACCCCGTCACAATTGACCATCACGGCTGGTGATAAGGTAGTCTGGACGAACACTGGCGCTATGGGTCATAATGTTAACGGCACTGTGGCAACTTTTCCTTCTAATCCTGAATCATTCGGGAACAGTGTAGGTTTAAACTGGACGTATGAGTTTGTTTTTAATACCGCCGGAACCTATGATTACCATTGCGATCCACATTCAACCGGTATGAAAGGCAAAGTGATTGTCAACCAAAAATCTACGGAACCGCTAAAACTGACAGTTAATTTTACGGCAATGACGCCACATGTAGGGCAAACCTTGTGGTTGGCTGTAATTGACAAAGCCAACATGATGGAAATTGGTAGAGTAAAAACTACCGCAGCGCAAACCTTCTCGATTGAAGTGCCGGGAATTGAGGTGGGAAAATCATATTGGGTGAACTTCTTTGCCGACCATAACAAAAACGGCGTTTACAATGCACCTCCTGCTGATCATACGTGGCAGCGGTCGCTCGATAACGTGACCGGAAATTCGGTAATTGATTTTGTACACAATACCACTTTTACCGATATTGCATGGAAAACAAAACTAACACTTCGATTTACTGCAATGACTCCACATGTTGCCCAGAAACTCACTCTGTTTGTAAGGGATAACATGGGAATGGATATGGATAATGTAGTTGTTCCGTCTGTTGCCGGACCGAATTTTGATGTTTTATCATGGGCAATCAAACCTGGCATGTCATACAATCTTGATTTTTATGCCGACCACAACAAAAACGGGGTTTACAATGCACCACCTGCGGATCATGCATGGCGAATTGCACTCGAGAACGTAAAAAGTGACACCATTGTCAGTTTTGTGCACAATACAAATTTTACCGATATTTTTCTCCCAACGGTGGCAAAAAATCCAGAGAAATTGGATAATATACGTTTGTATCCCAATCCAGCCGTCAATTACATTGAGCTTAAACTGCCGGTCAATTATGAAAAAGTAAGTTCACTAAAAATTTACTCTATCGCCGGTACATTGATTGACCAAAAAGTTATTTCGAAAAATACAGAATCTTATAGGTACAATCTCAGCAAGTTTAAAAGCGGAATCTATTTTATGGAAATTAATGCAGGTTCTAAAAGAGACGTTTTAAAGTTCACGAAACAATAGAATACCATTCTTCAGGTGATTATACTTAATGAAAATATTCCATCCTCTTTTAAGGGTGGAATATTTTTATTTCCGTTTAAACCTGACAACATTTTCAGCCATACCGTCAAACACAAAAAAATGAAATGGCAAAACTGAATACCAATACAACCTTCCGGCAAGTCCTTTTGGCCTGAAAGTAGCTGTCTGTTGCAGGTAATGCCGATCATCTTTTTTAACAATCCTGAATTCCAGCCATGCTTCTCCGGGCAGAATCATTTCGGCATAAAGCAACAGGCGCATGTTTGGTTTGTCGGCTGCCAGTACTCGCCAGAAATCGAGCGTATCACCTGTATTAATTGTATTTACGTTGGTTCTTCCGCGGCGCAATCCAACGCCCCCAAGAACCTTGTCCAGAAATCCTCTGATATTCCAAAGCCAATCTCCGTAATACCACCCCCTTTCACCCCCAATCGACCATATATTGTCCAAAACCTGATCGACATTTCCTGAAATTAATTTTTCCCTTTTATCGGTAAAACAACCATTCGAAGGGACATTAATATTCTCGAGCAACGAATTGTCGGCATAACTTGATACGAGCGAATCTTTCCAGCTCGATACCACATTGTTTTGATCGATCTTTTGAAATGCCAGTTTTACCGCGTCTTTGTACGCGATTGGTTGAATTCCAAGAAGTTTTTCGAGCCGGTTGTCGTTGGCGACTACTTCCACTTTCATGCTGTGAACCAGATTTACCGCAAGCTTGTACGATGTGGAAGTGACGAAATACAGCCAATAGGAAGAAAGTCGCGGTGTCATTACCGGCACCGTGTAAATATATCTTTTCAGACCTCGCACCGCGGCAAACTGAAGCAGCATTTCTTTGTAGGTTAACACATCCGGTCCACCAATGTCGTACGATTGGTTGAAGGTTTCAGGCTTCAGCAAAACTCCGGATAAAAATTCGAGCACGTTCCGGATGGCGATGGGCTGGCATTTGGTATCCAGCCATTTGGGGGTAATCATCAAAGGCAGTTTCTCCACCAGATCGCGGATAATTTCGAAGGACGCACTGCCCGATCCGACGATAATTCCGGCTTTAATGGTTGTGAGCGGAATGTTGCCCTTGCTTAAAATGACTTCCACATTTTTGCGTGATGCCAGATGTTGTGAAAGTATTTCTTCGTTGGTTATTCCGCCCAGATAAATGATTTGCCTTGCCTGTGTTTGCTGAACGAGTCGAATGAAATTTCCCGCAGAAACTGCCTCAAGTTTATCAAAGTCAGCAGTATTCGAACTCATCGAATGAATCAGATAATACGCCACATCAATGTCTTTTATCGATTCTGAAGAAGGAATGTCTTTCAGAAAATCGACTTCAAGCAAAGAAATGCCCGGGTGCTGATAAATTCCTTCAGAAGGAAATCGCTTTTTATCCCGCACACAGCATACCACTTCATGTCCCAATTCCAGCAAAACCGGGAGAAGTCTTTTGCCAATGTATCCGGTGGCACCCGTTAAAAGTATTTTCATGTGTTTATAATTTGAAGCCCCCTCCAAACCTCCCCCAAAAGGGGAGGCTTAAAAAAAGCAAATTCTGAATTGCGACGATATAATCATCCTTCTGTGTGTCAAAATTTTGTCATGGACGTTTAATCATCCCAGTCCAATTCCTTTTTCAAATCGTCCCATGATTTTAATTTAGTTTTCTTTTCCTCTTCGGTCATGTTCTTTATTTCGTCCACCTCATTTTCGATTTCCTTCCATTCTTTCTGAATTGTTTCCTGATCAAATCCGAAAAAAGTCATCTCGTACAGGCAATGAGAAATCAGTTCCAGTTCGGTAAAATCCTTTATCGATTTTTCGTCCAGATCCATTCCAAGCCATTCGTCCCAATTTGTTAATTCAAGTGCATACGAATTGGGCGACCCATCCGCATTATCCGCCGGATGATTTTTGTATCCGGAAACATGTACATATTCTTCGTTGTCAAAATCATCCTTTTCATTGCTGAGGACGATCGAAAAATCAGTCTCCGCCGGGCCTAATGTTTTCAGTTCGTTAAAAACCGTCTCATAGCCTGAAATGTTCTTGATTTCTTTCGGATAGAGTTGCATAAACACCAGCTCAACGCTGAGCCATGAATTTCGTTGTATAATGTCGGAAAGTTTCATTTTGTACTGCAATTTTATGATTTTTATACCGTATGGTATAATACACAAAGGTATAAATCAGTCGGTTTGTTGCAATTCGTTTTCTGAACTCAAAAAATATTTGGCGTCACTTTCTTTCGCACATAATGCCGGTAATGCAAATTTACACCGAGTGAAAACAGCAACATTTTCGGGTTTCTCCAAAGATATTTGTTGAGCAATACGCGGTGAAAGATACTTTTTACTGAAAATATCTGATTGTTGAGCCACCAGTACATTCGGGTCAGATTTTCAGGACTGATTTTATCGGGAATGTGAACGCATTGCGCCCCGTTAAACTCTTTCAAATCTTCGGTCAGCAAGCGACCCTGCTCCTTGAACTGCTTAAACAGTGCGGTTCCGGGGATTGGAGTCAGGATGTAAAAACGTGGAATGGGCACTTTGTTCCGATGAATAAAATCAAAAGTGGACCGGATGGATTCCTCCGTGTCGAAGTCAGTTCCGACAATCATTTCGGTGCTCACTGTAATTCCGGCCTCGCTCAAAATCCTGAAATTTTCTGCATGTTCACTTACTTTTACCCAAGGTTTTTCCAGACTGTCCAACGATTCCTGATCAATGCTTTCAACGCCAAAACTCATTAAATCGCAACCCGATTTCACTACCAGCTTCAGTAAATCAGGCTTTTTTGCAAGGTGCAGCGCACACTGACTGGCCCAGTGCATCTTTAACGGAGTGATTTTTTCGCAGAGTTCTTTCAGGTACGATGGGTTGGAAACAATGTTGTCGTCGATTAAATAAAACCGGTTGAAGCCCAACTCCTTCACCGCTTTAATGTCCCTGACGACCTCATCAACCGGGCGAAACAAATATTTTCCTTCGTACAAACAGGCGATGGAACAGAAAGAGCAGGTAAATGTGCAGCCTCTTCCGGCCTGAACCGGCAACATGTCGCCAATCGGCTTGTTCATCAGCAGGTCGTACCTCGGAACGGGCAAGTTCTCCAATTTCGAGATCGGATAATCGTAAAATGGCTGCAGTTTTCCATGCTTTTCAAAATCTTCCAGCATTTTCAGGTACGAAATCTCAGCATCGCCCACCACCACAGAATCAACATATTTGATGGCTTCCTCTTTGGCAATGGAAGCCATGTAGCCACCCATCACCACTGTTTTGTTACGTTTTTTAAACTCTTTGGCAATCTCGATTCCCCGAAAAGTGGCATGTCCCATGGTGCCAATCCCAATGATATCGGCATCCGAATCAAAATTCACCCCATCGATTACTTCAATGCACAATTCCACGTCCCAATGTTTTGGGGTATAAGCCGCCAAAAGAGGAAACGCCAGGCCAGGCAGGTGAATTTTCGACTGCTTGCACAATTTGCCATTTTCGGCATATTGAGTGGGTTGGATAAATAAAATCTTAGGCATATCTGGAGGCTTCCTTTATTTTTCGTTTGTACTGATTCCCTACCCTGATGCTGCCCATCAACATTCGGTACAGCATTTTAGGCGAGTTGATTACAAGGTATTTCAGCAAAATTGCGGGCTGAAAAAGAATTGAATTGTACGCTTTCAGAATTTCCCTGTAATATTCGGCAACGCTCATTTTTGTCGGTTGAATGCTGACATGTGCCAAATCCCATTTCTCGTATTCCGTTCTTTTGATGAGAATAGATTCCACCGGCGATTCAAAATTCGTTTTTGGCAATGGTGTCAGCGGCTGAAGATTGACATAGTGAATACCAAGCTCTTTCACCGATTGAACCATTTTTTTGAAGTCGGCTTTGTCCCAGTCGGGCGAAACAATCATCGTGGCAAAACAATCTATTTTGTTGGCTTTTAGCACCTGCATGGTTTGTTTGTACAAGCCGGCATTCGTGTTCTTGTTGTATTTTTCAAGGTCCTTCTCAAAGAAACTTTCGAAACCAACGATCACGGTTTTCAGGCCAATTCCGGCGAGTTCCTTCACTAACTCAGCATTGTTGGCAATAAAATCAGCCCGTCCGTAAACCAGGTAGTTTTTTACAATTTTTCGTTTTTTCACTTCCTGAATAAACAACTCAAGCCGTGTTTTATCGGCCAGAAAATCATCGTCAACAATGTAAATCTCCTTTTCCTCCAGCTGTTCCAATTCCTGCATCACTTCCTGCATGTCGCGCTGGAAATACCTGCCCTGTGTGATCACCGTGCAAAAACAAAAGGAACAATTGAACGGACAGCCAAACGAAGTTTTAATGAGTGCGACGCGATCGCTGAAAATGTAAAAGTAACTACCGCGGTACTTTTTTACCGATTGGCGGTTGGCGATCGGTATTTTAAAATTGAACGGCGGAAGCTTTGCCATAGTAGTATTTTCGCCCTTTCTTACTATTCCAGAAGGAAGGTCCTGCTGGTATTCAATGTGGTTCAGCAAGCCGGTAAAAGTAACGGCGGCATTCCGCACCACCCTGAAATCGATGTGTTCGCTTTCAAAATCTTCGGGACAAACTTCGCAATGAACACCTCCAACGATGGTTGTAATTTCCGGATTGATCGACTTTGCAATCTGACAGTATTCGGTCATTTTTGAAACATTGGTGATGTAGCCGGTCACGCAAAACACTTCGGGATTGAACTTCCTGATAAAATAATCGATGCTCCGTTTTTCAAGCAGCATGTCGATAATTTCCGCCGTATCGTGTTCGCGAATAAGTGTGTACAAAATTTCCAGTTCCAACGGTTCCACCACCATCAGGTGCTGCAAGCCAATGGTTTCGGGCGAGTTGTCGGGACGAACAAATAATATCCTCATAAATTTATCTCCTTCATTACATGGTGATTGGAAATCTGTTTTTTGTATTCCAGCGATTTTTCACTGAATTTCAGCAGGCGATGAAAAAGAAAATTGCTGTGGCGGGCTTCCATGTATTTTGTTTGCGGTTGCCCACCCAAACGCATCTTCGGAATTTCAGCAGTTTGACCAAGATCAATGAATTCGACGCCTTGCGAAATTCCTTCAGCGACAATATTGGTCAGTAGTTTCAGGTAGGTTTGATTTTCGGCGTTCTGCTGATAGTCGATGCCGCCCAAAAAGAAAAACAGGGAACGGTCACTCTGTAAAAGGATATTCCAGCCAATTGTCTTCCCGTTTTTGCGACAAGCTACAAGTTGAAATTCAGGTGGCAGATTCGTAAAAAAGGAAAAACTTAATTTTTCGAGTTTTGCGGTACTTTTCGAATAAACCTGCAAATACTGCCGGTACATTTCTTCGTCGAAAACAGAACAACCGGTTTTTATCAATTCGTTACCGGAGCCGGTCTTGGTTATTTTCTGCAACCTCCGGCGGTAATCCGATCGCAAATGAAAGAGGTATTCTTCCCACGATTTGAAGGTGTTTTTCAGGAGAATGGTGGGCAAGGTTTTGCCGGTTGCGTTTGTTTCCTGAAGGGGTTTTTCATCCAGATTCAGAAACAGGACAAGACCCTTTTCATTGCTGAAAATAAAATCCTTGAGCTGTTCCTTGTGCTCCCTGCTTCCAAATATTCCTGAAGAAGAAACAGAACAGGGTATTCCGGCAATGTTCATTTTTAATGGACTTTTAATCCGCAGGTAGGTAAATAAATCGAGGCGCAAAGAATACATAATGGCAGCAGCAAGGAGTTTATCGTGCTCAAAAAGACAATAATATCGTTGCGCGCAAGGGTTGTACTTTTCTGTATAGATTAAAAATTCCCGTTTCTGAAAATAATTTTCCGCCAGTAGATTCCACTCATCCGGCAAATCTTTTGCTCCGCTTATTTTCTGAATTTGCTGCTTCATAGCTGCGTTTCATAAACGGCAAATTGCCGGTATGGTTCTGGTTTTTCGCCGTAACAGCGTTCCAAAATCCGGCTTACAAAAGCAATCGACGCTTTGTTCTCCTCGAAAATAAAACCGCCTTCGCAATATTTGTATCCTTTTTCAATCAGTTTCGGAAGCGATTTGCTGATCAACGCCAGCGACACCGGACTTCTTTGATATTTTGGGATGATGCCAATTTCAGTAAAACGGAAGGTGTTGATTTCCTTGTTCAGAATCCGGTAATTGATCAAATCCCAAAGATTAAAATCCCGTTTCGAGGATACCAACTGATTAAAATCCGGATACCAAAGGTAAAAACCGATGGGCTCGCCATTCATTTCCGCTATGATCAGATTTTCATTGTCAAGCAAATATCGAAATGGTTTGAAGAGCTCCAGATCCTCCGCTTCTTCGCGATCGGCCCAGTATGGATGTGCTACGAATGCTTCGTTGTTCAGTTTGGTATAAATGGCGCTTTCTGATTGTATGTTTTTTTTATCCATGTACCGAACGGTCAGCCGGTCCAGTTGCCTCGCTGCATGGTAAGAATTGGCCCATTGGTGATAGACTTCCATCGAAAACCGGTAAGAAAACATCTTCTTCTGAGTTAATCCTTTAAAATAGTCAGGATAATACTGCGGTGTATAAGGCAAACCAAAAAGCGGAACTTCATCGAACCTGTTAAGCAAAAAACCAGCTCCGTAATTCAGATGTCCATTGATTCCGACGATTACTTTTTTGCAGGTTGGATAGTGCTTTTGAATTTCCGTTTTGATGATGGGAAAAATATCGCCCAAACCGGGAAGTGCCTCAAAAAATGAAAGTTGAAGACACGCGTCTAACCAGTAATCTTGAATGACTGCAAATCGCGCCACCAACTGATTGCCATCCCTCAAAACAAACATTTTAATGTCTGAATGTTTTCTGAAAGCCGAATTTTCGTTCAACAAAAGCTTTTCAATACCCGACTCGGTGCCTCTGTAAAAAGAATTGTCCCTGTAAACAGCCTCTCCAACACTTCGGAAAACTTTATAGCCTGATTTACCTTCTAAAAGTTCCGGGATCATATAAAAACCTCCTTTGGTTTGTCGAAGCCCAAAAATTCGCAATACGAAGAAGCGCAATACGAACCGGAATTGGCAAAAATTACCAGGTCGCCGATGGAAAGCCGAGGCAATTGTTTGCCTTTGCAGAAGATATCCCGAGAATACGTCGAACAGCCATAAATGGTGGTATTTACCTGATTTTCGGCTTCCAGCAAAGCGCCATTCCTGATAATTACAACCGGATGATTGGCCGATTCAGGATAAATCAACGGTCGGGTAAACTGTGCGGTTGAAGCGTTTACTCCCACGAAAACCTGATTTTCCCTTTCTTTGATGTCGGTTACCTGACAAACGAAATAACCGGATTCCCCGCCTATTATTCGTCCGGGTTCCAGAATCATTTGTATAGAGTTTCCTCTTTTAAGCGAAACTTCTTCCATCAGGGCGCTCACTTTTTCGCCGTAAGTTTTGATGTCGAAGAATTCATCGCCCTGCTCCGAAACGCCAAAACCGCCACCGAAATTCAAATATTCAAGCTCAGGAAAATCATGCGAAAGTTCTATCAGGGCACGGTAACATCCGATAAAATAGTCAATATCGAAGATGTCAGTACCGATATACAAATGCAATCCTTTGATAATATGTTTGTTCGCGATTCCTTTTATTTCATCGACAGTCAGTCCCAACCTGCTTTCTTTGCCCAGAAAAAAACCTGCACGGGTAGAATACGGTTTTACCATTCCGCCAATATTGCATCGGATTCCTACCGCTTTTTCAGGAAATAACTTTTGCCACAATTCAAGCTGCCCGACAGAATCAAGGTTGACCTGCACATTCTCATCAAAAACGCTTTTCATCACATTTTCCGACATTGCGGAAGAGGTGAAAACAATCTCTGGGCCTTTAAATCCGCCTTCCTTAACACTTTCCAGATGTTTCAGTGAGTTTACAAAAACATTCAGGTTTGCATCCTTCACAATTGCTAAAAATTCAGGATTGATATTGGCCATGGTGGCAAAATGGATGGACTTGTTCCGGTAAGGAATTGAACTGAAATCATCACATTTTTTCCGAATCGCCTGCGTATCGTAAATGTAAAATGGACTAACATCTTCCGTTTGGGCTTTTGCAATGTGCCCGAGAACTCGTTCTTCAACAATCATAAGCTTGCAGATATGTAAATTTCATCAGGTAAATAAAGATAAAGAAACCGCTGATCTTCCTTCAGTCCACTGATTTTAAAAGCTTCAAATTTAGTCATATTAAATCATTTGAACGAAGGATAAAAACCTGGAAACTTCCACCTTCCCCACCCTGCCAAACATCATAGCATTAATGTTTTATTTTTTGGTATTTTGGTGCCTTCAATTGCACAACCAAAAACTCACATACGGTATGATCAAAAATTTCATTTTCATTTTAGCCTGCGTTGTTATGATTTCAGCTTGTCAGAAAACCGAAAAAAAACAAGGCGCTCTGGTCGGAATTTCCGAAGCCACCGTTTTCGAGGCCATCAAAGCCATTACTGAAAAGAACCCGGGTGTTGACGCTGCCCTGACAGAAAAGGGAGTCAAACATGCCGCCTCTCTTTGGCGCGATGCAGATGGAACTGCAGATGAATTTATTACATTCTGTGCCGAAAATTTTATAGCAGATCCCGCAAAAAAGGAAGCTACTTTCACCCGTTTTTCCGAATATTTCGAATCGCTGTACGGGCATTTCAACAAACTGACACTCGATATGCAGGAAAATGTGCAGCTTCAGAAGGGCGAAGTGCTGCCGATCGACCCGCTGTTTGCCGGTTACAATCCGGGCGCTCACCTGATGAACGATTTTTACGGCAACAAAATAGCCTTCATCGTTGCCCTCAACTTTCCGTATTATTCAACCGAAGAAAAGAATCAACTCGCGTCAGAATGGTCGCCGCTGCAATGGGGCTTTGCACGGATGGGCGATGTGTTCAGCTCACGAGTACCTTCGGAACTGGTTCAGCAGGAATCGAAAGTTTCGGCTGAAGGCGATGCCTACATTGCCGACTACAACATATACATGGGCAATTTGCTGAACAAAGACAACCAGAAACTATTTCCGGCTGACATGGTTTTGCTGAGCCACTGGAACCTGCGCGACGAAATTAAGGCCAATTATGCCAACAAGGAAGTGGGCTACGAAAAACAGGGACTGATCTATCAGGTTATGCAGCGGATAGTTGATCAGTCGATTCCGAAAGTGGTCATTAACTCCGGAAATCAGGACTGGAACCCGGTTACCAACGAAGTGCTGGTTGCGGGTGCAAAAACCGAAAGTCCGGCTGAAACTGACGGACGTTACCAGCAAATCCTGAATAACTTTCATGTTTTTCAGGCCGTCGATGAATTTAGCCCGACCATGCCAACCGCCATTCAGCGCGCATTTTCGGCAGGAATGCAGGTTCCGCAGCCTGAAGTGGAAAAACTGTTCACCGAATTTCTGGCTTCACCGCAAATTAAGGAAGTGGCCGAAATCATCAAAAAACGACTGGGACGCGAACTTGCTCCCTGGGACATTTGGTACGACGGTTTTAAAGCCCGCAGTTCGATCAACGAAGAAATGCTGAATTCGATCACCGAAAAGAAATACCCGAACGCACAGGCGCTCGAAGCCGATTTGGGAAACCTGCTCCTGAAGTTGGGATTCACCAAAGAAAAGTCGGAATTCCTTGCCTCGCGCATTGCCGTTGATCCTGCCCGTGGTTCAGGGCATGCATGGGGAGCTTCGATGAAAGCAGAAAAAGCACATTTGCGCACCCGGATTCCGGCTACCGGCATGAATTATAAAGGCTACAACATTGCCGTTCACGAGTTTGGTCACAATGTGGAACAAACCATTTCACTCAACGATGTTCCGAATTACATGATCAATGGTGTTCCGAACACTGCTTTTACTGAAGCGCTGGCATTTGTATTTCAGGAACGCGACTTGTTTTTACTGAATATGAAAGACACGAATCCGGAGAAAGAAACCTTGAAAACACTGGATATTTTCTGGTCGCTGTACGAAATTATGGGCGTTTCGGTGGTTGACATGAAAATGTGGCAATGGCTGTACGCCAACCCGAACGCCACGGCTGCCCAGTTGCGCGATGCGGTGCTGCAAATTACCAAAGACATCTGGAATACCTATTACGCACCGGTTTTCGGTATGAAGGACCAGACCATTCTGGGCATTTATTCCCACATGATCAATTCGCCGATGTACCTTCCGAATTACGCATTCGGGCACCTGATCCATTTTCAGCTGGAAGAACATTTCAAAACCCACGAGTTTGCCCCCGAAGTGCTGCGCATTTATGCACTCGGTCAGTTAACGCCAAACGAATGGATGAAACAGGCAGTCGGAAAGCCACTTTCGAACGAAGCCATCCTAAAAGCCACGGAAGAAGCGGTTGTAAAGATGAAATGAGCCATGAGTAATACATATTCAAATAAGAGGATGACCAGCTGATAAAATTTCTTAAAACCAAATTATATACTTATGAAAAAACTACTTTATTTAATCGCATTTGTCATGGGCTCCATGACCAGCATGGCACAGTCTCCTGATTTTTCGGGCACGTGGAAACTGAACAATGAAAAAAGTACCTTATTCGATCAGTTCAGCCTGGCTCCAAGCCAGTTAATCCTGATCCAAACAGCCGATTCGCTGATGGTGGAAAAGCACGGAAATTTCCAGGGACAGGATTACGTGACCAAAGACAAATTTAGCCTCGATGGCAAAGAATGCATCAATGCCGGCTTTATGGACAGCAAAAAAACCTCCACCGCAGTTTGGTCGGAAGATGGGAAAACGCTAACCATTCTGAGTAAATTCCCAACTCAGGACCAGGGCGAAGCGACCATGAAGGAAGTTTTACAAATGGCAGATGCCAACCTGAAACTGGAACTCAATGCGGCATCGCAGATGGGCGAAATGGCCGAAACTTATGTGCTCGACAAACAGTAGATTAATCGGCCTTTGACTTCACAGAATACCTCAGACCGGATGACCTCAAGTTATCCGGTATTTTTTTGCCTTTGAATTCGGGTCTCTCGTATTATGCGAGGGTATAATGTAAAGAAAAACCTCTGATTAAAAATGTGTGAATCTTGTAACTCTTTTTAATTGTTGTGTAACACATTCAGGGCTCAAAGTATTCACCTTTGCTGTGTGAAAACACTTTCACATCTGTTCCGCCAGAAGCGGAGAAATACCAATACCTGAAATAATGTTTAATTTAAGAAAAGGAATAATCCTGCTAACAATGATTACAGCGGTAATTTTTATGGCCGGTGGATGCGATAAAGATGATACAGCTGGCCAAAATAAGTCTTACGACCTTGCAGTAAAAGATGTACTCGGTGTATCCGGAAAAGTTACTTTCACCGAAACCAGCAACACTTCAACAACCATCGACATTGTGCTGACCAATGCCCCATCGGGAACGCATCCTGCAAACCTGCACATGAATTCAACAGTTGAAGAAGGCGTAGTTGTGCAAACTCTTAACCCGGTTGACGAAACCGGAAAAAGTTCAACCGTGGTAAACATGACTTACGCTCAGTTGATTGCTTACGACGGATGTATCAAAGTTCTTAAAAGCAGCGCCGAACCAACAATAATCCTTGCACAGGGCGAAATTGGCGGCAATGTATTAACTGATACCAATAAAACTTATACACTCGGTACAATTGGAGTTTATGGTGTTTCAGGAACCGCACTGTTCGAAAAAAGAGAAAACGGAAATACTTTGGTAACGATTTCGCTTACCGGTGCGATTCCGGGCGAGTCATACCCTGCCGCGATCAACCTCGGCTCAATAGCCTCTGTTGACGACGGAACAATCAGAAAAACACTGAGCAATGTTAATGGAACTACCGGTAAAAGTTACACCAATATCCGGACCCTTAACAGCGGAACTGCAATCACTTATGAAGATTGGTTGGTATATGTTGGTTACATTAATATTTATCAAACTTCTATCATTACAGCAAATATTATAAGTCAGGGTAATATTGGAACCAATTAGGCTTTTGTAGTTTCTTTTTGAGAATCTTATTTCAGCACCCACAAGTTTCCCCCGGGACATTTGTGGGTGTTGCTTATATGTGAATAATGTAACTCTTTGCACAAATTGTGTAACACATTAAGCCTATTTAAAACCACCTTTACGTTTAAATCAAATTGGTTAAAATTTCTTCTTATGGATCACTTTACTTCAAAAACAGGCTTTTCTGTTTCAAAAAAAATTCTCTTTATTATCCTGTCAGGTTGCTTTTTTGCCATCAGTTGCGTGCAGAAACAAACACCAATGAAAATCGTTTCTGAAGATCCGATGGTTAAGAATTTTTATGCCTATAATGCTGACAATCAATTTTGGTTTTCGTCGAATAAAAACATAAAAACAGCCAACGAATGGCTTGATGCCATTGAATCAGCGAGCAATTTCGGTTTGGTTTCGGATAAAAATCAAATCGAACAGATTCGTGTTGCCTTATCCGGGAAAAATAAGACAGACATATTATTAAAAGAAGCGTCAGATCAACAGTTAACAGGTTTGGTCTTAAACTTTCTGAAAGAACTGCAGGAAGGCATCGTTAAATTTGAACATGATGAGGTCAGTACCCCAAGGGATTCTGTTTACACTTCACAATTGCTGGATTCAGACAACAGTGAATCCGTTTCAGATATGATTGCCCGCCTCGAATGTAAAGATCCTGATTATGTGATCTATAAGAAATTCCTGAACGATTCACTCACTGCAAATGATACATTGAAGTACAAAACGATACTTCTGGCGATGAATTACCGCAGGTATATTTCCGTTAATGGTCAATCTGAATATGTAGTTGCAAACATTCCGGCAACCGAAGTTGAGTATTACCGAAATGATCAATCCGTATTGAAAATGCGTTCGGTAGCCGGAAAAAAGAGAAATCCCACTCCTACCATTGCATCTTATATAACAGATATTGTAACTTTCCCTTTCTGGAATGTTCCTTTCTCAATCGCTTCAAAAGAACTGTTGCCAAAAGTACAAGCCGATGAGACCTACCTCGAACGGAATAATTTTGAGGTGGTTGATGCAAAAGGCAATGTTGTTGACGATTATGATTTAAACTGGGCGGATTATACGGAGAAAACCTTTCCATATTTTTTCCGCGAGTCAACCGGGCCAAACAATTCGCTGGGTATTTTGAAGTTTAATCTGGAAAATCCGTTCAGCATATACCTGCACGACACCAACTCAAAAGGGGGGTTCGCAAAAGATTCACGTTTTTTAAGTCACGGATGTATCCGTCTGGAAAAACCTGTTGAACTTGCTGATTTACTTACCGATGGCAAGATTGATACTACTTTATTAAAAACCGGCGTAAAAGACACCGAATCAAAAATAGTTAAGCTGGAAAAGAAAGTACCCGTTTTTATTATTTATATGCCGGTAAAAATCGTTGAAGGAAGAGTCGTGTTTCTGAAGGATGTTTATGGCCTAATTAAGTAAGGCCGATTTGCCGATATAATCTTTGTTTGGATTGTAAAGGAACAAGCAGGTTCCTCCCTTAATGGTTTCAATAATCGGTTTGTTCATGTCGGGCGGAAGCGAAGGGCAACCGTAACTTCTGCCAAGGCGTCCATGTTTTTTAATGAAATTTTCGGAAGCATATTCCGCGGCATGAATAATAATCTCACGTTTTATCGCATGGTCATTAAAACCCTTTTCAACACCATTGATCAAAAGTGCAAATCCGGTATGGGGGCCAACAATTGGTTTTTCGGTGACATAAAAACCAAGGCTGGTTTTAAATGAACCCTCTGCATTCGAGAATGATTTTGCAAACTCGTCACCAGTATTACGTCCATGCGCAACGTAAGTATTATACAATAGTTTTTTGTTTTTGAGATCGATCACATACAAGCGTTTTTTGTTGCTCGATTGTGAATAGTCAGCGATTGTTAAAATATTGGCGTTCCGTAATTTGCCACTGACATCAAGTTTTTTCAAACCTTTAACTGCCATTAAAAAAACATCCCTTGACAAGCCAGTTCCGGCCAGATTTACAAGTGAATAAATGTCATTATTCACTATTTCTTCTGAACCCAATTCGTTAACACCTGCATTATTTACAATTGGTACCAGAAGGAATAATAGATAAATTATTATTTTTCTCATCCGGTAAAGGTACGTGAATAAATAAGAAACACTAATTCCAACATTTTCCGGTCAGTTAAAAGAAATGTATTTTTATTAATTTATTGAAATTAAATCCATTATCAATTATAAATGCGTATCTTGCGCGAAATTTATTTTATACAATTATTTTATTACAATTATCATGAGCAAAGGAACAGTAAAATTTTTCAACGAATCAAAAGGATTTGGATTTATTAAAGACAGTGCATCAGACAAAGAATATTTTGTACATGTATCTGGGTTAAACGACGAAGTAAGAGAAAACGACGAAGTGACTTTTGATCTTCAGGATGGAAAAAAAGGATTAAATGCAGTTAATGTAAAACTGGCTTAGTCTAATTTTATATAAGACATTCATTTAGAAGGCCGTTTCAAACTTGTTTTGAGACGGCCTTTTTTGTTTTATTATTACCGAAATCCCACAACCTCCGGTTTCCCAATTTCAAAATCCCGAAATCCAAAATCGTCCGTCGAGAATGAATTCATTTTAAATATATTTTGCCCTATACCAGGAATATTCGGATAAAATGAAATCGATAATTGAAAAGAATTCATCACGAGATGCTCATTCTTTATTAGAACCCCAATACCCAATTGCGAATAAACCTTGCTGTTTTTAAAGCCAAGCATGTCGTCGCCAAGCATTCCAAAAGAATAGCTGACAAAAGGGCCAAACCTGAATCCGATAAAATCCCACGGAGCATACGACTGTGTCTGGATTGTAAATAAAAAACGGCTGGTACCTGTCAGTTCACGACTGCGAAATCCAATCAGGCCATATTCATCATTGAGCGTTAAACTATCCAATTCCAGGCGGTTTATTCCAACTGTAAGATGTGGTTTTACAAAATGCCTGAACTTCCACTTACCAATCTCAATTAATCCGGTAAAATAATTGACATCCAGTTTAACGACTCCCTGATCGGCATTTGAACCCCGGAAAAAAGTTCCAAATTCGACATTCGAACTCAAATAACCCCAATCAAAATAATTGCCCATGGAGACACGTCCGCCCAAATAAAACCGACCGGCATTGTTTTTTTCCTGAAAACCGGCAGTCAGGTTGTAAACCTTGCCAATTGGAACATCTTCGGTGATGCCATATTTGAAAATGTATTTATCCTGAACATATCTTCGTGTAGAAACGCCAATACTTCCCAGATAGAAGTTCTCGTCTGAAAGAAAATGCTGCGGATCAATTATTTCATTTGGTTTTTCCAGAAACCGAACCCGTAAAAACCTTGCAGCAGCAATAAAATTTGTTGTCCGGCTGTATTCTGATTTGCTCTTGTAAAGTTGGATGGCACTGCCTGCCCAATAATCCTGAGCGTTAAATTTATACCGGTTTTGCCTGTAAATTGTATTTACGATTGTAGGTATCGAATCGTCGCTGAATTGCTGAATGAGATTTACCCCTGCCGCCCATCTGGCGAAAGGCGAAAAAAACGGGCGGTCAATGTTCAGGCTTTTACTGAAATAACGGTCACCGTCAATTGCATAATCCAGCGTTGTACTAACATAGGTGTTCCTGATGTTCGGAATCGAATAATTGGTGTGAAAAGCATAATTTCCCTTTGTATAGTTGCGGGTAATTTCGTTTTGAAATTCATGGCCCAATCCCAGAAAATTTTCATCGGTTAAACCAATCGAAGTGCGGGAAGTTGAAGTTGAAAAGCTGGGAATAATGCTCCAGATATCCAACGCACGGATGAAGACATCCACAGAATCGGAGCCAGCTGATATAGATTTTGCGAAAAATGAAACATCACGAATATATCCCATACTTCTTACCAATCGTTCCGACTCTTTCACCAGCAACGAATCGAACGGTTGGTTTTGATGGATCAGCAGAAGGTTTCGAATAGTGATTCCATGAGATTTGATATGCATCTTGTTTCCGGTTTTCGATAACCAATTGAGCGATGCATGAATGGTGTCGCCAATTGAACTGCCAAACGGATCAAGTGTTTCAATGTTTATTTTCCTGATTATTTTCCCTTCAAAAGCGCTGTATGGTTTCTGTATCAGTTTTTTATAGACTTTCTTCCCACCTTTTTTCTTATCCGGAACTGGTGCTATTGGCTTGAAAAACAACCGGTACATAAACCGTTTAAAATTGCTTCCTTCCGAATAGGTTTGAATATTTTCATAAAGTTTCGTGGAATCTTTTTTGGCAACAGTTTGCTGGGCAAATGCAAAATCACTTGTTAGAACTGAAACAAAAAGAAACATTAAAATAATTTTGAATCTCATTTGCATCTGCCATTTTTGAATAGTTTTAAGTAGCCGTTTTACCAGGGGAATATTTTGGCATCAGATTATTTTGGCTGTGCTGCTTTTCTCTCTTCAGCTTCCCTGGCCTTCCGTTCAGCTTCTCTTTTCTTTTTGTTGAAAAATCCTTTCAGCAAAAAGTTGTGCTGGACGGCTTCCATGTTTTCGTCCAATCCTTTTGAGCTTTTCTTCAGATTAAGAATGGTCTGATCTATGTTCCGGGCAATTGTTGTATCCTGAATCAACTTGCCAAGCGTTCCTTTTCCCGCATTTATCTTGAGCATAATTTCAGCTAATTGTTCGGTAATAACTTCAGCATTTGCTGCGGTTATCTGCACACTTTCCATAATAGCATCGGTTTCAACCGGTTCAACTGAAGCCAGCTCCTCTCCTTCCCTCGCCAAAGCAGCATCGGCGCTTCCCTGGGTAATTATAAGTAAACGGTCGCCAATCAATCCTTCCGAACCAATGGCAACAATACAATCCGATTTAATAAACTGCTTAACCTCTTGTCTGACCAGCATGTCAACCCTCACTGTCGAATCGTTTACGATGCTGATGTTGTCAACAGTACCCACATTGATTCCTGAAAACCGGATGTTGTTGCCAACCTGCAGCCCGCTCACATTATAGAAAGTGGTAGTTAGCTTAAAAACCGGATTAAAAAGGTTCTTTTGTTTCCCGATAATAAATATGGTCAATACAAAAAGTGCCAGTCCGCCTACAACAAACAACCCTAAACGAACTTTAAATTGTGGTGAATGATTATCCATGATGCTGTTATTTTATTGTTACTTAAAAAATGATTTGATTAAAGGGTCAGTCGATTTTTCGAAATCGTCGATGGTACCTTCAGTATAAACTTCTCCGTCTTTCAGCATGATTATACGATCGGCTGTAGCGCGTGCACATTCAATATCGTGCGTGATGATAATGGATGAAGTTTTGTATTTTTTCTGAACCTCATTTATCAGCTCGCTTATTTCATCCGAAGTTACCGGGTCAAGTCCCGTGGTAGGTTCGTCGTAAAGCATTATCATCGGATCCACAACAATGGTGCGCGCCAGGCTGATCCGTTTTCGCATTCCTCCTGAAAGTTGCGATGGCATTTTATCCAGTGCATCGGCCAACCCGACATTTTCCAAAGCTTCAAGTACTTTTTCTGAAATTTCTTTTTCCGAAAGGTCTTTTTTAATTCTTCTCAGGGGAAATTCAAGGTTTTCCTTTACTGTCATCGAATCATATAAGGCACCACTCTGAAAAAGGAATCCAAGTTTCTGCCTTAACAATCCCAAATCATCAGTACTCAAAGCACTTAAATTTTCGCCAAGCACATTAATTGTTCCGCCATCGGGATTCATTAAACGAACGATACATTTGATCAGCACCGATTTTCCGGAGCCCGATTTGCCCAGTATTACCAGATTTTCGCCTTTATACAATTTTATCGAAACATCTTTCAGTACCTCCTGGGTGCCAAACGATTTTTTCAGGTTATTGATTTCAATAACC